>CABXHU010000044.1 GCA_902512065.1 uncultured Bacteroidota bacterium | reverse complement strand
ATAAATTATGGCAAGATATACTGGTCCAAAAACAAAAATAGCAAGAAAATTCGGTGAACCGATTTTCGGGGATGATAAGTCTTTTGAAAAAAGAAATTATCCACCAGGCCAACACGGAAATAATAGAAGAAGAGGGAAGAAGTCTGAGTATGCTATTCAATTAATGGAAAAACAAAAAGCTAAATATACTTACGGTATTCTGGAAAGACAGTTTAGGAGTATGTTTAAAAAAGCTACAGCATCAACTGGAATTACAGGTGAAGTATTATTACAATTATGTGAGTCTAGGCTAGATAATGTAGTTTTTAGAATGGGGCTTTCAAATTCAAGAAGAGGCGCTAGGCAATTAGTTTCTCATAGACATATTACAGTTAATGGAGGTATAGTGAATATTCCTTCATATAACTTAAAGCCTGGAGATATAGTTGCAGTTAGAGAAAAATCCAAATCTGTAGAATCAATTACAAACTCTCTAAGTAGCTCATCAGCTGTTTATGAATGGATTACATGGAATAATGAGACTATGCAAGGAACATATGTTTCTATTCCTGAAAGAATTCAGATTCCAGAAAAAATAAATGAACAATACATTGTAGAATTATATTCTAAATAACAAATTATATATTAAAAATTATGGCAATATTAAATTTTCAAAAACCAGATAAAGTTATCTTGATAGAATCATCTGATTATCAAGGAAGATTCGAATTCAGACCATTAGAGCCTGGATATGGATTAACAGTTGGTAATGCATTAAGAAGAGTATTACTTTCATCACTTGAAGGTTTTGCTATTACTTCTGTAAGAATTGAAGGATTAGATCATGAATTTACAACAATTCCAGGCGTAGTAGAAGATGTAACAGAAATGATTTTAAACCTAAAGCAAATACGTTTTAAAAGACAGATTGATGAAGTTGACAATGAAGTGGTTTCAATTTCAATTTCTGGACAGAACAAGATAAGTGCTGGAGATTTCCAAAAATTTATATCTGGATTCCAGATTTTAAATTCAGATCATGTTATTTGTAATCTAGATCCTAAAGTAAAAATCCAAATGGATGTTACTATAGATAAGGGTAGAGGATATGTAACATCTGAGGAAAATAAAAATTCATCAGCTCAATTAGGCACAATTTTTATGGATTCAATATTTACTCCAATAAAAAATGTCAAATATCATGTTGAGGATTTCAGGGTAGAGCAAAAAACAGATTATGAAAAGCTAGTTTTTGATATTGTTACTGATGGATCTATCAATCCTCAAGATGCATTAACAGATGCTGCTAGAATTTTAATTCACCATTTCATGCTATTCTCTGATGAAAGGATAACTCTTGAAGCGGATGAGATAGCTAAAACTGAAACTTATGATGAAGAATCTTTACATATGCGTCAGTTATTAAAAACTAAATTAATTGATATGGATCTTTCAGTGCGTGCATTAAATTGTTTAAAAGCTGCTGAAGTTGATACACTAGGTGATTTAGTTTCATTTAATAAGAATGACTTAATGAAATTTAGAAATTTTGGTAAGAAATCTTTAACTGAATTAGAAGAGCTTGTAATGGTAAAAGGTCTAAATTTTGGAATGGATTTATCAAAGTATAAACTTGAAAAGGAATAGATCATAAATTGTAAAAAATAGTTAAAATGAGACACGGAAAAAAGTTTAATCATCTAGGAAGAAAAAAAGGACATAGAACCTCAATGTTAGCCAATATGGCTTGTTCATTAATTGAACATAAGAGGATAAACACAACCTTAGCTAAGGCAAAAGCACTAAAGCAATTTGTTGAACCAATAATTACAAAATCTAAGTCTGATACTACTCATAATAGAAGAATCGTTTTTTCTAGAATTAGACAGAAGGCAGCTGTAGCTGAATTATTTCGAAATGTTTCAGCTAAAATTGGTGATAGACCAGGTGGATATACAAGAATAATTAGGTTAGGAAACCGTCTTGGAGATAATGCTGAAATGGTCATGATTGAACTAGTTGATTATAATGACACGTATGTTCCAAAAAAGAAAAAACCATCTACTAGAAGAAGTAGACGTGGTTCAAAACAATCTG
>CABXHU010000043.1 GCA_902512065.1 uncultured Bacteroidota bacterium | reverse complement strand
TGCTGTCCATCAGATGAATACGCTTTTTCTAAATCTGTAACTACTTGAAGAGTTTTAATTCCATCAGTAAATGGAACAACAATTCGTTTAAACCTATCCTTTTGATTTTCATATACATGTTTTATTACAGGGAAGGCTAATTTAGCATTTGCTTCAATTTTTTTTAAGTAGTGAGCAAGTGCTAGTTTATAAATTTTATTTATAATTTCATTATCATTCATTGATTCAAATTCTTCGGATGATAAATCTGTGCTTATAGAAAAGAATTTTATTAATTCAAATTCAAAATTTTTGTAATCATTAGTTTCTTTATTGTTTAATACAATACTTTCACATGTGTCATATATCATATTTGCAATATCTATCCTTAATCTGTCACCAAACAATGAGTTATGTCTCCTTTTGTAAATAACTTCCCTTTGAGCATTCATTACATCATCATACTCTAGTAATCTTTTTCTTATCCCAAAATTATTTTCTTCTACTTTTTTTTGTGCTCTTTCAATTGATTTAGTTATCATAGAGTGTTGAATTACCTCTCCTTCTTCTAACCCCATTCTATCCATCATTTTTGCAATTTTTTCACTACCAAACAACCTCATTAAATTGTCTTCAAGAGAAACATAAAATTGCGAACTACCAGGGTCTCCTTGTCTTCCAGATCTACCCCTTAATTGTCTATCAACTCTTCTTGAATCATGTCTTTCTGTACCAACAATAGCTAATCCTCCTAGATCAAGAACTTCTTTGCTTAGTTTAATGTCGGTTCCCCTTCCTGCCATATTAGTGGCGATAGTGACTTGACCTGATTTACCAGCTTCAGCAACAATGTCAGATTCTTTCTTGTGAAGCTTTGCATTCAAAATATTGTGAGGTACTTTTCTTATACTAAGCATTTTTCCAAGTAGTTCACTAATTTCAACAGAAGTAGTACCGATTAATACAGGCCGACCTAACTGAGATAAATCGGTTACTTGTTCAATAACTGCATTATATTTTTCTCTTTTAGTTTTATATACTAAATCTTCTTTATCATCTCTTATAACAGGCTTATTTGTTGGAATTTCAATTACATCTAGCTTATAGATATCCCAAAATTCTCCAGCTTCAGTTACTGCAGTACCTGTCATTCCTGAAAGTTTGCCATACATCCTACATTTCCATCTAAATCAACATAATTTAAACCAGCTTTTTTAGCTTCTACTTCAATTGGGTTTTCTTCTCTAATATCTCTTAGTTCTAAATAATCTTGATGTCTAAATAATGAATTATCGTCTATTGTAACTTTAGCATCAACTGCTAGAATTTTATCATCACTAGTTTTAATAACCGGATTTATTTCAAATAATGAGGAATCAGATTTACTATAGGCATTATAAAGTGACTTTACAAACTCCATCATCTCACTATGGGCATTACCACTTAAGCCTAGGTTGTCTGCTATAACAGATATTTCTTGATCACTTAATCCAGAATCAGGATCAATATCAATTGTATGGATTAAATCTGGTGTATTTTCAGCTACAGATTCTATATCAACACCACCTTCAGTGGAATACATAATCATATTTTTACTACTCTGTCTATTTAATAAAACAGACATGTAGAATTCTTGAATTTCTGAAGCACCAGGATAATAAACATCTTCAGCTATTAAAACTTGGTGTACTTTTTTACCTTCTACTGAAGTTTGAGGAGTAACTAAATTCATACCTATAATTTCAGAAGAAATTTCTCTAACTTCATCTATACTTTTAGCAACCTTTACTCCACCTCCTTTACCTCTACCGCCTGCATGTACTTGAGCTTTAATCACATACCAGCTTGTTCCAGTGTCTTCAGTTAATTTTTTTGCTGCAGCCACTGCTTCATCAGCAGTAGATGCCACAATCCCTCTTTGTATATTAACTCCGAAGCTGTTTAATATTTGCTTTCCTTGATATTCATGTAAATTCATAAATTAATATTCTAAATATTAGAAAAACAAATGTAATAAACTTGGTGGTTTATGTAATAAATGCACAGACTAAATTTATAATTAATTTCAAACAATTGTATATAATAATTTATCTTCGCTTACAGTATA
>CABXHU010000042.1 GCA_902512065.1 uncultured Bacteroidota bacterium | reverse complement strand
CTACTATTCTCATTTTTTGTGAGTCTAGCTCAGGGGCCAAGAGGGCCAAGAGGGCCAAGAGGCGCAATGGATAACGCAGATGGAAAAACAGGCGTGGCTTCTGCATTAAGTGGATTTCAATTTAGAAGCATTGGGCCAGCATTTATGTCAGGTAGAATATCTGACATAGCCATAGATCCGAATAACGAAAACGTATGGTATGTAGCTGTGGCTTCTGGCGGAGCTTGGAAAACCGAAAACGCTGGAACAACATGGCGGCCACTAACAGATAATCAGCCTTTTTTTGCTACAGGCTGTGTTACAATAGACCCTAATAATTCTGCTTCCATTTGGCTTGGAACTGGAGAAAATGTTGCCGGCAGACACATAGGGGTTGGTCATGGTGTTTATCACAGCATGGATGGTGGTAAGTCGTGGAAAGATATGGGTCTGAAAAAATCAGAACATATTTCAAAAATAATAGTACACCCTGACAACTCAGATGTTATTTGGGTTGCTTCACAGGGGCCTCAATGGAGCTCTGGAGGAGATCGAGGATTATATAAAAGTGTTGACGGAGGTAAGTCCTGGAAAAACACATTAGAGATTAACGAATGGACAGGTGTTACTGACTTAGTAATTGATCCAACAAATCCAAATATTTTATATGCTGCCAGCTGGCAAAAGCACAGAAATGTCGCGGCCCTAATAGACGGAGGACCAGGAACAGCTTTATATAAAAGTGTTGACGGCGGAGAGACTTGGGCAAAAATAAACAAAGGACTTCCTAGGTCTAATATGGGAAAAATTGGGCTAGCTATTTCTCCTATGGACCCAACTGTTTTATATGCTGCCATTGAGCTTGATCGAAGAAAGGGCGCTGTTTATCGCACTTCAAATAGCGGTGGTAGCTGGTCAAAAATGTCTGATACTGTTTCTGGCGGAACAGGACCTCACTACTATCAAGAACTGATCGCTTCTCCACACAAATTTGATATGATATATTTAATGAACGTGAGAGTGCTAGTCTCGGAAGATGGTGGTAAAACATTTTATACTATGACTGAGTCAAACAAACATTCTGACAATCATTCATTGACTTTTAAAGAAGATGATCCTAACTATCTTTTAATGGGAACTGACGGGGGAATTTATGAATCATTTGACAATTCTAAAAACTGGAAATACGTCGCAAATCTTCCGTTAACTCAGTTTTATAAACTGGCTGTTGATGATTCCGAGCCTTTCTACAACATATATGGCGGAACACAAGACAATAACACTCAAGGAGGGCCTTCTAGAACTTTTAAAAGAAATGGCATTACTAACAGCGATTGGTATGTCGTTCTTGGCGGTGATGGACATCAGCCAGCAACAGAGCCTGGAAACCCTAATATAGTATATGCTCAGTCGCAACAAGGATATATTAACAGAATTGACAGAACTAATGGAGAGTCTGTAAGCATAAGGCCGCAAGAAGGAATTGACGAGCCTTATGAAAGATTTAATTGGGATGCGCCTATTCTTGTAAGTCAGCACGACCCTAGGCGTTTATATTTTGGGACGCAAAGAGTTTGGCGCTCCGAAAACAGAGGAGATAGCTGGTCTCCTGTTTCTACAGACTTAACTAAAAACGAGGAAAGACTTAGTCTGCCTATTATGGGTAAAGTTCAAAGCTGGGACAATGCATGGGACGTATATGCCATGTCTACTTACAATACGATAACCTCTCTGGCAGAGTCTAATGTTGATGAAAATGTGCTATATGCAGGAACTGATGATGGGATAATTCAGTACACAAAAGATGGCGGAACTACATGGACAAAAATGACAGTTGACAATCTTCCTGGGTGTCCATCATCTGGTTTTGTAAATGATATAAAAGCCGACCTTCATGATGTAAACACGGCATATGTTGCTCTAGACAATCATAAGTTTGGAGACTACAGCCCATATCTATATAAAACTACTAACGGTGGAAAAAAATGGACCTCAATTACAAACGGCATTCCCGAAGGAACATTTATCTGGAGATTAGTACAAGATCATGTCAATCCCAACCTGCTGTTTTTAGGAACAGAGTATGGTGTTTATGTGAGTTTAAATCAAGGTGAAAAATGGCACAAATTTTCAAATGGGCTTCCAACAATATCAATAAGGGATCTTGCTATACAAAAACGTGAAAACGATTTAGTATTAGCAACCTTTGGAAGAAGTTTTTATGTTTTGGATGATTATAGTGCGCTTAGAGACGTTTCTCCTAGAACATTGCAAAAAAAGGCTCATTTGTTTACTCCAAGAAAAG
>CABXHU010000041.1 GCA_902512065.1 uncultured Bacteroidota bacterium | reverse complement strand
GGTCATGGGTATAGTAACAAAGAAATTAATGGGTAAAGCTGATGGTAAGACTATTTCTACTATTGTTAGAAATAATTTAAATTAATATATTGGCTCAGTAGTTCAACTGGATAGAATATCAGATTTCGGCTCTGAGGGTTGGGGGTTCGAATCCTCCCTGGGCCACACAAAATTCATATGAAGAAAATAGTATACTTATTTATATTTTTTGTCTCAAATCTTTCATTTTCTCAACTTATATTAGAAGAAATAAATCTTCCAAAAATAATTAATGAAACTTCAGGTCTTGAGTATCATGATGATCATTTAATTACTTTTAATGATTCAGGAAATGATCCAGTATTGTTTTATTTAAATCTTAAGGGAGAAATAGTTAAAACTAGAAATATTCAGAATATTAAGAATAATGATTGGGAGGATATAGCAATGGATGACGAGTATTTATATGTAGCTGATATGGGTAATAATTATGATACAAGAAAAAATTTATCTATTATTAAAATTCCTAAAAATCAAAATTCAGATTCTTTTGAGGTTATAAATTTTAGTTATCCTGAACAAAAATCATTCAATTATAGAAAATTATCAATGTTTGATGCTGAAGGATTAATTTCTATTGATGATTACCTGTTAATCTTTACAAAAAATAGGGCAAAGAAAACAACTGATATATACAAATTGCCAAAAACTTCTGGGACTTATAATGCAATAAAAATAGGGTCATTAGATACAGAATCAATCATAACAGGAGCAGATTTTGATAAAAACAATAATTTATTAGCCTTGACTTCTACAATTAGTTTTAATGAGTATTATCTTTTGATTATTGAGAATTTCTCTATTGAGAAATATGACTACAATATTAAAATGCATGAAATTCCAGTTGGTAAGACTCAAGTTGAGGGAATTAAAATTATTGATTCTTCAACATATTGGCTTTCATCAGAGCATGAAAATAAGGGAAATCCTAAGCTTTATAAGATTAAAATTTAATTGCCAATTTACATTTGATAAGTTTTCATTAACATTTTTTATTATAGCATAATTAATTTAGTAGATTTGCGTTCTCTTAAAAAAGATTAAATGTCTACAAATCTTACCAAACATAGTTTTTTAGTTTCAAGGCAGCAAAGAGAAAGTAATAATGGACACCCAGGACTAGTTGTCTGGTTTACTGGACTATCAGGTTCAGGAAAATCTACCATTGCAAATGAACTTGATGTAGAATTAAATAAAAGAGGATTAAGAACATATATTTTAGATGGAGATAATGTAAGAATGGGGCTTAATAAGGATTTAGGATTTTCTCCGGAATCTAGAAAAGAAAACATAAGACGAATTAGCGAAGTGGCTAAGCTTTTTGCTGATTCTGGCGCAATTGTTATGACTGCCTTTATTTCTCCATATAGAGAAGATAGAGATTCTGCAAGAGATGTTATTGGTAGAGATCATGTGGAAGTTTTTGTTAACACCCCTATTGAGGAGTGTATAAAAAGAGATCCAAAAGGATTATATAAAAAGGCTATAGCTGGAGAAATAAAAGGTTTTACAGGTATTGACGCTCCATATGAGCAGCCATTGAGTCCAGAAATTAGCTTAGATAATTTGTCTATTGAAGATTCTTTAGCAGTTCTAATGGGGTTTTTAAGAACTAAATGTATTATTAAATAGTTTTTATTTTATGAAAGTTTTAGTTACAGGTGGCGTTGGATTTATTGGAACTAACCTTATTAAGGAATTATTAAAGGATGAAAATGAGGTAGTTAGTATAGATAATTATTCTACTGGACTAAAAGAAAATGAACTAGATGGGTGTAAGTATTACAATGTTGATATTTGTGATTATAAAAGTTTTGATCAATATATTGAAGATGTAGACTTTGTTTTCCATTTAGCAGCACTTCCTAGAATACAACCTTCTTTTAAAAATCCCTTGACTACATTTAAAACTAATGTTGAAGGCACAATAAACCTATTAGATTGGTGTAAGGAAAAAAATGCACCATTAGTATATGCTGGATCTAGTTCAACTCATGGCGGGGTTTATAAGAATCCATATACATTTACAAAATGGCAAGGAGAGGAACTATGTAAATTGTATTCAAAAATTTATTCTTTACAAACTGCAATTTGTAGATTTTATAATGTATATGGCCCACATCAATTAACTGAAGGAGAATATTGTACTGTTATAGGAATATTTGAAAGACAAAAAAACAATGGTGAAGTGTTAACCATTACTGGAGATGGTCAGCAAAGAAGAGATTTTACACATGTTGACGATATTGTAGATGGACTTATTAAATGTGGACTTGATTTAATAAAGGAAGATAATTCAAAAGCCAATGGAGAAACATTTGAGCTAGGTAGAG
>CABXHU010000040.1 GCA_902512065.1 uncultured Bacteroidota bacterium | reverse complement strand
AAGGAAAGAGTGATGGTGAAATTAGATATTTAACTCCTCTTAATATAGACAATGCTACAGTTAAAAAATATTGTCGATTTAAGAAGTATGGAATTAAATATGTAGATTATAAAGATCCAGCTTTTTTATTGCAATTTGTAAATGAGCAAGGTAAGTTATTACCTCGAAGATTAACTGGAACATCATTAAAATATCAAAGAAAGGTGTCTGTGGCAGTTAAAAGAGCTAGACATCTTGGTTTAATGCCGTATTTAGCCGATTTGTTAAAGTAAAATTTCTAAAATGGAAATAATATTAAAAAAAGACGTAGAAGGAGTTGGGTTTAAAGATGATGTCATCACTGTTAAGAATGGTTTTGGAAGAAATTTTCTAATACCTAATGGCTCAGCAATTCTTGCAACGCCTTCAGCTAAGAAAATACTAACAGAGAACCTTAAGCAGCAAGCTGTGAAGGATAAGAAGATTGTAGACGATGTAAATAAGATTGCAAAGAAAATAAAGGCTTTAGAAATCAAAATAAAATCTAAAGTAGGAGAGGGAAAAAAGCTTTTCGGCTCTGTAAATAACAGTAATGTTCAAAATGAACTTAAGGAAAATGGAGTTGATATTGATAAAAAAACTATAATGATTACAGGTAGTAGCCTAATTAAACAATTAGGAAAATATAACGCAGTTATAAGATTGCATAGAGATGTTGTCTTTGACTTGCCATTTGAAGTAGTTGCTGAAAAAAAATAATATAATTAAAAATATATTTTTAAAACACCTATTTCTAATAGGTGTTTTTTTTTATGTAATTATTTAAATAAAAAAATAAATACTAACAATTAAATTATAATTTTGCATGAGATGAGTAATAAGCCAGGCATACCGAAAGGGACTAGAGACTTTGATTCAATTCAATTATATAAAAGAAATTATATAATTGAAATAATTAAAGACAGCTTTTTAAGGTTTGGATTCAATCCAATTGAAACTCCAAGCTTTGAGAGGTCTAGCACACTATTGGGTAAATATGGCGATGAAGGTGACAGGTTAATCTTTAAAATCTTAAAATCTGGCAATTTTTTAAAAGGCCTTGATAAAGATGAATTCATTAATGATAATTCATCTAAAATTGGCTCAAAAATATCAGATAAAGCATTAAGATATGACCTAACCGTCCCATTTGCTCGCTATGTTGTGCAAAATCAGAATAATATTACTCTTCCGTATAAAAGATTCCAGATTCAACCTGTTTGGAGAGCAGATAGGCCTCAAAGAGGAAGATTTAGAGAATTTCTTCAATGTGATGCGGATGTAATAGGATCAAAATCACTTTTTCAAGAGATTGAATTTATACAGCTTTTTGATAATGTATTTAATTCACTAGGTTTAAAAGGAGCTACAATTAAGTTTAATAGTAGAAAAATTTTAATAGGTCTTTCAGAAATAACAGACTGTAAAGATAAATTTAAAGATTTAACTATTGCTTTAGATAAAATTGATAAGATTGGAATGAAAGCTGTTAATGATGAATTAAAATCTAAAGGTTTTTCAGACAAATCTGTAGGAATTATAACTGATTTAATTAGTTTTTCAGGAGATTTTAAAAAATCTATAAAATTATTAAGAAAGACATTTGAAAAATCTACAACAGGATTAGAGGGTATAAGTGATTTAGAATTCATTTTTTCATCGATTGAAAATCTTGGCATTAAATCCTGCAATTTAAGTTTTGATTTAGGTCTAGCCAGAGGTATTGATTATTATACTGGAGTTATTTTTGAGGTTTCAGCTCCTGAAACGATAACTATAGGCTCCATTGCAGGAGGGGGTAGATATGATAATTTAACTGAAAGATTTGGGTTATCCAATATGAGTGGTATTGGAAAAGTGATTGTTAATAAGGATAATATTAAAATAGCTGCTTCTGATGGTTATATACACCCATCATTAATTAAGTTTGAAGGAAAAAATACATTAGACATTAAATCTTTGATTAATGGCTTTAATTTTCATGAAAAATGCAAGATGATTTAATAAGATTAGAAGAGATTTCTAAAGGATGTTTGTTATTAGCTGATCCTAGTATAATTAATGACCCCTATTTCAACCGAGCTATTATATTAATTACCGAATGTAATGAAGAAAAAGAAATAGTAGGTTTTATTATGAACAAACCACTTGAGCATAATTTTCAAGATATCATTTCAGGAAATGGTAAAAATTTTATAATACACAATGGTGGTCCAGTAAATAAAGATAATTTATATTATATCCATAACATTCCTAATTTAATATCAAATTCAATTAAAATATCTAATAATTTATATTGGGGTGGAGATTTTTCAGATGTTAAGAAAATTATAAAAAATAAAAAAGCAAAAACTAATAATATTAGATTTTTCTCTGGATATTCAGGATGGACCCTCTCACAGATTAATAATGAAGTTAAACAGAAATCATGGATTATTACCAATAATAGGTTTAAGGATAAGATTCTAGACTCAAATTCAAATGAATT
>CABXHU010000039.1 GCA_902512065.1 uncultured Bacteroidota bacterium | reverse complement strand
GGTTGCTAATAATCAAAAGTATATTTTTGGCTCTATAGCAATTGTAACTATAATAGTTCTAGGATACTTTGGATATTTTAAATACATAAAGGAACCTAAAGATGTCATGTCAATGGATAAGATGTTTGCAGCTCAAAGACTATATGAGCAGGCTCTAGGTCAAAGTAATGACTCTTTATTCATGCTTTCAATAAATGGTTCAGATGAAAAAATCGGATTTTTACAAATAATAGATAAATATTCAGGAACCGATGCCTCAAACTTGGCAAATTATTATGTTGGAATGTCCTATTTAAAATTAAAGGATTACAAAAATTCTATAAAATACCTTTCTCAATTTGATTCAGATGATAAAATTTTATCTTCTCTTGCAAAGGGCTCTATAGGTGATTGTTTTGCTCAATTGGAACAATTAGATGATGCTCTTGATTATTATGAAGATGCAATTAGTGCAAACACAAATGATTATACTACCTCAATGTATCTATTGAAGGCGGGTCATGTCTCAATGGAATTAAATAAACATAAAAAATCCTATAATTATTTTTTTAGAATTAAGTCGGATTTTCCTAATACTATCGCTGCAGAAAATATTGATGTATTTATAGCGAAGGCGAAGGCTTTATCAAAATAAAAAAAAGGTGGCCTCAAATATTGATAATAATTTTGATTTAGAGCCTGATATTCTATCAGAAGTTAAGGATATGAAATTTGGAATAGTAGTCTCTAACTGGAATAAAAATATTACAGACAACCTTTTTGATGGTGCATATAAGACTTTAGTTAAGTATGGAGTTAAAGAAGAGAATATTAAAAAAATTGAAGTTCCTGGCAGTTTTGAATTAGTACACGGCTGTAAAATAATGCAAAGGAATAATGTCGATGCTGTAATAGCTATTGGCTGCATTATTAAGGGGGAGACAGATCATTATGATTACATATGTAGCTCTGTTTCAAGTGGAATAACTCAGCTTAATATAATTAATGATATTCCTATAGTTTTTTGTGTTTTAACTGATCATAATATCGATCAATCTATAAATAGGTCAGGAGGTAAGCATGGAAATAAAGGTGCTGAATCTGCAATTGCTGCAATTAAAATAGCATCTATTTAATAAGATATTTGCTATATTTATTAATTCACAATTATAAAATGGGATTATTTAATTTAAGAAAAAATAAAAGATATGATTATTCAGGAAGGTTTTCTGAAGAAATAACTTATGTTGGCACTCATTCAAAGCCTAAAAAAATTAAATCAAAATTTGATGAATATAGAACTACTATTGGAGACAATAATGGTTTTAGAAAAAAATTTAGGTATGCAATTGAAGATTATAAGAAAGGATCTGATAATTCAGTAAGGAAAAGACTGATTATTATTTTTTTAACATTAATTACTTTATTCTTACTGCTTTTTTTGATTTAAATTTTAGTAATTAATGAAAGATATAATTCATTTATTGCCAGATAATGTGGCCAATCAAATAGCTGCAGGTGAAGTTGTGCAAAGACCAGCATCTGTTGTAAAGGAATTATTAGAAAATTCTATAGATGCAAAAGCCACTGAAATTAGTCTGATCATAAAGAATGCTGGAAAGTTATTAATTCAAGTAGTGGACAATGGTATAGGGATGAGCTCTAATGATGCTTCTATATGTTTTGAAAGACATACTACTTCAAAGATTAAATCTGCTAAGGATTTATTTAATATACGCTCTAAAGGATTTAGAGGCGAAGCTTTAGCAAGTATTGCAGCTGTTTCTCATACAGAGTTAATAACAAAAAAATCAGGCAATGATTTAGGTAAAATTATTAAAATTCATGGAAGTAAAATAGTAGAAAATAAATCTATAGTTTCCAAAATTGGTACTTCAATTATAGTTAAAAATTTATTTTACAATATTCCTGCAAGAAGGAATTTTTTAAAATCCGATAATGTTGAGTTAAAACATATAATTAACGAGTTTCATAGAACTTCAATAGCTCACCCAGAAATTAGATTTATTTTTATTAATAATGATTCTGAACTATTTAATCTTCCAAAAAGTAATCTAAGGAAGAGGATAGTTAACATTTTTGGTTCAAAGTCTAATGAAAAATTAGTTCCAGTAAATGAGGAAACTGAAATTTTAAAAATTAATGGATTTGTTTTTAAACCAGAATATTCAAAGAAATCTAGAGGAGAACAATTTTTCTTTGTAAATAATAGATTTATAAAAAGTCCATACTTAAATCATTCTGTAAATGCTGCATTTGAAGGGTTAATTGATTTAAAATATAATCCATCATATTTTTTATTTATGGATGTTGATCCAAAATCTATTGATATAAATATCCATCCTACTAAGACTGAAATAAAGTTTGATGATGAGCATTCAATTTATGCAATCTTAAGATCTGCTATAAAACATAGCCTTGGGCAATTTAATATTGCACCTATATTAGATTTTAACCATGATAAAAATATGGAGTTGCCATATTCTTATAGAAATAAGAAAATAGCAGAAAGTGTTGGAATAGATGTTAATGAAAATTATAACCCATTTCAAACGACTAATATTAAATCTTCAGAAAATATGTATTTGGGTTTAGATAAAAATAGTGAGAATAATCTGGAAAATTTAAAATCTATTGAAGAGGACAGTAGAGTAAATACACTAGATTTTAAGGATGATAATAATTTTGATTCAAATTCAGTTTATCAG
>CABXHU010000038.1 GCA_902512065.1 uncultured Bacteroidota bacterium | reverse complement strand
TCAGAGTATTTTAAATGGATTAAATCCTATTGATTTTAACATTAGTTATTACGAGAGTGCAGAGAATGCAGAAAGTGGAACCAATCCAATCCTAACACCTTTTGCTTATACTAATATTGCTGAGGACACGCAAGAAGTCTGGGTAAGAGTAGAAAATATTACTACGGGATGTTACAATACCGTTAGTCTAACCCTAATTGTAAACGAACTACCGGTGCTTATTCAACCCCTACCACTAGAGCTGTGTGATGATAACAATACTGGAGATGAGGTAGAAGAATTTACCTTAGAAGACAGTATTGCTCAAGTACTAAATGGACAGACTGGTATTAGCATTACTTTTTACCAGACTCAGCAAGATGCAGATGATGCCACCAGCCCAATAGAAAGTCCATACACCAATACAAGCAATGCACAAACCATTTACTTAAGAGGAGAAAACGATATTACAGGATGTTATTCTACCATTACATTAGATCTAAGAGTCAATCCTATTCCTAGTCCAGCCACGCCAGATCCTATAGAAGTATGTGATGAGGATAATGACGGATTTACCTTCTTTGATATTCAAACCTATGAGACTGAGATTATCAATGGGGAACTTGATATTACACTTTCTTATTATGAAACGTTTGCCAATGCCCAAAATGCAGTAGAACCTCTAGTAAGTCCATACTTTAATATTGTTGCTGATAGTCAAATAATCTTTGTTAGAGCAGAGAATGATCTTACGGGATGTTTTAATATTATAGAACAAGAACTTGTTACCCTTCCATCACCAGTGCTTCCAGTAATCATTGAAGATATTGTAGTATGTGATGAGGATTATGATCAGATCACAGTGTTTGATTTAACTCAAAGAGATGATGAGATCTTAGGAGATCAAATTAGCACAGACTTTGAGTTAACTTATCATGAGACATTAATCGATGCAGAGACAGGAGATAATCCGATAATTAATACCAGCACATATGTTAATTTATCTAATCCTCAAACCATTTATGTAAGACTAGAGGATCTTAACAATGGATGTGTGAGCATAGGTGAGTTTGATCTTATTGTAGCGCTTCCACCGGTGATTGTACAACCTACACCGCTAGAGTTGTGTGATGATGAGCTGGCCGATGAGATCACCGTGTTTGACTTAACAATAAAAGATGATGAGATTACCGCTAGTAATCCAGAATGGACTGTTACCTATTATGAAACACAAGAAGATGCTGATAATGCTACCAACCCTATTGAAACACCAGAGGCTTATACAAATACTGCTATAGCAGGTAATGCGGCTAATCCACAAACATTGTTTGTTAGTGTGGCTAGTGCTGAGGGTTGCCTAGCTTATACTACTTTAACCATACGTGTACTTCCTAATCCTACCCCTAGCACGGATGCTCCTAATATTGAAGTCTGTGATTATGACAATCCAGGAGATCAAATAGAAGTCTTTGATATTACCTTAAATGAGGCTTATATAATTAATGGGGAGCCTGGAGTAAGTGTGGCTTACTATGAAACATTAATAGATGCAGAGGATGCAACCAATCCTATTGTTGATGGTACAGCTTACACTAACATTACTCTAGGACAACAAACCATATATGTTCGGGTAACTAATGATACCACAGGATGCTTTACTATTGTTACTTTTGATATTCTAGTGAATCCACTTCCTGATGTATCTGCTGTAGAAGACTTTATTGCTTGTGAGATTGATACCGATGGGTTCTATGACTTTGATTTAGATACGGTAACAGCTCAGATCCTTGGAAGTCAAGATCCTGCAAACTTTACAGTGACTTACCATGAGACACAAGAAGATGCTGATAATGCAGAAAATGCTTTAGTTAGTCCATACACTAACTTAACAAATCCACAACAACTCTTTGTCAATATTACCAATGATCTAACCACTTGTAGCATAGCTGTTCCTAGCTTTAGTATAGAAGTACAAGAAGGAGCTGCAGCTAACGGAGATGGAGTGCCTATAGAATATATCATATGTGATAATATAGGAGCTAATGATGCAATAGGTCAATTTGATTTAACTACTCTTAACGAGCAAGTATTAGATGGCCAAGATCCTGTAAACTTTACGGTCTCCTACTATGCTACTGCTGAAGATGCACAGGATGGAGTAAATCCATTACCTAATGTTTATGAAAATACTATTAATCCAGAGGTAATCTATATTAGAGTAGATAACGATACTACTGTGGAATCACTTTGTTATGATACTACAGAAGCTACACTATTAGTAAATCCTCTTCCTGAGTTTACACTACCAGAAAGCTATATGGCTTGTATTAATCTAAATGGAACGGAGCTTGTAGGACCAACGGTAATGGAAATAGAACTTCCATCTAGCGAGTATACCTTTGAGTGGTTCGATCCTGCTGGAAATCTAGCCGCAACAACCCCTACTCATGTGCCTTTAATGGATGGGACTTATACTGCTGTTGCTACCAATATTATTACGGGCTGTCAAGCAAGTGTTACCACAATAGTAAACTCTAGTTCTCCAGCTGAAGTAGAGGCTATAGTAACTACTGAGTTCTTTGCTGATGAGCATATTATAGAAGTAAGTGCTGTGGGTACGGGTGTTTATGAATATCAACTAGATGATGGTCCATGGCAAACAAGCAATACCTTTATCGGAGTATCCCCTGGATACCACATAGTAACGGTTAGAGATCTTAATGGTTGTGGTATTGGAACAGATCAAGCGCTTGTAATTGACTATCCTAGATTCTTTACCCCTAATGGTGATGGATACAACGATACATGGAATATACAAGGAATGCAAAGCAGACCACTGGCTGATATATACATCTTTGATAGGTACGGAAAACTCCTTAAACAATTAAACCCTGCTGGTCCAGGCTGGGATGGAACATATAACGGAAAATTAATGCCA
>CABXHU010000037.1 GCA_902512065.1 uncultured Bacteroidota bacterium | reverse complement strand
ATATGATAATCTATTTGTTTTAAAAGTTTTTATCCCCTCACCCACCTTATACTTATTTAAAACACTAACAGGAATCTGACCATTAAACTCAATTGAGCCAAATATCATTTGGGCGGTTTTTTCTTGAAAAACATCTTCATTTTGGTAGGATAGTATAATACTTTTAAAAGACTCCACATCAATTAATCTATCTAAACTGTATGGTTTAGCAAAAACTGAAAGAATAGTGTGGTTAGATTTACTGATTTTATCTATCCATAAAAGCTCTTTTCTTGTAAAATTATACTTGTCCCATGGGGTATTACTTGGTTGGTGATGACCTATAATAACAGTATTGTAATTACTTAGCTTATCTAGTAGATCGTTTAATTCTTTATAGTCACTAAGCTTTATGTAGTCAACAGCGGTGTATTTATTTAAATAGTTGTTAAAAGTCATTCCTGATTCACTTCCAGTTTGCAGATGAACTATTTTATTCTCATTTAAATTTAATATTGGGGTGAAATTTTCTTCATTTTTAAGTAGCGTAATAATGTTTGAAACAACCTCGTTTTTTAAAACATAATCATCTACTTCGTTTAGATCTGATATTAAATTATTAATATCAATTGGCTTGTAATTGTTTAACCCTACTTTGTACTTTGCTTTTAAAATCTTTTTAACTGAATGCTCAAGCCTTTTATTAGAGATTTCCCCGTTGTTGTATGCATTAATTATTGAAATTATACCAGCATTTACATCTCCAGACATCAATAGGACATCATTTCCAGCCTTAAATGCCATTAAATCAATATTCTCTTTATCATAGCTAGTAACACCCTTCATTCCAAGTGCATCGGTTATAATTAAGCCTTTGAATTTAAGTCTTTCTTTTAAAAGACTTGTAACTATGTTTTTTGATAATGATGAGGGGAAATTAATATTTGATTCAAGGCTAGGTACATTTAAGTGGGCAATCATTACTGATCCCAATCCTTCCTTGAATAATGATTTATATGGATATAGCTCAACATCAAGAATTCTTTTTTTCTTAAATGTTATTGTAGGTAATGTTTTATGGGAGTCTTTAGATGTATCTCCATGTCCTGGAAAATGTTTTGCACAAGCTAATACTCCTTCACTTTGTATTCCTTTAGTAAATGAAACAGCTTTATTGGTTACATTAAGTTTGTTTTCTCCATATGACCTATTACCAATGATCGGATTTTTTGGATTAGTATTAATATCTACAACAGGGGCAAAATTTATGTGAATACCCATTCTTTTACAATGTTTTCCAATACTACTACCTATCCTTTCAACAAATGAATTGTCTTTCAATGCACCCAGGCTCATGTTCCAAGGAAATTTTATAGTAGAATCTATTCGCATTTTTAAACCCCATTCACCATCAATTCCAATTAATAATGGAGTCTTGCTTAGAGACTGCATTTTATTTGTTGTATTTACTGTTTTTGTAGGCGACCCATTAGATAAGATCACGCCACCAATAGAATGGTCAGATATTTGCTTATAAACACTAGCACTATTATCATTCTTAGTCATTAATTGGACAACAAAAAGTTGACCTACTTTTTCTTTAAGTGTCATAGAGTTATAAGTACTATCAACCCATTTTTTTTGATTTTGAAAATCTACAGTTCTTAAAGGATTTTTTTTCTGAGAAAAACTTACTGTATAATAGAAACAGAAAAATAAAATAAAATATAATTTATTAGACATATAAGATAGTTTATTATAAAAATCGACCATGCCAGCTATCTTCAACAGTAGTTTCCCAATGGCTATTAAGTTCAGAGACATTAGAGACTAGATTGTTAAAAACAATAGTTGTTGAGGTTATAGATTTGTTTTTAACCATTTGTTTAAAATCTTTTAGAGATATTATATCAATAGTTTGGTTATTTCTGTATGCAACATCCATTTTATCAAGTAGCACTATAGAATATTTTTTCTCTAAAGACTGAATAAATACCACTGAAGAGTCGATAGAACAACCTGAAATTTCCAAAGTATTTTCAGCAGCTATAATAATAAAACGACTGTATTTTACTTGATAGTCACAAGAAATTGGTTTTCCATGGGCATTCCATGTTTTTAAAAATTCGTTAAGCTCACTTGATATCTCAGAGACTTGGTCATTATTTAATTCTTTATTGGATTGGTAAATCCAAATTCTAGAATCCTCTGATAAATCATTAAACATACTGCTCATTAAAATATCTTATAAATCTTGGGCTTTAGCGATTAACTCACTGATGTCCATAACTGAAATCTTTCGTTCTTCTTCAATTGTTTTAGCTCCATCTGTTAGCATAGTATTGCAAAATGGACAACCTGTTGCTACAACTTCCGTATTAGTTTCTTTTACATCTTCTGTCCGTTCAATATTTACTTCCTTATTTCCTTTTTCAGCATCTTTAAACATTTGAGCTCCACCTGCTCCACAACAAAGGCCGTTTGATTTACACCTTTTCATTTCAATTAGTTCTGCCTCTAGCTTAGCAATTAATTCTCTAGGAGCTTCATATTCATTGTTTGCACGACCTAAATAACACGGATCATGATAAGTAATCCTTTTACCCTTATATGAGCCTCCTTTTATCTTTAACCTACCATCATTAAGTAGTTTTTTAAGAAATTGCGTATGGTGATATACTTTGTAATTCCCTCCTAATGAAGGGTATTCATTTTTAATGGTATTAAAACAATGTGGACATGTGGTTACAATTGTCTTGACATCATATGAGTTTAAAACTTCAATGTTTGAAATAGCTTGCATTTGAAATAAAAACTCATTTCCAGCTCTTTTGGCTGGATCTCCTGAACATGACTCTTCTTGTCCTAATACAGCAAAATCAACGTTAATAGAATTTAAAATCTTTACAAAGGCTTTTGTAATCTTCTTAGCTCTATCATCAAAGCTACCAGCACACCCTACCCAAAATAAAACTTCTGGTGTTTTGCCTTCAGC
>CABXHU010000036.1 GCA_902512065.1 uncultured Bacteroidota bacterium | reverse complement strand
AAAGCAAGAATAACTATTCCGCTCCAAATCATATTTCTACTCATCCAGGTTGAATTTTTTCCTCCATCAACCTTTGCATAACCAATTGATACGGCCTTTCTGTTTTCAATTTCCAATATAAAGCCCATAATAAAATGAAATAAAACACCTCCAATTAATATAGGCTGTAATAGAAACTGAACAAGAGCGTTGGTGCCCATAAAATGAGATATTGAATTAAATAGCGATTCACTAAAAACAGATGTTATATTAATTAAGAAGTGTTGCAATAAGAAAATCATTAAAAAAATGGCAGATAGCGCCATTGATAGTTTTTTCCCTATTGATGATTTAAAAAAAGTGTTCATTTAAAGAAAATGATATTCAATATAAAAATAAGGCACAATAGAATCTTAGACAAGTGAATTGAATAATTAAATTGTATTTATAAATATTTGTATTAAAGTTATTACATTTATAAAGGAATATATCAGCTATGAAATACGATAAAATAAATTCAAGTCTTTTTATAAAGAATAGAAATGACTTTATGAAAAATATGAATGGTAACAGTATTGCGTTTTTCAATTCCAATGACATCTACCCTATAAGCGCAGACTCTACACTTACCTTCGAGCAACACAGAGATATATTTTATTTATCAGGAGTAGATCAAGAAGAAAGTATTCTTGTCCTATGTCCTAATGCAAAAGATGATAAACATAAGGAAATCTTATTCCTAAAAGAGACCAATGATCACATAGCCGTATGGGAAGGACCAAAGCTTAACAAAGATCAAGCCTTTGATACAAGTGGGGTGAAAACTGTTTACTGGCTTAAGGATTCTGAGAAAATAATTGCAGAACTTGTGGACCAGTGTGATACAATATATTACAATCACAATGAGCATTATAGAGCTAAAATAGAAACTGAAACAAGGGAAGAGCGATTCAATAAATGGTTAAAAAAGAAGTATCCACATAAAAAAGCTGAAAGAAGCAATCCAATATTACAAAGACTAAGATCCTTAAAAGATCCAATAGAAATTGCGCTAATTCAAAAGGCCTGTAATATTACTAATAAGGGATTCAGAAGGATATTGAATTTTTTGAAACCTGGTGTTTGGGAATATGAAATTGAGGCAGAATTTATCCATGAATTTATAAATAATCGCTCAAAAAGATTTGCATATACCCCAATAATAGCTACAGGGAATAATGCAAACATTCTGCATTACATAGAAAATAACAAGCAATGCAAAGATGGAGAATTAATTTTATTAGATGTAGGGGCAGAATACGCAAACTACTCTAGCGATATGACTAGAACCATTCCAGTTTCTGGGAGATTTACTAAAAGACAAAGAGAGATTTATAACGCAGTGCTAAATGTAAAAAATCAGGCAACTAAAATGCTTGTCCCAGGTGCAGACTGGAAACAATATCATATCGAGGTTGGAAAATTAATGACATCTGAACTTCTATCACTTGGACTACTAGATAAAAGTGATGTAGAAAATGAGTCAGATGAAAATCCAGCATATAAAAAATACTTTATGCATGGCACATCTCATCACATGGGATTAGATACTCATGATTACGGCTTATTGGATGAACCTATGCAAGCCAATATGGTATTTACTGTCGAGCCTGGAATCTATCTTCCAGATGAAGGCTTTGGAATTCGACTAGAAGATGATGTTGTAATACAAGATTCTGGAGATCCAATTAACCTAATGCAAAATATTCCTATTGAAATTGAAGAAATTGAAGAATTAATGAATAATTAATTTCTTAGTTAGTTGATTATCTCCTGAGACTAGTTTAATCACATAAATACCAGTAGAGAGTCCGTTAGTTGAGATCATCTGAGTATTTGATGTATTATCTAGTGTAGCATCCATTACCTTAGTTCCTAAGATATTGAATAAACTAACCGCTGTACTTGACGGCTGAGTTGATAACCCTTCTATAGTGATATAGTTGTTGTCAACACTTTTATATGCATTTAATAACCTTGTATTTACTTCTTCATTACTTAAAGTATTAGCTGTTAGATGAATATAGAATCTTCCAGCATCACTTAGATCACTTGTTGGATTTAAAACAAAATCTTCTTCATTTAAAAGAGTTAGAGTTTCAAGCTCTGTGTCTTCTAAATAGACATTCACCTCTCCTATGGTAGAAGTATGAAGATTTATTCTAAATTCTTGACCAGCAGCCTGATTGATAACAAGAGGAATCACTACATCATCCATATCTTCAGTAGACATAGCATTAATGGCCATTCCATAACCCTCATCTTCCTCTACGAGTCTTGTCATGAGGGGTGAGTTATAGTTAAAATCACCCATATCATATGCAATATCAAGACCAAAAGTTAGCTCTTCCATAAAAAATAATCTAGCATCTTCAATTACTTGATCCCCATGATAGAGTCTTAATAATACTTCATAGCTATCATCCATAGTATCTCCTGAGATAAAATCATCACTACCACTTACAGTTTGCATCGCTTCTGTAAATGAGATAGTAGTACCGCCAGAATCATCGGATGCTACAAAGAATCCTTGACCAGGAGCTATATATATTGCACCAGCTGATGTTGCATTGTATTCTGTAAATGTGCCATCACCATCATACCCCCAAAGTCCAGCATAACTATTATGCAAGTTATCATTAGTAGTTGCATTAATTGTTAGGAATGCTTCAGTAGCACCAGATGCTGAAACAGCAGCAGCGTTAAAGGCAATATATGAAGGGAATGGATTTGCTACTAGATTAAATTTACCATAGTTTGTATTGGATGAAGTTTCATCATCAATAGCAAAAGTAACATCAGAGGTATTTACTGTTCCAGTAAAGTCTACAGTTGCAGTCGTAGATCCATCATCAGTAGCCATAGCAAAACCTTGACCTGATGTTATTGTTGTTCCTGAATTACCTGTTGTAGAATAATTTGTATACATTAATGCCGCAGTATCCCCTGCGCTATTATCAAATGCTCCAATAGCAACTTGAGACCCATTTGTAGCTAAGCTTGAATTATTATCGATTAGTGTTTGAAGATCTTGACCAGCCACAGGTGAGCCTATATAATCCCATTCATTACTACCTTCATCAGCGACATGCCTTTCATAGTTGATATTACCGCTAGATGTTCCCTGAACTATTATTACAGCAAATTCATTAGAATCAGAATTAAGGGTAACAGTTCCGCTATTTGAAAAAGCCCCTCCAATTGTAAGTGAGCCAGATTTTGCAATAGTAAGAGTTTTTCCGCTAGCAACAGTAAAATCTTGAGCATGTAATGTTAGAGTAAAAGAAAACAGAAAAATAAAAATTGTGGTTAGTGTTTTCATGATTATTTATTAATTATTAATTGTTCAACTAAGCTCTCAAGTCTTGAAATTTTATCTTCCTGCTCTTTTATTGCATTAATAAGCACAGGAACAAGTCCTTGATAGTTTACAGTAAGCATATCTTTATCATCAGTACTTACTAATTCAGGAAATACTTTTTGAATATCTTGAGCCAATACACCTATCTTTTTGTCTCCA
>CABXHU010000035.1 GCA_902512065.1 uncultured Bacteroidota bacterium | reverse complement strand
CTTTCCCAAGCAAAAATGAAAATTTTAAAACCAGATGTTGAACAATTAAACAAGCAATACAAGGATAACCCTATGAAAAGACAACAGGAAATGATGTCTTTATATAAAAAGGCTGGAGCAAGTCCAATGAGTAGCTGTTTACCTGCATTGCTTCAAATACCTGTATTTTACGCATTGTTTATGTTTTTTCCATCTGCTTTTGATCTTAGACAAAAGAGTTTTCTTTGGGCTGATGATTTGTCAGCATATGACAGTGTTTTAGAATTACCATTTAGAATTTGGGGATATGGTGATCATGTTAGTTTATTCCCAATACTAGCTGCTGTGTCTATATTCTTTTATATGCAGATGACAATGGGGCAACAAACCGCATCTCAACCTGCTCCTCAAGAAGGTATGCCTGATATGACTAAAATGATGAAATATATGATGTATATATCTCCACTTTTCATGTTAATTTTCTTTAACAACTATGCCAGTGGTCTTAGTTTATATTATTTTATTTCAAATATTTTATCTATAAGTATAATGTTTGTTATTAAAAATTATATTCTGGATGAGAAGAAAATTCGTGAAAAAATTCAAGTTAACAAAGCAAAACCGGCTAAGCCTCCAAGTCGTTTTCAAAGAAAAATGCAAGAATTAATGGAGGAAGCAGAAAAGCAAAAAAATAATCAAAATCGTTAGTATTTATAAAACTCTATCAAATTGAAAAGAATTGTAGCCTTTGGAGCAAGTTCATCTTCAAAATCAATAAATAAGTTATTGGCTACTTATGCTGCTCAACAAATTAATAATTCTGAAATAACTATTTTAGATCTTAATAATTTTCAAATGCCTATTTATAGTGAAGATTATGAAATAATTAATGGGATTCCAGAAGAAGCACATAATTTCAAGAAAATAATTAAGTTATCTGATGGTATTATTATTTCATTTGCTGAACATAATGGAGCATATACTGCAGCCTTCAAGAATATATTTGATTGGATATCAAGAATTGAAAAAGACGTATGGTACAATAGGCCTATGCTGTTAATGGCGACATCTAATGGATCCAATGGTGCATCTTCAGTTCTTCAGATGGCTCATAGTAGAATATCTCGAGGAACCACAAATAAAATACCTTATTTTTCACTACCTAATTTTAATAAAACTTTTAATAAGGACTTAGGTATTATGGATGAGAATTTAAATAAAAAATTCATTGATGCACTTTCAATTTTTATTGAATCTTTATAGTGACTAATTAATAAAAGATTTCTTAATTCATTATTTGTAATTTTATAAAATGAAAAAAGTTGTAATAGCCCTTTCTGGTGGAGTTGATTCTAGTGTAAGCGCATACTTATTAAAAAAAAGTGGTTATGAAGTTATAGGTTTGTTTATGAAAAATTGGCATGATGAATCTGTTACAATTTCAAATGAATGCCCGTGGCTAGATGATAGTAATGATGCTATGATAGTTGCTCAAAAGTTAAAAATTCCCTTTCAATCTATTGATCTTAGTAAGGAGTATGATGATAGAATAGTGAAATATATGTTTAAAGAATATAAAAATGGAAAAACACCTAATCCTGATATTCTTTGTAATAGAGAAATAAAATTTGATATTTTCATGAAAATCGCTTTAGATCTTGGAGCTGATTTTATCGCTACAGGACATTACTCTAGAATTGATGAAGAAAGAATTAAAGGTAATACTATATACAAACTAATTTCTGCAATCGATAAATCTAAAGATCAATCATATTTTTTATGTCAGCTTAACCAGGATCAATTGTCAAAAGTTATATTCCCAATTGGAGATTTAAAAAAAAATCAAGTTAGAAGGATTGCCAAAGATATTGGTTTAGTTAATGCAAATAAAAAAGATTCTCAGGGTTTATGTTTTGTTGGAAAAGTTAAATTACCTGATTTTTTAAAGAAAAAGCTTAAACCTAAGGAAGGTTCAATCATTGAAATAGATTCTTCTAGTAAAATATATAAAAAGGAAAATTTCTCATCTGCAAACATTCAGGATAAATTACGCAATTGTGCAAAGCGAATAAAATATAAAATTGATGATGGAAATAAGATAGGCAATCATAACGGTGCATTTTATTTTACAATTGGCCAAAGAAAAGGATTAAGAGTTGGAGGACATGATGAGCCGCTGTTTGTTTTACAAACAGATGTTATAAATAATATTATATATGTTGGAATGGGAAAAAATCATCCTGGTTTATTAGCTAACACATTATTAATTAAAACTAATGATGAACATTGGATTAGGGAAGATTTAAAACTATCAATTGACGATTCAATGAGTGTGATGGCAAGAATTAGATATAGACAGCCATTGCAAGAGGCGACATTACATAAATTTAAAAGTAGTTTATATCTTTCATTTGATAATCCTCAGTCTTCTATAACCAAAGGTCAATTTGCCGCATGGTATATAGATGATGAATTAATTGGTTCAGGTGTAATATCTTAATTTTATGAGTTTTAGATTTTTAATTATTTTTTTTCTGTTTCAAAAATTTACTTATGCTCAAATTGAAGATGCATGGGTTTATTTTAATGACAAGCCCAATTATGAATATTTTATTGAAAATCCATTACTTATTTTGAGTCAAAAATCTATTGAAAAGAAGGTTTTGAAAAATATTTCAATAGATTATAGAGATGTTCCTATTAATGAACCTTATATTCAGCATATTAATGATCATGAAGGAATTGAAATTCTATCAAAATCTAAATGGCTTAATTGTATTCATATCAGGGGGAATTATAATCATATAAATGAATTATTAAATTTTGATTTTATTGATCGAATTGATTATGCAAATAGAAACATTAACAGAGATAATGATTTTTCAAATAAGGATAAATTTGGTAATATAGAATATCACGAAAGTATTAGATCTCCAATCGACCAAATTCAAATGATAAATTTGGACTTTCTTCATAATAATGGTTTTACAGGCAGTGGAATTACTATAGGTGTTTTTGATGCTGGTTTTAGAAATGTTGATAACATGCAAGGGTTTAATAGATTAAGGAATTTAGGAAATATTAAATACACATATGATTTTGTTGATAGGACAGAAGATTTGTTTTCATATACTGGTAATTCACATGGAACAAATGTTCTTAGCATTATAGCTGGCTTTATTGAGGGTGAGTATTATGGAACTGCAATTGACGCTGAATTTTATTTATTTAGAACTGAAGATGTTTCTTCAGAAAATCCAATTGAAGAAAGTTATTGGGTTGAAGCCATGGAAAGAGCAGATAGTTTAGGTATTGATGTAGCAAATACATCACTAGGATATAGAATATATAATAACTCAAGTTATAGCTATTCTCAAGATGAAATGGATGGAAATACTGCCTTTATTACTAGAGGCTCTAATATTGCTTATGAAAAAGGTATAATATTAGTCAATTCTGCTGGAAATTCAGCTGCTAATGGTATTATTGCTCCAGCTGATTCAGAAGGTGTTTTCTCGATTGGTGCAGTAGATAGTTTTGGAAACTATGCCTCTTTTAGTTCACAAGGAAATAATTTTCAACAGAGCATTAAGCCTGATATTTCAGCTCGTGGCTCAGGAACTTATTTGATTAATTCTTTAGACA
>CABXHU010000034.1 GCA_902512065.1 uncultured Bacteroidota bacterium | reverse complement strand
TGTATATTATATAGAAAAACCGCATTTTCAGAGGAAGCATATATATTTATTCCATCTGATTCTAGCCCATTAACATTATAATAAGAAAAGTGTGTTTCCCATAAAGGATTTAATTCTTGGGCGCATAAATGAGTTAGATTTAATACACAAAAAAAATAGATGAAAAATCTTAACATAAAATATTATAAATATATTCATGTATTAAACGAAAAATATATCACTATAATATATTTATAATGAATTAAACTATGCCTTGAGCTAACATAGCATCAGCGACCTTGACAAATCCAGCAATATTTGCTCCTTTAACATAGTCTATATAACCATCATCTCCTTTGCCATATTCAATGCAAGAATTATGAATATTAAGCATTATTTCTTTAAGTTTATCATCAACTTCTTCTCTAGACCAATGATATCTTAAAGAATTTTGGGTCATTTCTAATCCTGATGTTGCTACACCTCCAGCATTAGAAGCTTTCCCAGGCGCAAATAATATTTTAGCATTATGAAAAACACTAATGGCATCCTTTGTGGATGGCATATTAGCTCCTTCACTAACACAAATGCAGCCATTTGAAATTAAGGTTTCTGCATCACTTTTATCTAATTCATTTTGAGTTGCACATGGTAAAGCAATGTCACATGGAGTTGACCAAGGTTTGCCGCCTTTATTAAAAGTAGCGTTTGGATATTTTTTTACATAATCACTAATTCTTCCTCTTTTAACATTTTTTAAATCCATTATAAAAGACAACTTCTCTTCATTTATCCCGTCTGAATCATAAATAAAACCTGAAGAATCAGACATTGTTAAGACTGTTGCCTCTAAACTAATAGCTTTCTCAGCTGCATATTGTGCTACATTTCCTGATCCAGAAATAACTACATTTTTATCCCTAAAACCATCATCTTTTAACCCTAACATATTTTGAGCAAAATAAACTGTTCCATATCCAGTTGCTTCTGGTCTAATTAATGAACCTCCCCAAGTAACACCCTTACCAGTTAAAACTCCTGTAAATTCATTGTTTAGTTTTTTATACATCCCATACAAATAACCAATTTCTCTTCCGCCTACCCCAATATCTCCAGCAGGCACATCAGTGTTTGGCCCAATATGTCTAAATAGTTCAGACATAAAAGCTTGGCAAAATCTCATTATTTCATTATCACTTTTACCTTTAGGATCAAAATCACTTCCTCCCTTTCCTCCACCCATTGGCAAAGTAGTCAGGCTATTTTTAAAAACCTGCTCAAATGCAAGAAACTTAAGGATACTCATGTTCACTGAAGGATGAAATCTTAGACCTCCTTTATAAGGGCCAATTGCCGAATTCATTTGTATTCTATAACCTCTATTCACCTGGATTTCTCCATTATCATCAACCCAACAAACCCTAAAACTTATAACCCTTTCAGGTTCACACATTCTTAAAAGAATATTTTTTCCGTGATATATATCATTATTAACAATATATGGCACAACTGTTTCCGCGACTTCTTCAACAGCTTGCATAAATTCTAATTCACTGCCATTTCTTTGTTTAACTAAATCTAAAAATGCTTCAATCTTTTGTTTCATAATAAATCAATTATTATATAATTGGTAAAAACTTATGGGTAAAAATAGTAATTTAATAAATAAACTGCCCATAAAGTTAATAAAAATCAATGCTTAACTTATTGCTTGAATTAAATCCTGGATTAAATCTTCAGAATCTTCAATTCCAATACTTAATCTTATAAGTGAATCAGAAAGTCCTGACTTTTCCCTTTCAGCCTTAGGGATGCTGGCATGAGTCATAGATGCAGGGTGACCGGATAAAGATTCAACTCCCCCAAGGGACTCTGCCAATGTAAATATTTTAAGTTTTTCTAAAACTTTAAATGTATCCTTAATGTCATTACTCTTAAGTTTAAATGAAAGCATTCCTCCATAATCATCCATTTGTTTAGTTGCAATTTCATGATTTAAATGAAAATTAAATCCAGGCCAATAAACATGCTCCACCTTTTTATGGGAATTTAAAAATTCTGCGATTTCCTTAGTATTATCACAGTGCCTCTGCATTCTAACATGTAATGTTTTTATTCCTCTAAGAACTAAAAAACTATCTTGAGGACCGCAAATTGCACCACTTGCATTTTGAATAAAATACAATCTATCTGCTAATTCAGAGTCATTTAACATGATAGCTCCTAGTACAACATCACTATGACCACCTAAATATTTAGTTGCTGAATGTACGACTATGTCTGCACCCAAATCAAGAGGTCTTTGTAAATATGGGGTTGCAAAAGTATTGTCAACAGCTAAAAGAATTTTATGTTTCTTTGAAATACATGAAAGTGCAGATATATCACAAATATTTAACATAGGATTAGTAGGGGTTTCTGCCCATATTAATCTAGTATTTTTATTAATTAATTTTTCAATACTATTAAGATCATGCATCCCTATAAAATGAAATTTAATTCCATAAACACTAAATATTTTTGTAAATAACCTATAAGTTCCTCCATACAAGTCGTTAGTTGAAATCACTTCATCTCCAGGTTTTAATAATTTAATGATTGCATCAATAGCTGCTAATCCTGAAGCAAAAGCTACTCCATAATTTGCATTTTCTAGGCTTGCAAAAGAGTTCTGTAGGGCTGTTCTTGTAGGATTATGGGTTCTTGAATATTCAAATCCCTTATGCTTGCCAGGGCTTGACTGTGCATAAGTTGATGTTTGGTATATTGGAGGCATTACAGCGTTAAAGCTAGTGTCCAATGATTGCCCTCCATGAATAGTTTTAGTATTAAATTTCATAAAATTATAAATTTATTGATAAACAAATTTAAACTATAATTAGCTCTATACAAAACTATGAATTACCTTTAATATAATCTGTTAAATTATATGAATAATAGATATTTAGGATTAATAGCTGCGCTAATTGCAACATCTATATTTGGATTTAACCATACGATTGCAAAGGAATTAATGCCAGAGTTTATTTCTCCTACTGCATTACTATATGCCAGAGTTTTAGGCGCTGCTATATTGTTTTGGATTATTAGTTTATTCTTTCCAAATGAAGTCATTAAAAAAGAAGATCGTATAAGACTAGTACTTTGTGCTATGTTTGGCATGAGTATAAATATGATAACCTCATTACTAGGATTATCGTTATCTACACCTATTAATAGTGCAATTATTACAACAACTTCCCCCATTATTATTTTTATTATTTCTGTTATTCTGATTAAAGAAAAAATATCTAATCAAAAATACTTTGGAGTTTTAATTGGATTTATTGGCACGCTATCGTTAATCCTTTTTAATAATAAAATTGCTCATAATGCGCCTAACATCAAACTCGGGAATATTATCCTTTTTGCTAATAGCATATCATATGGGTTATATTTTGTTTTGGTCAAACCACTAACAGAAAAATATAGTATGATAACTCTGATGAAGTGGCTTTTATTAGTATCAATAATTATAAATGCCCCCATTTCATTAACAGAATTTAGCAATGTTCAGTGGAATAAATTTGTGCCTTCTGCAATTTTTAATTTAACATATGTCATTATCTGTACAACATTTCTTGTGTATTTGTTAAACCTTTTTGCACTAAAAAATCTTAAAGCAACAACCGTTGGAATCTTCATGTATTTTCAACCAATTATTGCCATTATATATGCAGTATATAAAGGTTCTGATAGCCTATCATTATTAGACATAGTTTCTGTAATCCTTGTATTTTTAGGGGTATATTTAGTTTCTAGAAAGCCTATAAAACAATAATCTAATACACTTTTATATATTTGTTAAAACAATTAAAGGCTATGATAAAATCAATGACTGCTTACTCATCAACTATTATAAATTATAAAAGTCAAAAACTAGTTGTTGAAATAAAATGTTTAAATAGTAAAAATCTAGACCTCAATTGCAAAATACCAAAAGGGCTAAAAGTCAAGGATAATAGTATTAGAAAATTAATTTCTAATACTATTCAAAGA
>CABXHU010000033.1 GCA_902512065.1 uncultured Bacteroidota bacterium | reverse complement strand
TAATCTAGTTTCAATATTTTTTCTCTCATTTGAAGGAGCTACGCCATTGTAAGAAAAGTTTTTAATTAGAATGGTTCCTTCAGGAAAATCGAAAATGTCAGAATCAGTAATATAATAAGCCCTTTGATCTTGGGGCATCCAAACAAAACGATTTTTTTTTGCATAATCTGTAAAAAGAGGATTAATTAATTCATAAGGCAGAACCCCATATACAGGAACAAGATTTTTCATTTCTCCCTGAAAAAAATTGTAATCAGACAAATTTGCATAGGGCATTTCCTGAAGATTATAATTAACAGGAGAATATGCTATATGCACATAGTTCTCATCCATTGAACAATTAAGAAAAATAATTGACCAAGATAAAAGAGAAAAAGATAAAATTCTATTATAAATATTTGTTCTCACCGTTATTAATCTGGCTAAAAATACAAAAACTAATTATGATTAGATAGTTCTTGTAAAAAACCAAGTAAACTATTCAATAATCATCCGCAAAATCCTATTTGCTGAAATGCTGCTAATTAGCTCATAAGATATTGTACCAGCTGAACTACATAGCTGCTCGGCAGTATGAATTTCATCAAAAACAATTACTTGATCGCCTTCATTGCAATCAATATTAGTGACATCTACCATTATAGCATCCATACAAACATTCCCCACAATAAAAGCCTTTTCCCCATTTATAAATACAAATCCTTTTTTATTTCCAAAAACGCGGGTAAGACCATCTGCATGCCCTATAGGAATTGTTGCAATTTTCTCATTTTTACTTGCAAAATAAGAGCGATTATAGCCGACGCTTTCATTCTGTTTTAGCTCGTGAATCTGAGAGATAATAGATTTTAGTCTATGTACTGGAGAAAATTTAACCTTTCTGTTTCCACTAAAACCATATAGCCCTATTCCTGACCTGACCATATCATAATGAGCTTCAGGAAAATTAATTAATCCAGAAGTATTGCAAAGATGAAGCAGAGGCTTATAGCCTAGTTTAGAAATTATTTTAGAGCTCATACTGTTAAAAAGCTCTATTTGTGTTTTTGAAAAGGAGAGCTCAGAATTATCCTCGCTGGCAGCTAAATGCGAGTAAATGCTTTTTACACTAACACTTTTTTCATCGAGAATTCTATTAACCGCCTCTAGATATTCTTCGGAGTTAAAACCCACTCTATTTAGCCCTGTATTAAGCTTTATGTGGATTGGGTATTGGCTTAGCTTATTTTCTTTAAAGAATCTCAGGAATCTTTCTAAAACAGTAAATGAATATAAGCTAGGCTCTAAATTATTACTAATAATTTTTTCTATTGATGTAACTTGAGGAATTAATACAAGAATAGGGGTTTTTATCCCGGCATTTCTTAATTCTATCCCTTCAGATGCATAAGCTACAGCAAAATAATCAACACCTAATTCTTCAAGTTTTTTTGCAATAATAATCGAGTCACTACCGTATCCATTTGCCTTTACAACAGCCATTAGTTTCTTAGCATTTTTAGAAATCAAGGATTTTATTTGCAAATAATTTTTCTCTAGGGAATTTAAATTAATTTCGAGCACGGACTGTTGAGTGTTCGTCATTTATTGCTCTTTTTTGGAGAAACATCTGCTGCACCAGACACATTAATCTTTTTCGTTTTTTTATTCATTTCTTTAAAGAATGTGGCCCTGCATAATGGCTCGTATTCTTGCTCTTGTCCCAGCATGATTAAATCATCATTTTTAGTTTTTCTATGACTGTATTGGGCAAGCCCACCAGTCTTGGAACAGATGGCATGGACTTTTGTAACATATTCTGCAGTTGCCATTAGATTTGCCATTGGCCCAAAAGGCTTTCCAGTATAATCCATATCTAGCCCTGCTACTATTACGCGAACCCCACTGTTTGCCAGACCATTACAAACCTCTATTATTTCATCATCAAAAAATTGCGCCTCGTCAATTCCTACGACATCACATTTATAAGCTAACTTGTAAATTTCATTCGCGCTCTTAACAGTTTTACACTTAATTTTATTTTTATCATGAGAAACAATTTTTGATTCCTTATGTCTTGTATCAACAATTGGTTTAAAAATTACCACTTTAAGCTTTGCAAATTTTGCTCTTTTTAATCTCCTAATTAATTCTTCTGTCTTTCCTGAGAACATTGATCCACAGACCACCTCAATCCATCCAAATTGTTTACCATATTTCAAAGTATTTTCAAGAAACATTTTGTATTTTTAAAATTACAGGTTGATTTAAAAAATTAGGTTTAAAAAAATAAATTTAAGAAAAATCAAATACCTATTTCGCCCAAATTAAAATAAATTATTTTTAACAAGCAATGAGTAAGCTATATATTGTTCCAACACCCATAGGAAACTTGCAGGACATTACCTATAGAGCAGTTGAGATGCTTTCTTCTGTAGATTTAATTTTGGCTGAAGACACTAGAGTTTCTAGAAAGCTTCTCGCTCATTATGAGATTTCTACACAAATGACTTCATATCACATGCATAATGAGCATAAAGCAACAAACAGTATTATTGAGAAATTAAAAAACGGAATTGTTATAGCTATTATTAGTGATGCTGGTACGCCAGGAATTTCTGACCCTGGATTTTTGCTAATAAGATCGTGTATAGAAAATGAGATTCCTGTTGAATGTTTGCCAGGAGCTACAGCCTTTGTGCCGGCTCTTATCAACTCAGGAATACCTAGTGACAGATTCCTTTTTGAAGGATTTTTGCCACATAAAAAAGGAAGAACAAAAAAATTAACTCAGCTTTCAACTGAAGAAAAAACCATTGTATTGTATGAATCACCACATCGACTTATAAAAACTCTTGAAGATTTATGCAAGTATTTTGGTGAAGAAACAACAGCGAGTGTTTCAAGGGAACTAACAAAAATCCATGAGGAAACAATTCGTGGAACATTAAAATCAATTATGCATTATTATAGCAAGAAAAAACCTAAAGGGGAGGTTGTTATAGTGATTGCTTCTAACAATTAAAATATGACAAATACAGTAATTACAAAATGGAGTCAAGACATGAAGTTTGAAACAATGCTTCCAAATGGGGTTTCATTAATGTTGGGATCTTCTGCAGAAGGAGATGAAAAGATACCAAGCCCAAAAGTATTAATGCTGTCTTCTTTGGCTGTATGCTCAGGCCTTGATGTGGTTTCTATATTAGAAAAAATGAAAATTCAGCTTAGTGATTTTAAAATTACTTCAGAGGCAAATTTGACAGATGAGCACCCAAAATATTACAACAAGGTTTCTTTGGGGTACCATTTTTATGGAGAGGATTTGGATAAAGCAAAAATTAATAAAGCCGTAAACCTATCTATCACTAAATATTGCGGAGTAATGGAAATGTTTAGATCATTTGCAGAAATTAAAACAGAAATCTACTATAATTCATAGGGTTAATGATTTGGGAATTAGAAAAAAAACATGACGAAGCTAAAATAAAAAAGCTTCAGGAAGAGCTCAATGTAAGCAGGCTAGTTTCCGTCCTATTATTAAATAGAGGTATAGATAGTTTTGATAAGGCAAAAGGATTTTTTAGACCTTCGCTAGATGAGCTTCACGACCCCTTTTTAATGCAAGACATGAAGGAGGCGGTTGATAGAATTCAAAAAGCTATAAATGATAATGAAAATATATTGGTTTTTGGAGACTACGATGTTGATGGCACTTCATCAGTTTCACTTGTAAGCTCTTTTTTAAACAACCATACAAAGAATAATGTATTGACATATATTCCAGACAGATATCAGGAAGGTTACGGAATCTCTACCAAATCAATTGACTATGCAGTCTCAAAGGAAATTAACTTAATTATTGCCTTAGATTGCGGAATACAAGCCATTGATAAAGTTGAATATGCTAAGGGAAAAAATATTGATTTTATTATATGTGATCATCATAGGCCCTCTAAAGAAATCCCAAAAGCAATTGCGGTACTGAACCCTCTTAAAGAGGATTGTCAATACCCATTTAAGGACCTTTGTGGTTGCGGAATTGGCTTTAAGCTAATACAAGGTCTATCTTCTAGAATGGGAGAGGCTATCGAGAGTATAAAAGAGTATCTAGATTTAGTTGCACTTGCCATAGTGGCTGATATTGTTTCGTTAACTGGAGAAAATCGAATTCTATGTTATTATGGACTAGAGCAGATTAATCAATCACCACGACCAGGATTAAAGGCAATAATCGATACTCTTGATAAAGACAATATAACAATCAACGAATTGGGCTTTTACATTGGGCCTAGAATTAATGCTGCAGGCAGAATGGAATCAGGCAATATAGCTGTAGAGTTATTAATTGAGAAAGATTTAGACAAGGCCAGTGGTTTAGCAGAAAAACTAAATCAATTAAATATAGAGAGAAGAGTTTTGGATAAAGAAACCACCCAAGATGCACTAAATCAAATTAAGAAATTCAAAAACGAGACTTCCCACACAACTGTGGTTTGCAATCCTGAATGGCACAAGGGAGTTGTAGGGATAGCTGCATCAAAATTAATAGAAACATATTACAGACCTACCATAGTTTTTACTGCTACTGACGATTTTTTTGTAGGCTCAGCAAGATCAGTTACAGGCTTTAATATTCATGATGCTATTGGAAAATGTGAAGCGCATGTGGAGCAGTATGGAGGCCATAAATATGCGGCGGGAATAAAAGTAAAAAAATCTCAATACAAACAGTTTAAAGATAAATTTGAAGAGGTGGTAAGTAGTACAATTTCTAAGGAAGCAGCTACAAAAAAAGTTACTATTGAAGGAGAAATTCAGCTGGAAGAGATCACGCCAAAATTTTATAGAATATTAAAGCAATTTGCTCCTTTTGGGCCTGGTAATAAAACACCTATATTTAGTGCTAATAATTTAAGAGATACCGGGTATGCTAAGGTTGTGGGCAATGATAATGCTCATTTAAGGTTTAGTTTAACTCAACAAAATAGCTCGTCTATATACAGCGCAATAGGTTTTGGACTTG
>CABXHU010000032.1 GCA_902512065.1 uncultured Bacteroidota bacterium | reverse complement strand
GCTAAGTTACTTGTTCCAACGCCTCCACTTTTAGGAACCTATACAGAATTTAATGATAATAATGATAATGGTATTTTTGACGAGGGAGATGAACAAGTTGGAGAGCCCTATGTTGATATTATTGACGGCATGTCTACAGATGTAGATTTTCTTTCTGGAGTTTTTCAGTCTTTTTCAGACGCACCTGGAGGATTTAGTGAAGAATTAAAGGAATTTACTTGGGCTCTTGGGGCAGAATATGTGTATGATGATTCTTTTGCATTAAGAGCAGGATTTTTTAATGAAAGTGAAGATAAAGGTGCAAGAAAATTCCTTGCTTTAGGAGCAGGTTTTAAATTTTCTGGTACAAAAATAGACCTTTCTTACCTGTTTTCGGCATCAAAAGTTCCGAGTCCTTTAGAAAATACGCTTAGATTTTCTTTAACCTTTGACTTTGGCAGTAATGAATACACGGAGTATTAAAACTAATTATGAAAGAAATTAAGATTTATTCTGATTTTAAGATTTTCGATTCAATAGATGAACTTAATGATCAAATTAAAGTTTTATTTAATGAAGCTAAATTAATAAGAGAATCTGCATATTCTGAATATTCAAAGTTTAGTGTTGGTGCTGCAGTTTTATTAGAGAATGGAAAAATATTATGTGGTTCTAATCAAGAAAATGTGTCTTATCCTTCCGGATTATGTGCTGAAAGAACAGTTTTATTCTATGCAAATTCTAAATATCCGAAGATTAAAATTAAAGCAATAGCTGTTATAGCTGGATCAATTAATAAAATTAATGAAAATCCAGTGGCCCCGTGTGGTTCTTGTCGACAGGTAATTTCTGAATTTCAAGCTAAGCAAAACTCTGATATTGAATTGTATTTTAAGGGAGAGAAAGGTAAAATAATATATACAGATTCCATAAATAACCTACTTCCATTTAAATTTGACAAGTCTTTTTTATAAAAATTATAAAATTAACTTTCTACAATAGAAAACATTGTCTTATTTTTATGCATCACTTTTATTAATTAATGAAGAAAATAACAAAAGAAACATATTTATCTTGGTATGAGAACATGTTCTTCTGGAGAAAATTTGAGGACAAACTAGCTGCTGTATATATTCAGCAAAAGGTAAGAGGATTTTTGCATTTATATAATGGTCAGGAAGCTGTTTTAGCAGGTTCTTTGCATGCTATGGATCTAAGTAAAGATAAAATGATTACTGCATACAGAAATCATGTTCAGCCTATAGGAATGGGTGTTGATCCCAAAAAGGTAATGGCTGAATTATATGGTAAAAAAACAGGTACTTCTATGGGATTAGGAGGTTCTATGCATATTTTTTCAAAGGAACATAGATTTTATGGAGGACATGGAATTGTAGGAGGCCAAATTCCATTAGGAGCAGGTATAGCTTTTGGTGATAAATATCATGGAAGTGATGCTGTTACATTATGTTATTTTGGAGATGGAGCTGCAAGACAAGGATCTTTGCATGAAACATTTAATCTTTCTATGTTATGGAAATTGCCAGTGGTATTTATATGTGAAAATAATGGTTATGCTATGGGAACTTCTGTAGAAAGAACTTCAAACAATCCAGATATTTGGAAATTAGGCCTAGGATATGAGATGCCAGCAGAACCTGTTGATGGAATGGATCCAGTAAAAGTTGCTAGAGCAGTAGATCAAGCCATATCGCGCGCAAGAAAAGGAAAAGGTCCTACTTTCTTAGAAATGAAAACTTATAGATATAGAGGTCACTCAATGAGTGATGCGCAACATTATAGGACAAAGGATGAAGTTGAGGAATACAGAAAGATTGATCCAATTTCTCAGGTAAAGAAAATTTTACTAGACAAAAAGTATGTGACAAAAGCTGATATTGAAAAAATTGATAGCCGAGTAAAAGAAAAAGTAAAAGAATGTGAAAAATTTGCAGAAGACTCTCCATTTCCAGACAAAAACCTTCTTTATGATGCGGTTTATGAACAAAAAGATTACCCATTTCTAAAACACAAACTTTAAGATGGCTGAATTAATTAAAATGCCGAGACTAAGTGATACCATGGAAGAGGGTACTGTAGCTACCTGGTTCAAAAAGGTAGGTGATACAATTAGTGAAGGAGATATTTTAGCTGAGATAGAAACTGATAAGGCTACAATGGAATTTGAGTCTTTTTATGATGGAACCCTTTTATATATTGGAGTTAAAGAAGGAGAAACAACCAAAGTTGATCAGCCACTAGCAATAATAGGTGATAAAGGTGAAGATTATAAATCTCTTTTAGAAGAAGCAATAAATACAGATGAAGTTGAAGAAGAAGAGGTTAAAATAGAAGAAGCTCCAATTGTTGAAGAAAAAATTGAAATTAATCTGGATGAAAAACAGGTTGAAGTTTCCAAAACAACTGCAGCAGCAAAAAAACCTGCGACAACAGCTACAACATTACCTAATAAGGATAGAATATTTATTTCACCATTAGCTAAAAAGTTAGCTAATGAAAAAGGAGTTGATATAAACCAAATAAAGGGCTCAGGGGAAAATGGTAGAATTATAAAATCAGACGTAGAAAATTATAGTTCTTCTGGAGTTAAATCTAAAACATTTGTTGGAGTTGAGGACTTCCAAGAGATACCTCATTCCCAAATGAGAAAGACTATTGCTAAAAGACTTTCTGAATCTAAATTTAGTGCACCTCATTATTATTTGACAGTTGAGTTTGATATGTCAAATGCAATTATAATAAGAGAACAGTACAATTCAATTCCTGAAACAAAAATTTCATATAATGACATCATAATTAAAGCTTGTTCACTGGCTTTAGTAGCTAACCCTAAACTTAATTCTCAGTGGTTTGATGATAGAATACGATATAATAATCACATTCATATTGGTGTGGCTGTAGGAGTAGATGAAGGGCTAATTGTTCCTGTCTTAAAATTTGTTGATCAATTGAGCATAGTAGATATAAATTCAACTGTAAAAGATCTTGCAACAAGAGCAAGAGATAAAAAACTTACTCCAGAAGAGATGCAGGGAAGCACATTTACAATATCAAATTTAGGGATGTTTGATATAGAAAGTTTTACATCAATTATTAATCCACCAAATTCAGTGATACTCTCAGTTGGTTCGATTATACAAAAGCCTGTTGTTAAGAATGGTAATATTGAGGTGGGAAATACAATGAAAGTCACATTGGCATGTGATCATAGAGTAGTTGATGGCATAACAGGAGCAAAATTCTTACAAACACTAAGACAGTATATTGAAAATCCTATTACAATGTTAATTTAATTTAACTTTTCAATTTATGGTTAAAAATGTAATTATCACTGGAACCAGTAGCGGTATTGGATATGAATTGGTTAAATTTTTTTCTAATCAAGGTCATAATGTGTTAGCACTATCAAGAAACAGTCAGCCAACAGAAGAAATAAATTCATCAAATTTACACTCTATTAGTTTTGATATAAATAATAATTCAGATCATAAGTTGTTAGTGGAGTATGTTACAAAGAACTGGGATCATGTGGATATATTAATTAATAATGCAGGTCTTTTAATTAATAAGCCATTCTCTGAGACAACAACTGAAGATTTTAATAACATATACGCTACCAATGTTTTTGGTGTAGCAGCATTAATTAACAACATGCTTCCATTTGCAGTAAAAGGAACTCATGTTGTAAATATTAGTTCAGTAGGAGGAGTTCAAGGGAGTGTTAAGTTTTCAGGACTTTCAGCTTATAGTTCTAGTAAAGGAGCTTTAATATCTTTAACAGAATTACTTGCAGAAGAATATAAAAATTCAGGAATAATTTTCAATGTACTTGCACTAGGAGCTGTTCAAACAAAAATGTTAGAAAAAGCATTTCCTGGATATAAAGCTAGTTGCAGCCCTAAAGAAATGGCTAAATACATACATGACTTTTCAATTAATACTAATACTGTTTCTAAAGGAAGAGTTATATTAGTTTCAGATATAACACCTAGTAGATGAATAGCTCAATCTTAAAATATATTCCTAAATCAGCAAAGAGTTATCTTACTGATATTTTAAGTGAAGAAAGAATTTCATTAATAGTGAAGAAAGAAAGAAAGACTAAGCATGGGGACTTTAGAGTTCTAAAAACAGGTGAGTGTCAAATTACAATTAATTCTAATTTAAATCCATTTAGATTTTTAATTACATTAATTCATGAAATTGCACATTATAAAGTCTATAAAATATATAAAGGAAAAATAAGACCTCATGGAAAAGAATGGAAGGAAATTTATAAATATTTGATGCTCCCTTTATTAAATCCTAATATTTTTCCTAAAGAATTGCTTCCCTATCTTTCAAGTTATATCAAGAACCCTAAGGCTTCCACTGACACGGACTTTAATTTATCCTTAGCTTTAAGATTGTATGATTCAAATAAAGAAAAAAAGTATATTTTTGAAATAACAAATGGTAGTAGGTTTAAGATTTACAATGGAAGGATATTTATGCTTGAAGAAAAATTGAGAAAAAGATATAAGTGTAAGGAAGTAGTATCTGGTAAAACGTATTTGTTTAATCCAAATGCCGAAATTCAATTAGTATAAAATGAGTAAGAAAATAATTAGTGTAGCAGTAAGTGGATATTTTGATCCAATTCATGTGGGACACCTAGATTACTTAGAACATGCTAAAAAGCTTGGTGATAAATTAGTTGTTATAGTAAACAATAACCATCAGTGTGTACTAAAGAAGGGAAAACCATTTATGGATGAATTAGACAGGATGAGAATTGTTAAATCTCTTCATATGGTAGATGAGGTTTTTCTTTCTGTTGACTCTGACAGATCAGTTTGTAAATCTTTAGAGGAAATTAAGCCAGATATATTTGCTAATGGGGGTGACAGGTTTGAATCAGATTCTCCTGAATCTGGTATTTGTAAAAAATTTAAAATTAAAATGGTTGATGGTTTAGGAAAAAAAATAAGAAGTTCTTCTTCTTTAACTGGGCTTAAAGAAATTAAATAGTCTAACTATTTTTCAAATACATTTCCCTTACTTTTTTATATAAATTTGAAGAATATACAAAGTTTGTTACAGCCTTGTTATTAGTTTTAAATACATTATTTTTTGTTCCTTCCCACTCTTTATTTCCTTTTTTTAGAAAAATTATCTTTTCTCCTATTTCCATAACAGAATTCATATCGTGAGAGTTTATAATTGTTACAATCTTATATTCTTCCGTAATTTCTTTAATTAGGTTATCAATAATAATTGCTGTATTAGGATCTAACCCAGAATTAGGTTCATCACAAAACAAGAATTTAGGGTTATTTACAATTGCTCTAGCGATTGCAACTCTTTTTTG
>CABXHU010000031.1 GCA_902512065.1 uncultured Bacteroidota bacterium | reverse complement strand
AGGAATTGGGAATAGAAAACCTATTATTGGACCCTATAATGTAAATAGAGAAGGTTCAGGTGATATGTACTCTAAGGGGGCTAACTTGCTCCATACATTAAGGCAAATTGCAAAAGATGATCAAGTGTGGAGAAAAATATTAAGAGGGTTAAATAAAGAATTTTATCATCAAACAGTAACTTCAAAACAAATTGAGAATTATATTTCAGAAAATATAGGTTTTGATCTAAGCTATGTGTTTGATCAGTATTTAAGAGATTATAGAATCCCTGTCCTAGAATATACTATAAATGAGGGAGCTTTAAAATATCGCTGGGGAAATACAATTGATGGATTTAACATGCCAATTGAGGTTACTATAGATGATGTAAAGCAATTGATATATCCAGAAAATACATGGAAAGAAACGACTATAAAAGAAGAATTTATTAAGATTGATAGAGATTATTATGTTTTTAGCAAAGATCTTAGAATTGTAGAATAATTAAATGTTATTAATATGAATACAGGTTTTGAATTTTGGGATTATTTTGTCTTTGTAAGCTATGCTATTGTAATATTAGCTATTGGACTATGGGTTTCTAGAAGTAAAGATGGGAAACAGAAAAGCGCTGAAGATTACTTTTTAGCAAGTAAATCCCTTCCATGGTGGGCTATTGGTGCATCATTAATAGCTGCAAATATCTCAGCTGAGCAATTTGTTGCAATGAATGGTTCTGGATTTGCGGCTGGACTTGCTATAGCATCCTATGAATGGATGGCAGCAATAACACTTCTTGTAGTTGGAAAATATTTTTTACCAATATTTATTGAAAAAGGTCTCTATACCATCCCAGAATTTATAGAGAAAAGATTTAGCACCAATTTAAAAACAATTCTAGCAGTTTTTTGGATTGGATTATTTGTATTTGTAAATCTAACAACTGTATTATTTTTAGGAGCTAAAGCATTAGATATTGTTATTGGAACTGGTGATGGAAGTTTGCTTTTTGGAAGTATTATTGGTCTTGGTTTATTTGCTGCAGCATATTCTCTTTGGGGTGGTCTTGCGGCAGTAGCATGGACTGATGTGATTCAGGTTATTCTTTTAATTTTTGGAGGGTTAATGATGACTTATTTTGCATTATCCAATGTTACAGAATCAGGTAGTTTTATTGACGGTATGGCATATGTCTACAATACTGTGCCAGAGAGGTTTTCTATGATAATTTCCAAAGGAGAGATTATTAATACTAATGGACAGGATACTTGGGAAAATCTTCCAGGTATTGCAGTGCTAGTTGGAGGGATGTGGGTTGCTAACCTTTACTATTGGGGATTTAATCAATACATTATCCAAAGAACTTTAGCTGCAAAAAATCTTAGAGAAGGACAAAAAGGTATTGCTTTTGCTGCTTTTCTTAAGCTATTGATGCCAATAATTGTAGTGGTTCCTGGAATAGTTGCGTATGTAATGAATATGGATTCGGGAGTATTTGATCCTGAAACAATTGATCAGAGCTTTATAGGTGTAAATGGTATGATAGCTAATGACAATGCTGCTCCATGGTTAATAAAAAACTTTATTCCTTCTGGATTTTTAGGTCTTATTCTTGCTGCTCTTGCTGCTGCAATAGTCTCCTCATTAGCTTCAATGCTTAATTCAACTTCAACTATTTTCACAATGGATATTTATAAGTCATTTATTAATAAGGACGCAGATGATAAAACTACAGTAAGAGTTGGGAGAATTACTGTTATGGTTTCATTATTAATAGCTATGGTTATTGCTCCTCAGCTTGGGAGTTTAGGAGAAGTTTTTCAATTTATTCAGGAATACACAGGTATTGTTAGTCCTGGTATATTAGCTGTGTTTGTAATGGGGTTATTCTATAAGAAAACAACAAATAATGCTGCAATTTGGGGTGTTGTATCATCCATACCAATTGCTATGTACTTCAAGGTAGGTCCCAAAGGATGGATTGATAGTCCATTGTTTATTAATGAGCCATTTATGAATCAAATGATGTGGACATGTCTGGCGACAATTGGTATAATTTATTTATTAAGTAATTTAACATCTCAAGATGAAGATCCTAAAGCGATACAGCTGAAAAAAGGTTTATTTAAAACCAGTCCGGATTTTAATATTCCTGCTTTCACCGTATGTATAATTACAGCTTTTTTATACGCATTTTTCTGGTAAAATCGCATATTAATGAGAATGAAAATTAATTATATAAACACATTTTTTATTACCTCAATATTATTGATTTTTAATTGCTCAAAGAGTAAGGTTGATGAAAATTCCGATCCTAATATTGTAATTATACTATTAGACGATATGGGTTATGGTGATATTGAAAGCTTTGGAGCAATTAACTATACTACTCCTAATATTAATAGACTAGCAGATGATGGAATGTTATTTACAAATTTCTATTCAGCTCAAGCTGTATGCAGCGCTTCAAGAGCAGGGTTATTGACAGGAACATATCCTAATAGAATTGGTATTCATGGAGCATTATTCCCAAAATCAGAAGTTGGTTTGAATACCTCAGAAAAAACTATTGCAGAAGTATTAAAAGAAAAAAATTACAAAACAGCTGTTATAGGGAAATGGCATTTAGGTCATCAGAAAAAATTTCTACCACTTAATCATGGATTTGATTATTATTATGGAATACCTTATTCAAATGATATGTGGCCGGTAGATTTTGATGGAAACCAGATTGAAAATGATAATGATTGGAGAAAGAAAAACTATCCACAACTTCCTATAATTGAAAATTTTAATAAGGTTGCTGAGGTAAGAACACTCGATGATCAAGCTGAGCTCACCACAGCATATACTAAAAAGTCTGTTGACTTTATTAATAAGAATGCAGAGAGTCCATTTTTTCTTTATGTTCCTCATTCTATGCCACATGTCCCAATTGCAGCATCCAAAAAATTTAAAGGTAAAAGTAGTCAAGGTTTATATGGCGATGTGATAATGGAGCTTGATTGGTCTTTAGGTGAAATTATTAAAGCTCTTGAAGAAAATAATATACTTGAAAATACTATGATTGTTTTTACAAGTGATAATGGTCCGTGGCTGAACTTTGGAAATCATGCTGGAAACACCGCTGGTTTAAGAGAAGGAAAAGGAACTGTTTTTGAAGGTGGACAGAGGGTTCCAACTGTAATATCCTGGCCAGGAGTTATAAAAAAATCTACAATATCTAATAGCCTTACTGCTTCAATCGATATATTCCCAACTATTACAGAAATTGTAAAAGGTAAATTACCAGAACATATTATCGATGGAGTTAGTATTCTAGATATTTTAAAGGGTAAGAAAACAACTCCTAGAGATCACTTTTTTTATTACTATAAAACTAATAGACTAGAAGCTGTAAGAAAAGATCACTGGAAATTGATTTTACCTCATGAATCTAGATCTTACGAAAATGTAATACCTGGAATGGATGGTCATGGCGGAAAATACGCTAGATTAACATTAGATTATTCTTTATATAATCTAAGAAGAGATCCTGGTGAAAGATATAATGTAATCCAGAAATACCCAGAAATCGCTCAATCATTAATGGATCTAGCAGAAACAGCTAGAGATGATATGGGTGATAATGCAACAGGAAGAAAAGGAAAAAACACAAGAGAACCTGGAAGAGTAAATTAATTTTTTTACTATATCCTGCTTTAAATCAATACCTATCTAATTTATAATTTATACCATAAAAAAAAGCACCCAAAAATTTGAGTGCTTTTTTCATAGTTAGTTGAATAACTATTAAGATTATCTAACAACTAGTTTAGAAATCTTAGTCTGTCCGTCGATTGTTACTTTAATCATATAGAATCCACTATTGATTGAACTAACATCTAACGTGTCGTTACTTATAACTGTATCCATAACTCTTCTACCATTAATGTCAAATACTTCTACATATTTAATACCATTAACAGGAGAGGTAATCGTAACATAGTTATCCTCTACTGGGTTTGGATAAATCATAACATCTAAAGTTTGTGTATCATTAACTGACATTGCAGCGTCTACACAAACATTATCAATTGTCACTCCCCATCCCCAACCAGAAGTTGCTTGGAATCCAATATAATAATCAGCACTTGGATTAGGAAGATCTAATGTTACTTCAGCCCATGAAGTTACCTCATCAAGATATTCAGCTAATTGTACCCAGCTACCATCTGCTCCATCTCTATAAAATACTCTTAAAGCATCTTGATCAGTACCCCAAGCTGCCTGAGTATGACTAAAGGTAAGCTGAGGATCAGATACTCCTGAAAGATCCATAGATGGAGAAATAATACTTGCAGTATCAGAATTATAATTACCAGAAAAGAATCCAGCCATAAAAGATCCAGTTTGAGGAGCTACAGTACCATTTGCATTTTGATTTCCATAACCCCATTCAGCTGCTCCAGAATAAACTGAGCTTGTCCAATCAGCAAGACCTTCTTCAAATCCATCACACCATGGATAGGAATTTATAATCACTACATTAAAAGTAATGGTAACTTCCACTGCGGGATCTAAAGGATTGTGATCATCATCTACAAGCCATGCAACTATAGTGTGTTCACCAGCTGATAAGCCTGAAATTGTAACATCATTTGTGTCATAAACCATTACTGTACTGCCACCATCAATTGTATAGTGCCAATGTCCATCAGTTCCTACTGTAAAATTATTTAAATCAGCAATAGACAATGTCGCTGCACCACCTGCAGTTGCTACACTCCAATTCGCGGATACGGCTGCATTATCTTTAACAGTTATATCATCGATAAGCCAATCAGAAGCAAAATTTCCTGAATATCTAAATGCAACAGTTACATTAGATTCTGCTGGAAGGTCAAGTGTTTTATCACCCCATGCATTACCAGGATTTGATTGTGATTCATTGTAATTGTCAAATGTATCATTGTATATAACAACCCATGTAGCAGAGTTTACATCATCAGTATAATCTGTTGAATACATAACTTCTTGACATCCATTACCTACACCTGTAGCAACATCATTATCACAATCAGCATAACTTGCATAATGTACGTGATCCCAATATGTAAGTTCTGGATTTGCAGCTCCAGAAAGGTCAAAAGTTGGGGATAATGCCCAATTTACTTGATCTCCTTGATCAACATCATCATGCTGAAGATATTGATAACCGCCTGCATCACCATCATCATCATGTACAAAATGTCCTGATTGAATTTCCCAATTATAACTGCCATCGCCATCAATAAGTACTGTAAAATCTCCCAATCCATTTTCAAAACTATTGTTGTAAGGAATTGAAGTTGTTGATTTAATCTGATTTTCAGATTGTGTTACTTCGATAAAATGTGGTGTTTGAATAACACCTCTTTCATGCATATGTTCACAAGTCTCTTGACTATAAATAAACAATGGAAGTAAAATAAATAAAGTTGAGTAAAGTTTTTTCATATGTAAGGGGTTTAGTTAGTAGTATTTTATATTATTAAATTTAAGGTAAATAATTGACAAAAAAAAAACACTCAAAAATTTGAGTGCTTTTTTCATAGTTAGTTGATTAACAATTAAGACTATCTAACAACTAGTTTAGAGATCTTAGTCTGTTCATCAATTGTTACTTTAATCATATAGAATCCACTATTGATTGAACTAACATCTAACGTGTTATTATTGATAGCAGTATCAATAACTTTTCTACCATTGATATCAAATACTTGAATATATTTAGTACCATTAACCGGAGACATAATCGTAACAAAGTTACCATCTACTGGGTTTGGATAAATTTTAAGATCTGATAAATCAACATCATCAATTCCTAATGTACTAGATGCTTCTATCGTAAATGCTCCATTAGCTGTGCTATAGCCTTCAACCTTTATAATATAAGTTGATGTTCCATCAGATGTGAATGTAACCTCAGACTGCACACTACAATAATCATCACTGTATGCAACTATAGTGCCACCACATGCATCAAATATTCTGAGATACGTATCATATGAAGAGCCGCATAAAGAAATTGTAACATCATCTGACTGACCATTTCCAGTATATGAATACCATAGATCATTAGAAGGGAAGTTTTGGGTGCCACTTGCTTCATTTGTTGCATTAGTAGTATCACTAGAGATTTGCTGACCATCACTTATAGCTATTGCTCCTGAACACTCATCATTAGAAAAAGTCCAGAAAGTAATAGTCTCCTCTACTGCAGGATTTAAAGCTGCATGATTATCATCTACAAGCCATGCAACTAGTGTATGCTCACCATCTGCTAAACCTGTTTCAACAACATCATTTGTGTCATAAACCATAACAGCAGTACCACCATCAACAGTATAATGCCAGTGACCATCACCACCTGAAGCAGCTACAGTAAAGTTCGTCACAGAAATAGAAATTGTTGCGTCAGGACCAG
>CABXHU010000030.1 GCA_902512065.1 uncultured Bacteroidota bacterium | reverse complement strand
AGTAATTTTTGATTTTTCTAATACTAAATCAACATCATTATTAAAAAAAGCTGGAAGTACATGCTCAATAAACATATCTGCAAATGCCTCACTAGCATCTCTTGGTAATTCACATGGCAGATTATCAACAGCCATTACTACTATAGCATTTTTATCTGTGTAATCAATCTCACAATAATTAATTGGATCATATCCATAAATAGGATTCTCAATTGTTGATGGTCTTATAGTTGATACAATTGGCCCGTCAATATCACAACTAATATCTGCAATAACCTTAATATTAAAATCTTCAGAACTTATGTTTTCTTTAGAAATTAATTTTGGGGCTTTTGGATTGTGATAATGACCTGCAATAAACATATCACCATATTTACAGAATTCCATAAATGTAGAACTATATTCTTGAGGGTTCTTATAAAAATCATCTACTGATGATTGATTATTGTCTTTTCTAGTATTATAATCTAATACATCAGCATTTACATACACAGGCTGATCAAAAGAATTATTGAAATATTCCTCACAACTAATCTCTTTTATATTAAGAAAATCAAGGACTTCCTTAGCTCCAGAACCTACTCTTCCTTTACCAGTTAAAACAATTTTTATGTTTGGTAAGGTAATTTTTTTCAGTTCTCTATTAAATTCTTCTCTATCTTTTAATTCACATGCTTTTGGAAGGTTAAATAGTCCTTGTTTTAATCCAAGAGCACGTAAGCCATTATATGTACCTATTACTCCTGCATAATATCCAAATCCTATAAGCCTAACATCATTAGAATTAACAATTGCCTCATGATCATGAAGTTGAATGTTTTTATCTATAATAGCCTGTAATAGTTTTTTATTATAATGCTGCTTTTTAATTGTATGTGAAAAAAAGAAATATGGCTTATTTGGAATAAGTTTGTCTATTGGAACCTCTTTCACCCCAATTAATACATCAGCTGAGGATAAATCATCAACTACTGATAGCCCTAAATCTTCATATTCCTTATCAGAAAATGATCTTATATCACTTTTTTGAATCAAAAATTCTAGTTGAGGGAATTTTTCTCTAGCCCTAATACACTTGCTGGGAGAAAAAACGACTCTCTTATCAGGGGGAGACTTAAATTCTTTTATTATACCAATCTTCATTTATGCAAAAATAACTCCATTATATTCGATGCACAAGTTTTTTGTATATTTGCCCCTCATTTTTTGTTCATTGAAATAATGGGGTCGATTGGCTTTGACAGCAAGTTTAATTATACAATAAGCATGTCGCGCAATAAATTGTACGCGTAATAATCTATTTAAATTTAAACGGCGAAAATAAATACGCTTTAGCTGCATAATCTGAATTATAGTAAGATTGGCCTAGTTCCACAAGGTGGAAAAGCTAAATGTCTCTTGAAAGCCTTTGTTAACGGCGTTCTGTAAGAGACATCGTAAAAGTTAACATAGAAAATATGGTGTTTTGACATATTTTTGAAATTAAAAAACTAAGTAATACATAGGTAGTTTCTAATCAGTGTATTATCGAAAATTAAATGGAAACTAAACATGTAGAAAATTGTTTAGTGTCTTGTTTGGACCCGAGTTCGATTCTCGGCGACTCCACTATTAAAATAAGAAGAATTCAATATGAAGAATTCAATAATAATACTCTTGAGCCTACTTTTTTGTGTTTCATCCTGTAACACAAGGCAACCTACATCCATCCAGGCAAATGTAACAATTAGCACAGATGCGACTACCAAGACTTATAATCCTATGATTTTCGGAGGTTTTCTCGAGCATTTTGGAAAGCAAATTTATGGTGGAGTGTTTGATCCTGACTCTCCATTATCAGACGAAAATGGATTTCGTACAGATGTCATTAGCGCATTAAAGGAACTTAAAACACCTGTTATTCGTTGGCCAGGGGGATGTTTTGTTGATGGTTACCATTGGATCAATGGGGTGGGTAAAAATCGTCAGCCTAAAGATGATGTTAGATGGGGAGTAATTGAGCCAAACACCTTTGGAACCCATGAATTTGTTGAGCTTTGCAGACTACTTAATGCAGAACCTTATATCTGCCAAAATGGTTTGGCGGATGTTCAAGAAATGGCTGATTGGGTTGAATACTCCAATGCAACTGATGGAGAATTTGCTGAAATGCGTAAAAAAAATGGGTATTCTGATCCACTTAATGTTAATATATGGAGTGTTGGAAATGAACGCTCAGGTCGTGATTATATTCATAAAGTACGTGATGGTGGTATAGCAATGAAGGAGGTAGATTCAAGTATTATGGTAAGTTGCTCTGGGACTCACGGAGGCTCTAGTATAGATCCCTATCTATTTGAAGCAGCGGGGGAATATTTGAATTACATATCTGTTCATCAATATTGGATTGAAAACTTTCAAAAACATTCTACACCCGACTACCTTTCGTGTATGATGCTTTCTGAACAACCTGAAACGTATATTAAAAAGGTTATAAATCAAATTCAAGTAGCAGAAACTAAAGGGCAAATTAATAAAGGGCAAATTAAAATTGCATTTGATGAATGGAACCTACGCTCATGGCATCATCCAGGATTTCAACGTAATGAAAAAGCGGATTACAATGACCCTGAAATAATAAAATTAATTAAAGCAAGGGATAAAAGTCTGGATCCTTCAATTTATAATCTATCAGATGCATTATTTTCCGCCTCATTTCTTAATTCATGTCTCAGAAATTCTGAATATATTGATATGGCGAATATTGCTCCGCTGGTAAACCAGACTGGGCCTCTTTATGTCCATCCTAAAGGAGTTGTTAAACGTACTCATTTTCATACAATGGCAATGTATGCGAATGAACTTGAAGAATATATCAGCGATGTTGATATAAGTGGAAGCAAACTTACCGATGATAAAGATTCAGTTTCTGTAATTGATGCTGTTGCCACAGTTGATGAAAAAGGTGAGAACTGGGCTATTTCATTGGTGAATCGTCATCCTTCAGAGAACCTAAAATGCAAAGTTAGTATTGGAGATAAACTATTAAATGGTATATACAAGGCAAAGATTCTAACGGGTGAATCAACTGATAGTTACAACGACATTGAACATCCTAATCGGGTGGCCCCTAAAGAGTTAAAGCTAAAGTTTAAAAATGGTATTACAGAACTGCCACCCCACTCTTTGACAATTGTTCATGTTAAGGGGGATTATAAATAATCTACTTTTTAATTATTCTTCTTACTACTTTTTTGTTTCCTTTTGAGAATTCAATAACATAAACTCCATTGCTTAGTAAAGAAATATTTATTTTATCAACTACTTTACCTTGATCAATTTTTTTACCTAATAAATCATAAATAGCAAATGTCGTATCAGAAAAATTACCAGAAATATTTATTATATCTGCACTAGGGTTTGGATATAGATTTAAAGTATTTAAAGATAATTCATCTAAGCCTAGACCAGCTTGTACCGTAACTATTGCATCACAAGTTGAAGTATTTTCACCATAATCAATAACTGTCATAGTTATTGTGTTTTCGCCTATATGATCTTCTGTAAATTCTGTTTGTGATAGTTGTATTTCTGCAATTCCACATTGATCTGTACTACCATTATCAATATCTTCAGACGAAATAGTTGCTATTCCATTTTCAAGAGTTAAATCTACACTTGTACAAAATGCTTGTGGTATTTGAGAATCCATCAAATTAATTGACTGCTCGTAAGTAGAAATATTTCCATTAGTATCAGTTGCTGTCCAAGTGACAATAGTTAATCCAGCTGGGAATTGATCTGATTCAGGAGCATCATTAACTAAACTAGAAATACCACAATTGTCTGTAGCAGATGGAGTCCCTATATTAACATTACTAACTAAGCAATTTAAGTTTAAATCTCCAGGTCCACCAGATATTTCAGGGGCTATATCATCTATAACTGTGACAATTTGTGTGTCAGTGGCATTATTTCCTACTTCATCGGTAACAGTCCAAGTAACCATGGTATCACCTATTGGGAAATCAGTAGGGGCATCGTTTGTTATATAATCAATGCTGCAATCATCTGAAGCATCAGGAGTTCCTAAATCAATATTAGTAGCAACACATCCATTAGTAGTGCTTATCGTTATTGCTGATGGAGCAGTAATGCTTGGCGGAGTAACATCATCGATAGTTACATTTTGAGTTGCTGTAGCAGTATTACCACTAGAATCAGTTACTGTCCAAGTAACAATAGTATCACCATCAAATGTGCTAGGCGCATCATTTATAATCGAAGAAACACTACAATTATCAATTGTAGTTGGCTCACCTAAATCTACATTTTCAGTTAAACATGTAATAATATCTGATGGTGCTGTAATTGATGGAACTGTAAGATCATTAACTGAAACAACTGCAGTACATTGTGCGCTATTTCCATAAATATCTGTAACTGTTAGCACAACATCATTATCTCCTAAATTAGAACAATCAAAAGAAGATGTACTAATAGATAAATCTGAAATTCCTGAGTAATCACTTGATCCATTATCAATTGAAGAAGCTGTAATTGTATAAGAACCACTACCTGATAATTCTATTGAAATATTTTCACATATTACCGTTGGCGCTGTTGTATCCACTACATTAACTGTTCGTGTAGTAGTGGCTATATTTCCAGAACTATCCGTGGCAGTATAGGTTAGTGTATAAGTGCCTACAGTATTTGAATCTACACTTCCTGAAGTAGTCACAGTTACAGAACCATCACCAATATCAGAAGCTGTTGCTCCTGGATCTACAAAAGTGCTTCCTACCTCAATTGTCATAGGATTATCTCCTGTAAGGGTAATAACTGGTGCTGTTGTATCCACTACATTAACTGTTAATGTAGTAGTAGCTGTGTTACCAGTACTGTCTGTAGCAGTATAGGTTAGCGTATAAGTGCCTACAGTATTTGAATCTACAGCTCCTGAAGTAGTCACAGTTACATCTCCATCAAAATCATCCGTTGCGCTAGCTCCTGGATCTATAAAAGTACTTCCTACCTCAATTGTCATAGGATTGTCTCCTAAAATGGTAATAACAGGAGGTGTTATATCTTCTACTACAGAAATTGTTCCTACAATAAGAGCCTCACTAGCTATATTTTGATTTGACTCACTAGATAATACAACATCACTTATCTCAAACTCATAATCACCAAAAGCTACAGTATTTTGAACATATACAGGTAGTAATAAAATGGTCTGGTCTGATGAATTAATAGTCACATCACTTAAAGTATAGATTACAAATCTAAAATTATTATTACCTATAGATGATGCAGATACAGTAAAATCATCTAAAACAGATGTAGAAATTATATTATTTAAATCTAAGTCAAAACCTGAAGGCAGGTTCATATCAAACTGAATTGCTCTAATTAAATCATTATTAACCAGATTTAAGGATATTTGAGATGTTAATTCCCTTCCTACATTTTGATCTAAAATTCTTAAATAATTTGGGGAAAATACATCAGCTAGTACATTTATAATGTTTTGATCTGCTGGACCATTATGTCTTATTGAAATATCTTCATCATATAAACCAATAACATTTGGAGTGAAAGTTAGTGTTGTTGAATTTGTTTGGCCTATATCAATTGACAAAGGTAAATCTAATGGCATTGTAAAAATATTATCATTCTTTATTACCTCATCAATAATTAATGTTGCAGATCCAGAATTTTGAAGATTAATCTGAGTGGTTTGAACTTCTGTAATTGGAATTCTACCATAATCTATTGTTTGAACATTAGTAGATAAAGAAGGAGCATTTATTGTAAAACTACCATTATATGCATCTGAAATAATATCACCTAGAGTTACATTAGATATGATTGAGTTTGATATATTTAAAGCATATGTTCCTGAAGAAAGATCAGGTATTAATTTAAAGCTAAATACTTCACCCTGATCTCCAGAAAATTCTGCATTAGTTCCAGAATAAGCTACAAACCTTAATACATTACCATTAATTACATTAGCAGCAATTGAGTGGTCTGATGCTCTAGAGGTAAATTCCAATGAATTCTCAACATAACTGACATCATTTGGAAGAGTTATATCAAACTGAAAACCACTAAATGGTTCCATATTATTAATGCTAACAGGTATTGTTATCTCTGTATTAGCTTCTCCCTGGCCAGATCCAATATGAATTTCATTCACAGCAAATACATTAGCATGAACAGAACTATTTTGAACAGCCCTTAAAGGATCTGTATCACTAGTTGTAAACATTAAAGTTTTAGTAATATCTTGCTTTGTAGAAGTATCAAGGTTTATAGTAAAACTACTACTAGATCCAGAAGATATAGTAACGGGAAAAGTATTACTTATTGAAAAAGGAGAATCTAAACTATACGATGAAACAACTAAATCTGAATTTCCATTATTTGAAATAGAAACATTCTGGGTAGGAGAATTACCCATAGGAACATCTCCAAATTCAACTGATGTTGTGTTAAGGTTATACATTGGCCCAACAACTGTAACCGATCCACTAGTAGCATCGGAAGTCAGTTGTGCTCCACTAGAATCTGAGAGAACTATATCAGATATAGTTAAATTATATGTTCCTGGTAAATTTTGACTAGTAAAATTTAAATTCAGTACTGTTCCTGTACCAATATCTATTAAGGCATTACTAGCAGAATAAACAATTACTCTAATAGTGTTATCATCAACACTGCTGGCTGTTAATGAATGATTATCTGCTCTTGAAGTTAGAGAATGTCCAGTAGATAATTCAATTGCATCTCCATTATAATCTATATCAAACTGAAATGCAGTTACAGCTGATGAGTTATCTAAACCTACGGCAAGAGAAAAATTAGTATCCACATCAATTGTCTCAGATGAAATATCAAAGGTGTTTTGTGCCCAAAAAGTATTTGAGATAAGTA
>CABXHU010000029.1 GCA_902512065.1 uncultured Bacteroidota bacterium | reverse complement strand
TGCTTTTTGATTTAATGCAAGAAAAAATATGGAATGTTGCCAGTAAAGATTCTATTAAAATGAAAAAGTTTTATGAATCAAATAAATCTAATTACACTTCTTTTGATGAAGATAAAGGAAAAATAACAGGTGATTATCAAGATTTTTTAGAGAATAATTGGCTGAATAAATTACGAAAAGACAATGTGATTGTTACTAATAAAAGAGTATTGAAACGAATAAAAAAAATATTAGAAAATAATGAATAGAATTGTATTAATATTTTTTGTCATTCTTTTTTCATGTGATAATTATTTTGTGCCAAAAAACTCAAACCCTATTGCTAGATTAAATCAAGATTACTTATTTGAAGATGAAATCTCAGTTTTTATTGATGATCAACAAGAAACATTAGATTCAATTATAAGGGTAAACGAATTCATTAACCAGTGGGCAATTAATAAAATTTTAAGATCAGGAGCTAGGCTAAATTTATCAGAAAATAAGTTATCGGAAATTAATTCTATGGTTTACGATTATGAAACAGAATTGTTATCTAATAGCTATTTAGAAGCATTAGTTAATTCTACGATAAGCTTAGAAGTTGACACTCTTAAATTGGATAGTTTATATAAGCAGAACTATGAGATTTTTAAACTAAATGAAGATCTAATACAATACGTATTTATTTATTTGTCAAACACTAATCCTGATATTAGTCAAATAAGAGGAAAATTAAGAAGATATAATCAAGGTGACAGAAAATTACTTGATTCAATTTCATATCAGTTTATTGAATATTCATTTGCTGATACTATTTGGCATAGAAGAAATGATCTATACAAAACTTTATCTATAATGAATAATTATAGATATAAATCGTTAAAAAAATACAAATTTTTCCAATTCAAAGATTCTTTAGGATTATATTTGATTAAAATTACTAGTTTACTTAACAAAGGTGAATATGCTCCTATGGAATTTGTTTCACCAACTCTAGAGTATATGATTTTAAATAAAAAAAAGGTTAATCTAGTAAACAAGATAAAAAAGGAGATTCTTGAAAATGCAATTGAAACTAATAAATTAGAAATTTATAAAGATGATTAGATATACTATAATTTGCTTATTATTTTTTATTTCAAATACAATAATAAGTCAAGACACTAATAGAGTAAAGATTGATGGAGTAGCTGCTGTAATAGGCGATTTTGTTGTATTAGAATCAGATATTGATAAACAATTCACGCAATTAAAGGTTTCTGGTGTTTCAACTAAAGATATTACTAGATGTCAAATTTTCGGCAAATTATTGGAGGATAAATTATACCAACATCATGCTGTGCAAGATAGTATTGAAGTTAATAATGCCGAAATACAATCATATGTTGACCAACAGATTGATATGTTTGCTCAACAGATAGGATCTATGGATAAACTAATTAAGTATTATAATAAGAGTTCAGAGCAGGAATTAAGAACTGAAATGTTTGATCTAAATAAAAATTCTGAATTGGCAAAAAAAATGCAAGAGTCCATAATTCAAGATATTGAAGTTACACCAGAAGAAGTTAGGCAATTTTTTAAATTAATACCAAAAGCAGATAGGCCTATTTTTGGAACAGAGTTGAGAGTTTCACAAATTGTAATTATTCCTAAAACTACCGAAGAAGAAAAAGAAAAAGTAGTTGATAGATTAAGACAATTTAAAGCCGATGTAGTTGAAAATGGCGCAAGTTTTGTTACAAAAGCAGTATTGTATAGTGATGATCTACCTTCAAGAAGAAATGGAGGAAAATATACAATAAACAGAAAAAGATCCCCTATGGTTAAAGAATTCAATGAAGTTGCTTTTTCTCTTGAAGAAGGAGAAATATCCGAGCCTTTTGAAACAGAGTTCGGATATCATATTATTTTTTTAGAAAAGATTCGTGGACAGGAATATGATGTTAGGCATATTTTACTGAGACCAAAAGTAAATTCAAAAGAAACAAAGGAAGCTAAAGAAAAAATTGAAAACATTAGAGAAAGAATAGTTTCAGGAGATTTAACATTTTCTGAAGCTGCTATAGATGCTAGTGATGAGAAGGAAACAAAATACGATGGAGGACTCCTTATAAATCCAGAGACTCAAGATTATAGTTTTGAATTAACTAAGATGGATCCTGAGTTATATTCCCAAATTTCAAATTTAAAAGAAGATGAAGTAAGTATTGTTTATCAAGATGAAGATAGAGTGAATCCAATAAAATTTAAAATTCTTTCTGTTTCTAACAGATACGATGAACATGTTGCAGACTTTTCTAAGGATTATTTAAAGATTCAAAAACTAGCATTGCAAAATAAACAGTTAAAAGAAATTGAAAAATGGCAAGATGATAAAATTAATGAAACATTTATTAAGATTTCTATGGAGCATAGAGATTGTAATTTCTATAGCAATTGGTTAAAAAAATAGTTTTTTATGGTTTTTGATTTTGAAATGATTGAAAAGGTTTATGATGACATTGTTAAGAATGTTGACAATGCAAAAAAAGCTATTAAAACTCCTTTAACTCTTTCAGAAAAAATACTATATTCTCATTTATGGAATGGTTTTGATAAACCATTTATAAGAGGTAAAGATTATGTTGACTTTAGGCCAGACAGAATCGCATGTCAGGATGCTACAGCACAGATGGCGCTTCTTCAATTTATGCAAGCAGGTAAGTCTAGAGTCTCTGTACCTACAACTGTTCATTGTGATCACTTAATACAAGCCAAACTTGGAGCCGATAAAGATTTAAAAAGAGCAAACTCTGTTAGTAATGAAGTTTTCGAGTTTTTAAAAATTGTTTCAAAAAAGTATGGAATAGGTTTCTGGAAACCTGGAGCAGGTATTATTCATCAAGTTGTATTAGAAAATTATGCATTTCCTGGAGGAATGATGATTGGCACTGATTCACATACTGTAAATGCTGGTGGATTAGGCATGATAGCAATAGGTGTTGGTGGTGCTGATGCAGTTGATGTAATGGCTGGAATGCCTTGGGAATTAAAATTTCCAAAAATTATTGGTGTTAAATTAACTGGCAAGCTTTCAGGATGGACTGCTCCAAAAGATGTTATTTTAAAAGTTGCAGGAATTTTATCCGTTAAAGGAGGGACAGGATGTATAATTGAGTATTTTGGCCCTGGAGCACAATCCATGTCAGCTACTGGTAAAGGAACAATATGTAATATGGGTGCTGAAGTAGGAGCAACTACTTCCACTTTTGGATATGATGAATCAATGGAGAGATACTTAAGAGCAACAGGAAGAAGTAAAGTTGCTGATGCTGCAAATAATATTAAAGAATATTTAACAGGAGATAAAGAGATCTATAATAATCCAGAAAAATATTTTGATCAATTAATAGAGATTGATTTAAATGAGTTAAAACCACATTTAAATGGACCTTTTACTCCAGATTTAGCCACTCCTATTTCAGAAATGGGAAAAAAGGCTAGGGAAAATGATTGGCCTTTAGATGTTGATTGGGGATTAATAGGTTCATGTACAAATTCATCATATGAAGATTTAACAAGAGCGGCTTCAATAGCAAAACAAGCAATAGAAAAAAAATTGAAAATAAAATCAGATTTTGGAATTAATCCTGGATCTGAGCAAGTTAGATATACTGCGGAAAGAGATGGAGTTCTTAAAATATTTGAAGACTTAAATGCTACAATTTTTACTAATGCATGTGGACCATGCATAGGCCAATGGCATAGAAATGATTTAAAAGGTGATGAAAAAAATTCAATAGTTCATTCGTTTAATAGAAATTTTTCAAAACGTGCTGATGGAAATCCAAATACACATGCTTTTGTTGGATCCCCAGAAATAGTCGCTGCTATTGCAATTTCAGGGAGACTAGATTTCGATCCATTAAATGATAGTTTAATTAATGAAAATGGTGAAGAGGTGATGTTTGATCCGCCTACTGGAATTGAATTACCAAAACAAGGATTTGATTGCAAGGATCCAGGTTATGTCGATCCTATTTCTAATGGAACTAGTATTGAGGTAAAGGTAAATCCTAAATCTGAGAGATTACAGTTGTTAGAACCATTTAAACCAATTGGAAATAATATAAAAGATGCAAGACTATTAATAAAAGCTTTTGGTAAATGCACCACTGATCATATATCTATGGCAGGTCCATGGTTAAGATATAGAGGTCATCTGGATAATATCTCTAACAATTGTTTAATAGGGGCTGTTAATGCATTTAATAAAAAAACAAATTTTGTAAAAAATCAACTTACTGGAGAATACGGTGGCGTACCAGATGTTCAGAGGTTTTATAAATCTAAAGGGATAAACACAGTTGTTGTTGGTGATCACAATTATGGCGAGGGATCTTCTAGAGAACATGCAGCAATGGAGCCAAGACATCTAGGTGTTTGCGCTATAATAGTTAAATCATTTGCCAGAATTCATGAAACAAATCTAAAAAAACAAGGAATGTTAGCTCTAACATTTTTAAATGAATCTGATTATGATTTAATTCAGGAAAATGACAGAATTTCATTTATTGACTTAAAGGATTTTTCTCCATCAAGACACCTGAAGGTCAGATTAAGACATGATGATGGTTCATACGATGTGATTAAGCTAAATCACACCTATAATTCTTCACAAATTGATTGGTATAATTTAGGCTCTGCTTTAAACCTTATAAAAAGATATGGTCGTTAGTTTACTTTTAGGCCAGTAAATAAATGTCTTGATTTTAATAAAATGAATTGAAAACAGTGATTTAATTAATTTTAATTCACTAAAAAAAATCACTTTTCTCATCTAAAAGTTCAAATATTCTTACGGTTTTTGTGCGTACGAGAAGACTCGAACTTCCACAACTTATTAAGTTATTAGGCCCTCAACCTAACGCGTCTACCAATTCCGCCACGTACGCTCAATTAAGCTTATTGGCTTGAACTAATTTGTGACCTGGCTGGGGCTCGAACCCAGGACCCTCTCCTTAAAAGGGAGATGCTCTACCAACTGAGCTACCAGGTCAAAATTAACTCATATATAAGGCTGCAAATATAAAATCTTTAATTTATATTACAATGAAATTTAGATATTAATATTGAAGCTTTAATATGATTATAGTTCTTGTAGGTTATACTGGATCAAATAAAACAAATGTTGCTAAAATAATTGCCAATAAATTAGTTTTAAATTTTGTTGATTTACATCAGTAGAGAAGCTAAAGGAATATATAGCAAAACATTTTATTTGAAAGAAATTTGTATTATAAAAAGAGTAAAATCATTATTGATTGTACAGATAAATCAGAAACTAAGATAATTAATGAGATACTGATTAAATTAAATAATTAATGCTTCAATCTTAGACCCTTTAAATTCAACTAATACATGGCTTTGCATAGAAGTTGATAGAGAAATTCCTTTAAAATCGGCTTTTACTGGAAATTTTTTGTGATTTCTATTTACTAATACAGCTGTTTTAAACTGTACTAATTCTACTTCAAGAAAGTGCTTCACTCCATAAGCCAGTGTTGATCCAGAATTTAATACATCATCAATTAAAACAACCGATTTATTTGTATAAATCTCTTTATTAATAGAAGTTTTAATAGGATTTCTTGGATTTTTTTTATCAATAATTACTTTACACAAAACAACTTCTATTTCAGAAATTTTATTAAGAATCTTCTTTACCTCTTTGGCAATTTTATAGCCATTAGATTCAATACCTGCAACAACAATTCCAGAGTTTTTTAAATTTGCTTCTAATATTTGATATGAAATTCTCTTTAGTTTACTTCTAATTTGAGTGTCATTAAGTATTATAGTTTTGTCTTCCATTGATATATAAATTTAACTACTTAAAAGATTGTTAAAACTTGATAATTTACAATATAATAATTGTACTTTTGCATGTAAAATTAAAGCAAATGAGATATAAAGTACATTTTTTTTTCTTTTTATTTTTAGTTTTATTTTACTCATGTCCTGACGATGATAGTGATGGATTAGTTGAGCTTCCTGAAAATGACAGAACTGAACAACAACTTATTGATAAAGATTCTCTTTTAGGCTATTTCGATACTCATTACTATAATTCTGCCTATCTAGAAAACAATCCAGGTTTTACTTTAGATGAAATTGTCATATCTGAATTACCTGAAGATGGAAATTTGCCTGATCCAGATCAAAATACTATGCTTAGTGATGATATAATAACATTAACTACTACATACTTTGATATTGAATATGAATATTATATTATAAAAATTTCTCAAGGAGAATCTGAAACATCACCAAATTTTTCAGATAGAGTTAGAGTTAACTATGAAGGAAGTCTTATGGATGGAATTATATTTGATAGTGCTTCAACTCCTGTAGATTTTGATTTAACTAATACAATTGCTGGATGGGGCAGGGTACTTCCTGAATTTAATAATGCTACAGATTTTGTAGTTAATAATGATGGAACTGTTGATTATAACAATCCAGGTATTGGGATAATGTTCTTACCTTCTGGGATGGGATATTATTCTAGTGCAGCAGGATCAGTACCAGTCTATTCAAACCTTATTTTTAAATTTAAACTCTTAGAATCTGAAGAAAATGATCATGATTATGATAATGTTCCTTCTCATTTAGAAGATTTAGATGGGAATCTAGACTTAACCGATGATAATACTGATGATGATCCATATGCAGATTTTGTTGATAGTGATGATGATAATGATGGTACATTAACAATTGATGAGGACCTTGAGCCTGATACAGATTTAACGGATGACAGAGATGGAGATGGAGATCCTGCAAATGATATAGGGGATGGAGATCCTACAAATGATGACACTGACGGCGATGGTATTCCTAATTACTTAGACACAGACAATACTGAATCAAGAGACGATTAATTTTTCTTAAAATATTTCAAAATCTATAGGAATATGATATGGTACATTAACTTTTTTACCGTCTTTAATACCTGGTTTTGAAATTGGGAGCATTTTTACA
>CABXHU010000028.1 GCA_902512065.1 uncultured Bacteroidota bacterium | reverse complement strand
TTGGTCTTATTTCCATTAAGTATTGGTATACAATTTTTGCATCCTCTAATTTTCCTATTTCTTCCATTTTAAATGCCAGTGCTTTTAATGCCTTAGGATTATTTTTAGCTAATGGGGCTAGAGCGGTAAGAATAGAATATGCAAATTTTTTATTCCATTTAGAAAAATAGTTATAGCACTCAAAATAGTATGGTATTGAAAGTGTGTTAACATATGTTTTTTGATCATTAAATATTTTTTTAGCCTCAATAAAACTCTTTGATGCTTTTAGTTCTTTAATATAATATGAATCTATAGAATCCTTAACTAACCCTGGCAATTCTTCTATGTAATCATTTCCTTTGACTAAGGCAGAATCAACAATTTCTGCAGATCCTCTTGCTAAAACATTCATCTTAATAATAAATACCCCTCCTCTTCCTTCACTTCCATATTTATTTGTTGCTCCCAGGGATCTTAAAAGAGTTATACTTTCAATTTGTTGAGGGTCTAAGAAATCTGGCGTTTCAGTATATATCATTCCGTCTACATCAAAAATTGCACTAGCCGAATTATTAATTGATAGACTGCCGCCTCTTACATAAATTGTTTGTTTATTGCCTGTGGAAGACATATCCTGATTAGATCCTACCTGGACTCCAGCAAATTTTCCTTTAATGACGTCAACAATTGTAATAGCTGCTGGAGAAATATCTTTTGCAGTTAATGTTGAGGCCGAAAACCCCATTGCATCTTTATTCTTTTTCCCATATCCAGTATCTACTTTATTATCACTGTTTTTTGTAGAATTTAATACTACTTCATCTAATATTTCTGCGTTAGTTTTTAAAAGCACGTATACATCATCTAAATCCTCAACAAAGATTTGTTTTTCATCCATTCCCAAATAATTTACTATAAGTATATCATTAAGTTTTGCCTTAATATTAAAATATCCCTCAAAATCAGATTTAGATTCTATAAGTGTATTTTTAATTCTAATAGTAGCTCCCTGAATAGGGCCTGAAACACTAAAAACTTTACCAAATAAAAACTTTGTATTATCATCTAGGTAGAATTCACTATCCCAGTTATTACTAGAGTGATCATTTTTTAAGTAAAACTTATTTGTATTTCGTAAGAATTTGTATAATTGGCCAGCTGTTACTTGTAATGGCTTATAGCCGTTTGCTTTAATTAGAAAAAGATCTTGATCATCTATTGCGTCTTCACTATATATTAATTTAAATTTTCCTTCTTTATCGCTTAATGCAGCAATATTATTTTCAGCAAAACTTATCTCACTAAATGATATTGGCTCTCTAGTTTCATAGTCTAACACATAAGCTTCAATAATAATTTGATATTGAGCAAAAATAAAATTGGAGATTAAAAAAAATATAAAAACAAAGATTCTCAACACTAAATATTTTTTTTATTACAATGCAAATATGATAAATTGTTTTGTAAGAAAAGTTAAAAAAACTTTAATATTTAGTTAAAATTTGGCTTTCTTTTTTCTAAAAAAGCTGTAATACCTTCAACAAAATCCCTAGTTTGAAAACAATTACTAAACTCTTTCGTCTCAACCTCATATCCATTAACTCCGTCTTTATAATTAGCGTTTATAGCAACAATACTAGAGCTAATAGCCATGGGAGAATTTTTTAATATTTTCATAGCTACTTTTTTTGAAGCTTCCATTAACTCTTCTTTTGAAACAACATGATTAACTAAACCAAGAGATAATGCATTATTTGCATCAATCATACCTCCAGTCATTATTAATTCCATTGCTTTGCCTTTACCAATTAATTGGGGTAATCTCTGAGTTCCTCCATAACCTGGGATAACACCAAGAGACACCTCCGGCAATCCCATTTTAGCATTATCGCTTGCAAGTCTCATATGGCAAGACATGGCTAGCTCTAAACCACCTCCCAATGCAAAACCATTAATGGCTGCGATAACTGGTTTAGATAAATTTTCTATAAAATCACATAAATTTTGATGTCCATTCAATGATAAATCATACCCTTTTTCTTTTTCAAAATTTGCAAATTCACTTATATCAGCTCCAGCAATAAAAGCTTTATCTCCAGCCCCTGTAATAATAACAGCCCGTATATTTTTATCTTTTTCTACTGTTGATAATGCATGATTTATCTCTGAAATTGTTTCTATATTCAAGGCATTCAATTTTTTTGATCTATTAATTATAATAGTTGCAATGAAATTGTTTGATTCTAGGATAATATTATTATAATTCATTTTATTTTAATTTTATTGGAAATACTAATTTAAAAATAGTTCCTTGATTTTCTTTTGTTTTAAATGTAATGGATCCATTATATGCCAACATAATACTCTGTATCATTGACAATCCTAGTCCCATACCGCTTGACTTTGTTGTAAAGCTCGGCTCAAATATTTTATTTCTATTTTTCTCTGAAATACCATTTCCATTATCTTCAATATTAATTACAACAGTTTTTTTAGTAGAAGAAACGTCTATTTTTATAATAGGATTTCTGTCTTCAGGAATTGCTTGAATTGCATTGTTAATTAAATTTGTTATAACTCTAATTAATTGAGTTCTGTCAAATAATGTTATAATCTCTTTTTCTTCTACGCTATATTCTATATAGTCTTTATTAAATATGTCTAAAGCAATTTGAACTACCTCAGTTACATTTAATAATTCCTTTTTTTGCTCTGGCATATTTGCAAAATCTGAAAATGCTGTAGCAATTGAGCTCATAGTATCTATCTGTTCTATTAAAGAATTGCTAAAATCCTTTAATTTTATTTTATTTTTTTTATCCTCAGGATTGTAATTTTTCTGAAATGATTGGATACTAAGTCTCATTGGAGTTAAAGGGTTCTTTATTTCATGTGCTACTTGTTTTGCCATTTCTCTCCAAGCTGTTTCTCTTTCACTCTTAGCTAGTTTAACTGCGCTCTCCTCCAGATCATCAATCATTGTATTATAGGAGTCTATTAATATTGAAACTTCCATAGGAGTTTTTTCAATATCTATTTTTGCATTTTCCTTATTAAGTTTAGTTGTTTTAATTTTTTGACTTATTCTAGTTAGAGATTTAGTAATATAATTTGAAAGAAAATATGCAAAAATAAAAGCAATTAAGACCATGCCTATTTGTACTAGCCCTAAATTCTTTAAAAAAGATCGTAATTCATTGTTACTTAAAGAATCGTCCATATAGTAAGGCATATGTATAATCCCTATTGGCTTATTATTGTTATAAATTACATTATATGATGATTTACTATATTTAGATTGGTCATTATTTTCTACATATCTTGTATTGTTTTGTTGTTTGAAGAACAATAGAATTTCAGGAGATAGAATTATGTCATCCTTTGATAATTTAAAATCTATTGAAGTCTTTAATAACTGTCCTTGTAGGCTATAAATCTCAAAAGGTATTTCATGAATATCGGCAATCTCATTGATTTTATCCTGAGGAATATTTATTAAACTGTCAATCATTGTTTCTTCAATAAAATAATTAAGATTTAAGATTAAATGACTTTCCTTTCTTTCTAATCTTTCTTCATGATAATCTCTAGACTGGTTGTTAAAAACTATAATTGTTACTGCAGTAATTAAAATTGATGCGACAACTACCAGTAATATCATGTAATAAAATATTCTAAAGCTTAATGAGGTTTTATTATTATTAAATATTTTCAAATTAATTTTAATTAAATTGCAGGATAAAATTACTAATAAATAAACACATCAATAATCATGCAAAAATTTCTAAAGTGGACTCTAATAATTTTTTCTATAATAATAGCGCTTATCTACGCCTTTGACATAGACTATATATTAAAAGGGATAAGGGTGATCTATCTAACGGGGAATAACACAGCCTACTTGTCAGATTATAAATATTTTGACAACAGAGTTATTGAACCATCTTCTGTAGCTCAACCATGGGCAATACATGAAGATTATAATAATATAGAAGCAACTGCAAAGCTAAATTCAATTAATCAAGAAAGAGAAACAAAAGCCTTTTTAGTAATTAAAAATGATAGTATAATTTATGAGAAATACTTTGATGGTTATAATGAAAGCTCAAAATCAAATTCCTTTTCTATGGCCAAAAGTATTGTGGTCACCCTGCTTTGGAAGGCAATAATGGATGGGGATGTTAAAGGTCTTGATCAACCTGTTAGTGATTTTTTTGAAGAATATAAAACTGGTTTTGGAGCCTCACTGACTATAGGAGATTTAGCTTCAATGTCTTCTGGAATGAAATGGAACGAGGAATACTATAACATAATTAATATTACTACTGAGAGCTATTTTTCAGATGATCTAAGATCAGTAATATTAAATCAAGAAATAACAAAACAGCCAGGTGAGAAATTTAGATACTCCAGTGGAGATACACAATTGCTGGGTATGATTATTGAAAAAGCAACAAATAGTAATATTTCTGATTATGCAAGAAATAATTTTACCGTTCCTATGGGATTTGAGAGTCAAGCATTATGGCAATTAGACAGTGAAGAAAGTGGAATGGAAAAAGTATATTGTTGTTTTGCCAGCAATGCTAAGGATTTTGCAAGGTTTGGAAAATTATATAAAAATCATGGGAATTGGGACGGCCAAGTGCTATTAGATTCAATATTTATTCAAAAAGCAATTAATCCAGTTTTTGAGAAAAGCCCATACTATGGATATGGGTGGTGGTTGTATGAATTTGAAAACAAAAAAGTATACTCAATGCGTGGACATCGTGGTCAGTTTGTAATTGTAATTCCTGAAGATGATCTAATAATTGTAAGACTTGGAGATCACGTTACTAGAGGAGAAGGTGAAGAATTTGATGGAGATTTCTATAATTACATTACTGAAACATATAAAATGCTAAATTAAAATTTGAAAAACAACAGTTTACTTACTGTAAAAAAACTAGAGGTTTGTTTAACAAATTCTCTAAAAAGCAGTGTCCTATTAAATAATATTTCATTTCAAATTTCAAAAAATCAAATTGTCGGGTTGGTTGGAGAATCCGGTAGCGGGAAATCACTTACGGCTCTTTCTATTTTAAATCTTCTTAACAATAAAACATACCGTTCTTCTGGGAAAATTCTTTTTAAGGGAGAGAACATATTAGAATTAAGCTTAAATGAACTTCAAAAAATAAGAGGCAGTGATATCTCAATGATCTTTCAAGAGCCAATGAGTGCTCTAAATCCAACTATGAATATTGGAGATCAATTAATTGAAATTTGCAAAAGGCATCTAGACTTAAATGATAGTGAAATAATAAAAAAAATCAATCTATTAATTGAAAAGGTAAGGCTAGATGATATAAAAAATTTATTGAAAAAATATCCTCATGAAATATCTGGAGGGCAAAAACAAAGAGTTATGATTGCAATGTCTCTTTTATGCAATCCTTCATTACTAATTGCAGATGAGCCTACTACTGCTCTTGATGTAACTGTTCAAAAAGAGATTATTCAGCTCATAAAAGATTTACAAAAAAGTGAAAATTTAAGTGTTCTTTTTATATCACATGATTTGGCTTTAGTTAGAAAATTAGCTGACAAAATAATTATAATCAAAGAAGGAAGTATTGTTGAGGAGGGTAGTGCAAATAATTTATTTGAAAAAGCTAAGGTCCCATACACAAAAGCATTATTCTCAGTTAGACCATCAAAAAAAATTAGACTAGAAGAACTTCCTACAATTGAAAAAATGCACAATAATACATTTGAGGCTAAAATCGTTACAGCTAAAAATAGAAAAAAAAGACATGAAAAGATTTATTCAAAACCTCCAATACTGTCAATAACAAACATTAATAAAAGTTATATTTCAAAATTAGGGATATTTAGTAAAGAAGATCAATTTAAGGCATTACAAAAAATAAATTTGGAATTATATGAAGGGGAAACGCTAGGTTTAGTTGGAGAGTCAGGTTGTGGAAAAACTACATTGGCAAAAACAATATTGCAGATTGAAAAATCTGAATCAGGATCTATCATATATAAAGGGACTGAATTAACAAAGTTATCTTCTAATGAGTTTAAAAAATTTAGAAGAGATATCCAATTAGTTTTTCAAGACCCATACTCATCTTTAAATCCTAAAATAAATGTTTGCGACACTATTATTGAGCCAATAAAATATTATAAAATATTAACCAATAAAAAAGATTTAATAAATAGAGCTGTTGAATTATTAGAAGATGTTGGGCTAACTTCTGAATTTCTTAGGAGATATCCGCACGAGCTTTCAGGAGGACAAAGGCAAAGGGTAGGAATTGCTAGGGCCATAAGCTTAAATCCTAAAATAATAATATGTGATGAAGCTGTTTCAGCATTAGATGTTTCAGTTCAAGCTCAAGTTCTTAATCTTTTAAATAAATTAAAAACCAAATATAGTTTTACGTATATATTTATATCTCATGACTTGTCAGTAGTCAAACATATGTGTGATAATATTCTCGTCATGAAAAAAGGCTGTATAGAGGAGTCCGGGGATCCCGATAAAATATTTGTAAAACCTGAAAAAAAATATACCAAAAAATTAATTCAGGCTATCCCTTAGCTTCAATATTATTAATTACCAATAAATAATACTTAATTTTGTTTTATCTAACATAAATCTTAGTGATGAAAAAAATCTGGGAATCTAAAAATTATAAAGATTCTAATATGTTTCGTTTTTTGACTTATGTAAATAAAAAGCATGAGCTTGAGTTAAAAAACTACAAATCACTTCATAAGTGGTCAATTGAAAATTTAGATAATTTTTGGAATTCAATAAGTTTATTTTTTAATATTGATTTTGTTTCTAAACCCATTAAAATTTGTGATGTTAAAACTCCATTTTATAAAACTCAATGGTTTAAAAATAGTACATTAAGCTATAGTGCTCATCTCATAAGACATGCTACACAAGATGGCTCTGCAATTATCTATAAAAATGAATTAAATAAACAAATCACAATTACATGGAATTCACTTCTAGACAGAGCAGTGGCTATTAAACAAGAGCTTATTCTGAGCGGCGTAACTAAAGGAGATGTAGTCGTTGGATATTTACTTAATCATCCTGACACAATTGCAGCTTTTCTTGCTACCAATTCCTTAGGAGCAATATGGTCATGTTGTTCTCCTGACTTTGGAATTGACAGTATAGTAGATAGATTTGATCAATTAAACCCTAAAGTTCTAATTGCACATAGCTGCTATACATATAATGGAAAAGAATTTAATCAAAAAGATAAAATAAAAGCACTGGAAGACAGGCTTCCTAGTCTTAATTCCAGTATTATTTTCTCAAATAATTTTGAGAAATGGAACTTTGATGTTAAAAATTTTATAGATCTAGATCCATTAATTGTTCCGTTTAATCACCCTATTTGGGTATTATTTTCATCTGGTACCACAGGGAAGCCTAAGGCAATAACACATAGTACTGGTGGAATTCTTGTAGAGCAATACAAATCTTTAGCGCTTCATCAAAACTTATGCCCTGGTGAAAGATTCTTTTGGAATACCACGTCTGGATGGATGATGTGGAACTACGCATTAGGATCTTTACTTTGTGGAAATATTTTATGTCTTTACGATGGGTCTGCTAATTATCCTGACCTTGGCGCACAATGGCGCTTTGCCAGTGAAGCAAAAATTAATCATTTTGGCAATGGTGCTCCACTTTATATTGAAAGTATGAAGCAAAATATTATTGATGTTAATGAATCTCAATTAACGAGTCTAAAGACTATTGGCTCTACAGGCTCTCCATTGTCATCAGATGCTTTTTTATGGCTTCAAGAAAAATTGCCTAATTCTCAAATCATTTCACTCAGCGGAGGTACAGATGTATGTTCTGCATTTATAGGAGGAAGTCCTATGCTGCCTGTTTATGCTGGTTATTTACAGTGTAAAATGCTAGGGGCTTCAATAGAGTCATGGAATATAAATCAAGTTTCTATAGAAAATAAAACTGGCGAATTAGTAATAACTCAGCCTATGCCATCTATGCCAATTTATTTTTGGAATGACAAGAATTTTACTCGTTACCACGATTCATATTTTGCAAATAATTCAAATGTGTGGACTCATGGTGATTGGATAAACATTGATCCTAATTGTGGAATATTAATGCAAGGAAGATCTGATGCTACATTAAATCGTAATGGGATTAGAATTGGAACTGCTGAAATATATATGGCATTAGATAAATTAAATATCATAAAAGATTCCTTAATTATTGAGTGTCCAAATCTAAAAGAAGAATCTAATCAGCTTTTGTTATTCATTGTTGTTTCTTCAGAACTAGACGATAATATAAAAGACCAAATAATCAAACACCTTAAGGAAAAATGTTCTCCTAGGCATATTCCAAACCACATAATATCTGTAAAAGAAATTCCATATACAATTAGTGGAAAAAAAATGGAGATTCCTATAAAAAAATTATTTTTAGGACTGCCATTAAAAAAAATTGCAACTCCAGGGGCAATGCGAAATCCAAAAAGCATAGATGCTTTTATAGAGATTAAAAAACAAATGAATTTTTAAATTAGATTATCTAAAAATCTATTTCTAAAATTTCCTGATCAGTATTTTTCCCAGTTCCTAGGCTGTCTATAACAAATTTATTACACTCCAATTCAATTGTCATATAATCAGGTTTTTCAAATGCTTCCTGTGATACATTTAATA
>CABXHU010000027.1 GCA_902512065.1 uncultured Bacteroidota bacterium | reverse complement strand
GGGTGCTAACAGCATTCATTTTAATATTCAAAATAGCTCAATTTCTTTAGAAGATTTATTAAATAAAATACCTATAGATAAAATAGAGCTATTTTTTAAAATTAATTCATGCTCTAATTCCTTCTTAAAATCATTAAATAAACTAGCAAAAGACTCAAAATCATTTAACATTAGTCATGACCCTATTGGTTTACTAGCAAAATCTGGAAATTGGGAATGCTCAATGGATGATGATTTAAATAGTTTAAAAAATAAAATTTTTCTATTAACCAACTTTAAAAATTCAATAGTTATTGAATCAGGGCTATATCAAAATTCTGGTGCTAATATATTTGAAGAAATTGCATTCAGCCTTAGCCATGCAAATGAATATTTAAATTTTCTTAATGGAAATACTGCAAATAAAATAGCATTTAATATTTCTATTGGCCCTAATTATTTCTTTGAAATAGCAAAATTAAAAGCATTAAAACTTTTATGGAAAACCATTACAAAAGAATATAATAACACCGTTTCATCCCCACACATAATCGCCACCCCATCTAAGAGAAATAAAACTATATATGAGTATAATAATAACATTTTAAGAACTGCAACAGAATGCATGTCAGCTATATTTGGAGGAGCAAACACAATATCAAATATTACTTATGATAATATATTTAATATAAAAAATGAATTCTCTGAAAGAATTGCATTAAATCAATTATTAATCATAAAACATGAAACAAATATAGATAAAGTAAAAAATGCAGCAGATGGATCACATTATATTAATGATTTGACAAATACAATAGCTCAAGAATCATTAATAATTTTTAAGGAGATAGAAAAAAATGGAGGGTTTATCAAATCTCTAGAAAAAAACATAATTCAAAATAGAATTAAAAACAGCCATAAGGTTGAGCAAAAACTATTTAATGAAGCTAAGGAAAAACTAATTGGAATAAATATCTATTCTGATCTAGATAGAAAAATTAAATCTGAAATTACTAAAGAAATTATAAATTCCCAGATTAAAACTGATACTATAATTGAGCCTATTTCTGAAATTAGATTAGCTGAAAAAACTGAATTAAGCAGAATTAATAATGAATAGAAAAAAGCTTGAAAATATTAATTTAGATAAATTAGATTCTTTAAAATCATATAAAGAAAAGAATGAAATTTTTCATACTGCAGAAGACATTCATTTAAAATCATATTATGGTAAAGATGATATAAAAAATCTTGAACATATTCATTTTGGAGCAGGCATAGAACCTTTTTTAAGAGGTCCATATTCAAGCATGTATGTTACTAAGCTATGGACCATAAGACAATACGCTGGTTATTCTACTGCAGAGGAGAGTAACATGTTCTATAAAAGAAATTTAAAATCTGGGCAGAAAGGTTTGTCAGTCGCATTTGATTTGCCTACTCATCGAGGATATAATTCAGATAACAAAAGAGTTTATGGTGATGTTGGCAAAGCTGGAGTAGCAATTGATTCAGTAGAAGATATGAAGATATTATTTGATGGTATTCCACTTGACAAAATGAGTGTTTCAATGACCATGAATGGTGCGGTATTACCAATAATGGCATTTTACATCGTAGCAGCAAATGAGCAAGGAGTTAAAACCTCAGACTTAAAGGGAACTATTCAGAATGATATATTGAAGGAATATATGGTTAGAAATACATATATATATCCACCAAAACAATCTATGGAAATCATATCAAATATCTTTAAATATACTAGTAAAGAAATGCCAAAATTTAATAGCATCAGTATATCAGGATATCATATGCAGGAAGCTGGAGCTACAAATGATCTGGAGCTTGCCTATACTCTAGCAAATGGATTAGAATATGTAAAAAATGGAATAGCTGCTGGTCTTAAAATTGATGAATTTGCACCAAGGTTATCATTTTTTTGGGGAATTGGAATGAATCATTTTATGGAAATTGCAAAACTAAGGGCAGCAAGAGTTTTATGGGCCAAACTAATTAAGCAATTCAATCCTAAATCCAATAAATCAATGGCTTTAAGAGCTCATTGCCAAACAAGTGGTTGGAGCCTAACTAGACAAGACCCATTCAATAACATTACTAGAACTACTATTGAAGCCTGTTCTGCCGTATTTGGTGGCACTCAAAGCCTTCATACTAATTCATTAGATGAAGCGATAGCATTACCTACTGATTTTTCAGCTAAAATTGCCAGAGACACACAATTATTTCTTCAAAATGAGATTAAAATTACTAATACAGTAGATCCATGGGGAGGAAGTTATTATTTAGAATCATTAACTGATAATCTAATTAAAAAATCATGGAAACATATAGAAGAAATTGATAATCTTGGAGGAATGACCAAGGCTATTGAAAAAGGCATACCAAAACTTAGGATTGAACAAGCAGCTACTAAAAACCAAGCAAAAATTGACTCAAAAGAAAGCATTATTGTTGGTGTAAATAAATTCAAATTATCTCAAGAAGATGATATTCAATATCTAGAAGTTGACAACAATAAAGTAAGAACTCAACAAATTGATAGAATTAATAAATTAAAATTAGATAGAGATAGTATAAAAGTTGAAATAGCATTAACTAATTTAAAGAATGCAGCAAAAAATAAAAATAAAAATTTATTAGCTTTGGCAATAGAAGCAGCAAAAGAAAGGGCTACATTAGAAGAAATTAGTCAATCTCTTGAAGATATTTATGGGAGATATAGATCAGAAATAAAAACTTTTACAGGAGTGTATAAATCGAACATAAAAAACAACAAATCATTTAATAAGGCTATTAAACTGGCTAATAATTTTGCTAAAAATGATGGTAGACGTCCTAGGATACTGGTTGCAAAGATTGGCCAAGACGGTCATGATAGAGGCGCAAAAATAGTTGCAACAGGTTTTGCAGATATTGGGTTTGATGTTGATATAGGACCTCTTTTTCAAACTCCAGAAGAAGTAGCAAAACAAGCAATTGAAAATGATGTACATATTGTAGGTATTTCTACACTTGCAGGAGGCCATAAGACATTAGTTCCTAAATTAATTGATGAACTTAAGAATTATGGAAGAGAAGATATTCTGATAATTCTTGGCGGAGTAATTCCTAAACAAGATTATAATCTTCTTATAAAAAATGGTGTGGCAGCAATTTTTGGTCCAGGATCTAAAATCAGTGATACAGCTATAGAAATTCTTAATTTACTAATTAAGAATCCTTAATATTTTTAACAAATCGTGTTAACAAGTAATATTTTAAATCAAATCAAATAATTGTACATTTATTCGAAGTTATTTCTAAGAAAAAATGACAAGAGTAATTGCAATATCTAATCAGAAAGGCGGTGTTGGAAAAACAACAACAGCTGTTAATTTATGCTCTTGCCTAGGTATACTTGAAAAAAAAGTATTGCTTATAGATCTAGACCCTCAAGCGAACGCAACTTCTTCTCTAGGTATAGAAGATGAAATGATTAAAAACGGAATTTATCAATTATTTGAAAAATCATGCTCAATTACAGACTGTATAATTGAAAATAAAATTACCAATGTAGACATTATCCCTTCACATATTGATTTGGTTGGAGTTGAAATTGAATCCATAGATCTGATTGATCGAGAATATATCTTGATGAATGCTATTAAAAATATTAAAAAAAAATATGATTATATCATAATAGACTGTCCACCTTCTCTAGGCTTATTAACAATAAATGCATTAACTGCATCTAATTCAGTTATTATTCCGATACAATGTGAATATTTTGCACTAGAAGGACTTGGAAAACTTTTAAATACAATTAAGAGTATTCAAAAAATTCATAATAAAAAACTCTCTATTGAAGGATTAGTTCTTACTATGTATGATTCAAGACTAAATTTATCAAACCAAGTAATTAAAGAAGTAAAATTACACTTTGATAAAATGGTTTTTAAAACAATTATTCATAGAAATGTAAAATTAGGTGAAGCTCCAAGCTATGGTGAGAGTATATTAGAATATGATGCTAATAGTACTGGAGCTAATAATTATCTAAATTTGGCAAGGGAATTGATATTAAATAATTAATAATGGCAAAAGCAACAAAAAAACAAGCACTAGGAAGGGGGTTGTCATCAATTCTAAAAGAAGATGGCACTACAAGACAATCATTAAATTTTAAACGAAAGAATACAAGTATTGATAGTTTAGATATTAACTTAATTACTTTAAACCCTTATCAACCTAGATCAAATTTTAATGAAGAATTGCTAAAAGAACTTACAACTTCAATAAAAAATATTGGTGTAATTCAGCCAATTACCGTAAGAAAAGTTAAAAAAAATTCATACCAATTAATTTCTGGAGAAAGAAGACTAAAGGCATGTAAAAAATTAGAGTTAAAGAGTATTCCAGCTTATATAAGAACTGCTAATGATCAAGAGTCGTTAGAAATGGCTCTAATTGAAAACATTCACAGGCAAGATCTAGATGCTATAGAAATAGCTATGTCATATAAAAGACTTATAGATGAAATAAATTTAACACAAGAAGAGCTTAGTAATAAAATTGGAAAAGATAGAACAACTATAACAAATTATTTAAGGCTCTTAAAATTGAATCCGATAATTCAAAGTGGAATTAAAGATGGCTTTATATCTATGGGGCATGGAAGATCAATAATTAATATTGAAAATAGATCTGATCAAATTAAAGTATATAAAACTATTATTTCTAAAAATCTCTCTGTAAGAAATACTGAAAAACTAGTAAAAACATATAAAAAAAGTAAGGGAACAAACATTAAAACTGAAAAACCAAGATATATTAACACAGCAATGGGCAGATTGTCGGAAATATTTAAGACCAGTGTAAAAATTAATATGTCAAAAAATAAGATAGGAAAAATAATTATCCCCTTTAAATCAGAAGCTGAATTTAAAAAAATTAATAAAAAATTAAATGATTTATAGAAATATCATAATCATAATATTGTTTCTAATTTCAACTCAAAATCTTCATTGTCAAACAAGCAAAGATGATGATCAAAAAAAAGTATTGGGTCCAGCTAAAGCAGCATTTTATTCAGCGGTTCTCCCAGGATTGGGTCAAGTATATAATAAAAAATATTGGAAAGTACCTATAGTTTATGGTGCATTGGCTGGAGGTGTTTATTATTTCAATAAAAATAATAACCTATATCACAAGTATAGAGATGCATACAAAAGAAGATTAGCTGGTTTTACTGATGATGAATTTTATGGGAATGGGTCTGTTCCTGCAATTTCAAATGATGGATTAATAAGAGCCCAAAAAAGCTTAAAACGAAATAAAGAACTATCTATTTTAGTTACTATAGGAATATATGCATTAAATATTATCGATGCTAATGTTGACGCTCATTTGCTACAGTATAATCTTGACGATAATCTTTCACTAAGCCCAAAATTAAATTATAATGAAATAAATTCCACTTCTAATCTGTCATTATCATTAAAATTAGAATTATAAATTATATTTTTTTTAACAAAATTATTTTATTAATTCCTTTTAGAATAAGCTAATTTTGAAAAATATTATGATTATAAACTTATAATGAAGACTTTACTTATTATTTTATTTATTATTCATTTAATTCATGGCTTAGGAACATGGAAATTATATTCTAAAGCTGGCTATAAATTATGGGAAGCATTTATACCTGTTTATAGTATAATTATCTTACTGAAGATAATTAATAGATCAAGATGGTGGATTATACTTTTGACACTTCCTGTAATTAATGCAATAATGATACCTGTACTATGGGTAGAGTTATCAAGAAGTTTTGGAAAAAACACTTATTTAGACACTTTTTTATCAATTGTATCTTTAGGATTTTACAACTATTATCTAAACTACTTTTCTGATGTTAAATATGTAACTAATAGAGATATAAATCCTAAAAGTTCAAATGGTGAATGGACTAGTTCATTAATTTTTGCAATTGTAGCTGCAACAATAATTCATACCTATTTTATTCAACCTTATACCATTCCTACATCTTCATTGGAAAAAACATTACTTGTAGGAGACTTTTTATTTGTTAGTAAGGTGAATTATGGTGCTAGAGTACCTATGACTACAATTGCTGCTCCAATGGTTCATGACACACTTCCATTTATAAAAAAGAAATCTTATTTAAGTAAAAATCAAATTCCATTTATAACTGAACTTCCATATTTAAGGGTCCCTGGTTTTGAAAAAATTAAGAATAATGATATCGTAGTTTTTAATTGGCCAGTTGATACAATGGTAAATATGTATTATACTGATAAAAACTATTATAAGCCTGTTGATAAAAAAACAAATTATGTTAAAAGAGCTGTGGGTGTTGCTGGAGATACTCTAGAAGTAATAAATGGGTATGTTCACATAAATGGAAAGAAAAATGTATTGCCTGATGAAGCTAAACTTCAATTTTCATATTTAGTTCAGCCAAAAAGAAATAGGTTTAGTAAACGAGTAATGATCAATAATTATGATATTACCGATGCATTTGGCATCATAAATAAGAATAATACCTATAAGTTCATGGGCATTAGTGATAATGCATTAAATAAATTTAAATTTCACCCGAATGTTGAATGGATAGTTAAAGATACTCTTCCAAAAGATTATAGAGATTCAACTGTTTTCCCTCAAAATAAAAATTATGAATGGAATAATGATTTTTTTGGACCAATTTATATACCAAAAAAAGGTGAAACAATAGAAATAAACCGTAATAACATTCCCTTATATAAGCGACTAATCGATGTGTATGAAAACAATGATTTATTAATTAAAGGTGATAAAATATTTGTTAATAATAAAGAAACCTCCGAATATACCTTTAAACAAAATTATTATTGGCTTATGGGAGACAACAGAGGTAATTCTCAAGATTCAAGATCTTGGGGATTTGTTCCATTTGACCACGTAGTTGGCAAACCTGTGTTTAAATGGTTTAGCTGGGATTCAAATGCTAAAGGAATTAATAAAATTAGATGGAATAGATTATTTACTACAATTAATAGAACTGGTGGGCCTATTAATCTATTTTTTGGATTCATTACAATCTTACTAATTCTTTGGCTTTTAAGCATTGATTATAGTAATTTTAAAAAAGGTTGGAATAAATCTAAAAATTAAATGGATTTAATAATTCATCCTAATTATCTCCCAAGTACCTCACAATTCTTATTGATGGTTAATTCAAAAAAATTAATTTTTGAAATTAATGATAACTTTCTAAAACAAACATTTAGAAATAGAACATACATCTATGGGGCGAATGGAAAACTAATATTGTCTATTCCTGTAATTCATTCACAAAAAAATAGAAAATTACTTAAAGACGTTAAAATATCATATAGTCATGATTGGCCCACTCAACATTGGAAATCATTTCAAATTTCATATAGAAGTTCACCATTTTTTGAATACTATGAGGATAAACTAATTGATCTATATAAAAAAAGAGAGAAATATTTATTTGACTTTAATTTAAAATCAATAGATATTATTTCTGAAATGCTAAAAATTAATTTAGAATATAAATTCACTAAAAAATATGAAGATAATTATCCTAGCAAATTAGATTACAGAAAAAATTGTAAAAAAATAGACTCTAAATATCAAATTAATAAGTACACGCAGGTATTTGAATCAAAGCATGGCTACATAGAAAATTTATCAGTATTAGACCTTATATTTAATGAAGGGCCTAATGCAGTTAACTTCTTAACTACTAGTTAATAGTAAATTTTGAGATAATAGGAGAATGATCTGTAAAATCAACTTTTTCTATTTTAAAATCATTTACTTTAAATAATTTATCTACCAATATAAAGTCTATTCTTAAAGGGATTGAATTATAATTATATGTTTGACCTAAAAAATTCCCTTTTTCAACAAAAGAATCCTTTAAATCTGATTTAATTAAATTGTATATATAAGAAAAAGCTGTATTATTAAAATCACCTGAAACAACTACTCTATAAGGTGAGCTACTAATATGCGACTTTAAAACCTCTGCCTGAGTTTGTTGTATTTGAAATGTATTATTTAAATCTTTCAATAATTTATCAGAATTCTCATTAAATTCTGAAACTTCTAGACTCTTATCAAACTTAAAAGACTGTAAATGGATATTGTAAATTCTTATCGTATCTCTATTTATTATAATATCAGTAAAAATTGCACCATTATTAGAGTTTTCAAATTTGATTGTTCCCGATGAGTAAATTGGAAACCTAGAAAATGTTGCTTGACCAAAACTAAGATATCCTTCTCTTAAAGATTCAAATTTATAAGGATGAGACTCTAGTTCAAATGGAAATTTATTACTATACTCTTGAAAACCTATAATATCCAATTCTAGTTTGCTGGTATATTCTAGTATACTATCTCTACTTAACTTTTGTTCTAATTCATTATTAAATTTATTATAATTAAATACATTAACATTATAACTCATTACAGAAAGGTTATTGCCACCAACATATTCTGAATTATTTGAAAAATTGATAAATGATATCAAATAGTTATAGCCTAATAGAATGCTAACTAATGATAAAATAAATTGCTTTTTTAGTTTGATAATCCAATAAAAAATAAATAGAATATTAATTATAAAAATTATTGGAATAAATAAACTAAGTAATGAGGCGTATGATAAAATTGAAGGTTTAATTTCAGGGATTATGTAAGAAAATAATAAAATGAAAGCAAAAAGAGAGTTGATCACATACATTAACTTGTCAAATAAATTTAATTTCTTCATAACATTATTTTTTGCCTGCCTTAAACAAAAATTCCTTTTCGCTTTTAGTTAAATTATCATATCCGCTTTTACTTATTTTGTCTAATATTAAATCAATTTTTTTCTGTTTAGAAAAATCAGCTGATGAATTATGTTTCTTAGTAGATTTTTTGGTCTTCGAAAAATACTTTTTATAATCTTCAAAACCATATAAGGAAATGTAATAATAAAATCCTGCTAAATATCCTCCAATATGTGCAATTACCCCTCCATCAGGAACATTACTAGCAAATAATCTTAT
>CABXHU010000026.1 GCA_902512065.1 uncultured Bacteroidota bacterium | reverse complement strand
AACTTGCTACTGCTAGACTTTAAAGCTGAAATTACATTTCTCGCTGGTGACTGCAATAACAAAATTATTTCTCCTATAAGCTCTTCTTTCGATTTTATTGCTACCAATAAATCTAATTGCTCATCACCTAAGTATATATCACTTTCAATAATTGCTCCTTTTAAAATAGGTTTGTCAGATTTTTTTCTAAAATCTTTAATCACCTTTGCAGGTGCATTACCTACACTAGAAACCATTACCGAAGTATTACCCTTAAGTGTTTCTAAAAGTTCACCAAAATCTTTTTCAGAAGATGTCATTGCTTTTTCAAGAAGTGTATTCTTCATTACTTCAAGTTCAACTCCTGATTTATAGCATAGTCTTCTTAGATTAGATGTTTCAATAGAGTTAAGTCCAGAAATATCCGTCAAATAAATAATCTCATTTTTAGATAACACATCGGTTATCTCAGTAATTGCTTTAGATTTTTCTTCTCTTGTCATAATTCAATTCTAAATTTTTGGGTCTATTGCTAAACTTGGACTCATAGTTGAAGAAATAAAAATACTCTTCATATATGTTCCCTTAGATGTGTTTGGTTTAAGCTTAACTATTGTTTGAATTAATTCATTAGCATTTCCTGCTATCTTATCAGGAGTAAAAGAAACCTTTCCAATAGATGCATGAATAATTCCTGCTTTATCTACTTTAAAATCTATTTTACCTGATTTAACATCAGAAACTGCTTTACCAATATCCATAGTTACTGTTCCAGTCTTGGGATTAGGCATTAAGCCTCTTGGACCTAAAACACGTCCTAATGGTCCTAACTTACCCATAACACTAGGCATAGTTACTATAACGTCAACGTCAGTCCATCCCTTTTTTATTTTGTCTAGATATTCGTTTAAACCTACATAATCTGCCCCAGCTTTTTTTGCTTCATCTTCTTTATCAGGTGTTACAAGTGCTAAAACCTTCATGTCTTTTCCTGTACCATGAGGCAAGGAAACGACTCCTCTTACCATTTCATTAGCTTTTTTAGGATCAACTCCTAATCTTATAGCTAAATCAATTGAAGCATCAAACTTTGTAGTAGTTATATCTTTTAAAAGGGCACATGCCTCATCTATTGTATATAGCTTACTATTATCAATTTTTTCTATTACAGATTTTCTATTCTTAGTTAATTTGCTCATTCTAAATTGAAATTATTTAGGTGGTTGCCCTCCTTTAACATTTATTCCCATTGATCTTGCAGTACCTGCGACCATTTTCATTCCTGACTCAACAGTAAATGCATTTAAATCCTGCATTTTATCCTCAGCTATTTTCTTTACCTGATCCCAAGATACCTTTGCAACTTTATTAATATTAGGTTCACCAGATCCTTTCTTTACTTTTGCAGCTTCTTTTAATTGAACTGCTGCAGGTGGAGTCTTAATTACAAACTCAAAAGATTTATCCTTATAAATAGTAATTACAACAGGTAAAATCTTTCCAGGCTTATCCTGAGTTCTTGAGTTAAATTGTTTACAAAATTCCATGATGTTCACACCAGCTGCTCCTAAGGCCGGACCTACAGGAGGAGAAGGATTTGCAGCACCACCTCTAACTTGCAACTTAATAACTTTACCTATTTCTTTTGCCATAATATTAATTTAAGTTTTTATGATTTTAATATGGAAGCAATAAAATCATAAGCCTCTGTAACATTTATTTTTATAATTTTTCTACTTGCATGTAACTTAATTCTAAAGGAGTTTTTCTCCCAAAAATTCTTACCATTACTTCAAGTTTTCTTTTTTCTTCATTAATTTTTTCAATTGTTCCATCAAATCCATTAAATGGCCCATCAATAACCTTGACATTCTCTCCATGAATAAACGGAATAATTATATCTGTTTCATCCTGAAGAGACAATTCATCAACTTTACCTAACATTCTATTTACCTCAGACTGTCTCATAGGAATAGGCTCTCCACCTTTAGTTTCACCTAAAAATCCAATAACATTTGTTACTGATTTTATTACATGAGGGATTTCTCCAGCTAAATTTGCCTTAATCATAATATAACCCGGAAAATATGTTTTATCCTTTGTAACCTTTTTACCATTTCTGATTTGAACAACTTTTTCTTGAGGAACAAGAATTTGCTCTACAAAATTATCCATACCTAATCTAGAAATTTCATTTTCTATATAGGTTTTAATTTTGTTTTCTTGGCCACTTACAGCTCTAACAACATACCATTTATTTTCTGTATTGTTCTCTGCCATTTATGATTAACTTAATAAATTAAAATATTCTTTAATAATTTTGCTAAAAACACTGTCCAATGCCCATATAACCAAAGAAAAAATTATTGAAAAAACTCCAACTAATACTGTTAATTCTAATCCTTCATTGAAGCCTGGCCAGCTTACATGATTTTTTAGTTCTTCGTATGATTCTTTAAAATATCTTAAAATTCCTAACATATTATTTCTTTAGCACGGGTTGAGAGACTCGAACTCCCGACACCTGGTTTTGGAGACCAGTGCTCTACCAACTGAGCTAAACCCGTAAACATAAGTCAAGGTATTTCGTTTATAAAACAAAATACCTCAACATTAAATATTTATGGATTTAAATTATTCTATAATCTCAGTTACCTGTCCAGCACCAACAGTTCTACCACCTTCACGAATAGCAAAACGTAATCCAACAGTCATTGCAATTGGTTGAATTAATTCAACATCAATTGATACATTATCTCCAGGCATAACCATTTCAACTCCATCTTTTAGTGAAATTGTTCCTGTTACATCTGTTGTTCTAACATAAAACTGAGGTCTATAGTTATTGTGGAATGGAGTATGTCTACCCCCTTCTTCTTTCTTTAAAATATAAACTTCCGCTTTAAATTTCTTATGAGGAGTAACAGATCCTTGCTTACAAATTACCATTCCTCTTCTGATATCTGTTTTTTCAATACCTCTTAACAAAATACCAACATTATCTCCAGCTTCACCTCTGTCTAATATTTTTCTAAACATTTCAACACCTGTAACTGTAGAAGTTAGTTTTTCTGCTCCCATACCGATAATATCAACTGAATCTCCAGTATTTGCAACGCCAGTTTCAATTCTACCAGTTGCCACAGTTCCTCTACCAGTAATTGAGAAAACATCCTCAATAGGCATTAAGAAATCTTTTTCAACATCACGCTTTGGTAATTCAATCCATGAGTCAACATGTTTCATTAATTCCATAACTGAGTCAACCCATTTTTGTTCACCATTTAAAGCTCCTAATGCAGATCCTGCTATAACAGGACTATTATCTCCATCATACTCATAAAATGATAATAATTCACGAATTTCCATTTCAACTAGTTCTAATAACTCTTCGTCATCAACCATGTCAACTTTATTCATAAATACAACAATTCTAGGAATACCAACCTGACGACCTAAAAGGATGTGCTCACGAGTTTGTGGCATTGGACCATCTGTTGCAGCAACAACAAGAATAGCTCCATCCATTTGGGCAGCACCAGTAACCATATTCTTTACATAGTCGGCGTGACCAGGGCAATCAACGTGTGCATAATGACGGTTTTCCGTCGCATACTCAACGTGAGATGTGTTAATTGTAATACCCCTTTCTTTTTCTTCAGGAGCATTATCAATTGTATCAAAGTCTCTTTTCTCTGATAAACCAGCATTTGCTAATACAGATGTAATAGCAGCAGTAAGTGTAGTTTTTCCGTGATCTACGTGTCCAATTGTACCTATATTTAGGTGCGGTTTCGAACGATCAAAATTTTCCTTTGCCATAGTATAGTTTTTTTATTGCTTTTAAAATGAGCGCAAATATAATTTTTTATGGTTAATTAACCAACTATTTTATTGATTATTTTTCAGGGAAGTAAAATCAGTAAAAAGTGTTTATTGTTTTTACTTACTATGCCAATATGCTATGGCTATAAAAAGCAGTTGAAATGGAGCTCTTATAATGGCAATATTTTTATTAATATTTAATGCAATTTGTGCCTCATCGCTCTGAATTAGAAATATGTTAGCTGGAAAAACAGCAATTAACAGAAGAATTAGCCCAATTGAAGATTGCTTTCTATATTTAGTTAATAAACCAAATCCAAATAAAATTTCAAAAAAACCACTAATAAGCACTAATTCATAATGAAAATTCAAATATGGAGGAACTATGTTTAAATAATAATCTGAATTTATAAAGTGATCTATACCAACCCTGATATAAAAAAAACACATGATATAAATTGATATTCTCTTGATTATAGCCATTTGTATAACAAATAAAAAAAAGCCTGCACTTGCAGGCTTTTAATCATATTTTAATTTTAAAATCTTATAAAACAGGAATTCCGTTAGAAATTGTAATAGGAGCTACACCATACACGTCTGTTGTAAAATTTACTAAGTTTGGATGAGCAACTACACCCTTCCATAACTCAGATTCTAAATACGAATCAACTGATTCTGGGCTTGAAAAATAGTAAACTCCTCCAAAAACTCCAGCTTCTACATTTCCAATAAAGGTCTTACCAATAAGACCATCAACATTCTCTGGTTTAAAGTTTGGAGCTACTTCAGATCCAAGTTTTGCATGATCCTCAAGACTCATGTCCTGTAATTCATAATTCACTACAAGAACCATCATTCCTTCAGCATCAGATGCTTCAGAAGATGTTGACCGATTACTTGATAGACCATTAGAAACCTTAGAAATAGGTGCTACACCATAAACTTCTTTTGTAAAATTTACTAAGTTTGGATGAGCAACTACACCCTTCCATAACTCAGATTCTAAATACGAATCAACTGATTCTGGGCTTGAAAAATAGTAAACTCCTCCAAAAACTCCAGCTTCTACATTTCCAATAAAGGTCTTACCAATAAGACCATCAACATTCTCTGGTTTAAAGTTTGGAGCTACTTCAGATCCAAGTTTTGCATGATCCTCAAGACTCATGTCCTGTAATTCATAATTCACTACAAGAACCATTTCCTGAATAGAAGATTTTTCTTCAGATTCTTTTTTTTCAGTTTGATTACATGAAAATGTAAAAACTGCCAATAATACTAATAAAAATTTTTTCATAACTGATTGTTTTTAAAATAAATAAAGGGGATAAATATAGTGGATTATTATTGAAATAATATCCTTTTAATGAATAGTTATAGTTTATTTAATCAAATTATTATATGTTACTTATTGAAAATCAACAATATAAAATAGAAATTAATTTATTTTTTGTATTTTATATACATGCCTGTAATTAATTTTAAAAGTCCATCTAAAAAAATTACTAGAAAATCATTACAAAATATTCTAGTTAAAGACTATATGTCTAAAAATGTAGTTGCATTTCATAAGTCAGATTCAATATTTGAAGTAAAAAGAATTTTATTAGAAAAAAAAATATCAGGAGCTCCAATAGTTAGTAAATCGGGTAAATTAATTGGAATTATTTCGGAAACTGATTTAATGAAACAAATTGTAGACAGCAAATATTATAATATGCCTATGATAAAAACTACTGTTTCAAAATATATGACTAAAAATGTAGATTCTATTTCACCTAATGAAACAATTTTTGATGCTGCTGAAAAATTTTTAAGATTAAAAAGAAAAAGATTTCCTGTAATGAAATCAAATAAAATTTTAGGAATAATTTCAAGAGTAGATATTATAGCTGCAGCACTTAATATTAGAAGCAATTTTTATTATCAATAAATAAATCTAATTTTTTATTATTCTAATAACAGCCCTATTTCCATTAGACTCAATTGTTAAAAAATACATCCCCGATGAGCTATCAATATCCATATCGAAGAATCTTCCATTTAAATTATTTTTAAATTGAATTATCCTGCCATTTATATCTGTTAGGGTTATAAAAATATTATTATAAATTGTTCCTAAATCAATTGAAATATTACCAATAGTAGGATTAGGATACACTAAAGGCTTATGTTGAAAATTATTTTCAATTAATCCTAGTGATGATTCAACAATATTAACCATATAGTCTTCTGTTTCACCATATGTTGTTTCAATGCATGCATCTTCAGGAACATCTCCACTCCAATTAGCCTTTGCTCTTAATATATGCTGACCCAAATTAGCATTTTCAGGAATTATCAAATCAATTGTTTCAGTATAAGGTGCATTTGCATTATTTTCACCAGCTGCAATTACATAATTATCTACAACAACCTCGTCTGAACTAAAATCAAGATCATCATTAAAATCTATCCATACTTTTACATACTGATCTCCATATCCAGTAGTAACTGTTAGTTGATTAGTTGAACCTTGCTCCAAATCAGTTGATAAATCCATAAAATCTCCATAACCTTCACATCCTGAAGGATTATATATATCTGCAATTTGAATTAACTGGAATCCGTCATTGTAATCACAATTCATAGATGGTGTGCAAAGAACATTGGCTTTAACCTCATACATAAATCTGTAAGTTTCAGAAATATCATTGTTTTCACCTTCTGCAAATACTTTGAAATAAACTTTTGTTCCTTCAGCTTGATTTGGTATCGAAGAATCACTAACCCATATATCTCCAGAAGTGTTTGTCATTGGAATAGTATTTACTACACTCGATATGCCCTCTGACCATTGAATGTAGGCATTTGCTATCTGTCCATCATAAGAAATAGTTGAAGTCACAAACTGATCTATATCAACTTTTGGTTGAGTGTCTGTAGGTTGATTAGAAATTCTAGTAGTTAATATAGCTGGAAAATCTTCTCTTTCATCTAAAGAATATTCCCATAATCCTCTACCCCAGGTAGCTGCCCTTAATGTATTTGATCCATACATTATCTCAAGTTCCATAATGGTCATATTTGGCAAGTCTTCACTATATGAGGACCATGAATTTTCTGACATAGACTTTTTGTAAACACCTATTTCAGTACCTAAATATATAGTTGATGCATCTGTATGGTCAATTACTACAGATCTAACAGGCATATTGCCTAAATTATAAGTTATATTCTGCCATGAAGATCCCTGATTAGTTGTGATGAAAACCTTATTATTATCATAATTATAACTACCATATGTAACAACAATTACATTATCATCATTAGGGTCGAAAGCAATATCAGAAATAGATGCATTAGGAAGTGAACCCTGAATATTTGTATATGTATATCCACCATCTATAGATTTTTCTACCCCATAATAATTAGAAACAACTAATATATTTGAATTATTTTCTGCTATTGCTGCATTGGAAATATTACCCGAAAAACTTGGAGACCCCAATTCATTCCAGGTTGAACCAAAATCTTCACTACTATATACCACATCATCCATTGTAAAAATTTTCATTTGATCGTTAGGATCATATAATAACGGAGCTACCCAATCTCCATCAAGACCACTAGGATTAATTCCATCCTGAGTAATTCCTCCATCTTTAGTTCTTCTTTTTCCTCCAAACTGAAAACTTCCAATCATCCAGTTATCATTCAAAGGATGTATGATTCCCTCCATACCATCAGCGCCATAAAATTCAACCCAAGAGTTTTCAGTCTTTATGCTTGTTCCGTTATCTTGAGATCCTGATATTGTTCTTTCATGGTTTGATTGACTTAATCCAAGACAATAATTCTCACGAATTGATTGTCCTTCATAAATCTGCCATGTAACACCATTATCTAAACTTTTACATAAAAAACCGTCAGTATTAACCCAAAATACTCCATTTTCAGAACGCGAACCTCTAATGTCTGCATGTACATATGTCCCTGTAGTATTGTAATTAGCATTTCCTGCGGACCAATATGTAGCCTGATTGAAGGTAACACCACCATCAGTACTTCTATGAGTATCAATATCTCCAAATAACATATAGTCAGTATCAATGTCACTGACAGCAAATGCTCCATAATTAGAAATACCAGGATTAGAAACTAATGAGAAATTCTGACCATTATCTTCAGATTTCCATATACCATTACTTGTTCCAACAAAAACACAATTTGAACAAGCTGCAGATATTGACAAGCGAATATTACTAGAATTTCCGGCAATCGTATTAGATTTAGTATAGTTAAGGCCGCCATCATTAGATATATATATTTTTGAATCCTCATTATAGGCAGATGCATAAACAATATTTTCATCTGTAGGATGGAAATGAATTTCACCAAAATCATAATTCCATTCCCATGAATTTCCTGTAGCACAGTTTGACCAAGAATTTAAATTATCTGTAGAACGAAATAATCCTTCTGATGTACCAATTAATACTAAGTCTGATATAGTAGGATGATATATAATTTTATAAATACTATTATAAGTTCCCAAACCTCCCCATGATAAATTATCAGGGTTAAAATTTGTTATACTCCATGTTTCTCCTGCATCAGTGGACTTGTATATTCCATGTGTTACGCCATTATATGAATTTCTAACATTTATAAGAATATGATTAGGGTTTTCAGGTGAAACTGCAATAGTATTAACACCCGCTGCAAATAAAAAATCTGTTGTATTAGTCCACGTGTTTCCACCATCAAGAGTCTTCCAAAACCCACCACTTCTTGATCCTAAATATATTCTATTTGAATCATTAGGATCTGAATAAAATGACTCTACTCTACCTAGACCAACTGCATAATGACCTGTAACTTGTTCTATATAATAAGGTCCTAATTCTTCCCAGCCATTATCAAAAAGCGACTTTTGATGAAGTATATTATTCTTTAAATATTCTTTTGATACAAAATAGGGGTCTACATTACTTCTATCTCCTGATGGATAAAATTTAGGCTCATTTTCATATAGCCACCTATTATAGGCTTTCCATCCAGAACCTTTAGCATTCTTATCAACTGTTTGAAAATACGCTTCTGCTTCCTCTACTATTTCATAAACATTTATTGAAGGATCATTGGTCATTTCTTTCCACTGCTGTGAAAAAAGAAAATTAAATGAAAATAAAAATAAAATTTGTAGGGATAATTTTTTCATTTTGGCAACTTTCTCGCAATTTAATAAAGTAAATTTAATTATGATTAATAAAGCAATTATTATAGCCCTTTTATGTCTTAGTTC
>CABXHU010000025.1 GCA_902512065.1 uncultured Bacteroidota bacterium | reverse complement strand
AGGAGGAATTTATTTTTTAATGCGGACAAATATAAATATTATTTTTTTTAAAAATTATATTTTTTAGCTAAATAATTGATCTTAAATATACTAAAATAAGAAAGGAAAAACAGCTTTTCTGTTAGTTGGATAATCAGAAAAATAATTTTTATACCATTGATGATGATTTAATGCACGAGGAATTAAGTTGTATGCTGTCCATAACGCAAAGCTTAATGCTGATAAATTCCAAATAATAATAGCAAAACCAAACCATTCAATAATTTCTCCAAAATGATTTGGACATGAGATATAATTAAAGATTCCTCCTCTAGGAATTTGATAATCCTTATTTTCAGATCTAAGAGAAATAAGTTTATTATCTGCTATTCTATTTATATAAACCCCTACACTAAAGACAATAGTACCAATAATAAAATTAGTATCTAAAGAAAAATTATTGTCTGAAATAAAGCCAAGCTCGTATCCAACAAAAAACCCATTAATAAGATTAAAGATAAAGGCGCTGCAAACAATTACAATTGGTATTTTTTTCCCTTTTGTATTTAATTTAAATGGGAAAACAACTGCTCTGTAGAAATAATGAAAGCACCATAAAAACAAAATAAAAATAATATATACATCTAATTCTGTTGTCCCTAGCACAACCAAAACAGGCATTACAACTAATGCAGGTAATTCCATCCAAAACCATCCCCAATTATTGTCTATAGACCATCCCCATTTATTGTTTTGATGTCTTCCGTATGGAGCAATAGTTTTAGAAAAAATTAAATATAAAAATGTTAATGCTCCAAATAAAATCCAAAATGCAAGAAAATTATAATATAAATCCATTAAAAAGAAAGAATATTAAGTAGCTTATAAATGTCATTTCCGTTGGCATAAAGAACAAGAGTCAATAGAAGAATTAATCCCATAATTGAAACATACTCCATAAATTTATCAGAAGGCTTTCTTCCAGAAATCATTTCATATATTAAAAACATTGCATGGCCTCCATCCAACATTGGTATTGGGAGTACATTTAAAACCCCTAGCATTATAGATAAAAAAGCTGTAGTGGTCCAAAAAGCTTGCCAGTCCCAAGTTCCTGGGAATATGTTTCCTATTGCCAAAAATCCTCCTAATCCTTTATATGCTCCAGTACTAGGATTAAAAATTGCTACTATTTGATCTAAATAGGAATCAAAAAAGGAAATAAAATTTTGAGTTCCTTTAATTAAACTTTCTGAAAATGAATACAATTTGTTTTCAATTTGAACATATCCAAGATCATTCATGTTTTTAATTGATGCTCTATAATTATTTATACCTAATGTTCCGCTAGCATCTACATTTAAAACCTTAGTATAGGTTACATTGTCTCTTGCAATTTCAACATCAACCGTTCGATTCGTATTTTCATTTAATATTTGAATTACCTGATCTACATATTTAGTTTCTTTACCATTGACTGAGGCAATCCTATCTCCCTGCTGTAAATCATAGTTCTTATTTAATGAAGTATCTGAAACAACTTGAATAATATAAGGTCTTCTTAATTCAAAAGTTGTTTGAATATTGCTAGAGGATAATTGTCCAAGAAAATCAATAGGTATACTTAATTCAATATACTCACCATCTCTGTCAACAGTATATGTTTCTGCTGCAATTATAGATTTTCTTAAATCAGTATAAGAGGCAATTTCTTTTCCATCTACTGCAATAATGTTATCCCCTGTTTGAAATCCGATATCTTTCAAAATAGGACTTTCTATTAAAAATCCATCCTTAATAGAGTCTAATGGAATTTCCGTTGTACCATAGTTATAAGCCAGCCCAATAAAAATTATAAGAGATAAAATAAAATTAACTATAACTCCTCCAAGCATAATTATTAAACGCTGCCATCCTGGTTTTGATCTAAACTCCCATGGCTGTGGGTCCTTTGCCATTTGCTCAGTGTCCATGCTTTCATCAATCATACCAGCAATTTTTACGTATCCACCAAGAGGAAGCCAGCCAATACCATATACAGTCTCTCCAATTTTTTTCTTAAAAAGTGAATACTTAATATCAAAAAACAAATAAAATTTTTCAACTCTTGTCTTAAATAATTTTGCAGGGATATAATGCCCTAATTCATGTAACACAATGATTAATGAAAGGCTTAAAATAAATTGAGATATCTTAATAATAATTTCCATATTAACAAATAGAATTAATTGAGGGCAAAAATAAATTAATAATGGTTAATTAAAAAAATATGAGACAATATTATTTAATTAAAAGAGGCTTAAATATAAGTCCTTGATCAGAATATAATTTTATAAAATATTGGCCAGAACTAAATTCTCCTACATCTATATATTCACTATAGCCAGTATGAATGATGTGTTGTCCTGATGTATTATAAATATCAATAAATTCTATAATTAAATTTTCTGGTTTAATTATTTTAAATTTATTAGTAGTAGGTGTTGGGAAAACAAAAACTTCATTTTGAATATCAACAGGAACTAATGAAAGAGTTACTTCATTATTCTTTGAAATGATATCATAATAAGGATCAAATTCTATGTCAGATACCTCAAATAAAACAGTTTGATAAAATTCTTGGCCATTATAAGTGTTATCCAATGTTATTGTTGAATTTTCTCCATTTATTCCAATTAATTTTAACTTGACTTTAGACTCAAAAAAGTCTACCGATTCATGACTTTGTATTTGGTTAGTTACAATCCTAACTAAATTTTCGCTTGGCTGACTCCATTCAATATTATAGGTGGGATAGCCCTCCCCATAAAGCCAATCATTGAAAAATTCTGTTAAATCTGTTTGAGAAGTTTGCTCAATAGAGTCTATAAATTCATCCGATGTAGCATAGCCATAAGAAAAATCTGGGTCTGCTAAATAATTTTGAAGACTCTCAAAAAACAATGTGTCATCTAACTCTTTTCTAAGCATATGTAATACTAATGCTCCCTTACTATAGGAAAGCCTTCCGCTAAAAATTCTAGAGCTACTTGGGTTGTCTTCATTAATGTATACTGATCCATCAGGCTGACCTGTAATTGAATTAATTCTATTCTGTTTCCAATCATTAAAATCTTGACCGCCATCAAAATTTTCTATTACTAATCCTGATAAATATGTTGCAAACCCTTCATTTAGCCAAATATCATTCCAGCTTCCACAAGTAATTTTATTGCCAAACCATTGGTGAGCTAATTCATGTGCTATTAATCCTCGGCTAAATCCACCCATAAAAGAAACTGTTGTATGTTCCATTCCTCCGCCCCAACCAAATTGTGCATGCCCATACTTTTCGTCTGAGAACGGATATTCCTCAAAAATATTAGTAAAAAAATTCATAATATCTACTGTTACAGGAGTACTTTGATTTGCATAATCATAACTCTCAGGATACACATAATTAACAATTTCAAATGGAGAGCCATTATTATCTACCTCATGATTATAAGTTAAATAATTAGTGACTGAAATCGCTATAAGATAGGCCGGGATAGGATATTGATGCCTAAAATGAGTTGTTTTATTTTGGCCAATAGTGATTTGACTAATTTCTAGACCGTTTGAAACAGCAATATTTTCCTGATTATTAGAATTAAATTTAGGGGTAGTAATAAAAACATCAATTGAATCAATTTTGTCATTAAGGTCTTGCTTACACGGCCACCAGCCCTTAGCTCCATATGGTTCTGATAAGGTCCAAATAATAGGCGACCCATCGTGATAATCTTGTTCATAAGAACCAAAACCAGAGCTTATTGGATTTCCAGAATAAACAACCTTTAAAGAATCTTTAACTCCAGCTAATTGAGTTTGTAATAAATCAATAATTAATTCATCATCAGAATTTTGTGTAAAATCTAAGGCGGCACCCGAATATAAATGATATACTCCAGAAACTTGCATATTGTCTGTTAGGTCAAACACAATTTGTGACATATCCTCATTTGAAACATAATGAGAGGTGATTTCTCCTTCTATAAAAGAGCTTGATGGATCTAACTCAAATTCTAATTTATGATATTTTAAATCATAGTTAGCTGTACTCATACTAGCCTTAAAATCAATTTTTTTTTCTGCAATACTTGATTCAAAAGCAACTATATCATTTAGTTCCTCATTGTAATTTTGAGCAATAAATAAAATTGGGAATAAAAAAAAGAATAAAGCAATTGATCTCATATTATTTAAAAAAATTTGAAAGTAAAATTAGTAATTAAATAACGAATCTATCGTATTTTTGATATTAAACAATATTGAATCTGATGAAATTTTTTAGAAAAAGAGATTTAATAACAGCTGCGGTTTTTTTGATTTTTTCAATCATTGCTGTTAGTATTTTTTATTCTATACTAAAACCTAAACCAAGCCTTCCTATATACCAGCCTGCAGAGGTAAATGCAAAATTAGTAGATACTTCAATAGTGCATAAAATAAAATATCACACTATTTCAGATTTTAATCTAATAAATCAAAATGGGGATACTATTACTCAAGATTTCTACAATGATAAAATATATGTTGCAGATTTTTTCTTTACGACTTGTCAATCAATATGTCCTATAATGACAAAAAACATGAAAGAAATCCAAGAAAAATTAATTAATGATAAGGAAATTTTATTGCTCTCCCATTCAGTTACCCCTGAAATAGATTCTGTAGGGCAATTAAAAAAATATGCAATTGCTAATGAGATTAATGACCATAAGTGGAACTTGGTCACAGGTGATAAAAAACAAATTTATAACCTCGCTAGAAAATCATATTTAGCAGTAGAAGATAGCCCATTAGGAGATTATGATATGATTCATACAGAAAATTTTATGCTAATTGACAAAAATAAACAAATTAGAGGGTTTTATAATGGGACACTAGATGCAGAAATAACTAGACTTCTAGCAGACATCGAAATATTAAAAAAACTCGATTAAGAAATCTATTTTTCTTACTTTTAGCTCCTTAAAATGATTCTAAATAACGTTTATGCAAACAGTTGCTGATTTAAAAAAAGGTGATAAAGCTATTATTAAAGATGTTTCGGATAGTAGCATCCCCATAAAACTATTAGAGATGGGGTGTTTGCCAGGAAATGAAATTGAAATTATACAGCTAGCTCCATTTTTAGGACCAATTTACATAAACATTAATGGGAGTCATTTGGCAATAAGAAAGGAAACTGCAAAACTAATATTAATTGAGAACCCTACATTATAATGAGTAAGCAAATTAAAGTAGCACTTATTGGAAACCCAAATACTGGGAAAACTTCTATATTTAATTCATTGACAGGATTAAATCAAAAAATTGCAAATTATCCAGGGGTAACAGTCGATAAAAAAGAAGGTGTTTGCAAGCTTGATAGAGGGGTTAAAGCACATATATATGATCTTCCGGGAACATATAGTTTAAATGCTTCATCAATGGATGAAAATATTGTAGTCGAACTATTATTAAACAAGAATAATAAGGACTATCCAGACCTAGCAATAATAGTTAGTGATGTAGAAAATTTAAAAAGGAATCTAGTCCTTTTTACACAAGTAAAAGACCTAAAAATCCCAACCATTTTAGCAGTAAATATGTCAGACAGAATGAAGTATAAGGGGATTGAATTAGACCTGCCCGTTCTTGAAAATAGTTTAGACACAAAAATTATTCTAACAACAAACAGATCATCAGATTGGATAGACAAATTAAAAAATATAATTAGCAATTATAATATGCTATCATCAAATAGTTTTATGGATCTTCACGCTATTGATTCCGATTATTTTCAAAATCTGAAAAGGACTTTTCCTAATCAAGATTTATATAAGCTATGGGTGGTCATATGTCAAGATGCAAACTTTACTAATATTGATAAGAATTTTTTAGAGAGCAAAAATTTTGAGACTAAAACACTGTCAGAACTAAAAAAACTTCAACAAAAAGAAACCATAAAAAGATACCAGCTTATAAATAATATATTGAAAGTTGGTCAAAAAATTGATCAATCAAAAGCTATAGGATTTGGCGCATCATTAGACAAATTGCTTACTCATAAAATATTTGGATATTTTATCTTCTTTTTAATACTTCTAGGAATTTTTCAAATAATCTATGAATGGGCTACAGTACCAATGGATTTTATTGACTCCTCTTTTGCGCAAATTACGGAGTGGATAAAAATTAATTTGCCAAATGGTGCCATGACAGATTTACTTGCTGATGGAATAATAACCGGAATTGGCGGGATTGTAATATTCATTCCACAAATTGCTGTTCTATTTATGTTTATTTCTATTCTTGAAGAAAGTGGATATATGAGTAGAGTTGTCTTTTTAATGGACAAAATTATGCGAAAATTTGGGTTAAGCGGCAAGAGCGTTGTTCCATTAATTTCTGGAGTAGCATGTGCTATCCCTGCAATTATGGCCACTCGGAATATTGAAAGTTGGAAAGAAAGATTAATTACTATTCTCGTTACCCCATTTATGACATGTGCAGCTAGACTCCCAGTCTATTTAATTATCGTTGCTTTAGTAATTCCTGATGAAAAAATTTTTGGATTCAATTACCAAGCTATAGCCCTAATGTCATTATATATAATTGGTTTTTTAGCTGCAATAGGATCAGCATATATATTAAATAGCATATTAAATATTAGATCTAGGTCTGTTCTTGTAATGGAAATGCCTAATTATAAAATTCCATTAATAAAAGATGTATTATATACTATAGTAGAAAAAACTAAAACATTTATTGCAGAAGCAGGTAAAATCATTCTTGCAATATCTATTATTTTATGGTTTTTAGCAACTAATGGTATTGGAGATAGATTTGATAATCCTCAGGATTATGTGACTCAAGATATAGAATTAATATCAGAAAATGACTTACAATCAGAAATCGCTTCAATAAAACTAGAAAATTCATTTATAGGTAATATTGGAAAAACTATTGAGCCAATATTTAAACCCCTTGGTTATGATTGGAAAATTGGAATAGGCGTGATTACATCATTTGCTGCAAGAGAAGTTTTTGTAGGAACATTAGCTGTAATTTATAATGTAGAAAGCTATGATGATTCTCAAGAAAAACAACTTGAGTTAAAAAAAATTATGCTTCGAGAAACTGATGAAAATGGAAATAAGATTTTTACACTAGCTTCCGGTATTTCATTGCTTCTTTTTTATGCATTTGCAATGCAATGCATGAGCACATTAGCAATTGTAAAGCAAGAAACAGATTCTTGGAAATGGCCTGCGTTACAGTTTATTATAATGACATTAATTGCATATATTGTATCACTTATCGCTTATCAAATACTTAGCTAAATGGAGTTTAATTTGCAAAATATTCTAGTACTTATATCCATATGTTTAGCCATAATATATTTGTGGAAAAAATTAAATCCTAAAAATGCCAAGAATAGTTGTAGTGATAAAAATTGTGGTTGTCACTAGCCTAAAGCAACATCAAGACACATCATTACTATAAATCCAGCAACTAATCCCATGGTTGCTATATCTGTGTTTCCTCCTCTTTGACTTTCAGGAATTACCTCCTCTACAACAATAAAGATCATTGCTCCTGCTGCAAAGGCCAATGCGTATGGCAAAATTGGAAGTACACTCATTACAATAGCTGCTCCAATTACTGCAAATATTGGCTCAACAATTGCAGACAATTGACCCCATTGCCATGATTTCATTTTACTAACTCCCATTCTTCTTAAGGGCATTGACACAGCAAATCCTTCAGGAAAATTCTGTATTCCTATTCCTAATCCTAATGCTACGGCAGAGCCTAAAGTAAATACTGATGTGCCGTCCAATCCAAGCAAGTCAGGAGATGCTAATGCTCCAAAAGCTACACCAACAGCTAATCCCTCAGGAATATTGTGAATTGCTATTGCTAAAACAAGTAGCATGGTTTTTTTAAGATCTGTTTTAGGTCCCTCTGCCTCATGCACTTCTCCAAAAATATGTAAATGAGGAATGGTTTTATCTAAAATATAGAGGAAAAAGGCTCCAGCAAAAAATCCTACAGCTGGCGGAAGCCATACTGGAGTAGAACTTAGGCCTAATTCATTTTGTAATTCAACATAAGCTATAGCAGGTGATAAAAGCGACCAAAAACTTGCAGCAATCATAACTCCGCCTGTAAAACCTAAAGCCATGTCTAATAATTTTCTATTAGATGATTTAAAGAAAAAAACAAGCCCTGCCCCAAGAGCCGTAAGGATCCATGTAAATAAGCCCGCATATAATGCTTGCATAATTGGATTCGATTCATTTTGGAAAAACTCTAATATATATTCCATACTATCTTTATTGGGGCGAAAATAAGAAAAATTTATATTATTACTATTGATTTTTTATCTTTACATTAAATTTAAAATTTTAATAAATGTATCCTGAAAGTTTAGTAATTCCTATGAAAAAAGAACTAATAGATGTTGGGTTTAAAGACTTGCTTAGTTCTGAAGATGTAGAATCTATTTTATCCAAAAATGAAACAACACTAATAGTTGTTAATTCTGTTTGTGGGTGTGCCGCTGCTAATGCAAGGCCTGGAGCTATCGAAAGTCTAAATAATAAAAAATTTCCTGCTAATATAGGAACTGTATTTGCCGGTGTAGACAAAGAAGCTACTGATGCTGCTAGAGAAAACATGATCCCTTTTCCGCCAAGCTCACCTTGTATAGCTTTATTTAAAAATGGGGAATTAGTACATATGCTAGAGCGCCATCATATTGAAGGAAGGCCTGCAGAATTAATTGCTGAAAATTTAAAAAATGCTTATAACGAATACTGTTAGTTGTAGTACATTAATCTGTCTAAATTAATTTTTTGTTTTACTTCACTAAGGTTAATAACCATTACCTTTTTAATTTGATTTGGCCTCCCGTAGTTCTTATATACGGTATATTTTAAATAGGTTGGGTTATCCTGATTTTCAATAGTGAAATTTTCAATATTAATAAGCCATTCTCCTTTGTCTGAATCATCTATAATAAATTCCTCAGTATTATAGCCATACTGAATTTCATCTATCATATTGTCTCTACTATCAATAACTGTATGAGACCAATTAAAGTATTTATTCTTAGGGTTAACAAACTGAACATTAAATTCAATATTTGGATCAGTCCAATCAAATACAATTCTATAATCATATCCAAAACTATTCCAAATATACTCTGGGAATAAGCCCTTTAAATTATTCAC
>CABXHU010000024.1 GCA_902512065.1 uncultured Bacteroidota bacterium | reverse complement strand
TTCCAAATGCTTCTAAAATACCACCACTTAGTTTGATGTAGTATTTAGGATCGAAAACTTCAATAAGATTATTAACCCCCATACAAAGTCCAATTTTTTTATCGGTATATAACGAGAAATATTCTACTAATCTGTAATATTCTTTATAATTAGAAATTAACACTGTTTCTCCAAGGGCTCCTAAAAGTTTAGCTCTATCCATGAAATCCATTTCATCTATTTCACCCTTATTCTCTAAATCAGCAAGTGTAATTTCAAAAATTACTATCGTATTTTCTTCTTTTACCTTTTTTTCTTCAAGAAAAAGTTTTAAAGATTTCACATACATATCTTCATTTACCTTTGTAACAGGCCTAAATCTTCCTCTTAATGCTAGGATATTTTTTTTGTAAAGTGCAGCTGCAGGAAGTATGTTTTGGCCGTCAGGGCCAAACATAACCGCTTCAGTTAATCCGTTCTTTACTAGCTCTAAGCTCATAATTCTATTATCAACATCTTTAAAAACAGGTCCTGAAAAATTTATAGTATCAATTTCTAATTGTTCTCTATCTAGGTTGTCATACAAGTATTGTATAATTTTTCTTGGCACATTATACTTATAGAAAGCACTATATATTAGATTAGTTCCTAATACCCCTAATGTTTCTTGCTGTTGACGTGCAATATTCTCTTTAAATCTAACATGTAGAATAATTTCATTATAATCATCTTTAGGATCAATTTGAAATCTTATACCTACCCAGCCATGACCTTTAAATTTTTTAGCAAAATCTATAGTGGCAACAGTGTTAGCATAACAAAAGAACATCTTATTCGGATTTTTTTTCCTTCCAACCCTTTCTTCTATTAAGTTAGTCTCTTGGATAAGCATTTTTCTTAAACGATTCTGGGTTACATATCTTTTGTCATCTTCAACGCCATAGATTGCATCACTAAATGACTTGTCATACGCTGATAATGATTTTGCAATTGTTCCTGAAGCGCCACCAACTCTAAAGAATTGTCTTACAGTTTCTTGTCCGGCACCAATTTCTGCAAAAGTGCCGTATATATCATCGTTCAGATTTATTTTTAATGCTTTTTGTTTGATTGTAGGTATAGAATCAAACTTTGGGTCACCATTATGAATTACATCATTCATTAAATGTTTTTTTGACTTTACAAAGTTATTAAATTCCTTATGGATTAAAGCAAAAAAATAACTTATTTTTGAACACAGTTATTTTATGATAAAAGTTAGATTTTTAGGTACAGGAACATCTCATGGAATACCAATAATTGGTAATGATCATCCGGTATGCAAGAGCAATAACCCAAAGGATAAGCGCTTAAGATCATCAGTATTAGTAATTTGGGACAATTATAATTTTGTTATTGATTGTGGACCAGACTTTAGAATGCAGATGTTAGAAGCAAATTGTAAAAAAATTGATGCTATTCTCTACACACATGAACATAGCGATCATGTAGCAGGGTTAGATGATATAAGACCGTTTTTTTTTAAACAGGGAAAAATCCCTATTTATGCTCATAAAAGAGTTTTAGGTGCATTAAAAAAAAGATTTTATTACATTTTTGACAAAAACTATAGTTACCCTGGGTCTCCTAAGGTTTTTCAGAATATAGTTACTTCAAAATTTAATATTAGTGATAAAATAATTATTCCTATTAACGCAATGCATAAGGATTTGCAGGTTTATGGGTATAGATTTGAGAATTTTGCTTATTTGACTGACGTAAAAACAATTGATAATAAGGAAGTTGATAAATTATCTGGTTTAGATGTTTTAATAATTAATGCATTAAGAATTGAAGAACATTATTCTCATTTTAATTTAGACCAAGCATTAGAATTCATTTCAACTGTCAACCCTAAAAAAGCTTATTTAACCCATATTAGTCATATGTTAGGGTTTCATGATGAAGTTGAGAAGATTTTACCTGATAATGTTTATTTAGCCTATGATGGATTAGAAATTACTATTTGAGGTTTAATTTCATCCAATTTAAAAAATCATAGAAATTTTCTTGACTAACACTATGCGCCATATCATATTCTTTGTAAGTATGGCTAATGTTTCTAGATTTTAACCAGCTTATAGATTCTCTAGAAAAATTAACTGGGATTATTTGGTCTGCAACACCATGAGAGCAGAAAAATTTTAGACTCGAATAATCTTTTGCAGTTTTAGCAATTAAATCCGTGTTTATTTTTCCGCTTAATGCTATAATTTTTTTAAATAAGTTTGGATAATTTAATGACAGCGCATAACTAAGTATAGTACCTTGACTGAATCCAATTAAACAAATATTATTCATGTCAAATGAAAATTTATTTTTTAAATCGTTCTCTACAAAATTTTTAATTTTTAAGATAGAGTCATTAGCCTGAGATATATTGATTTTAATATTAGAAGAGTTATCTAAATTTATGTCATACCATGAGAAACCACCATATGGAAGGGAGTAGGGCGCTCTTAATGAAATTATTTTATAGTTTTCAGGAAGATCAGAAGCAAATGAGAATAAATCATCTTCATTACTTCCATATCCATGGATCATCAGAACAAGAGGAGATGATTTGTTAGTATCAATTGAATCTCTAAAGCGATATTCGAAAGAGTCTTTTTTTATCATGAATTTAGTTCAACTTGACCTTTGTTAATAACTCCGTAAACTTTTCCTTTTAGTTTAGATCCAATAAATATTGAGTTTTTTGATTTGGACAATATATTATCTTCATCAAAAAGATATTCAGATAGGGGATTAAAAAGAGTTAAGTCAGCAGTGTTGCCAATTTTAATAAAATCATTGTCTATACCAAATAGATTCTTTCCTCTAGTAAGAAGGTTTATTGTTGTTTTTATTGGGAATAACATATTTAAAGCTCCAAAAGCAGATTCTAAACCTATAGTTCCAAAGCTAGCATTATCAAATTCAATATTTTTAAGTTCAATATTTAAAGGGTTGTGGTCTGAGGTTATCATATCTATTGTACCATCTTTTAATCCAGCAATTAACGCTTTTGTATCATCAGGTGTTCTAAGAGGTGGGCTTACTTTGAAATTAGTATTAAAATTTTGAATTTTATCATCATGGAAAAACAAATTATGTATAGCTACACTACAGGAAATATTTAATTTTTTTGATTTAGCCTTTCTTATTAGCTCAACAGATTTTGCAGACGATACAGTAGGAATGTGTAGAAAGCCTTCAGTATATTCTAAAACAGATATATCTCTAGCAATAGTTATTTCCTCAGCTATTGAAGGAATCCCTCTTAATCCAAGGGATGTGCTGATTAAACCTTCATTCATTACTCCGTCTTGAGCAATGTTATTGTCTTTAGGAAATGAAAAAACAGGAATTTTTGATTCAGCAGTGTATTCAAGAGCAAGCTTTAGAACATTTGGATTGGATATGGGGTTCTTATAATCCCCAAAAGCAACAGCGCCAGATTCCTTCATGTCAAGTATTTCAGCCAATTCTGTCCCATTTGATTTCTTTGTTAATGCACCAATTGGGTATACGTTTACAATTTTTTCCTGAGTTAAAGAATTTAAGTACTCAATTTCAGTCTTTTTTTCTATAACAGGGGAGGTGTTTGGTTGCAATCCAATTGAAGTGAAACCAGATCGTGAAGCTACTTTAATCCCATTTAAAATAGTCTCCCTCTCTTCATATCCAGGTTCACCAAAGCATACACTATAATCAAACCACCCTTTTGAAACATGTAAGTTATTAAAGGATATTTCTTTATAGTTTTTAGGATTCTTTAGATTTTTCCCAATATTAGTTATGATATTATTTTCAATAAGTATATCAACTTTGGAATTATGAAAATCACTTTTTTTATCAATTATTATTGCTGATTTTATAAGTGAATTCATTTATAATGGAATAAATTAAATGAAATAAATTTTGACAAAAATAATAAAACCATTTCTATTTTATAGATGAATTTTATTATAAAAAAAAGGTTTAAGCAGACTTTTAGTTAAAAAAAATGAATTATCAACTATTGCTGTTTTAATTTTAAAATTTTCTTTGCTTTCTGTCCAAGCTATTATTGTATTGCTTTTTTCTTTATTTAGCGTAATTACTGGAAATCCAGAAGACCTGCTTTCAGAAGATTCATCAATTAGTAATAATTTAGTTTGACCACCTTCCTTTGTAATCATTTGGAGCTTTATATAAGCCTTATCATCTATTATATCTATAAAGCTAATAATAGCATTATTTGGATCTAATAATTCAATATCTACTCTTCCAATAGGATCATTTGCTTCAACCAGTATGGGTTGTTGAAATCCATCAGATATATTATCTGTAAAAACAACTTTTATTTGATTTTTGTTTTTTGAAAAGGTATACCAAACAACAGCAGAATTATTTTTGTAAGTTGAAATTGCAGGACCATTAACAGGACACCCAGATATCTCCCAATTATCATTAAAAATATTAATAGGTTTACTCCATTTACTGTCCTTTTTATATGAATAATAAATATCTCTTACTTCATCTTCGGATCGGTCTCTATATACAACAATTGATTCCCCATTTTCTGTAATTGCTAAATCAGTTTGACAACAATCACATACTCTATCATCAATTAAAAGATCTTCTAATATATTTCCATCAATACTGTAAGATGTACCTCTAAGAGTCATTTGAGGCTTAATAGATTTATCTTGATTTGATAATTCATTTTGCCTTCCATCTAAGTATGTAGACAAGAATCCATTTTTTGTATTAATTGTTGAAACAAATCCATGCTCAGTTTTAGTGTTGTCACTATGAAGTTTTAGAGGATTGCTCCAGTTGAATCCTTGATCAGTTGAGTTAACGATTTTAATGTCATAAGAATATTTTTTTTCACTACTCATTTCTAGATAATGGGCAGTAATTCCGTTTAGATTGTCAGTCGTTATTTCAGGAAAATCAGCCCAATTAACAAACATTTTATCTGATTCAACTATTAAATTAGGTTTATTCCAAGAATAATTTAAATTGTCAAACATACTGAATAAGAGACTGCTTTCTTTTTTATCAGGGTTTGACGATATATAACTTAGATAAATATTACCTGAATTAGATAAATGTAAATTTGGTTCAGAAGCTTCTCCTGGAAAATTAGTGCTAATATGATCAATGTCTTTGGTTTTATTACAGCTATATAAAACAATAAAAACTATAGATGCTATAAAATATCTTATCATTGTCTAATATTTGGCCGATTTACCATTAGTTAGAGAATTAATAATGAAATTTCTTAAATCTTGATTAGAAGATTCTAAATCTTCCGCTCTTAGGTACATCATATGACCACTCCTATAGCCCTTGAATGTAAATCTGTCATTCATTTTACCACTTGGATCAACTTGCCACATTGTATATTTAGCTTGGAAATATGTAGTTGCACCATCATAATACCCTGACTGAATTAAGACTTTTAAGTATGGATTTTGTGCCATTGCCTCTCTCAAGTTATCTCTAGTATTATCATTTTCTCTGTCCCAAGGATGCACAGGTCCAAAGACATTATACTTGATATCTGTATTAAAGTTTAGTTCATTTCTCAAATAATAGTTAATAGCAGGAGTGAAAGAATGATTCCAAGCATTCATTTCAGCACTCGTATCAGGACTTGATCCAGCTTCCATCTTATCTAAACCTAAATATCTTGAATCTAATCGACCAATAGTATAGCCAGACTCATCTCTGACTAGTTCTTTCCAGAAGAAATCTGTAGGAACATCTAAATTATGCCTAATTATATCCTTAGTGCTTATTCCTGAATAATAAGACATTTTGTTCGCAATTCTATCTTTCTCTTCATCAGTAATAAATCCACCTTTTGCTATAGCAGGTAATAGTTCATTTATAGTAAAATCTTCAGATTCAGGAAGAATATCTAATAAATCTCTTTCTTGTAATTGTTTATTTAAAACTTTGTGATACCAAGCAGTAGCTGTATAGTATGGTAGGTTTATTGCAGATGACACAGCTCCACCTGTGTCATACACTTTATAGTCTGCAGGCGATACCATAATAACCCCATTTAAGTACATCCAATGACTATTTTGTAATTCATGAGCAAGCCCCATAACTCTTGTCCCCCCATAGCTTTCTCCAATAATATACTTTGGAGACTCCCATATATTTTTTCTTGTAATAAATGTATTTATCCAAGTAGCTAAATATTTAACATCTGCATTTATTCCAAAGAATAATTTTTTATCTGGCAGTTCTCCTTTTGAGTTTGGAAGCATTCTTGAATATCCTGTATTTACTGGACATACATAAACAATATCAGCAACATCTAATATGGAATTGGGGTTGTCTTTCATTCCATACGGTTGTATCGGAAATCCTTCATCATCAATCTTTAATACTCTAGGTCCAGTATAACCAATATGCATCCATAATGACGCTGATCCAGGACCTCCATTAAAGGAAATAATTATTGGTCTTTCAGGTCTATTGATTTCCTCATTTTTATTACCAATTCTTTTATAATAGGTATAGAATAAAGTAGCTGTTGGATCCCCGTTATCATTCCATACTGGTTGAGTACCGACTTCTGCTTTATACTTTATTGACTTATTGTTTATAGTAGTTTCGTGATATGTCACAACTATGGTATCAGTTGGGATTGAGATTTTTTGGCTATATATGCCAAGACTAATTAGAAATATAAAATAAAATAGGATGTTTTTCATTGAAGGTGTTTCTTACGTGTTTATACTAATGTAATAATTTTTATATAAAATATTAATTTAGAATTTTTCAAAAACTTATAATCCAAATAGTGTATAATCACAATTTATTTTATAGTTCCATCTGAAATCTTGAGAATTCTATCAGATTTTTTTGCCAATTCCATATTATGAGTAACAACAACAAATGTATGGTTAAAGTTCTTTCTTATTTCAAAAAACAGATTATACAAATTATTTGCAGATTTACTATCAAGATTTCCTGATGGCTCATCTGCTAATACTAATTTTGGACTGTTAATAAGAGCTCTAGCTACTGCAACTCTTTGTTTTTCACCACCAGATAGTTCATTGGGTTTATTATTAATTTTATTACTTAAATTTAAAAACTCCATTAGCTCAATAGCTTTTTTTTCTAAATCTAGAATGTTCGTTTTTTTAATATATCCTGGAATACAAATATTTTCAAATGCAGTAAATTCAGGTAATAATTGATGAAATTGAAAAATGAAACCAATATTTTCATTTCTAAAATTAGCTAATGACACTTCATTTAATTTTCTAATATCAATATCATTTATATATAGTTTAGAATTTATATTATGAGTTGGAGGTTCTAAAGTCCCTAAAATATGTAATAGTGTAGTTTTTCCGGCTCCAGAATCACCAACAATTGATACAAATTCACCCTCTTTAATATCAATATCCACTCCTTTTAAAACATGTAGTTTATTAAAGTGTTTATGTATATTACGCCCTTTAACCATAATTCATTAATATTACACTAATAAAAGTACCAATTTATATTCAAAATTAAACGCTAATATAGACCTATAATTTAAATTATGAATTCAATGTCGAAATTTGCATATTTTGCTGGAGGATGTTTCTGGTGTACAGAGGTTATATATTTAAATATTAGAGGAGTTATAAGTGTTAAACCAGGATATGCTGGAGGTCATTTACCGAACCCTACATATGAACAGGTGTGTTCAGGAAATTCTGGACATGCGGAATTAGTTAAAATTGAATATGAGCCTAAACAGGTTGATTATCTTAGCTTGGTTGATATATTTTTCAACACCCATAACCCTACTACATTAAATAGACAGGGTAGTGATTCTGGAACTCAATATAGATCAGCTATTTTTTGTATTAATGAAGCTGAAAAGCAAATGACAATAAACTTCATAAAGAATCTTTATAACTCCGATAAAATTGTAACTGAGGTTAATATGTTAGATGTTTTCTATCCAGCAGAAGATTATCATAAAAACTATTATAATATTAACAAAAATGAACCTTATTGTTCATTTGTTATTACACCTAAGCTCAACAAATTCATGAATAGTTATAAAGAGATGCTGAAATAACTATTTAAGATTTTTAAAACCCATTGTTCTTAACATTTTTTTTTCAAATTTCCAGAAAAAATTAAATTCAAAAAAACAGGCAGCAACAATTAATAAAATCATCTGATAAATTAATGTAACAGATATAATTCTAAGAGGCCAATATATGTACCATCCAAGATTTTCAGAGCTAATATTTAAAACCTCCATTAGGGGAGATGAGATGCCTGCTGCTGCAGATCCAGTGATTGCAAAAACTATAAAAATCTTTGTTAGCTGGAAATTAGAAGATATACCCCATTTTGTCTTTAATTTTTTAAACATTTATCCTAGTAATTTAATTATTTGATCAGCAAGTTCTACCCCAATTCTATCTTGAGCTTCAGATGTGGCTGCACCTATATGTGGTGTTAAAGATATCTTTGGATTCATTAACACCTTTATTTCTGGATTTGGTTCATTTTCAAAAGTGTCTAATGCAGCAAAAGCTACTTTTCCATTTTCAAGATATGAAATAAGAGATGCCTCATCAATAACACCGCCTCTTGCGGTGTTAATTATTCCAACCCCGTCTTTCATCATTTCAAATTCCTTTTCAGAAATTAAATAATCTTTTTGTGCAGGCACATGGACTGTTATGAAATCAGAATTAGTTAAAAGGTTATTAAAGTTATCTGTTTTTACATCAAAAGATTTTATGCTTTTATCAAAAAATGATAGTTCTAATGTAACTTGAGTTTGATCTAAATCATATACTAATATATTCATGCCCAATCCTAATGCAATTTTTGCAACTTCTTGACCAATTCTCCCAAAACCAACAATTCCCAATGTTTTCCCTCTAAGCTCAGTGCCTTTAGCATATGATTTTTTTAATTCCTTGAATTTGGTATCACCTTCAAGAGGCATATTCCTATTAGACAGGTATAGATATCTGACACATCCAAAAAGATGAGCAAAAACAAGTTCTGCTACAGATAAAGAAGATGCTGCAGGAGTGTTTATAACATTAATTCCTTTATCTCTCGCATATTTCACATCTATATTATCCATTCCAACACCACCTCTCCCAATTAATTTTATAGACTTACAACTATCAATTAGCTCTTTCCTTACTTTTGTAGCACTTCTAACAAGTAAGGCATCAACATTGTTTGTGTTGAT
>CABXHU010000023.1 GCA_902512065.1 uncultured Bacteroidota bacterium | reverse complement strand
ACTCTAAATATTGATCTTGCCTCAATTAATAATGTAGATTTTAACCAACAGGAAAGCGCTAATAGATATTCAATGTTAAATATTCAAGACCTAAACACAACCATTGACTCATTGGTAACAAAAAAGGGGAAAGACTACCAGGTAATTGCTACTAAAATGCATAATAGATCAAATGCAAAATCTTTAAACAACAATCTTAATCCAATAGCAACTGTAGATGAGTATAAGGGTGATAATGTTTATGACTTATTCCCAATGCAAAAACAAAAGCAATTATATGACCTAGGAATAAGTTTTGTTAATAGTACCATAAGTATATTGAAATCAAATATCTTAATTCAGGCTAGAAGACAGAAAAACATAAATAAACATTTTATGTCTATGCATGATAAATTTGCACTTAGCCTAACATGTATTATTTTATTTTTTATTGGAGCTCCATTAGGCACTATTATTAGAAAAGGAGGATATGGATTTCCAATTGTAATATCAATAATGCTGTTTGTTGCATATTATTTTATAGGAGTATTTGCTAAGAATTTGGCAGAAGATAGCAGTATAAGTCCAATACTTGCTAGTTGGCTTTCTACAATAATTATGTTTCCTATAAGTATATATTTAACTAATAGAGCTACAAAAGATAGAAGCATTCTTAATGTAAGTGAAATAATTGAAAAGTTTTCAGCTTATTTTAAGAGATAAATAGGTTTTAATATGTTGATTTAATGCAATATATTTGAACTTTCTTATAAATTTCTAATGTCTACACAGGATAAACATAAACTTAATACAATTGAATCAGCTATTAATGATATAAGGCTTGGCAAGGTTATTATTGTTGTTGATGATCAAAACAGAGAAAATGAAGGTGATTTTGTAGCGGCTGCTGAGGCAATAACTCCTGAGATTATAAATTTTATGGCAACCCATGGAAGAGGTCTTATCTGTGCACCTATTACTAGTAAATTATCCAAAAGATTAAAACTTAACTTAATGGTAGGATCCAGCTCTGATCCTCAGGATACAGCATTTACTGTTTCAGTAGATTTTAAAGGAAATGGTGTTAGCACAGGTATTTCAGCTGCTGATCGATCTAAAACTATTAAAGCTTTAATAGACTCTAATACGAAACCGCACCAATTTTCTAAACCTGGACATGTTTTTCCGCTAATAGCAAAAGATGGAGGTGTGTTAAGGCGTACTGGACATACAGAGGCTGCAATTGATTTTGCAAGACTTGCTGGTTTTAAGCCTGCAGGTGTTATTGTTGAAATCATGAATGAAGATGGTACAATGGCGAGATTACCCCAACTTATTAAAGTTGCTGAAAAATTCGATTTAAAAGTTATATCAATTGAAGATTTAGTAGCATATAGGATGACTCATGACTCTTTAATAGAGAAAAAAGAAGATTTTGACATAGAAACCAGATTTGGCAACTATAGATTAAGAGCTTATGAGCAAACAACTAATCATCAACTTCATTTAGCACTTACCAAAGGTGTTTGGGAGAAAGATGAACCCGTTGTAACAAGAATCAATTCCAAAGTAACCAATAATGATATTTTAGGTATTCTAACAAATGGTGAAAAAGAAAAATTAGATAATATGTTTAATATTATTAATGATAGTGGAAAAGGTGCAATAATTTTTATAAATCAAGAAAACCAATCACTAAATACTCTAAAAAGATTAAAAACCCTAAAAAGCAATCAAAAAAACAACACAGTTGTTAAAGCTCCAAAATTAGATATGGATTTAAAAGATTTTGGGATTGGAGCTCAAATTCTGCACGATCTCGATATACATAAGCTTAGATTAATATCTAACGGTAAAAAAGAAAAAAGGGTTGGAATGATTGGGTATGGCCTTGAGATTATAGAATATATTAACTATTAGCTATTTCTTTTTATGCTTGTATATCCAAGGTAAAAATTTTGGATCCCTAAATATATTAAGCCAACTATTGTGCTTTACATTATTGTAAAGTGTAAGTTTTGGGCTTCCTCCAGCATCAATAATAGCGTTTACCATTCTAAGTGAATAATAGGGATGTACTGTTCTATCATCAGATCCATGAACAATCCAAAGAGGTGTTTTCTTAGCATAGTTTAAAATCCAGTCTGGGTGTCCAGCACCGCAGATTGGTGTCGCTGCAGCAAACATATCAGGCCTTTTATTTAATAGTTCAAATACTCCCATAGCACCATTTGATAGACCAGTAAGATAAACCCTTTTCTTATTTACATGATCAAGAGCAACAAGTGAATCCATGAGGCTCATAACCATAGATAATGATTTTGTTGAGGTAGAATTTTTCTTGAACTTATAATTCTTGTTATCAGGTGATTTTATGAGTTTTCTACTAGACCATGAGTCAGTAAGAGAAGCCTGTGGAAATATTACAATTGCTGGAAAATTTTTTCTATTTTTCTTATTTGAAAACACCTTGTTAATGTAGGTTAACTGCTTTTTATTATCTGAACCCCTCTCTCCTATTCCATGTAAAAATAAATGCAATGGATATTTTTTACTCTTATCAAAATCTTCAGGCAATAATATCCTATAGTTCAAAGTATCATTATCTACTATATACTTTGCATGGTCAGGAAACCAGTTTGGGTTTTTATTTAGTTTAACTTCTTGAGAATTTACAAGATTAAAACAAAAAAAAAGAAAACTAAATAATATTAAATCTCTCATACAGCGATGAATATATAAAAAATATTATTACTAAATATAAAAAAATTTTGAACCTCTTAAAAAGCAACCTATATTTGCACGCATATTAAAGGAGGAATGGCAGAGTGGTCGAATGCGGCAGTCTTGAAAACTGTTGAGGGTCACACCTCCGGGGGTTCGAATCCCTCTTCCTCCGCAAAAGCCTTGTAAATTATTACAAGGCTTTTTTTGTAACTTGTTACTTCTAAATTAGAATTTTGGGTAAAATAAGCTTTAGAATCTTATTGTTTTTTCTTGTTGGAATCATTAATTTTTCATGCACTAAATCTGAAATTGAAGAAAACATCTCTCAAGTTACCGAATATGTATTAAGTGTTTCTACAACTAATGGGGGAACCACTTCTATTTCAAGTGGTACATATGAAGCAGGAACTCAAGTTACAATAATAGCTATTCCAAATGATGGGTTTTTCTTTGCAGGGTGGTCAAATGGTCAAAGTGAAGCTGAAATCACTATAACTATGAATTCTAATATTACTATTACTGCCATTTTTTCGACATATCATGTTATTGAAGGGGACTCAGGTAAAAATCTATATTTAGATCTATCAATGGCTCAAGAATTGATTGATAGTAATGTCTTTGAGATAATTTATGATAGTAATAATAGGCTTTTTATTAGCAATACTTCGTGTGATGGGTGTCCTTTAGAAAATTACAAATTTATTCGCTGGGAAGGAGATTTAATATCATATCATAATCCTTTTATTATTGAGGCTGACAATCAAGTATTAAAATTAATAATTGATGACATGTACGCATTTCTAGATGAAAATTATGATATGCCTTTTATTTATGATTGGGATAAGCAAATTAATTTAACTCAAAACAAACCAATCGGATGGGAAGGAAAAATGATGGATTATGAGAGCAATAACCACCCTGATTTGTTTGCTATTACAGAAACCTCTTTTCCTGAAAAATCTATTTCTGTTGTTGAATTTGATAAAGTTTCCAGATCATATGCTTTAAACCATCTATTTGATGTTACATCCTATTTTAATATTCAAGAAGAAGATTCATTAAACACTTCAAGTCAAGTAGCTGGAGATTTTAATGATGATGGAATTATGGATTTTTTTATTAATCTGCACGGAGAATTTATCTCTGAAACATGGGGTGGAAATATTTTTAAATCTGGCCCTATGGTAGCATTAATTTCTAATGCAATAGCTGATTACACTCCTATAATGGTTGATGAGGGAGATTATCTAAGATTCCCTGGCTCTTGTCAAAAAGTAGATTGGAATGGAGATGGATATCTTGATGTTTTTTGTTCCTTGCCTTTTGAATTATATATAAATAATGGAAATAATGGATTTGAAAAAAATACTCTTACGAGCATTGAACCTACACTTGATTGGTTATCAATAAGGTTTGCAGATTTAAATAATGATGGTTTTACTGATATTATTGGGGCAAATTTCTCGCAATTTGCTGGTGATGGTGGAATAGAAATATTATATGGAACATCAAATCAAAATGAGTTTATATATGAGGCTGTTCCACATCATGGTTGGAATGGCTTATGGAATGGAAGTGATGATCTTACAATAGTTGATTTAGATAATGATGGCTTTAAGGAAATATTAATTTATAATATGAATGAATTGCATTTAGAAACTGGCTTTAACTATGATACTAGTGAGGTTAGAGAATATAAATCTACTGGAACAGGGTATAATGTAAATAACAATTCAGGATATAACTTATTAATTAAATCTTATGTAGGACAAGCATCTAACTCCTCTACTGCACATGATTTTGACAATGATGGAGACAAAGATATTTTTATTCAATGGCATCATGATTCAGCTACAGTTAATTTCACTTCAAATATTCCTATAAATTTGATATATTATTTCGAATTCCTTCATGCGGAAAATATTCCTAATGAGATTATCCCTTCAGGATTTTTCTGGGAAAATGTTAATGGTGATCTTGTAAAAAAATATTTTACAGAACTTTACGTTACTAATTAATTGGCAAACCCTTTTTTTCGAATGAAAAATAAACAAATAACTTACATTAAATACCCTTTATTATTAATTGGTTTTATTCTTTGCATTTGCGGTGTAAGATGGCTAATTAATGACGAGCCTTGGATTTTAGATCAAGTTGCCAATGAAGAAAGATTGCAAATGTCTTTTAATGAACTTTTTTTAATTGATGGCAATTCAACACTGAGTGCATATTTAACTCAGATATACAGGTTTTTAGGCCTTTATGTTTTTGGATTAGGATTTTTTCTACTTTCTTTTTCTACTTCTAGAATGTTAGAAATTATTTTAGTACGCAAGACCGTTTTATACGTTCTAGGTGTATTACTTATTTCTAATTTAATACTAGCCTATTTTTGGATACCTTCTTCACATTTTATTTATGTGATGTGGGGTACAATTATTTTATATTGTGTAAGCTTATATAATCACACTAAATAAAATATTCAGAACTACTGTTCTTCCATAATACGACCAGGAGTATAAGGAGCGCCTATATCTTTTAGTTTATCTTCTAAAGCCTTAACATCTACCTTCATTAAATTCTCAATCTCTACTTTAATCGGCATATATTCTTGCTTGGCAATTGCAAAACTTCTAACATGAGTAAGAGTTGGTGCAGCTGTAGAATATTTTTGTTCATAAGTCATTGAGCCTAATCTATTTGATGGAGATGGTAGTTGCTGTATATCTAAACGAGTTTTGACTGAGTCTCCATATAGTCTTGTATTTATATCTTTTACTTTCGATTCTATTTCTCTTATGGTATTAGATAAAGGACTTAAAGGCATTTCAACTACTTTTACAGCCTCCTTTATATATTTTAACTTGTTACTTATCTCCGATAAAATACGTCCACTAGCTGACATTTCTCCTTGCAATATTGAAACTTTTCTTTGAAATGCAACTTTAGCAGCTCTGTCCTCAGCAGGCATAACTGTATTATCTAAAGCTTCTACATTAAACTTAACTGCTGAAACTAGACTAGTAAGAGATCCTTCATTAAATAAATCTAATTCAATAGTATACAAACCTGGTTCTACAAGAGTTCCTTCAGAAACACCAGCAAATGGATTATAAAAAGATGAACTACTTAGATTTATAGGGTTATTTTCTTCATATCTTAAATTCCAATTAAGTCGCTGAAGACCTTTTGAAGGCTTCTTAAAAATTTTCTTAACTACTTTTCCAGCAGAATTCTTAATTGTAAAAACTAGTTTTGGCTTTTCTTCATTTTGTTCTGCATATAACTCATCATATGATGGATATGAAGTGTCTTCTTTAGATTTTATTTGTTCTTTTTCCTTTTTTTGCCTTTTATCTTTAATGGATTTATGAGTGTTATTATAATAATAAGAAACTATAGCTACAGGATCAAGATTATCTGCACTATAGAATTGATCTCCTTGAAAAGCTTTCCCTGGTAATCCAAGTGGCATGGCTTTTTCCCACATTAAAGCATTTCTAATAGGAAATATCTCTGCTTTTGCACTTACATCTGAATTCTCAATATTTCTTAAAGCTGAATAGTCATCCATTACATAAAAACCTCTGCCAAAAGTTCCTAATACTAAATCATTTTCACGTTTTTGAATAGCTATATCTCTAACAGCAATAGTTGGCAGACCATTTCCTAATTCTTTCCATCTATCACCTTTATTTGGAGAAAAGAATACTCCAAATTCAGTTCCACAGAAAATTAAATTTTTATCTACATGATCCTCTTCAATTGAATAAACACTTCCTCTTTCAGGTAAATTATTGCTAATAGATTTCCAACTATTCCCTTTATCTTCTGATTTAAATACATAAGGTTTAAAATCACCATATTTATGATGATTAAAAGCTACGTACATAATGTTAGAATCATGTTGAGAAAGATATACACTGTTAACATATGATTGAGCTGGAGCTCCTGATATATTATCTACTTTACGCCAGCTATTACCTCCATCTTCTGTAATTTGAATTAAACCATCATCTGTTCCAATAGCTATAAGATTTGGATCAATTGAAGATTCAGATAATGAGACAATTGTTCCATATGGAGATGTTGAACCGTTTTTTTCAACTGCATCAATACTAACTACTCTATCATATACTTTAAGAGAATTTCTATCAATTTGATTTGATAAATCTTCACTAATCACATCCCAACTATTACCATAATCATCTGATTTAAAAACCTTATTAGCTGCGAAATATAATCTTCCTGATTTATGATGACTAACAGCAAGTGGAGCATCCCAATTCCATTTATAGTCTAATTCTCCTTTTCTAGCTATAGGTTTTATTCCAACTTCTTCTCCACTCAACTTATCATATCTTACAAGCCATCCATATTGAGATTGTGCATATACTATGTTAGGATTTTCAGGATCTACTTGTGACTCAAAACCATCACCACCATGAGTTATAAACCAGTCTTGATTTGTTATTCCATGACCAGTATTAACTCTAGAAGGTCCGCCAAGACTAAAATTATCTTGTGTTCCTCCATATATGTTATAAAAAGGAGCATCATTATCCAATGCTACCTTATAAAATTGTGTAACAGGCAAGTTTTCTTTAAAATCCCAGTTTTTTGCCGCATCAAAAGTTTCATATATTCCTCCATCACAACCAACAAGCCAATGGTTATTATTGTTTGGGTTTATCCACATTGAATGATTATCAACATGTTTAAAATCCTCACCTACATTTTTAAATGTTTTTCCACCATCATGTGTGACATGCATCCAAGTATCCATTGAATATACAGTGTTTACATCAACTGGGTCTGCAATTATTTCTTGATAATAATTTCCACTTGTAACTCTACTACTTTGTTTTTCCCAACTAGCTCCTCTATTAGTTGATTTATAAAAACCTCCCTTTCTTTCTGATGCCTCAACTATTGCATAGATTACTTCTGGATCAGCTGGAGATATTGCCAAACCAATTCTTCCTAATTCTAACTTAGGAAGACCTTTATTTATTTTATTCCATGATGAACCTCCATCTGTAGTTTTATATAAACCTGATCCTGGACCGCCTCCTACATAAGTATATACATGTCTTCTTCTTTGATGAGTTGAAGCATAAATTACATCTGGATTTCTAGGATCCATTACAATATCATTCACTCCTGTATGTTCATCTACAGATAAAATATTAGTCCATGTTTTACCTCCATTTTTAGTCATATACAAACCTCTATCACCTCCTTTATTCCATAAAGGACCAATAGCAGCGACATAAACTACATCAGAATTATTGGGATGAACAATTATTTTTCCAATGTGTTCTGAGTTCTTTAAACCCATATTATTCCATGATTTTCCGCCATCATCAGATTTGTAAACTCCATCTCCATAAGCCACAGATCTTTGGTTATTATTCTCTCCAGATCCTACCCATACAACATTAGAATTGTTAGGATCAATAGTTACACAACCTATTGAATAGGAACCTTCACCATCAAAAACTGGCTTATACTCTAAACCTGCATTTGTAGTCTTCCATACTCCTCCAGATGACACCGCAACATAATATTCAAATTGATTGTCAGGGTTTACAGCTATATCAGATATTCTACCTGAAGTAAGCGCTGGCCCAACAGATCTCCATTTTAGACCACTTATACTTATTTCGTCAAGCGGTTGAGCTGTATCTTTCTTTTGTTTTTGAGCATATGAAAAGTTTGAAAATAAAAATAGAATTATAGCGAATATTAATGAATAGTTTCTCATGGTTTAGTGTGTTAAATTTTAGGAACAACAATTTATGAAAAATAAATTATTTTTTATAAAAAACTCAAAATGAACAATAATGTAGGTGTAATTTTAATTTACAATATCTAAGTTTTCAATAGGTTTTTTTAGATAACTCGCGAGCTTTCTTCTCTCCATCTTTTTTAACTGTTCTAAACCAAAATCTTCTTTAGATCCCTGAAAAAGTACTCTCCATATTTTTCCTTTTTTTGACTCAGATATATATAATGACCCATCAGGACCTTGAGCCAAACCCATCGGCCTATATTTAGCATCTTTCATTTCTTTAATCACATCTAATCCAGCAAACCCATCAGCAAATATTTCCAATGTTCCAGCTGGAACTCCATCCTTAAAAGGAATAAAACCTACTATGTAACCAGCTTGTGGATAAGGAGTTCTATTGGTAGATCCATGAAAAGCAATAAAAGCACCATTTTTATAGCGCTCAGGAAATTGATCACCAGTATAAAATAATAAGTCATTTGGCGCCCAATGTGCCGGCAATCCAAAAATTGGATCTTTATACCCTAATGCTTCTTTTTCACCATCACCTCCATATTCAGGGGCTAATATTCGTTTTTTCTTAAAATGATCATAGTACGTGTATGGCCAACCAAAATCATCACCTTCTTCAATAAGCATAAACTCATCAGCTGGCAAAACAGAATTATCCCACTGGGAAAAATGCTTTGGGGCGTGATTATATAAGTAATCTCTTCCATGATTGACAGCATATAACTTATCATCCTTGTTGTTCCAAGTTATTCCAACAACACTTCTAACTCCTGTTGCATATTTAATCCCATCTACTAACCTTTGATTAGGTTTATTTTCATCAAATTTCCATATCGCACCTAGATATTCTAATTCATCACATGGATCTTTACCTAAAACTGTAGCCATTGGATCATCATAACCTAAAGATAAGTCTTCACATGAATTTGTATAAGCACTAAAAGTAACATACATATTACCTTTTCCATCAAAAGCTAATGATTTAGCATTGTGCCATCTAATTGGATAAGGATCGATCACTAATACTTGCGGTTTATCATCAGGGATAAGTTTAGATTTGTCTAATTTTTGCCTATAAACAACAAGCTCAGAGCTAAAATACAGGTATCCATTATGTATTTTCATTTCTGTTGCAAATCTTCCATCATTTGGATAATCTCCAAATCTCTTGACTATATCTGCCTTTCCATCCCCATCAACATCTCTTAAGGCTACATTTCCGTTCTTTCCTGTGTCTGTCCTTAACTTAACATATATATCACCATTTGTATTCACTGCTAAATGCCTACTCTCTCCCACACCATCAGATACTACTAATGCACCAAAACCATCTGGGAGCATTAGTCCTGCATTATTCACATCTAGAATTACTCCACTTTGATTACAACTGAAAAAAAATGATAAGATGATTAATATTATTATGTTATTGTTCATTTAGATTATTTTGCTAAATTGAGTTGCAATTGCAAATTTAATTAAAATCAAATAAGACTGACATGTCAAGATCTTTTATAGTATTAAATTTTTTATTATTTATTCTTTCTATTCCGTTAACTGCACAAGGTATTTTTCAAGAAAAAAATGATTTTACAAGACAAGACTCTTTAAGAGGAATGATTACCGCTGAAAGATCATGGTGGGATTTAAATTACTATCATTTAGACATTAAAGTTGATCCTGAAAATAAATCAATTAAAGGAAGTAATACGGTTGGTTATAAAGTTCTGAAATCACATAACCTAATGCAAATTGACTTGCAAGAACCTATGCATATTACTTCTGTTAAACAAAACAATAAATCATTAGATTTTTCTAGAGAAGGAAATGCTTATTTCATCAAACTAAAAAGAAAACAAAAACCTGGAAAAATTAATTACATCAATATAGAGTATGAAGGAAATCCAAAAGTTGCTATTAGAGCTCCTTGGGATGGTGGATTATCCTGGGAAAAGGATGAAAATGGAATAGATTTTATTGCTACATCCTGTCAAGGACTTGGAGCAAGCGTTTGGTGGCCAAACAAGGATCATATGTATGATGAAGTTGATAGTATGCTTATGAGTGTAAATGTCCCTAAGCATCTAGTAAATGTATCTAATGGCAGACTCAGAAATGTAATTGAAAAAGATGACAATACTAAAACATATGAGTGGTTTGTTAGTAATCCAATAAATAATTATGGCGTAAATATTAATATTGGTGATTATGTTAATTTTTCGGAAAAATATGATGGAGAAAAAGGAATTCTTGATATAGACTATTATGTTCTTAGAGATAATTTAGAAAAAGCAAAGGAACAATTCAAACAAGTTCCTATGATGTTAGATGCTTTTGAACATTGGTTTGGTCCTTACCCCTTCTATGAAGACAGCTTTAAACTTGTCGAAGTTCCTTATTTAGGAATGGAACACCAGAGCTCTATTACCTATGGGAATAAATACATGCAAGGATACTTAGGAAGAGATTTG
>CABXHU010000022.1 GCA_902512065.1 uncultured Bacteroidota bacterium | reverse complement strand
AGAGCCTGAACCAGAGCCAGAGCCTGAACCAGAACCAGAGCCTGAACCTGAATCTGAGCCAGAAAAAGAAGGGTTTTTTAAAAGAATTTTTTCTACTAAGAAGAAGGAAACACTAAATAAAGGATTAGAAAAGAGTAACACTTCTTTTTTATCTAAATTAAATAAGCTGGTTACAGGAAAGTCAACAATTGATGCCAGTGTTTTAGATGATCTTGAAGAAGTATTAATTACTAGCGACGTTGGAGTTAATACTACCATAAAAATAATTGAAAGAATAGAAGATAGAGTTGCAAAGGATAAATACAGTAATACAAAAGAATTAAATAATATTTTAAAAGAAGAAATAGCTCAGTTATTATCAGAAAACAGTAATGGAGAATCTATTGACTTCTCTATCCCTAAATCAGATACTCCTTATGTTATTATGGTTGTTGGGGTTAATGGCGTTGGAAAAACTACAACAATAGGAAAACTAGCAAATCAATTTAAAATGAAAGGTTTAAATGTTGTGATTGGAGCAGCTGATACTTTTAGAGCTGCTGCAATTGATCAGTTAAATATATGGGCTGAAAAAATTGATATACCTATAATTAAACAAGTAATGGGAAGTGACCCTGCATCTGTTGCTTTTGATACACTTAGTTATTCTAAATCAAATAATGCTGATGTTGTATTGATTGATACTGCAGGAAGGTTACATAATAAGGTTAATTTAATGAATGAATTAAGTAAAATAAAAAGAGTAATGCAAAAAGTGGTAGATAAGGCTCCTCAAGAAGTTTTACTTGTTCTGGATGGTTCTACTGGTCAAAATGCTTTTCAGCAAGCAAAAGAGTTTACAAAAGCAACGGAGGTTACTTCTCTTGCTATTACGAAATTAGATGGTACTGCTAAAGGCGGAGTTGTAATAGGAATTAGTGATGAGTTTAATATTCCTGTAAATTATATTGGTGTTGGGGAAGGAGTTGATGATCTACAAGTATTTAATAAGTTTGAATTTGTAGATTCCTTTTTTAAATAGAATTCTTTGAGAACAAAAACACTTGACAAGAATATCATAAATGTTATTACCCTTGGATGTAGTAAAAACATCTATGATAGTGAAATTTTAATGGGGCAACTGAAAGCCAATAAAAAAAAGGTTGTTCATGAAAAACAAGGTAATATAGTTGTTATTAATACTTGTGGATTTATTAATAATGCTAAAGAAGAAAGTATAAATACCATACTTAATTATGTCAATAAGAAGAAAATTGGAGAAGTTGACAAAGTTTATGTTACAGGATGCTTAAGTGAAAGATATAAATCTGATCTTTCCAAGGAAATACCAGATGTTGATCAATATTTTGGAACTACTGAGATGCCTAATTTACTTAAAGAGCTTGGAGCAGATTATCTTCATGAATTAGTTGGTGAAAGATTAACAACTACACCAAAAAATTATGCTTACCTGAAAATATCAGAAGGATGTGATAGAACTTGTAGTTTTTGTGCAATCCCATTAATGAGGGGTAAACATAAAAGCAGATCTATTGATGAGATAATGATTGAAGCTAAAAAACTAGCTCAAAAAGGCGTAAAAGAATTGATTTTAATTGCTCAAGATCTAACTTTTTATGGTTTAGATATATATAAAAAAAGAAATTTATCAGAGCTTTTAAAATCTTTAGTTAAGGTTGATGGAATTCAATGGATAAGATTGCATTATGCATTTCCTTCTGGTTTTCCTTTAGATGTTTTAGATATTATAGCAAAAGAAAAAAAAATCTGCAACTATTTAGACATACCCTTACAACATATATCAAAAAAAATATTGAAAAGTATGAGAAGGGGTGGTTCTAAAGAAAAAACTAATTCCCTAATTAATAAAATAAGAACTATAGTTCCAGGAATTGCTATTAGAACAACTCTCATAGTTGGTTATCCTGGTGAAACTGAAGAAGATTTTAATTTATTAAAAGATTGGATAAAAGAAATGCAGTTTGATAGATTAGGCTGTTTTACATACTCACATGAAGAAAATACTCATGCTTATAATCTAATTGATAATGTACCAGATATTATTAAAAGAAAACGCGCTAATGAAATTATGGAGATTCAGTCAGAAATTTCATGGAAATTGAATAGGGATAAAATTGGAAAAGAATTCAATGTAATCATAGATAGAAAATCTGGTAATTATTATTTAGGCAGAACCGAATTTGATTCTCCAGATGTTGATAATGAGGTGTTAATAGATGCAAGAATAAACTATTTGAAGGTAGGTGAGTTTGTTAAAGCGAAAATTATTGATGCTTCAGATTTTGATTTATATGCTGAGGTAATTAAATAATCTATTAATCAACAAAAAATATTGAATTAGCAAAAAATAATTTTCCATTTTCCCAGAAGCTTCTAAACAGTGGATTATCTGCAAAATATATTATATCTCCTTTTCCAAAATTTTCATGTCCAAAAATCATTGAATTATTAAGTTTTGACGGAGTATTTTTTCCGGCAAAACCTGAAATTGGTTTAATATTTTTAATTACGCCAACATTATTAGCATTTTTAAGTAAATCATATGAACTTGATCCAATTTTAAGAGAGTGATAGGTGTTTAGATATCCATATGCCATTGGATGCGTATTATCCAATGCCACTTCAAATACTGCGCCAGAAATCATATTATTTATTCTAGTTCTTCTTTGATCATTATAACTAATATATCCTTCATCCCATAGATACATATTCTCTTTAGTTAGTTCCATGCTATTTGATTTAGATTGTAGTTTAAAGCTCTCATTATTACTAAATATGTCAAGTGCTTTACTAAATGCTATTATTTTCCCCCCATCTCTTAACCATGATTTGATTTTTCCTATATTCTTTTCATTTTTTAAAGAAAAATAATATCCATCGGGTATAATTAATACATCAAACTCTTCAATATCTATTCTATTGAATTTAGCTATGTTTATATGAGTAAGAGGATAATTAATTTCTTGTTCAAAGAAATACCATATTGCTCCATAATTTAAAGATGAAACCCTGTCTCCAGACCCATCACCTGATAAAATTGCAATATTTTTATTTTTTATCAATTCTATTGAAGATGAACCTAGGTCAGGTCCTTTTTCAGACATCCCAGTATAAATTGGATTTAGTTTTCTATTGTAATCATTTGCAATTTTAACTACTTTATTAAATGTAGATTCATTAGTTTGATCTCCTTTGTATATTACTAAAGACCCGGGATTGTATTTAATTCCATTAGTTGTAAATTCAGTTTTATTGTATCTAACTTTTATCGTATTTTTTAAAATATTAGAAAGAAATTTTGCATCATTCATATGGTCCCATTTTAGACCATATGCTATTGCATTTTTGTCAAAAGAATTTAGTGTAGATATTACATCTTCATTTATGCCTCCTAATATTTTTTTATTTGTCATATATGCATCCAGACCATATGCATATGGTAAACTCCATGCAGTAATATCATAAGTTAAAGAGTCAGAAAGTTTTGCATTTTGCTCAAAAAGAACATCAACTAATTTTCCTTTTGGTTGATTTGAGGAAATTAATAAGTCTGATTGATATGTTTGCAAACTTTCATTTTTGTTAGATTGATAACTATAAGCATATGTTTTATTATTTCCTGCATTTGAGTAATGAATTTCATGTGCATCTAATAGCCTTTTTAGTTTTTGTAATTTATCAGTATTTCCCTTAAGGATATAGTTTTTATTTGATCTAATGTTAAAAAAATCTTTAAAATTCTCATTTAGCTCTTTTGCATTAAGTGATGAAATTTCAACAGTTGAAATTCCAGATGTTGTATGATGATTAATTCTGTCTACAAGAGTTAAAACTTTGTTTTCAGAATTTAAAATACCTAATCCAGCAACTCCACCACCAGCTTTTTCATATGTCATTCCTATAGATCCCAAATATGTTGGATAAGTATCTCCATAGCTTGGATAAAGAAGGTCAAACATTTCTTTTGTAAAATATAACCATCCATTTTTATCAAAGTATTTAGCATTATTTTTCCCAATTTCTTTTTGAAAATCTTTTTGCCATTTTGTGATAATCTCATGATATGGTTCTACTGCTGGCGCAAAATAATATGGCTCATTAATCCCTTGCTCATGATAATCTACATGTACATGAGGCAGCCATTTGTTATATACTTTTAATCTCGCCTTTGATTCAACTTGAGTTATCCATGCCCAATCTCTATTTAAATCATATAGATAATGATTTGCTCTACCTCCTGGCCATGGTTCATCATGTTCTCTAGATTTAGGATTTATATTATAGGGAAAATTACCTGTTTGGTTATACCAGTTTGCATATCGATCTCTACCATCTGGATTAATACACGGATCAATAATAACTATTGTATTTTCAAGAAACTTTGAGTTTTTGGTTAAAAGAAGATAAAGAGTTTTCATGGATGCTTCAGTTGATGATGATTCATTTCCATGGACACTGTAACTTAACCATACAATTGCTATATCCTTATAAGAGAAAACATTTTTATTCTCCAATGTTTTAACTCCAGCATTAATTAAATTATTTTCTCTTATTTTATCAATATTTTTTATATTCTCTTTTGATGATATATAAGTCAAATATAAAGGCCTTCTTTCATAGGTTTCTCCATATTTTTCCATTATTACATTTTCAGGCAATTTCTTTGATATATAATCGAAATAGTCTAAGACCTGACTATGTCTAGAGAATTGTGTTCCTATTTCATATCCAAGAAATTCACTTGGAGATTTAATGTCTTGAGAGTAAATTTGAAAATTAACAAATAGAAATAAAATTATAGAGTTAATAAATAGTTTCATAATTGTTTTAGTTTTGGTCAAGTAAACAAATATATAAAGAAAACTAATTATATTTACTTTAATATATGTTAGTAAAAGAAATCAACTATAAAGAAACATCATTTTTTAGCTCACTTTTTTGTGATTATATTAATAAGAAATCAGAATTAGAGGAGCTTTATAATTTATATCCATCAATTAAGAATTTTAAAAAGCAAATTGAACAGAAAAAAGTAAATTATAATAATAATAACAGAGAAAAACTATATCACATAATTAAAAAACAATATAAAGATGTTAGTTGTTCAAATGAATTTAATTCAATATTAGAATTGATTAAGAAGAAAAACACTTTTACAGTAACAACAGGACATCAACTAAATTTATTTACTGGCCCAGTCTATTTTCTTTATAAGATTATTACAACAATTAATCTTTGCGATGAATTAAATAACACATATTCAAAATATAATTTTATTCCTATTTATTGGATGGCAACTGAAGATCATGATTTTGAGGAAATAAATCATTTTAATTATAAAAATTCTAGAATTAATTGGGATAGTGATCAAAGTGGGGTAGTAGGTAGGTTTAAAACTAATGAACTAAACAAAATTATAGATGAAATAAAACAAGTTTTACCAAAAAATAGTAATGCCTCTGAATTAATAGCATTATTTAAAGAAACTTATTTAGCATCTAATTGCTTGTCTGATGCAACTAGAAATTTTGTTCACTTATTATTTAAAAAAAACAATCTTATAATAATAGATGCAAATCATAAGGACTTAAAATCGTGTTTTAAAGAATTTATAAAGAATGAAATTAAAAATAGCATAATAAAAAAATCATCCTTATCAACTATCGGTAAATTAGATAGGGCTGGTTATAACATTCAAGCTCACTCAAGAGATGTTAATTTATTTTACATCGAAAAGAATAAAAGAAATAGAATTATTAAAATAGATAATCATTTCATAATTGAGGGAAATAATAAAAAATTAACAGAAAAAAAACTTATAGATTTAGCTGACAATAATCCTGAAAAATTTTCCCCAAATGTTTTGTTTAGAACAATGTATCAAGAAGTTCTATTACCAAACTTATGTTATATAGGAGGGCCAGCAGAAATTTCATATTGGCTTCAATTAAAAAAAGTATTTGATAAGGCTAAAATTACTTTTCCAATTTTATTAAATAGAAACTCACTTTTATTAATGTCTTCTAAACAAGTCAAGAAGTTAAAAAAACTAAATCTAGATGTAGATGAATTATTTTTAGATTTAGATCAATTGTTAACTAAGAAAACAAAAGAATTTTCAGAATTAAATATAGATTTTTCTGAATTAAAAAGTACTTTAACTAGTCAGTTTGATCATTTATTTCAAATTGCTTCTAAAACAGATTATTCATTCACAGGAGCAGTTAAGGCGCAGCAGAAGAAACAACTCGATGGTCTTAATAATTTAGAAAAAAGACTTTTAAGTGCACAAAAGAAAAAATTTTCTGAGCAGTTGATTAAAATTAATGAATTAAAGGATGAACTATTTCCTAATAATACTTTACAAGAGAGGTTTGTAAATTTTTCTGAGTTTTACTGTGAATATGGTCCTTCAATTATAGATATATTAATGAAAGATATAAAGCCTTTTAATAATAAATTTTTAGTTATTGAAATTAGCTAAACATTATATTTTTATTCTTTTTATATTATAAAATCTATTTCTATTTTTACGCATGGGAAATAATGTATTAATTATTGATTTTGGATCACAATATACTCAGCTTATTGCTAGAAGAGTAAGGGAGTTAAATATATACTCTGAGATACACCCATTTAATAAGATACCTTCTGACCTAAAAAAGTTTAATGCAATTATTTTATCAGGTAGTCCTTATTCAGTAAGAGATAATAATTCTCCTAGAATAGATCTTCATAAAATCTGTAATAATAAGCCTGTTCTTGCAGTTTGTTATGGTGCTCAGTTATTAGCAAATGAAATGGGCGGGTTAGTCTTAGCCTCAAATATAAGAGAATATGGTAGAGCCAATTTAGATTATATTTCTAATAAGAGTTCTATATTCGATGATATTTCTGAGGGAAGCCAAGTTTGGATGAGTCATGGAGATACAATTAAGAAATTACCAAATAATTCTACACTTCTTGCTAGTACTTCAGATGTTCAAAATGCTGCATTTAGAATTAATGGGAAAGATATTTACGGACTTCAATTTCATCCAGAGGTATATCATTCAAAGGATGGTAAAAAGATTTTAGAAAATTTTCTTTTAAATATTTCAAAATTAAAGCAAGATTGGACTCCTGACTCATTTATAGATCAAACGATTTCTTTTTTAAAATCTGAGCTTAAGTCTGATAAGGTTATATTAGGATTATCAGGAGGAGTTGATTCAACTGTTGCTGCTGTGCTTTTAAATAAAGCTATTGGTGAGAATTTGCATTGTGTTTTCGTAAATAATGGGTTATTAAGAAAAAATGAGTTTGAGGCTGTACTAGATCAATATAAAGACATGAATTTAAATGTTAAAGGCGTAGATTATTCATCAAAATTTTATAAAGAATTAAAAGGAGTAACTGACCCAGAATTAAAAAGAAAATCAATTGGAAAAGTATTTATAGATGCATTTGATTCTGAATCAAAAAAAATCAGGGATGTTAAATGGTTAGCTCAAGGAACAATATATCCAGATGTTATTGAAAGTATATCAGCAACTGGAGGTCCATCAGCTACAATTAAAAGTCATCATAATGTTGGAGGTCTTCCAAGTTATATGAAGTTAAAAGTTGTTGAGCCATTAAAATTACTTTTTAAGGATGAAGTACGTAGAGTAGGAACTTTTTTGAAAATTGATTCTGAAATATTGGGAAGACATCCTTTTCCAGGTCCTGGTCTTGGAATCAGAATTTTAGGTGAGATAAATTATGAAAAAGTTAAAATATTACAAGAGGTTGATAGCATTTTTATCAATTCATTAAAGGATAAAGGATTGTATGATAAAGTTTGGCAAGCTGGAGCCATGTTATTGCCAATTAAAAGTGTTGGGGTAATGGGTGATGAGAGAACTTATGAAAGATGTGTTGTTTTAAGAGCTGTTGAAAGTACTGACGGAATGACTGCTGATTGGGTTGATTTACCGTATAAGTTTCTTCAGGAAGTTTCAAATAAGATTATTAACAGAGTTAAGGGAGTAAATAGAGTAGTTTATGATATTAGTTCTAAACCACCAGCAACTATAGAATGGGAATAAAGATTTCATATAACATAAGGGCATTTTTCTTTGTAGTCATATTCATATTTGTGAATCAGATTCAATCACAAACAGACTTTATAATTCATAAGGTTAGAAAAAACCAGGATATAGAGAAAATTGCAATGATATATGAATTAGATGTAAATATAATTTTAGAATTTAATCCAAATACAGAAATAAAAAAAGGTGCTAAGCTAAAAATTCCTAGATCATTTAGTTATGGTCAAAAAGATAATGAAGATCTAGAAATTCCTGAAATTCAAGACACAAATGAGACAGAAAATGAGATAATTTATGATTCTTTGATAGAAAACATAACTAGTTATGAAAAAAAGAAAATTGCTATTATGTTGCCATTTAGGACTAAAAATATAAATTTTGATTCTATAAAACAGTCAAAAGAAATTATAAAAAATGACAAACTTTTAAATATCTCGCTTGATTTTTTATTTGGAATTGAAATGGCAGTTGATTCATTTTCAAAATTTGGAATTGATGTAGATGTTTCTGTGTTTGATACTGGCGCAGATAAAAACATAATTCATGAATTAATTAAGGGAAATGATTTTTCTAAATATGATTTATTAATTGGACCCCTTACGGCCAATGCTTTTAATTATGTTTCAAAATCTTTGAGTTCTGACATAAAAATTGTTACACCTTTAAGTAAATCTAAATTAGATTATCAGAATATTATTCATACAATTCCTGATGATGAATTATTATTTAATAAGATTATATCTTTTATAAAGAAGGATACAGTTCCATCACAAAAATTTATTATTTCAGATTCTTATAATAGAATTGTTAGTGAAAAAATAAAAAAAATATTCCCTGATGCAAATCAGTTTTTTTCTGAAATTAATGATTCAGGAATTGATACTAGAACAATGGTTTATGATAGTTTAGATTCAACATTTGTTAAAGGTAGAAATATAGTTTTTTTAGAAACAAAAGATCAAGGTTTTGTTTCAAATATTACAAGTATCTTAAATTCCTTTGTAAATGATACAACAGAAATAATTTTAACTACTACAAATAAGAATAGAGCTTTTGAAGGAATTAATATTTCTAATTATTATATGTCAAACTTAAATTTTCATTATCCCTCTATTAATAGATCTATTACAAATTATAAGGAAGATAATTTTGTAAAAAAATATTTTATGAAGTACAATGCATACCCCTCAAAATATGCTGTTAGAGGTCATGATTTAGTTCTTGATTTATTAATTAGATTGAGCTGCGGTGAACTTGATTATAACGAGTTAAATTTAATAGAATCAGAATATATAGAAAACAAGTTTAAATATATTAAGGATGAAGATGGAATATACAGGAATATATCTTCTTACATAATGAAATTTGATGATTTAAAATATATTGAAATAGAATAAGATTTTATTTTAAATGATTCTAGATATTTACAAATATATTTAATCAAATTCATTAAATTTGTTTGCGTTTATAACGCACAATGTTAAATAGCACTAAATTTATTTTTGTTACAGGTGGAGTTTCTTCTTCTTTAGGAAAAGGAATAATTGCTGCTTCTCTTGCCAAATTACTTCAGTCTCAAGGTTATAAAGTAACTATTCAAAAATTAGATCCATATATCAATATTGATCCAGGCACTCTAAATCCATATGAACATGGTGAGTGCTATGTTACCAATGATGGCGCTGAAACAGATTTAGATTTAGGTCATTATGAAAGATTTTTAAATGTACCAACTTCTCAGGCTAATAATATTACAACCGGACGTATATATCAAAGTGTAATAAATAAGGAAAGAAAGGGTGAGTATTTAGGGCGAACAGTTCAAGTTATTCCGCATATAACAGATGAAATAAAAAAAAGCATTAAGTATCTTGCTGAAAACAATCAATATGATATAATTATTACTGAAATAGGAGGTACAGTGGGAGATATAGAGTCGCTACCTTATATAGAGGCTTTGAGACAGATGAAATGGGAAATGGGAGAAAAAAATGTTGTTGCTATTCATTTAACTTTAATCCCATATCTTTCAGCTGCCAAAGAATTAAAAACTAAACCAACACAGCATAGTGTAAAAACATTGATGGAGAGTGGAGTTCAGGCTGATGTTTTAGTCTGTAGAACAGAACATGAAATAAATGATAGTATAAGAGATAAATTAGCACGATTTTGTAATGTTGACACAGATTCTGTAATTCAGTCTGTAGATGTTAAAACAATTTATGATGTTCCAAACTGTATGTCAAGCGAGGGATTAGATAAAGTGGTTTTAAAAAAACTAGGATTAAAATTTACAAAACCTGATTTAAGTTCTTGGAATGAATTTTTAGATAAATATAAAAATCCAAAGAATACAGTTAAGATTGCGTTAATTGGAAAATATGTTGAATTACAAGATTCTTATAAATCCATATTAGAATCTTTCATTCATTCTGGAGCTGTTAATGAAGTTAAGGTAGAAGTAACTGCGATCCATTCTGAACATATTAATAAGGAAAATATTGCAGAAAAATTAGAAAACTTTAATGGAGTATTGGTGGCGCCTGGTTTTGGAGAAAGAGGAATTGAAGGAAAAATTGAAGCAATAAAATATGTTAGATTAAAAAAAATTCCATTTTTTGGAATATGTCTAGGCATGCAAATGGCTGTTATAGAATTTTGCAGAAATGTATTAAATATGGATGGCGCCAACTCTACTGAAATGGATAAGAAAACTACATACCCAGTTATAGATTTAATGGATGATCAAAAGAATATTGTAAATAAAGGTGGAACTATGCGACTAGGATCATGGAATTGCAAATTGAATGATGATAGCTTGGTTCATAAAATTTATAATACCAATACAATTGACGAAAGACATAGACATAGATATGAATTTAACAGTGAATATATCAAAGAAATTGAGGATAATGGTTTAATTGCCACAGGAATAAATATTGATACGGAACTAGTAGAAATAGTAGAATTAAAAAATCATCCATGGTTTATTGGGGTTCAATTTCATCCTGAATACAAGAGTACAGTTTTAAATCCTCATCCATTATTTGTTTCATTTATTTCTGCAGCATTAAAAAATTATAATAATCAATAATATGGAAGAAAGAAATACTGATATCAACACAACAATTGGTTTTATGCTAATAGGAGTAATATTGATGTTTTGGATTTATACGACTCCTCCACCAGCTCAATTAGAATCTATTGATGAAGACACTAATGAGTTAATAGAAGAAAAAGCAATTTCAATAACCAAAGAAAAAAGTCTTTCTTTAGACGGAATGACGGATCAGTTATTTAATAAAGATGCAATTGATGGATTAGAAAACAGAATTGAAATTAAAAATGACCTTTATAATATAGAGTTTTCTGAAAATGGAGGTCAAATATCTCAACTAGCATTGAATAATTATATTGACCACAATGGATTTCCAGTATATTTAATAAATAATGGAAATTCAAATTTTAATATTGATTTTAAAACTTCTAATAATAGAATAATAAATACAAAGGATCACAAATTTATTTCAAATGTATTTAAAGATGGTGAAAATGATATTGTTTCAATGAAATTATCTATTGATCAAGAAACATATTTGGAATATTTATACAAGATTAAACCTCAAGAATATATTATTGATGTTGAAATAAAATCTGTAGGATTTTCAAATGTTTTAAATAAGAATGAACCTTCAAATTTTTTATGGGACTTTAAAGGTATTAGGAATTCAAAAAGTATTAGTTATGAAAATAGATATACTAGATTAACATATTATCATGATGGAAATAAAATTGATAAATTATCTCAAATGGGAGACGATGAAGATGAGGTGTCTAATATTAATTGGATTTCATTTAGGCAACATTTCTTCAGTTCAATATTGATTCCAACAGATAATAAATTTGCTAAGGCAAAAATAATTTCTAAAGATTTAGTTGAGGATGAATCTATTGACACACTATATACAAAGCAATATGTAGCACAGATCCCATTTTCTTTTAAGAATAACGAATTTGATGAATCCTTTAGAATATATTTTGGCCCAACAG
>CABXHU010000021.1 GCA_902512065.1 uncultured Bacteroidota bacterium | reverse complement strand
AAACAAATAAAGAAGAAAATTAAAATCAAATATTAACAAAAGAAATTACTTAAAAACAGAAAAATGGCAGATTTAAAAACTTTCGCAGAACAGTTAGTAAACTTATCAGTAAAAGAGGTAAGTGAATTAGCTGATATTTTAAAAGACGAATACGGAATCGAACCAGCTGCAACAGCTGTAGCAGCTCCAAGTGGTGGAGCAGCTGCTGGCGGTGAGAGTGCTGGTGATGAGGGCAAAACAGAATTCGATGTGATTCTTAAAGCAGCTGGAGGTTCAAAGCTTGCTGTAGTTAAACTAGTTAAGGAATTAACTGGATTAGGTCTAAAAGATGCTAAGGAATTAGTAGACGGAGCACCTAAGACTATAAAGGAAGCTGTTGGAAAAGATGAGGCTGATGGAATGAAGAAATCATTAGAAGAAGCTGGAGCCGAGGTTGAACTTAAATAAGTTTAACATATAAAGCGCATTAGGCATAACTATTAAGTGAGATTCTTAATAGTTATGCCTATTTGTGCTTAAGAACACCGTAAACATATTTTAAAATTTAAACTTATATAATAGATGTCAATAAAAAGAGCAGAAAGAGTTAATTTTTCATCGTTAAAAAACTCAATTAATTACCCTGACTTCTTAGATATTCAGATTAAATCTTTTAAAGACTTTTTTCAATTAGAAACTAAGTCTGAAGAAAGAGGAAATGAAGGCTTATATAATACCTTTATGGATAACTTTCCTATTTCTGATTCTAGAAACCAATTTGTGTTGGAATTTTTGGATTATTTTGTTGATCCACCAAGATATAATCTTCAAGAATGTATTGAGAGAGGGCTAACCTATAGTGTCCCTTTAAAAGCTAGATTAAAATTATATTGTACAGATCCAGAACACGAAGATTTTGAAACAATTGTTCAGGATGTATATTTAGGTACTATACCTTATATGACTCCTAGTGGAACATTTTGCATTAATGGTGCTGAAAGAGTTGTAGTCTCTCAGTTACATAGATCACCTGGTGTATTCTTTGGACAATCATTTCATGCTAATGGGACTAAGTTATACTCTGCTCGTGTAATACCATTTAAAGGATCATGGATAGAATTTGCTACTGATATAAATAGCGTAATGTATGCATATATTGATAGAAAAAAGAAATTACCTGTCACTACACTATTTAGAGCAATTGGTTATGAAAGGGATAAAGATATTCTTGAAATATTTGACCTTGCAGAAGAAATTAAAGTTTCTAAAAATAACTTAAAAAAGTTTTATGGTAGAAAATTAGCTGCACGTGTCCTAAATACATGGCATGAAGATTTTGTAGATGAAGATACTGGAGAGGTTGTTTCTATTGAAAGAAATGAAGTATTATTAGACAGAGATACTGAGATAGATAAGGAAAATGTAGATCAAATTATTGAAGCTGAAATTAAGACTATTCTGATTCATAAAGAAACAAATCAGCAGGGAGAATATGCAATTATTCATAATACCCTTCAAAAAGACCCTACTAACTCAGAAAAAGAAGCTGTTGAACATATTTATCGTCAGCTAAGAAATGCTGAACCACCAGATGAAGAAACTGCAAGAGGAATTATTGATAAGTTATTCTTTAGTGATCAAAGATATAAACTTGGCGAAGTTGGTAGATATAGAATGAATAAAAAATTAGGACTTGATATCGGTATGGATAAACAAGTTTTAACTACAGAAGATATAATTACAATTATAAAATTTTTAATTGAATTAATTAATTCTAAGGCTGAAATTGATGACATTGATCACTTGTCTAACAGAAGAGTAAGAACTGTAGGAGAGCAATTGTCTTCACAGTTTGGTGTTGGGCTAGCAAGAATGGCTAGAACTATTAGAGAAAGAATGAACGTTAGAGATAATGAAGTATTTACTCCAATTGACCTTATTAATGCAAAAACACTTTCATCTGTTATTAATACATTTTTTGGAACAAACCAATTATCTCAGTTTATGGATCAAACTAATCCACTAGCAGAGATTACTCATAAGAGGAGGTTGTCAGCATTAGGACCTGGAGGTCTTTCTAGAGAAAGAGCTGGGTTTGAAGTTAGAGATGTTCACTATACTCACTATGGAAGACTATGTCCAATTGAAACTCCTGAGGGACCAAATATTGGATTAATTTCATCCCTTAGCGTCTTTGCAAAAATTAATAGTATGGGATTTATTGAAACTCCATATAGAAAAGTAGACAAAAGAAAAGTTGATATAAGTTCAGATCCTGTATACTTAAGTGCTGAAGAAGAAGAAAATAAATTAATTGCACAATCAAACATTCAAATTGATAAAAAAGGTAAAATTATTGATGATATGATTATTGCAAGAATGGAGGGTGATTTCCCAGTTATTGAATCTGAAAAAGTTCACTATACTGATGTAGCTCCTAATCAAATTGCTTCTATTTCTGCTTCATTAATACCATTTTTAGAGCATGATGACGCAAATAGAGCATTAATGGGATCAAATATGATGAGACAAGCGGTTCCATTGCTTTTACCAGAATCACCAATTGTTGGTACCGGCCTTGAAAGACAAGTAGCATCTGATTCTAGAATTCTTATAAATGCAGAAGATGATGGTGTAGTAGACTACGTAGATGCAGATAAAATTGTAATAACTTATAAACGAAGTAAAGAGCAATTATTGACAAACTTTGAATCGGGAACTATTACATATAATTTAACAAAATTCAAGAAAACCAATCAAGGAACTTGTGTTAATCTTAAACCTATTGTTTCTAAAGGAGATAAGGTGAATAAAGGGCAAGTTTTATGTGAGGGTTATGCTACCAATGCCGGCGAACTAGCGTTAGGTAGGAATATTAAAGTAGCATTTATGCCTTGGAAAGGATATAATTTTGAGGATGCAATTGTTATTTCAGAAAAAGTTGTTAGAGATGATGTTTTTACTTCAATTCATATTGATGAATATTCAACTGAAGTTAGAGATACAAAATTAGGTAATGAAGAATTAACAAATGATATCCCGAATGTATCAGAAGAAGCTACTAAAGACTTAGATGAGAATGGTATGATAAGAATTGGGGCTGAGATTAAGCCTGGAGATATTTTAATTGGAAAGATTACACCAAAGGGTGAAAGTGATCCAACTCCAGAAGAGAAACTTCTTAGAGCAATTTTTGGTGATAAAGCTGGAGATGTAAAAGATGCTTCACTAAAGGCACCTCCATCATTGAATGGTATTGTAATTGATAAAAAACTTTTTGCAAGAGCAGTAAAAGATAAAAGAAAAAGGTTACAAGACAAAGATGATATAAAAGAACTAGAAAGAGTTTTTGATGAAAAATTTGAAGATTTAAGAAAAATATTAGTAAAAAAATTATTTACTGTATTATCTGGAAAAACATCCCAAGGAATATATAATGACTTAGGTGAAGAAGTTTTTCCTAAAGGAAAGAAATTTACTTTAAAGATGTTAAATTCTGCTGATGACTATGCTCATTTAATTGCAGGTAAGTGGACAGCAGATGAAAAAATAAATCTTTTAATTTCTCAAATTATTCATAACTATAAGATTAAAGAAAATGACCTTCAAGGATCATTAAGAAGAGAGAAATTTACAATTTCAGTTGGTGATGAATTACCTCCAGGTATTTTAAAATTAGCTAAGGTATATATTGCTAAAAAGAGAAAATTAAAAGTAGGAGATAAGATGGCAGGTCGACATGGTAATAAAGGTATTGTTGCTAAAATTGTAAGACAGGAAGATATGCCATTTTTAGAGGACGGAACACCTGTAGATATTGTCTTAAACCCTCTTGGAGTTCCTTCAAGAATGAATATAGGACAGATTTATGAAACCGTACTTGGTTGGGCTGGTAAAAACCTTGATAAAAAGTATTCTACTCCAATTTTTGATGGTGCATCATTAGATGAAATTAATGAAATAACTGAAAAGGCAGGAATTCCAAAATTTGGTCATACATACTTATATGATGGTGGAACTGGAGAAAAATTTGATCAAGCAGCTACTGTTGGAGTTATATACATGTTAAAATTAGGGCACATGGTTGATGATAAGATGCATTCTAGATCAATTGGACCTTATTCTCTTATCACTCAACAGCCTTTAGGAGGTAAAGCACAATTTGGTGGTCAAAGATTTGGAGAAATGGAAGTTTGGGCTCTTGAAGCTTATGGCGCTTCTAGTACCCTAAGAGAAATACTAACAGTTAAGTCTGATGATGTTGTGGGTAGAGCTAAAACATATGAATCTATAGTTAAAGGAGATTCTATGCCAAATCCAGGTCTTCCTGAATCATTTAATGTATTAATGCATGAACTTAAAGGGCTAGGTTTAGATATAAGATTAGAAGAATAATTTATTATTAAAAATACATCCATTTATTATGGCAAGAAAACAAGATAAAACAATTTTGAAATTTAATAAAATTTCTATTGGACTTGGATCACCTGAGTCTATTTTAGCTGCATCAAGAGGAGAGGTTTTAAAACCTGAAACTATTAATTATAGAACTCACAAACCTGAGAGGGATGGTCTATTTTGTGAAAGAATATTTGGACCAGTAAAAGATTATGAATGTGCATGTGGCAAATATAAAAGAATTAGATATAAAGGAATAGTTTGTGATAGATGTGGGGTTGAAGTTACTGAGAAAAAAGTAAGAAGAGATAGAGTAGGGCATATTAATCTTGTTGTGCCAGTTGCTCATATTTGGTATTTTAGATCTCTTCCTAATAAAATTGGTTATTTACTTGGGTTACCTTCAAAGAAATTAGATATGATTATATATTATGAAAGATATGTAGTTATTCAACCAGGTATTGCTGTTAATGTTGAAGGTGAAGCCATAAGTAAAATGGATTTTTTAACTGAAGAAGAGTATTTAGATATTTTAGAAACATTACCTCAGGAAAATTTGTATTTAGATGATGAAGATCCAGATAAATTCATTGCAAAAATGGGAGCAGAATGTCTTATTGATCTTCTTTCAAGAATTGACTTAGCAGAACTTTCATATCAACTTAGAGATAAGGCAAATAATGAAACATCTAAACAAAGAAAAACTGAAGCATTAAAAAGGCTTCAGGTTGTTGAATCATTTAAGGAAGGTAATTTAAATAGAGAGAATCTGCCAGAATGGATGATAATGAAAGCTGTGCCTGTAATTCCTCCTGAATTAAGGCCATTAGTTCCTCTTGATGGAGGCAGGTTTGCTACTTCAGATTTAAATGACCTTTATAGAAGAGTAATTATTAGAAATAATAGATTAAAGAGATTAATAGAAATTAAAGCTCCTGAAGTTATTTTAAGAAATGAAAAAAGAATGCTTCAAGAATCTGTTGACTCATTATTTGATAATACAAGAAAATCATCTGCAGTAAAAACTGAATCAAATAGGCCATTAAAATCTCTTTCAGACTCATTAAAAGGTAAGCAAGGTAGATTTAGACAAAATTTATTAGGTAAACGTGTTGATTATTCTGCAAGATCTGTTATTGTTGTTGGACCTGATTTGAAATTATTTGAATGTGGACTGCCTAAGAACATGGCAGCTGAACTATATAAGCCTTTTATTATAAGAAAATTAATGGAAAGAGGTATAGTAAAAACTGTAAAATCAGCCAGAAAGATTATTGACAGAAGAGATCCAGTAGTATGGGATATTCTTGAAAATGTACTTAAAGGACACCCTGTATTATTAAATAGAGCTCCAACTCTGCACAGATTAGGTATACAGGCATTTCAGCCAAAATTAATTGAAGGGAAAGCTATTCAATTACATCCGTTAGTATGTACTGCATTTAATGCTGATTTTGATGGAGACCAGATGGCAGTTCATCTTCCACTTGGACCTGAAGCAATCCTTGAATCCCAACTTTTAATGTTAGCATCTCATAATATTTTAAATCCAGCAAATGGATCACCAATAACTGTACCTTCTCAAGATATGGTTTTAGGTTTATATTATATGACAAAACTTAGAGTCTCAGATGACAATGTTAATGTTACTGGTGAAGGGCTAACATTTTATTCCCCTGATGAGGTAATAATTGCTTATAATGAAAATAAAGTGGATCTGAATGCTTCAATAAAGGTAAAAACATTAGACTATAATGATGATAGAACTGAACTAGTAAGTAAAATTATTGAAACTACTGTAGGTAGAGTTCTATTTAATGAAAAAGTTCCAGAAAAAGCAGGATATATAAATGATGTATTAACAAAAAAATCATTAAGAGACATTATTGGAAAAATATTAAAACAAACTAGTGTCCCAGAAACAGCTGCATTTTTAGATGATATAAAAATACTTGGATATAAGTTTGCTTTTGAAGGAGGTTTATCATTTAGTTTGGGAGATATAATTATTCCTATTGAAAAACATAAGATGATTGATCAAGCAAATAAACAAGTTGATACAATTAGATCCAATTATAATATGGGTTTAATTACAAATAATGAAAGATATAATCAAGTAATCGATATATGGACTTCAACAAATGCTGAATTAACGGAATTATCAATGAAAAGAATTAGAGAGGACCAGCAAGGATTTAATTCAGTTTATATGATGCTTGATTCAGGAGCAAGAGGATCAAAAGAACAAATTAGACAGCTTACAGGTATGAGAGGTTTAATGGCAAAGCCAAAAAAATCAACTGCTGGTGGTGGTGAAATTATTGAAAACCCCATTTTATCTAATTTTAAAGAAGGTTTATCAATTTTAGAATATTTTATTTCAACTCATGGTGCAAGAAAGGGACTTGCAGATACTGCATTAAAAACTGCTGATGCTGGATATTTAACTAGAAGACTTGTAGATGTATCTCAGGACGTTATAATTACTCAAGATGATTGTGGAACTTTAAGAGGTGTTAGTGTATCTCCTTTGAAAAAGAACGAGGAGGTTGTTGAGAAATTAGAAGAAAGAATAGTGGGTAGAACTGCTTTACATGATATTCATGACCCTATAACTTCAGAAATAATTGTATCATCTGGCGATCACATTAACGATATAATTGCTAATGAAATAGAAAATTCTGTAATTGATCAAATAGAGGTTAGATCTGCATTAACATGTGAATCTAAAAAAGGTATATGTGCAAAATGTTATGGAAGAAATTTAGCTACTGGGAAGGTTGTTCAAACAGGAGAAGCTGTAGGTGTTGTTGCTGCACAATCGATTGGTGAGCCAGGAACACAGTTAACATTAAGAACGTTCCATGTTGGAGGTATTGCTGGAAATATTTCTGAAGAAAATAGTTTTATTTCTAAGTATGATGGAATAGCTGAAATAGAGGACTTAAAAACTGTCAAAGGAAGTGATAGTGAAGGGAACAAAATAAATATAGTTGTTTCAAGATCGTCAGAACTAAAGATAATTGATAGTAATACTGGATTGGTTTTAAGTAATAATAATGTTCCTTATGGTGCTACATTATTTATTAAAGATGGACAAAAAATTAAGAAAGACACCTTAATATGCCAATGGGATCCATATAATGGAGTTATTATTGCTGATTTCTCAGGTAAGATTGAATATGAAAATATAGATCAAGGTATTACATATCAGGTTGAAATTGATGAACAGACTGGTTTTCAGGAAAAAGTAATAATAGAATCTAGAAATAAAAAGCTTATACCAACAATTCATGTAAAAAACAAAAAAGATGAAATAATTAGATCTTATAATCTTCCTGTTGGTGCACATTTAATAGTAAAAAACAATGAATCAATTAATCTAGGGAAAATTTTAGTTAAAATTCCTAGAAAATCAGCTAAAACAGGTGATATTACAGGTGGACTTCCTAGAGTTACAGAATTATTTGAAGCTAGAAATCCTTCAAATCCTGCTATAGTAAGTGAAATTGATGGTGTTGTTTCATTTGGAAAAATTAAAAGAGGTAATAGAGAAATTATTATTGAATCTAAAATAGGTGAGATTAGAAAATATTTAATCAAACTATCTAATCAAATCCTTGTTCAAGAAAATGATTATGTAAAGGCAGGAACACCAATGTCAGAAGGATCTATTACTCCAAATGACATACTTAATATCAAGGGGCCTTCTGCTGTTCAACAATATTTAGTAAATGAAGTACAGGAGGTATATAGACTTCAAGGAGTAAAAATTAATGACAAACATTTTGAAGTTGTTGTAAGGCAAATGATGAGAAAAGTAAAAATTGTAGATTCAGGTGATACGATCTTCTTAGAAGATCAGTTGATTCATAAATCTGATTTTATAGATGAGAATGATAGTATTTACGGTAAAAAATTAGTAGAAGATACTGGAGATTCAGAAAATTATAAAGTGGGTCAAATAATATCTACAAGAGATTTTAGAGATGAGAATTCAATCTTAAAAAGAGAAGATAAAAAGGAGTTAGTTGCTAGAGATGCTAAGCCAGCCACGGCAACACCTATTTTACAAGGTATTACTAAGGCCTCTCTTCAAACTAAATCTTTTATTTCAGCTGCATCATTCCAAGAAACAACAAAAGTTCTTAATGAGTCTGCTGTAAATGCAAGAGTTGATAATCTTAACGGATTAAAGGAAAATGTAATTGTAGGCCATAAGATACCTGCAGGTACTGGTCTTAGAAAATATGATGATTTATTAGTAGGATCAAATGAGGCTTATGATGAACTTGTAGATTCTAAACTTGAGTCCGAGGAGGAAGAAGTTAATATTAACTAGATAAATTAATCCATGAGTACAGATAAAAAAAATACAAAAGGAAAAATCAATATTGAAATTGATGAAAAGATTTCTGAAGGAATTTATTCTAATCTTGCTATTATAAATCATTCTGTTTCAGAATTTGTAGTTGATTTTATTTCTATAATGCCAGGAGCTCAAAAGAATAAGGTTAAATCTAGGATTATCATTACACCACAGCATGCAAAAAAGTTTTCAAAAGCTTTAAATGACAACATAAAAAGGTTCGAAGAAAACTATGGTTCTATAAAAGATTATGAGAATAATCCTAATATTCAGTTAAATTTTGGACCTACTGCTAAGGCATAAATATTAGTATTTAAAATTTCTTTACTTTTTTTGTAAATTGGTGATTACTTTTTTGAATTGCCAGACAATTCTAAATTTTTATTAATAAAAATATGGCTACTGATTTTGTTGTTCTTGTTGATGAAAATGATAAAAAAATAGGCTTAATGCCAAAAATGGAAGCTCATGAAAAAGGAGTTTTACATCGCGCTTTCTCAATTTTTATTTTTAATGATAAAAATCAATTAATGCTTCAAAAAAGAAATAGGAATAAATATCATTCTCCAGGATTATGGACAAACACTTGTTGTAGTCATCAAAAAGACCAAGAATCTAGTATTAATGCGGGAAAAAGAAGACTTAAAGAAGAAATGGGTTTTTGTGTTGAATTAGTTGAATTAGATTCTTTTATATATAATGTTAAATTTGATAATGGATTAATTGAACATGAATTAGACCATATATTACTCGGAGAATATAATGGTAGTTTTAAAGTTAATCCTGATGAAGTAGATGAATGGAAATGGCTTGCTTTAGATAAAATCAAGCATGACATAATAACAAATCCAAATAATTATACTGAGTGGTTTAAAATAATTATGGATAATTATTACAATCAGTTAATAAAATTAAAATGAAGTTAACCGTTAGTAGAAAAGCACATTTTAATGCAGCTCATAGACTTTACAATAGTAACTGGTCAGATGACAAGAATGATCAAGTTTTTGGAAAGTGCAATAACCCAAATTTTCATGGACATAATTATGAGTTAATTGTAAGTGTTACAGGCCCTGTAAATGTTGATACAGGATATGTGATTGATATGACTTTATTAAAAGAAATTATTAAGCAAGAAGTTGAGGATAATTTAGATCATAAAAATTTAAATTTAGATGTAAAAGAATTTGAATCAATTAATCCGACTGCTGAGAATATTTGTATTTATATATATAATAATATTAAAGCAAGGTTAAATTCAAATATAGATTTAGAAATTACGCTTTATGAAACCCCAAGAAATTTTGTAAAATACTCTGAAATTTGAAAGATAATATAGTATTATATAAACAAGTAAAACAGCAAGTAGAAACATTAGGGTTTAATGTAGTAAATTTTGATTTTGATAGACCTTGGGGAGGCTTCTTGGTTATAGATGAACAACAACTGCCATTATTTTTATCAACTTTCTTTGATAAAACAGAAATTACATCTAATGATATAAAATTAAGTCCTAAGGTCTTAATTGTCAATCCTAAGTCTAGATTATCATGGCAATATCATTATAGAAGAAAAGAGATATGGAGTGTATATAAAGGTCCTATTGGAGTCATAAAATCAAAAAATGATCTAGAAAATCCAATAAAAATTTATAAAAGTGGCGATATAATTACTTTTGATATTCAAGAAAGGCATAGACTTATTGGATTAAAAGATATCGGTATTGTAGCTGAAATCTGGCAGCATATTGATCTTAAAAATCCTTCAGATGAAGATGATATTGTAAGACTTCAGGATGATTATTATAGAAAATAGAATTATTTATTAATAATTTTATTTAATTCAATTCCATATTTTGAATTAGAAATTTCTTTACTATATGAATTGTATATTTTAAGTAAATAATCTTCATGAATATCCTTATTATATTTTAATGCTAGGTAAGGAGAAATTATTTCTTCTTTCTTATTTTTTATATAGTTTATAATAAATAAAATCTTTTTTTTCTCAATCTTATCTCTTAGAATTGAAATAGAATCAATGCTTTTTTGATTGTTTTTCATTGATTCTTCAATCTGATTTTCTAATAGTTCTAAATCCTCTTCCTCATATTTCACTAGAAATGAATTAAGGCGATCAAGATTCAATTGTTGTTTCGAGCCTGAAAATTCAGCATCAAATTGAAATCTTTTACTGCTTGTTTTTAATTTCATTTCTCCAGTTTCAGCAAAAAATTCAATTTCATTAATATTAGAATCATCTAATCTTAATGTTAATATTTGAGGCTCTTCTATATAGCACTTCAATTTGAAAGTTGAGGAATTATTAATTTCAGCTGAATCCAATATAATTGAATTGGATTTTAATAAATAAATTTTCCCGTTATTAAGTCCATCAATTTTTCCGTTTAATTCAAAATTTTTCTGCTCATTTGAACAGGACATGATTAATAGCAAAATTAATATTGAGTACTTTTTCATTTTTTATAGATCAAGCCAATAGGTTACTTTTAGATTTAGGGATCTATTTTTAACTCTTGGGATAAATACACTATGATATCTATCTTCTGTGTAATAGTTGTCACTATATACTAGGAATAAATCAGATAAGGGAGCAAATCTCCATTGCAATCTTGTGTTTAAACTTAAATTTTCTCTTTGATTACTATATTGCAGAAGTGTTGCCCAATACAAATTTTTAGTAAAGGTAAATTCAAATCTTGGGGCAACTAGAATTATATCAGCACTTGGGTAGGGTTCAGGTAATCTAATCCTATCATAGTTAATTTCAATACTAGTAGTAAATTTTGGTTGAATTCTATAACCAAACCTTAATTCTGTTGATAGTTTAGACCCATTATACAATTCACCAAATGATTGTTCAATACTATACGTAAATTCCTTTGAAGAAAAATAATTATTATATTCCAACTCAAAATTTGTATAGTGATATTCACTATTTGCTGGTAGAGGTGTACTATTTTCAGTTCTGGTTGGATCAAAATCATCATAAAGGTAAGTATACTCATTTCTCATTGATAAATTAAAATTATCTCCATTATTCAATTGTCCATTCCATCTTGAAATAATAAAATAGTCTGAGAGTTGGTAATTTAATTCAGGTCTCCAAATTATCACTGGAGTTACTTCAATCTTATGGCTTTGTAATTTTTTATTTTCTGGCCAGAAGGTATAGCCTATATCAGGATTTATTTTTAGAATTCCAGTTCTTTTTATAAAACCTAAATCAGATCTATAATTATCTCCCACATATACACCACTAATTCTAAAAGTTATATTTTTTGAATTATAGCTAGTCCTTAAACCCATTGAAAAATCTTTATTATTTTCGGATGAGGAGAATGACTTGTGAAAAAAATATTTACCTGTCCACTTACTATCAATTGAAGCCAGATTATAATCTATACCAATTACTTTATTATATCCCCCATCTTCATCAACAAAATCATAATCTTTAGTTGCTTGTTTGTTGATAAATATAAAGCTAATATTTGATCTACTGAACACCTTATGTTGAAGAGCTATAATAGCATTATTTGTAGCTGCTATTTCATTGCTTATATCTTCTTCAGTTTGCATGTTTAAAACTCCTATTCTAAAATCACTATTTATTTTTCCACTCAATCTCAGACCAGCAATTATTTTATTTTGTATACTGTTTCCATCTACATCTTTTGCAATACCAATTCTTCTTGAGAAAAAAGGATTTGCATCCATTTTAGATCCAAAGCTTGCAAATAGATCACTGTTCTCAATAAAGAACTGTCTTTTCTCTGGTAATGACACTTCATACCTAGTTAAATTAGTTACTTGCTGATCAACTTCTACCTGAGAAAAATCAGGGTTTAATGTAAGATCTAATGTTAATGAATTATCAATGGTTATTTTTGCATCCCCACCAATCTCTATATCACTTCCAGAAATATTTTCTTCATAATCATTATAAGTAATGCCATTTATATATGGTATAATAGATTTTTTATCTTTCGATTTTCCTAAGGGCTTTTCAAAATACATATCACCCATAAAAGCTAGATTTGAAAATTCTTGATTTTTTGGGACTTTATGCCAAAGATTCCAAGCATTATTCTCGGTGTTTCTTTGATATGCACCAACTCTCCATTTTGTTTCTCCTTCTCTATATTTAAACACATTAAATGGAATTTTCCATTCAGTTATATAATAATTATCATAGATTTTGGATTCACACATCCATTTAACATCCCAAGTCATATCCCATGAATTTCTTATATCCACACCACCATTGAACATTAACATGTCTCTTTGAACTCCTATATGATTGCTCCCAATTACAAATGCATTGGTTGCATCATTAAACGTATCAAATATCATGGTTATATTATCTGAAGTTGGAGCTTGAAAATCTCTTTTTAAGGAGTTGACTTTTAATTTTTCAGAATCTCCCATTACCTTAATCCCAACATATAAAAAATCTTCATCGTGCAATACTTTAATTTCAGCTGGATTTTTTGAGTCTGCAGAATAATCAGGAAAGTATTCGTAAAAACCATATGCACTCTTAGCCAATGCCCAGTCAGGTTCATCCAGCACCCCATCAGCTGTAATTTCATTATTTGTAAATTTTACAAAAATTTCTTTTTTTTCAGATTGAGAGAATGAAGAATTAAAGAAAAAAAGTAATAGGTAAGTAATTAATAACGTGCGCTGCATAAATCAAAATTTTTACAAAAATAGACATTTAATTTTATATTTATATTTGTATTAATGTTTAAAAGATCTATATATATAGTTTTATTTTTTTTCAGTTTTAGCTGTACTAATATTCCTGAAGGTTTTGTTTATATTAATGATATTGACAGTAGTATTAAGATTGATTTAAGATATTCAACTAGTAATAATTTTACTGGTAAAGTAATCGATGGTTATAAATCAAATAAGGCGATAATAAGCATTCAGGCAGCAAAAGCACTTAGCCAAGTTCAACAAGATCTATTGACAAGAAATTTGTCATTAAAAATATTTGATGCATATAGACCTCAAATGGCTGTCAATTATTTTATTAGTTGGGCTGAAGATCTTTCGGACACCATAAATAAATCATTGTATTATCCTAAAATTGAAAAATCCCAACTTTTCCCTTTAGGTTTTATTGCTGAAAAATCAGGACACTCAAGAGGTAGTACAATTGATTTAACTATTATTGATATTAAAACAAATAATGAGCTAGATATGGGAACCCCATATGATTTTTTTGGTGCAGAATCTGCTACAAACTTTATTGATATTACTGGTAAACAAAGATCTAATAGACTTCTTTTACTTGAAACTATGACTATAAATGGTTTTGAAAATTATTCTAAGGAATGGTGGCATTATACATTAAAAAA
>CABXHU010000020.1 GCA_902512065.1 uncultured Bacteroidota bacterium | reverse complement strand
TATCTTCTACGCGCACATATATTGTTTGCTGATAGGCTACAATATTATTGTATGGACTTGCAATGGCATTAAGATTGTTTTCTGCATCGGCCTGTGTCTCATGGTAGCTAATTAATAAGTTTTGCAGGCTTCCTGCAATCTCTGCATCTGCATCAGTTAGGGTAAATACTCCAAAGCCATCGGCATCCGCATCGCAATACTCCAGATTAGAAGGATTAACTACCGCTGGTGGAGATTCTACAACTAAATCTAGGGTAGTGGTAGAGTAACATCCTGTAATAGCTGTCATGTCATCTATAATTCTTACGTATAGTGTCTGTGGATTAGATGTGTTCATATAAGCAGTCGGATTTTCAATGGCATTTACATCATTATCTGCATCTTCTTGAGATTCGTGATATGATATTACATTTTCAGCAATCCCTGCAGCTATTCCTTCTGTTTGAACTGAGATGTCTATAGTAGTAAGTCCATCTGGATCGTCATCATCACACACTATAAGTGGTGTAGGAGCGATAAATACAGGTTTAGGCTCCACAGTAAGAGTAAAATTAATATTAGAGATAAAACAAGAAGTAGTAAAAGGATCATTGTCTTCAACCTCTACTCTTACATAAATAGTTTCTTGGTTATTAACCGTATAAGGGTTACTTAAATCGTTTGTTCCATAATCTGCATCTAGCTGTGAGCTATGATAAGTTATAATAACCTCACCTGGAACTTGTGTCCCAAGTACTTGGGCATCATACTGTGTTAAGTCTACATCGATTACTCCAGGAGTATCGGTACAAAGAATTTCATCAGGAACTTCATTGTACTGTGGCACAGGACGAACCTGTAGTAGCATGGTAGAGATTCCAAAACAATCATTTTCATTTTCTACTCTAAGATAAACTGTTTGAGCATCAGCAACTTCACTTATGTAGTTGTTAGGCAGTTGATTTAGTTCTAAATGCGCATCATTTTCATTAAGATAATACGCTACACTTAAGTCACTAGGGTCATCGATATCATTGTTAGGGTTAGCAACAATAAGTGATAGTACATAATCATCTGCATCACTAAGAGTAAACAGTCCTAATCCATCATAATCATTACCATTCATCTCACTATTATCACATACAATTAGTCTTGCATCATCAGGTATAGGATTAAATATAGTCTCTAAATAGAAGTAAGAAGTCGTGTAACAAGTAGTAGCAATATTTTCTACTCTACAATAGATGTTTTGTAGTGGAGTAGAGTTTACAAAACCTGTTGGATTAGGTATTGCATTTTCATTATTATCTAGATCTGCTTGTGAGAGGTGAAAAGTAAGTACATAATTATTAGGATCATCTCCAATCACAAGATTTTCGGCAGCTTCTTCTAGGTTATAGATAGATATTCCATCTTGAAGATCATCTATATCACATTGGACTAGATCGGTGTCAAGAATCACATTAGGTAATGGATTAACCGTAACATTGAAAGATCCAAAGGTTAGACATTCTGTTGCGTTTTGTTCTAGTCTTATAAAAATTTCTTCACTAGTAGCAAATGAATTAGAATAACTAGTAAGCTCAGCATTAGTAAGAGCATTTGTATTGTTTTGTGAATCAGCAAAAGAACTAAAATAAGATAGGGTAACATTCTGACTATTTATAATTTCATCATTCTTAGTGGTGATATCAAAGACTTCAATCATATCTCCAGAATTATTGTAATCACATAATTCATAGTCAGTCACCTCTATTACCGCTAGAGGATTCACTATAAGACCTTGAGTGGTTGTAGCATAACATCCTGTAGTATTGTTCTCTAGACGAACAATAAGCTCTTGCGCATCAAGACTTGTGTTGTTATAAGGACTAGAGAGCACATTGCTTCCAGCATCAGCATCTTCCTGTGACTGATGATAAGTAACGGATATACCGGTTTGACCATTTAAAATAGTATCATCTAAAGAAGTTAGATCAAATGTTCCCACACCATCATAATCATCATCACACACCTCATATACAGGCGGTATGATTACCTCAGGTATAGGGTTTACTTGAAGTGCTAGGGTAGTCGTGGCATAACAAGCAGTAGCATCATCTATAAGTCTTACATATATGGTTTGATTATCAACAGTTGTATTAAGATAAGGATCGGTAATAGAATTATTTCCTGTTTCAGCATCATCTTCTATCAGATGATAAGAAACTGTAATACCGGTTTGACCATTTAATATCTCAGTATCTTTATCAGTTAGATTAAATGAAGTAATCCCATCATAATCATCATCACACTCCTGTAATGCTGTAGGTACTATTACCTCGGGAACAGGATCAACTGATATATTAGATTCAGTGGAATATATTATACATCCATTCCCTTCTCTATCAACTAAAGCTCTAAATACTATATTATTAAAGCTAATAGGAGTTGTAAGAATCTCTAATGTGGAACTATTTACTCCACTATAATATTCATTATCTGCTAGGGTGTTCCAATTTATCCCATCACTAGATGATTCCCATTGGTAGAAATCTATAGTAGAAGAGATAATTGATAGTTGAAAACTAGAATTTTCACAAATCAATACTTGATGTTGTGGTCCTTCATCAATTATAATTGTTCCGTCAATTATATAGTCAGTACCTGGAATATTGTATCCATCATTTGCATTATTTACTAAACCATTTGAATCTACAGTCACTGTATTGTTTCCTAATAATCCATCTTGATTACCATCTGAATAACCAGCCTCAACAACATCACTACAGTTATCTTCATCAGACTCTAAATCAATATAATTGTAAAATCCATCTCCATCAGTATCAGTAACAGAAAAATTTGTAATACCAGAATCTATACTCGTTTCAATACTATCAAATAATCCGTTATTTCCGATATTTCCAGATGAAATATCTATTACACCATCTAGATCTGTGTCAATTATTGTTGCGCCTGATTCTTGTGAATCATATATCCCATCATTATCTGAGTCTAAATCTAGATAGTCTAGAACTTCATCTTGATCAGAATCTATTGGTGTTGATTCAAAACTAAACATATCATCGTATCCATCACCATTAGCATCAATATTTGAAAGTGGTTGATAATTAGATCCAAATGCTTCTATAATATCTAAAATACCATCATTATCACTATCACTGTCTTCTGCATCCACTACTGAATCACCATCAGAATCTATTGGCACACATGTTGCAGTAACATTAAATACAGCTGTATTTAGTGCATCAGATGAATTAAAATGTGTCAATTCAAAAAAGTCTGTTAAATGGGTATAAAATTTAAATGTTGAATCAGCACTATCTAGGCTTGTTCCATTTATTTTAAAACGGATTTCAAAATTTGAAAATGTAGTTATTCCACTTTCAAATATTCTATCAAAATTAGTATCAATTAAAATTTGATCATCCGGATCAATTAAAGTAATAGTCTTATCGTATGGAACCTTTAAACTAAACCACTCTTCATTATCCAAAGTATTACAATCTATAGTTAAGCCAGTAGTCATATCAGTAATACAATCATAGCTGATTACTAAACTAATTTCAGCATCAAATGTTATTGAACTGGATATATAACCATCTTGCTCAAGATTATCATTATCTAGATAAGGAGTAGGAGAAAAAGTTTCCCAATTACCTATGTTATCTCCTATCCAATTTGCGGATATTTCATTTGAGCTTTCAAGGCCAAATGTATAATTATATAAACCTTCTATACTACCTCCTGTATCTCCGGTTAGGTCAATTAGTTTGTTTCCTAATGATTCAAAACAGTCTAGGATACCATCATTGTCATTATCAATATCAATATTATCATTTACTCCATCCCCATCAAAATCGTTTGGGCATGCACTAACAGGAATATTTTCTGAAAGTATAGCCCCAGGACAATCTTCAGTTGCACCGGATATTTGATAATAACCTGGGTCACTAGGTGTATAATCAATATTGTTTGCTCCAGCTATTGCTTCTCCATTATAATACCATTGATACTGGTCATAAGTAGAGATGCTATTTAAGCTCAAGGTTAGGTTAGGTATACAAGAATCATCTTCTACAGTTAGTGACTGCAATAATATTTCTGGTTTAAAGGCAAATCCAGAATAATATCCACCAAAAGTAGCATAAGTATATGCGCCAAATGATGCTACATATACTTGAGATGAGGATTCTACTGAAACATTTCCTGTTAAGCCTTCTATTGTATAGGTCACAAAATCACTATTCCCACCTACAGATTGTGCTGTTGTAGTATAATTTGAAATATCTAAATCATTGATTAAAAGAGTTGATCCAGTCTCAGTAACTAAAGTTATAACTCCAGAAAATGATTCAGAACCAATTTGATTTATATATGGTATGTTATCAACAATTTTTGGAGTTTGGCAGTTTATAGGTGGAACAAAAAATAGTCCTTGATTTGGAATTCCACTAAATCCACCGCCACCATCTCCAGGCCTTACACCTCCAATAACTTGAAAAGCAAATACAGGATTAGATGTGCTAACATACATATTGCTTGATTGACCCAACGGAGGGCCTGAACTTCCATCACTAGGATAAGAAACACCGTAATAAGATGCATCAATTGAAACAAAATCCCCTGCAAAATCAAGGAGAGTAAATAGCATTCCATTTACATATACTTCAGTATTATCTTCATGAGCAATTATTAAAGGTCTTTCTACTTCATCAGGGCCAACTCCTCTTACAAAAATATATTCTGATCCAATTCTTTCAACTGGAGCAACTTGATCAATTCCAACATCTTGTCCATAATCACCATCATCCAGATTGGCATTACTTCCAGTGAGAGACCCACTATTTACTGCAATTGGTTTATCTGATTCAACTAGAACTCCAATAAATCCTGATGCATTATTTACATTTGAAAAAGGTGAAGCTGCTATAACGTAGCTTTCACCTGCATTTAATTGAATATTACTTGTTGCTGCATCATTAATAATTGTAACACCACTTCCAAAATTTGAAAAATTTACTGTTGTATTATCTTGAGTAGCTAATACGCTTATGAAATTTAAATATTGAGATTGGTTTGATGTTAGACTCCCCCAATTTCTAAAAGTTCCTACTCTAAATTCTTCCCCCAGCGCTGCTAATCCTTTACTTACAACACCACCTGCTTGATAATACTGACTACTTGTAAATAATCTGACAGAGACATAAACTAAATCTTCTGCTTCAATTATAAACCCTTTGTCTGATAGATTTTGTCCAGAAAGACTAGTTTGGGCAATAAAATTTGTATCAGTTCCAGTTCCAACATAATATTCATATGGGCTTGAATTTGAAACTTGAACTGTTTGCGGTGTTCCACCTATAGGATTTATTGTAACATTAAATGGTGTTTCATTAGGAGTAGATATATAAAGATATTGGATCTCAGGAGTTGCAGGACCTGATCCAGTAGTCCCAATTGGCGGTATGTAATGAGTTTTGCTAAACTGGGCATTAATGTCTTGAAAAACAAAACATAAGACTATAAATAGGAAAAATCTTAAATAACCACTGAACCCTTTCATTTATTCCTCTTGAATTATTGGGACATAAAGATAATAATAATCCTTTTGTTTTTGATACAAAATAAAAGAAGCCCTAAATCAGGGCTTCTTTTATTGATATTAATTATAAAACTACTTTATTATATCATAGCTTCTTTTGATAAAATTAGTTAACTCTTCACCTTTTAATAATCCATGAGATAGTCTTGCTAAATCTAAACTTTGATTAATTAGCCTTTCTTGTTTCTTTCTGGTTTTTGTATTTAAAATTTGAAGAACTAAATCAGAGTTAGTATTTACAACTAAATTATATATCTCTGGCATATTTCCGGCTCCAAACATTCCTCCACCACCTGTTTGTTGCATCTCTTTCATTCTTCTCATAAATTCAGGTGTTGTTATAGTAAATGGATCATCTTTACCATCCAATGATTCTAATTTTATAGTATATTTTTCATCTGGTATTACTTCTTTTAATACACTTTCTAGACTAGTTTTTTCTTCTTCATTTAACTTTGAAACTTTTGAGTCATCTTTATTAATTAGATTATCAATATGATCAGAATCAACTCTAGCAAATGATATTTTTTCTTTTGAACTTTCAAGTTTCTGGATTAGATGACTTACAATAGATGAATCTAATAGTAATACTTCATATCCTTTAGTTTTTGCATTTTCGATATAGCTATGTTGTGATTCTTTATCAGATGCGTAAAGGATAATAAGTTTATCATCTTTATCAGTTTGTTTTGCTTTAATTTTATTATATAATTCTTCATATGTATAGAATTTTCCATCTACTGAAGGATAAAGAGCAAATTTTTCAGACTTTTCAAAGAATTTATCTTCACTTAACATTCCATATTCAATTACAATTTTTATATCATTCCATTTTTTTTCATAATCTTCTCTATTCTTCTTAAATAACGAGGTTAATTTATCGGCAACCTTTCTTGTAATATAAGCTGATATTTTTTTGACAGCACCATCTGCTTGCAAATATGATCTGGACACATTTAGCGGTATGTCAGGTGAATCAATAACACCTCTTAATAGAGTCAAAAATTCAGGAACAATACCTTCAACATTATCTGTAACAAAAACTTGATTTTGATAAAGTTGAATTTTGTCTTTCTGCATATTTAAATCATTACTGATTTTAGGGAAGTAGAGTATACCAGTTAGATTAAATGGATAGTCTACATTTAGATGAATATTAAATAATGGTTCTTCAAATTGCATAGGATACAATTCCCTATAAAAATCCTTATAATCTTCATCCTTTAAGTCTTTGGGTTGTTTTGTCCAAGCAGGTTGAGGATTATTAATAATATTGTCTACAGTTATCGTTTTAGGCTTTTCATCTTCTTTAGCATCTTTTGGAAGTGGAATATTTTCTTCTTTTGTTCCAAACTTAATTGGAACAGGCATGAATTTATTATACTTTGTTAATAGTTCAGTTATTCTATTTTCTTCAAGAAATTCTTTAGAATCTTTATCTATATGTAATATTATTTCAGTTCCTCTGGTCTTTTTATCAGATTTTTCCAGAGTATAATTTGGAGACCCATCACATGTCCAATGTGCTCCAGGTTTCTTCTTATAAGATTTCGAAATTATCTCTACTTTTGAGGACACCATGAATGCCGAATAAAATCCCAGTCCAAAATGTCCAATAATTCCAGTATCTTTAGCTGAGTCCTTATATTTTTCTAAAAATTCTTCAGCTCCGGAAAATGCAACTTCATTAATATACTTCTCAACTTCTTCCGCAGTCATACCAATCCCTTCATCCATTATATGGAGTTTCTTTCCTTTTTTATCAATTTTTATCTCAATTTTAGGATCATTTAGCTCTATTTTTTCTTTTCCAATACTAGCTATATGTTTTAATTTTATTGTAGCGTCTGTTGCATTACTAATAAGTTCTCTAAGAAAAATTTCATGATCGCTATATAGAAATTTCTTGATTAGCGGAAAAATATTTTCAACTGAAACATTAATATTACCTTTTTTCATTTTTTACTATTTTTAATTAATGTTAATTTACTTTCAATAAGGATGCCAAAATCAACATCCTGACAAAGTGACATAACTACTTAGACTTAATTCTAGATAAATAAAGACCTATAAATGTTATAAGACCATTAATAGGTAATAATTCATAACCAAAAACATAAAGATTGTCTTTTGCGTAAGCACCTGCACAAGCCCATGTTTTAAATTTACATCCTAATGAAGCCTCCTCGCTAAAATAAGCAAATATAGTAGGAGATATATTTAGTAGATACGTTAGAATTGGAGCAAGAATTACTATAAGATAAATATATCTTTCTTTTAATTTGAATTTAGTATATAATCCAAAAGCAAATAGACCTAGTAAGGGACCATATGTATAGGATGCTACAGTAAGTAGACTATCAATTATATTACTGCTGAGAACATATTTAAAGATTATTATAATAAAAATTAGTGTTAGACTCATAAGTACGTGAACTCTTTTTCTAATACTTTTTTGAATAGCAACATTTTTGGTTTTTATATCAATAAAATCTATACAAAAAGAAGTAGTTAGAGAAGTTAAGGCACTATCTGCACTACTATAAGCAGCAGCAATAAGTCCAAGAATAAAAGTCACGGATAATAATATGCCTAATTCTCCATTTAAAGCAATTTCAGGAAATAGTAAATCAGTTTTTGGCTGACTATCCATTAATGGCATTAATATGTTATTTTTATTTTTAAATATGTACAAAAGACTACCAAGAATCATAAAAAAGTAAGTAACTACTACAAGTACAATACTAAATACAATCATGTTTTTTTGAGCATCTTTTAATGATTTACAAGTTAGATTCTTTTGCATCATATCTTGATCTAAACCAGTCATGCAAATAGTGACAAACATTCCTCCGATAAATGATTTCAAGAAGTGATGCCTTTCTAAAATATTATCTGTAAAAAAAATAGTATTATAGTTGTTAAACTCATCAGATTTTAAAAAATCAATGAAAGTCCAGTTTAGATTGTTTAGGATTCCATAAATTGAAATAAATACAGCTAGAATCATAAAAAATGTTTGAAGTGTATCTGTCCAAACAATAGTCTTTATCCCACCTCTATAGGTATAAATCCAAATCAAGATAATTGATATAGTAACTGTTACAGGAAATGGGACATTCCATTGATCAAATACAAATTGTTGTAAAACAATTGCTACTAGGAATAGTCGAAATGAAGCCCCTAAAAGTCTGGAAATAAAAAAGTAAAAAGCTCCAGTTTTATGAGCTACTGTTCCAAACCTAAAATTTAAGTATTCATATATAGAAGTTAAATTAAGTTTGTAATATACTGGCAATAATACCTGGCTAACAATTATATATCCAAAGAAATAACCAAATACAACTTGCAAATAACTGAATTGAGAACTTTCTATCCATCCAGGTACTGATATAAATGTAACTCCTGACAAAGATGCGCCTACCATTCCAAAGGCAACTATGTACCATGGAGCATTTTTTCCTGCATTAAAAAAAATAGAATTACTATCATTTTTTCCTGTCACATATGATATTGCAAATAACATGATGAAGTAACCAAGAATAAGTAATAAAATATTAGTTGCGTTCATAAAATGATATAATTATTCAAATTACATATTATTTGTAGGATTTACCAAATAATTCTTTGTTAGAAACATTTTATTTTCAATCTGTAAAATTTGTAAGTTTGCTAAATGGAATTTTCATCAAAACTAATTGAGACTGCAGTTAATGAAATATCAAAATTGCCTGGAATAGGTAAGAGGACTGCATTAAGACTTGTTTTATTTTTATTAAGGCAACCTAGTGATCAATCAAATGATCTTTCTAAGGCTATTTCTGAAATGCGATCAAATGTAAGTTTCTGTAATAATTGTCATAATATATGTGATACTGATTTATGTGATATTTGTTCCAACTCTAATAGAGATAAATCTGTTATCTGTATTGTAGAGGATATAAGAGATGTTATGGCAATTGAAAATACTAGTTCCTATAAAGGGTTATATCATGTTTTGGGTGGAAAAATTTCTCCTTTAGATGGTATAGGTCCTAATGAATTAAATATAACTAGTTTAATAGAAAAAATAGATAAGGGGGGGGTTAATGAAATTATTTTTGCATTAAGCTCTACAATGGAGGGAGACACTACTAATTTTTATATTTACAAGCTTATTAAACAATATAATATTATTACATCAACAATTGCTAGAGGAATATCTATAGGGGATGATTTGGAATATACAGATGAAATTACACTAGCTAGAAGTATAACCAATAGGATTCCTTTTGAAACTTCAATAAAAAATTAGATTTTGGATTTATCAGTCATTATAGTTAGCTATGATTCTAGGTTTTTCTTAGAGTTATGTTTAAGAAGCCTTAAGGAATCAATAAATAAAATAGAATCTGAAGTAATTGTAATTGATAATAATTCCAGTGATGACACAATTAATATGGTGGAATCATTATTTCCATATGTGTTATTAATAAAAAATAAAGTCAATCTAGGTTTTTCTTCTGCAAATAATTTAGGTGTCAAAAAAGCTAAAGGAAAATATATTTGTTTATTAAATCCTGACACTGTTGTTCCAGAAGATTTTTTTAGTAGAATAATAAAATTTAAAGTATCTAAAAGTAGTATAGGTATTGTTGGATGTAAAATGATTGATGGTAAGGGTAATTTCTTGCCAGAAAGTAAAAGAAATCTCCCTTATACAATGATGGTGCTTAAGCGATTCATTGGTTTAAAAAATGATTATTATTTTGATAATATTTCTAAAGATGAAATTGGTGTGACAGATGTTTTGTGTGGAGCTGCAATGTTTATGGAAAAAAAGAATTTTCAAAAAGTAGATGGATTTGACGAAAAATATTTCATGTTTGGAGAAGATATTGATTTTTCACATAAGGTGCTTAAACAAGGTTTAAAAAATTATTATTTAGGAGATTTATCTATAATTCACTATAAAGGGGAAAGTACTAATAAAAACCATAAATATTATAAGAGTTTTTATGGGGCAATGGGGATCTATTATAGAAGTCACATAGCTAATAATATTTTAAATAAGTTAATATCTTATATCATAATTGAATTAATCATATTTTTTAAATCATTTACAATCACTTCTAGATTTAAGTTTAGAAAAAAGAATAAAGATTGTTATTTAATTTCAGACATAATTTATGATGGCTTAAAAAATAGAGTTTCTAAACAAATTAATTCAATTCAAAAACTTTCTGACAAGTTAGAAAACTGTGAAATTATTTTTGATTCAAATTACCTTAGTTATAAAAAGATTATTTATGCAATGGAAAAATTTTCAAAAAATAATTCTGTTATATTTAAAATTATACCAAAGACAGCTAACTTTGTAATAGGAAGCGATAATTCTAGAGAACATGGTCAAGTAATTTTATTTGATTTAAATAAGTAATTTATTACATGTTTTTTCATTAATTTTGTTGATTATTTTAATCAATAATATTTTACTGTGAGTAAGTTTGAATTGAAATTACCTAAGATGGGAGAAAGTGTAGCTGAAGCTACCTTAACTTCGTGGTTGAAAGATATAGGTGAGAGTATAGATATGGATGAGGCTGTTGTAGAAATTGCTACTGATAAAGTTGATTCTGAAGTTCCATCTGAATATAAAGGAATTCTTGTAGAAAAATGTTTTAAGATTGATGAAGTGATTAAAGTAGGTGAGACAATAGCAATTATTGAAACTGATGCAGAAATTCAAACTTCTGAAGAGTTAATACAAATAACTCAAAAAGACAATACAATTACTCACGCTAATCCAGTTATTACTGAAAATATAGTTCCTATTAAAAAGGAGGAAACTTTCACAAAAGATGCTTCAATTATAAAGAAAGAAAGTTCTGATAATAGATTTTATTCACCATTGGTTAAGAATATTATAAAAAAGGAAAATATATCAGAATTTGAATTACAATCAATAAAAGGAACTGGCAAAAAAAATAGAATTACTAAATCAGATATTTTAAATTATTTAAAATCTAGACTAAAACAGGTTGATTCAAACATATCAGATATCCACATAGGTTCTGAAATAAATGTTGATAAAATTGAAAATGATCAAATCATTGAAATGACAAAAATGGGAAAGATTATTTCCAAACACATGTCAGATTCAATTAAAATTTCTGCTCATGTTCAGTCCTTTATTGAAGTAGATGTCACTAAAGTTTGGAATTGGAGAAATAGAGTAAAGGATAGTTTTCAAAAAAGAGAAGAAGAGAGATTGACTTTTACACCAATATTTATTGAAGCTATTGCTGTTAATTTAAGATTATTCCCTATGTTAAATGTATCTGTTGATGGTGAGAAAATTATTGTTAAAAAGGATATTAATATTGGAATGGCAACAGCATTATCAGATGGGAATTTAATTGTTCCAGTTATAAAAAAGGCTGATCAGCTTAATTTAATAGGTATGGCAAAAGTTGTTAATGAATTATCAAAAAAAGCCAGAGGAAATAATTTAAATCCTGATGATGTTTATGGGGGAACCTACACTGTTACTAATGTTGGAGTTTTCGGCAGTATTATGGGAACACCAATTATAAACCAACCTCAGGTAGGAATACTTGCATTAGGAGCAATTAGAAAGGTGCCTGCTGTAATAGAAACTGATCAAGGTGATTTTATTGGTATTAGACATAAAATGTTTATTTCACACTCTTATGATCACCGTGTTGTCAATGGTGCTTTGGGTAGTCAGTTTATAAAAGGAGTTAAAGATTATTTGGAGTCTTGGGATGTTAATAGAGAAATTTAACACTAATGAAAATTATCTGTGTTGGGAGAAATTATGTTGATCATATAAAGGAGTTAGATAATAATAAGCCTAAAGAACCTGTATTATTTCTTAAACCTCAAACGGCCATTATTAATAAGAGTCAACCTTTTTTTATACCTAGCTTTTCTAATGAAATACATTATGAATTAGAAGTTATTATAAAAATTAATAGACTAGGTAAGTTTATTCAAAGAAAATTTAGTCACAAATATTATGATGAGATTGGCCTAGGTATAGATTTTACAGCTAGAGATTTGCAGTTAGAATTAAAGAAAAATGGCTTACCATGGGAAAAGGCAAAAGCTTTTGACGGTTCATGTTTTATAGGTAATTGGATAAAAAAGAGTGATTTTAACAATGTTGATGACATAAATTTTAAATTGACAAAAAACGAAGAAATTGTTCAGAATTCAAATACTAGTTTGATGCTATGGAAAATAGATGAATTAATAGAATATATATCTAAATTTTTTACATTAAAAATTGGTGATGTGATTTTTACTGGAACACCATCTGGAGTGGGAAAAGTTAATTTAAATGATAACTTAAAAGGTTATATTAATGATAACGAATTGTTATCAATAAATGTAAAATAAAAGATGACTTCATTAGAAAAATTAATAGCATCTAAATTGAAAGGATTAAATAAAACTCTTTCAGTTGCAGAAAGTTGTACAGGAGGATCAATATGTAGTAAAATTGTTTCAACACAGGGAGCATCTGTTTTTTTTCAAGGAGGAGTTGTTTGCTATTCAACGGAATCTAAGATAAATATTCTTAGTTTGGATCCTGAAATAATTAATAAATACTCAGTTGTAAGTAAAGAAGTTTGTGAATTAATGGCCATTTCTGTTAAAAATCTTTACAATTCTGATTATTCTATTGCTACAACTGGAAATGCAGGACCTGAAAAAGGCGAATCAGATGCGGCAATAGGCAAGGTATTTATATCTGTATCATCTGATAAGAATTTGAAAACGTATGAATTAGATTTTGATGGTGATAGAGAAAATATAATAAATAATGCAGTTTTAAGAGCATTAGAACTACTAAACGATACCATATAAAAAATTGATAAATTTAGTTTGTGAGTTATAAAAAAATTGTAAATTCGCGGCTGATAATTTATTGTAATAAGTTTAATATTATGTCTAAAATTTGTCAGATTACAGGTAAAAAAAGCATGGTGGGTAATAATGTCTCCCATTCTCTTAATAGGACTAAACGTAGATTTAACGCAAATCTCATAAAAAAACGTTTTTATATTCCTGAAGAGGATAGATGGGTTACTTTAAAAATTTCAACATCTGCTTTAAAAACTATCAATAAAATTGGTATTCAGGCAGCTTTAAAAGATGCTAAACTTAAAGGTTTTATTAAATAATTATTAATTATGGCAAAAAAAGGAAATAGAGTTCAAGTAATTTTAGAATGTACAGAGCATAAGGATAGTGGTATGCCTGGAACATCTAGATATATTACTACTAAAAACAAGAAGAATTCTCCTGATAGAATTGAATTAAAGAAATTTAACCCAATTCTAAAAAAAATGACAATGCATAAAGAAATTAAGTAAATCCTACTAATCATGGCAAAAAAGGCAGTAGCAACATTACAAACTGGATCAAAAAGACTTACAAAAGCTATAAAAATGGTTAAATCTCCTAAATCTGGTGCCTACCTTTTTGTTGAATCAATTCTACCTGCCGAAAAAGTCAATGATTTTCTAGGCAAGAAATAAACAATTTTTTCTCATATCTTTTATAATTGCTTTTTAAACCAAAGCGGCATTTGTTATATATTTACGTATAACAACAACTAAAACACCTTAAACATGGGATTTTTCAAGAAATTATTTTCAGTTTTTAAAGGCAAAAAAAAATCTAAAGATGATGAATTAGATCAAGAAGAATTAAAAAAGGAAG
>CABXHU010000019.1 GCA_902512065.1 uncultured Bacteroidota bacterium | reverse complement strand
TGAGGCTTTTGGAAATCAACTTACAGAGCAAGGACATAAAGTTGCTGTTTTAGCTATTGATCCAACTAGCACAGTCAGTCACGGTAGTATTATGGGTGACAAAACTAGAATGAATACTCTAGTTAATAATAAAAAAGCTTTTATAAGACCTAGCCCTGCATCAAGCCATTATGGAGGTGTGGCAAAAAAAACTAGAGAATCAATTATTCTATGTGAAGCTGCAGGATATAATATAATTATAGTTGAAACTGTTGGTGTTGGTCAAAATGAAATTAGTGTGTCTGAAATGGTAGACATCTTTCTGCTATTAAAACTCTCTGGTGCTGGAGATGAATTACAAGGCATAAAAAGAGGTATAATTGAAATGGCAGATGTAATAATTATAAATAAAGCAGATGGAGATAATATTGATGAATCTAACAAGGCCATGGCAGAATTTTCAATGGCATTAAAATTATACCCAACAAAAAAATCTAATTGGGTTCCAAAAGTGCTGGCATGCAGCTCAATTAATAATTCAGGTATTGAACCTGTTTGGAAATTGGTATTAAAATACATCTCTGATACAAAAGACAATAAGTTTTTTGCTGAGAACAGAAAACATCAAAATAAATATTGGTTATTACAGACTATAAATGATAAATTACAATCTGATTTTTTCAGTAATGATAAAATAAAAAAAGAACTGGAAAATCAATATAATTTATTAGATAAAAATAAAACAACTCCATTTGCTGCTGCTGATGTTTTATTAAAAATATAATATGGTAAAATTTACAATAGTAGTACCTGTTTTTAATGAGAAGGAGAATCTATCTAGATTGGAAGTTGAATTAATGAAATTTATTAATTCAACTAAATACAAAACAAAAATTCTTATAGTGGATGATGGATCTAATGATGGAAGTAAAGAGATAATCAAAGGACTGTGTAAAAAAAATAATTTCTTTGAATATGTATCTTTTAAAACTAATCATGGTCTTAGTAGTGCTTTAAAGGCAGGATTTGATTTATGTAATTCAGAATATCTAGGCTATATTGATGCCGATTTACAAACATCGCCAAATGATTTTCATAATTTATTAAAATATATTGGAGAGTATGATCTTGTTACAGGATATAGAGCTGAAAGAAAAGATTCATTAATTAAAAATTTAACTTCATTAGCAGCTAATAATATTAGAAATTTATTTACTAATGATGGCGTAAATGATACAGGATGCCCATTAAAAGTAATAAAAACTGATTACGCCAAGAGAATTCCAATGTTTAAAGGATTACATAGATTTTTACCAGCTATGATACTTCTTCAAAAAGGTAAAATTATTGAAATTCCTATTCAGCATTTTCCAAGAATAGCCGGAAAAGCAAAGTTTGGCTTATTTAATAGAATATTGGGCCCATTATCTGATTGTTTCGCATTTATTTGGATGAGAAGAAAATATATTAATTACCAAATAGAAAATAATGATTGATATCCCAATTGAGATTATTATATTAGGATTTATAGCACAATTCTTTTTTAGTGCAAGAGTGATTATCCAATGGTTTTACACAGAACGTGAGGCAAAAGTAATTACACCAACAATTTATTGGATATTAAGCCTAAGTGCTTCACTCCTATTCTTTATGTATGGATATTTTAGAGATGATTTCGCTATTATGTTTGGACAATTTATTGGATATTATATCTACATAAGAAATTTACAAATACAGAAAAAATGGATAAATTTTAATGTAACTATTAGACAAATCTTATTATTATTACCAATTATAATTTGTGTTGAAAGGGCATGGAATTCTAATTTCTTTAACCTTGACTCTCTTTTTTATAATCCAGATATACCGCAGTGGCTATTATATCTCGGAATAATTTCACAAATTACATTTACTTTTAGATACGTATATCAGTGGATGTCTTCTGAAATTTCAAAAAAATCTCATCTACCATTAGGATTTTGGATCATCAGTATACTAGGAGCTATTTTAATAATTACATATTCTATTTTTAGGCTAGATCCTGTTTTATTTATTAGCCATGTTGCAGGAATTTTTATGTATTCTAGAAATATTTATTTTATATATATTAATAGAAATATAAAGACGTCAGATTAAATAATCCAAAACAATTTAAGATATTACCAGTTACTGTATCTCTAGATTAGAATTATACCATCTATCAGGATTAAGTTTATTATACTCTTTTCCCATTCCTAGAGAAAGAAATACAGGATCTGTCATATTCTTTTCCCATTCTTTAAATTGAGACTTTAGTCTATCATAAATAGGCTTTGATAAATTAATAATATTTGTTTCTTCACTTATATCATTTTTTAAATCAAAAATATACTCATCATTTTTAATTCTTAAGTATTTATACCTTTCGTCCCTAACAACATCAATATCTTTATCTCTATTCTGCCAGTATAAATATTTATGAGGTAAGCCAGAATTATTTCCAGTTAGGTATGGTAATAGATCTACTCCATCGATCTCATTATTAATATGTTTTTCAGCTGATGCTGCTGATGCTACAGTTGCAAAAACATCTAATGAAATAATTGGTTTATCATACGTAATTCCAGCTTTAATTTTTTTTGGCCATTGCATGACAAATGGCACCCTTATACCGCCCTCAAAAAAATCGCCTTTTATCCCTCTTAGGACACCATTATCAGAGAAATTATACCACTCTACTCCTCCATTATCTGAAAAGAAGATAACTAAAGTATTATCTGAGATCTTTTTCTCTTCAAGTTTGTCTAAAATTAATCCTATTCCATCATCCATCGATGAGACCATTGCAGCATAAGTTCTTCTCTTCTCAATTTCAATATGCATATTTCTCTCCAAGTCTTTCTCGGTAGCCTGTAGAGGAGTGTGAGGTGCATTATATGATAGATATAAGAAAAAAGGATTATCAGAGTTTTCTTCAACAAATTTTACAGCATTATCAGATAATTCCTCTGTAAGATATTTTTTAGTATCAATCCTCTTTCCGTTGTCATAAATTCTAGTGATATAACCATCCATCTGACTCCTTGCTTCTGTCAAATCGTTTAAGGTGAGATCTTCTGGAAAGTATCTATGACCTCCTATTATAAAGCCAAAAAACTCATCAAAACCTCTTCTTTCTGGAACTAGAGATTCATGGGCTCCAAGATGCCATTTCCCTATTGCCTTAGTTTTATAATCTACATTATTTAGTACATCAGGAAGAGTTTGTTCTGTTAAGGGAAGACCCATCAAGGAATCTTTAGGAGCTAATAAAATATTCCTAGTATACCCAAATCTATTCTGATACCTTCCAGTAATTAGCCCCGCTCTACTTGGAGAACATACTGCATATGAAACATAACCTTCAGAGAAGACTACCCCATTATTAGCTATTCTATCAATATTGGGAGTTCTAATTTCTTTACTTCCATGAAAACCAACATCAGCATAGCCTTGGTCATCACTTATTATAACAATAATATTTGGATGCATTTTTTCTTGATCTAAACAAGAAGCTAATAAAATAGAAATAAAAATGAGTGAAATAATTTTTTTCATAAATCAATAAGGTTAATATATTATATTTTTATGGAGATTAAAATTTATTTTATATATTTTAAATAAAAAAAGCAGTGAATTTTTTGAAGAAATATTATTTCTTGGTAATTGTATTATTTCTGTTAATATATTCATTTTCAACATTCAATTTAATAGAAGTTGGAATTATGGAAGCAAGGAATTTTCAAACCGCAAATGAAATTATTGAAAATGATAATTGGCTTCTTCCAACACTAAATGATGAGCCAAGATATCAGAAACCACCACTACCTACTTGGCTAACTGCTTTGTCTGTTTTACTTTTCAACTCAAAGGCTGTCATATTCTATAGGATTCCTGCTATACTATTTCTATTTATTATAGGTGTTACAAGCTATTTTTTTAGTATTGGAATTAATTTTAATAAAAGCGAGAGTATTATAAATGGGCTAATAACCGTGAGCTCTATTTATATAATAGCAATCATATTTGAGGCACCATGGGATATTTTTGCGCATGGTTTTATGTTTATAGCAATCTACTATCTTTTTAATTCATTTAAAAATTCTTTTACTAAAAGCCACAATATACTTATTGGAATATTAATTGGCCTTTCAATAATGTCAAAAGGACCAATTTCTATTTACGCATTACTAATTCCTTTTCTTTTATCTTATCTGTTAGTATATAAAAAAATTAGCCTTAATAATCTTATTATAATTTTCATTATTTCAATAGTTTCTGGTGGAATTTGGTATCTATATGTTTATACACAAGACTATAATACACTAGTAGAAATAGGTGCTCAAGAAACTGAAAATTGGTCAAATTATAATGTTAAGCCATTCTATTACTATTGGGATTTTTTTATTAATAGTGGCATCTGGACAATTCCAGCAATAACTAGTATAATACTACCATTTATTAACAGAAAAATTTCAGTTAATAAACATCACCTGCTAACATGCTATTGGGTTTTGTTTTCAGTTATTTTATTATCATTAATACCAGAAAAAAAGACTAGATATTTAATGCCCGTACTTATACCATTAGCGCTGAATACTGGCTTCTATATAAATTATATTATTAAATACTCAAAACTGAAGATAAGTCCATTGTTATTACCTATATATTTAAACTTTCTAGTAATAGCCATTTTTGGATTAATTATTCCTATTACTCATATATTAAATTATGGAATTAGTTCTTTACCAATAATAGGGGTACTTATAACGCTGTTTTTTATTTATAATTTATACAAAAGAAATTTTGATAAAGTCATTTACTTAAAAATAATTTTATTTTTCACAGTAATTAATTTTACTCTACCACAAACTTATTCAAATACTAATAATGATTACACTTCACTAAATAGTCTAGAAAATGAGATACAAAACTTAAAATTATATTCAGATTATAAAATTACTGCTGATCTAATATGGAACTTAAAAAGAAAAGTTAAAAAAACTGAGTTATCTAAAATAAATGATTCAATTTTTGTGCTAATTTCTAATAAAAATTATGATTCTATAAATTATGAATTTAGAGAAAATAGACTAATCATAGATAAAAAAATCAAAGTAGATTTTAATCCAACAACAGAAGACAGTAATCGATATAGAGATAGACTTGCAACAAATCTTTATATTTTATCAAAAATATAAGTGCTACACTTTAAATAAATATGATAAAAAAGAGTTGAAGAAATAACTCCAAAAATCAAACCACATAAAATATCCATTGGATAATGTAATCCTAAGTATATTCTACTATAAGAAAAAACAAACACCCAACTAATTAAAATAAGTGAGAACATGCTGCTATATTTTTCTCTCATTATTTTAATAATAAATAGTGAAACTGCTATTGAGTTGGATGCATGAGCTGAAAAGAATCCATATTTACCACAATATATATCTATTTCTCGCAATCCTAAATATCCCTCTCTACATGGCCTTAACCTCTGAAAACTATCTTTAATGAAATTAGTAAATTGGTCAGTAAATAAGATTAATATAGAAATGAATACAATAATAAATGCCGTTTGCTTTAGCCCAAATCTCTTATATATATAATAAACAATAAAAGCAAAGAGAGGTATATAAGTTGTCTTATTTGTTAAAGTAATCCATATAGGATCCCAAAATTCTGATCCTAATGAATTCAGGTAAACTAATATTTGTATGTCAATATCCTCTAAAGTCATTATTTATTAATCATCTTATTTGTTAAATATAAAAATCTCCAATACAAAAATACAGAAGAAAATAAAAGGCCACAAAGCAATCCAATCCATATGCCTGTCTCAGCCATTGATGACTCATCTCCTAAAATAAAACTTATTGGAAATCCAACAATCCAGTAGGCTATAAAAACTATGACTGTAGGTATTTTTACGTCCTGCATACCCCTTAAAGTTCCCAATATGATTACTTGAGCACTATCAAATAGTTGAAAAATGGCAACAATTATAAATAATTTTGATGCAATCTTAACTAATTCTATATTCTCAATTAAATTTTCCTGATTATTAATATCAATGTAAATATAGGGTAGATAATCTCTTAATATATATATTCCTAGGGCAAAAAATGAAGCAAAATAAATTCCTAATAATAATATCGATAATGATATTCTTTTAAGCTCTTGATAATTTTTTAATCCTTTTTGATTACCAGCTCTAATAGCAGCACTTACACTCAAGCCGCTAGCAACCATAAAAGTCATAGATGAAATATTTAAAACTATTTGATTTGCAGATTGGGGTATTTCTCCTAATAGTCCACTTAACCAAATTGCAGTTGTAAATAAACCTACTTCAAAAAACATTTGTAATGAAGTAGGAAATCCTAGACTTAGTATTTCCTTTATCATAAATTTATCATAGATGAATGATTTTAAGTCAGACATATAATTATAAATGATTTTTTTATCCATTAGCATATAAAAAAGAAACACAAACATTATTATTCTTGATATTAATGTGCCAATAGCTGCACCAATAATACCAAGCTTTGGGAAACCCAACATTCCAAAAATTAAAATATAGTTTATGAGAACATTAATAATATTTGCCACAACTGTTGCATACATTGGATAAATTGTTCTTGATAAACCATCTGTATATTGTTTTAAGGCCTGAAATAATAATAAAGGAATAAGTGAAATAGCTACAATATCAATATATGGCAAAGCCAATTTAACAACCTCTACAGGTTGATCTAAATAAACTAAAGTGTTTTTTAAAACTAATACTAAGGCATATAATACAGTGCCTAATATTAAACATAAGATAAAACCATTAATAAAAGACTTCTTAAGTTTATTCTGATTTCCTTCAGAGTGTGCTTCTGCAACTATTGGAGTAATTGCTGCTGAAAATCCAATACCAATTGACATGGCAATAAAAATATAACTGTTTCCTAGAGAAACAGCAGCTAAATTTATTGGATCTAAGTTTCCTACCATTATATTATCTATCATCCCAACTAAAGTATGACCTACTAAACCTAATATAACAGGTATAGATAATTTTAAATTATACGAAAATTCCTTAGTGTAATTGGATAGATTCAATCCTCTAGCTTATTTTTGATAAAAATTCATTAAATAGTCAATCTCAATTTTTCCTTTCTCAATATTATTTAACTTGTTTTTTAATAGTCTCTTTTTAAAACTAGTTAATTTATCAGTAAATAGTATTCCTTGAATGTGGTCGTATTCATGTTGTATTACTCTAGCAACAATTCCTGAAAAATTTTCTTTCTTAGAAATAAAATTTTCATCATAATATTCAATAAAAATATCTGATTTTCTTCTTATATTTTCTCTTATATTAGGAATACTTAAGCATCCTTCTTCAAATAGCCAGCTCTCACCAGTTTCATCTACAATGGTTGGATTAATAAAAACTTTTTTAACCCTAATTACTTGTAAATCCTGAATTTTTTCATCATCCATATCTAAAAAAGGAGAAGTATCAATAATAAATAACCTAATTGATTCTCCTACCTGTGGAGCAGCTAAACCAACTCCACTAGCATTATACATAGTCTCATACATATTGCCTATTAATTCCTTTAGATTAGGATAAGAAGCTGAAATTTCTTTTGCTTTTCTTTTTAAAACAGGATTCCCATATCCAATTATTGGTAAAATCATTTATTATTATTTAATACACAATATATCAATTATTGATTAATTACTTCTCTATAGATTTTAAATATCCTTGAAGAATTATTGTTGCACTTATCTTATCAATAATGTATTTATCCCTTCTATTTTTTTTGTTTAATCCAGCATCAATCATTGTTTGTAAAGCAATTTTTGAAGTAAAGCGTTCATCAAATCTCTTAATAGGAATATTAGGGAATTTTAGTGTTAATTTATTTATAAACTTCTTTATTAGTTCTTCAATATCGGAAAATTCATCATTCATTCTCTTTGGCTGGCCAATTACAAACTCAGAAATATTATTGTCAGAGTTATATTTATCGATGTAATTAATTACACTTTTTGTTTTAACTGTAGTAAGCCCAAATGCAAAAACTTTTGAGTCATCACTAACTGCAATTCCAGATTTTACTTCACCGTAATCAATGGCTAAAATTATTGACATAAAACAAATATAACACTATAACTTGTAGTAAATAAACATCCTTATTAACTAAAGATTTTTTTTATTTTTTTTCTAATAGACCTTCTGCTAAGAAATTGATTGCTATAATACATCATTAATTTAAAAACCTCCTCCTCACTTCTATTGGAGAGCACAGCATATTCCCTACTAATAATCTTTATTACTTCTTTATCATTAGTAAGTCTTCTGAAATTCATTATTCTCATTTTGAAATTCATTTCTTCAAATCTCATTCTATTCAAATCAACTAAATAAAATGTCGGCCTACTATTATTAAGCCTAACTAAAGTATTTCCAGGGGAATGATCTAAAAAATTAATTCCATTTTCATGAAGTTTTAAAGTAAAACCTACAAAATCATTTAAAATACTAATCCGATCTGGATAATTAACATTATTAATTACCTCACTTATTGGAAAATCAAAATTTAGTTGTTCTGAAACATAGAAACTGTTAGTTAAGAGTCCATTTTTTTTTACTTCATAATAACATATAGGGGTTGGAGTATTTATTCCTAAATTCAATAATTTCATTGCATAGTTATACGATCTATTCGCTTTAGATAATCTGAAAAAGGCATAAACAATTGAATTAAAAAAATTTGGGACACCAAAAGATTTTACATTTATTTGAATTTGTTCTAAGCTAAATTTTTTAATATTATTTCTGTGATCTTTGATAGTCTGACCATTAGAAGTGCTAAAATTTTTAATTATACTTAAAATTTCTTCTTTGAAGTTTATATATTTAGAATTAAACTCTATAGACTTATTCAACTGGTTATTTTTTATATTTGATATAAATATATTTATAATAGATGGAAAAAATTATAAATGAAGTTGAAAAAGCATACAAAGTCCTTATAAATGGTGGGGTAATTTTATACCCTACTGATACTATATGGGGTTTAGGCTGTGATGCGACAAACAACAATGCGATTAATAAAATTAATAGCTTAAAAGAAAGAGAAAACACAACTCCTATGCTAAGCTTGATTAATAGCTCTGATATGCTAAATGGGTTTCTACATGAAAAACCTGAAAACATAGATGACTTGTTAAAAAAATTTAAAAATCCAACTACAATAGTGTATGATAATCCAAAAAATATATCTGAACTTCTAATTTCAAATAAAAATAAAGTTGCATTTAGAATTGTAAATCATAATTTCTGCAATATGCTTATTAATAAAATTAAAAAACCTATTGTATCAACCTCAGCGAATATTCATAATGAAAAACATCCTGTTAATTTTAAAGAAATAGATGAACGTATTTTAAAAGGTGTAGACTATATCGTAAATTTACCAAATGAACCCGTAAGCAAACTCCCTTCTTCAATAGTAACAATTAATAATAAGGGAGAGATAAAAAAACTTCGATAGATAAAATATTTTTATAATGAAATTTGAAGAGGCTATTAATGATAAACTTTTTAAAACTATTTCTAGTTGTGCAGATCAACTAGGTTTAGATTGTTATGTCATTGGAGGTTTTGTTAGGGACTACTTCTTAAAAAGGAAATCTAAAGATGTAGATATTGTGGTAGTCGGAAGCGGTATAGAAATGGCAAAATCAGTTTCAAAAGCACTTAAAATTACTTCAGAAATCAAAATTTTTAAAACCTATGGAACTGCGATGCTCCGATATTCAAATTTTGAAATTGAATTTGTTGGTGCAAGGAAAGAGTCATATAGTGCTAAAAGCAGAAATCCTAAAATTTCTGAAGGAACACTAGAAGATGATATTAAAAGAAGAGATTTTACTATCAACAGTCTAGCTGTCAGTTTAAATAAAAAAAATTATGGAAAATTAATAGATCAGTACAATGGCTTAGATGATATAGAATCAAAAATAATTAAAACTCCTCTTGATCCAAATGTAACCTTTAATGATGATCCATTAAGAATGTTAAGAGCAATACGGTTTGCATCTAATCTCAAGTTCGATATAAACAAAAATATATTAGAAGTAATCACAAATTTAAGTTCGAGAATTAATATTATTACTAAAGAGAGAATTGTAGACGAAATAAATAAGATTTTATTAAGCGAAAAGCCATCATATGGATTCTTTCTGCTAGAAAAAACAGGATTGCTAAATATTATTTTACCTGAAATAACTGCTCTAAAGGGAATAGATGAAATTGAAGGGCAAACACATAAAGATAATTTCTACCATACACTAGAGGTATTAGACAATATAAGTAAGGAAACAGACAATTTATGGCTGCGATGGGCTGCTCTATTGCACGATATTGGAAAAATGCCTACAAAAAAATTTAATAGTAAAATTGGATGGACCTTTCATGGACATGAATTTGAAGGAAGTAAAATGGTATACAAAATATTTAAACGATTAAAAATGCCATTAAATGATAAAATGAAGTATGTTCAAAGAATTGTTTTGTTAAGCTCAAGACCAATTGTATTAGCTCAAGAAAATGTTACTGATTCTGCAGTAAGAAGATTAATATTTGATGCTGGAGATAATATTGATGATCTTATGACACTTTGTGAAGCTGATATAACTACAAAAAATAAAGAACGTTTTAAGAAATACTTAAGAAATTTTAAAATTGTAAGAAACAAAATTATAGAAGTTGAAGAAAGAGATAATATAAGGAATTTTCAACCACCAGTTACAGGAAAAGAAATAATGGAAACATTTAATTTAAAACCTTGTAAAGCTATTGGACAAATTAAAGAAGTCATTAAAGAAGCCATTTTAGAAGGTGATATTAATAACAATTATGATGATGCATATCATATTATGCTAAAAGAAGGAAAAAAACTTGGTCTAAGCACAAATGAAAAAAGATAATAAAAAGGTAATCTACTGGTTATTTACAGGTTGTGCGTTGATTTTTATTATGGTGATTATTGGTGGAATAACTAGACTAACTCATTCAGGTCTTTCCATTCCAAGCTACAAATTAATTTCAGGTACAATTCCACCATTAAATGAACAACAATGGAATGAAGCTTTTGAATTATATAAACAGTATCCTGAGTATAAGAAACTTAATAGCAGCATAAACTTAGATGAATTTAAAGGTATATTCTTTTGGGAATGGCTGCATCGATTTATTGGTAGATTGATAGGTCTGGTTTTTTGTTATTCCTTTTATGTATTTCATAATAACAAAACAATTAACCTGGCCAACAATAAAAAAAACCTCAATATTATTAATATTAGGAGGCTTTCAAGGATTTCTAGGATGGTATATGGTTAAAAGCGGCTTAGTTGATAGGCCTGATGTAAGTCATTATAGACTAGCAGCTCATTTAACTACTGCATTTATAACATTTGCTTATACCCTATGGGTTGCATTAGATTTAATCTTTCCCAATAAAAAAAACATAGATAGAGGATTTAGAAATACCATAAGAATTGGATTGATAATACTTCTCATTCAAATAATATATGGAGCATTTGTAGCTGGATTAGATGCTGGTTTTGTTCATAATCATTGGCCTATGATGAGTGAAGGGAAATTTATGCATGAAACTGTATTGATAGAAAAAACCCCTTTATATAAAAATTTTATTGAAGGAAAAAGTGGAGTACAATTTATTCATCGTATTTTGGCATTCGTTGTATTAATCTCAGTTATATTCATTTATTTAAAAGGGAAAATGTTAGCAATTTCAAAATATCAAATTAATGGATTGAACTTACTAATGATATTAGTTGGAATTCAATTATTACTTGGAGTATTAACTATCCTTCTTCAAGTTCCATTATGGCTTGGGGTTAGTCATCAAATAGGCGCTTTTTTACTGCTAGCATCCATGACATTTACTTTACATCGATTTAGCAAGTAACAAATTTTAATACATTTGTAATCAACAAAAAATAGATTTAGAGTCATACTAGACAATGATACAGACGATGATATTTTTAGAGATATTGAAATATATAAAACCAATTCTCTAGAAGAATTTCATAAAACGATTATTAATTCCTTTAGTTTTATAAATAATGAAATGGCGTCATTCTATATATCTGATAATGAATGGAATCAAGGAGAAGAAATATCACTTTTTAATTTTGGAGATGAAAGTAAAGAGACAAAACTAATGTCTAGTGTAGCAATTAATCAAGTAATAAATAATCAAAATAATAAACTTATTTATATATATGATTTTTTAAATATGTGGGTATTCCTTATTGAATTAATTGAAGTTGCAGAAGAAATAAAAGGTGTCAACTATCCTAATATAATTTTTAGCAAAGGTAAGTTGCCTGAAAAAGCCCCTGAGAAAAAATTTGAATCTAAAAAAGATGGAATAGTAGATGATGGAGATTATGAAGATGATCATTATTATTAATAATTTTAAAAATGAGATTCAAACTAAAATCTGATTTTTCTCCAACTGGAGATCAGCCAGAAGCGATTAATCAGCTTGTTAATGGTATTGAATCTAATGAAAAATATCAAACATTATTAGGTGTTACAGGATCAGGTAAAACATTTACTATTGCAAATGTTATTGAAAAAACACAAAAACCAACATTAGTATTAGCACATAATAAAACACTGGCTGCACAATTATATGCAGAGTTTAAACATTTTTTTCCCGAAAATTTAGTTGAATATTTTGTATCATATTATGATTATTATCAACCAGAAGCCTATATTCCTTCTTCAGGTATTTATATTGAAAAAGACCTATCAATTAATGAAGAAATAGAAAAATTAAGACTTAGTACCACATCATCATTATTGTCTGGAAGAAAAGATGTAATTGTCGTTGCTTCAGTTTCATGTATTTATGGCATGGGAAATCCTGAACAATTCAAAGAAAATATTATTACTATTGACATTAATAACAGTGTGTCAAGAACTGAGCTTTTGAATAAATTAGTTCAAAGTTTATATTCTAGGAATAATGAAGAATTCAAACAAGGAGTTTTCAGAATTAAAGGAGATACTATTGATGTGTTTCCAGCATATGCTGATTTTGCATACAAAATTCACTTTTTTGGAGATGAAATAGAAGAAATTGAGTCATTTAAAACAGAAACTAATGAAACTCTAGATTCTCATAAATCTATTGAAATATATCCTGCAAATATATTTGTTACATCACCTAATCTTATTCAAGATGCTATTCTAGAAATTAAAAAAGATTTAATTATACAATACAATTATTTTAGTGATTCCTCTAAGAATCTAGAAGCAAAAAGAATAATGGAAAGAACTGAATTTGATCTAGAAATGATGCAAGAATTAGGTTACTGTTCCGGCATAGAAAACTATTCAAGATATTTTGATGGTAGAAAGTCTGGTAAAAGACCCTTTTGCCTAATAGATTATTTTCAAGATAATTTCCTAACAATTATTGATGAAAGTCATGTAACAATTCCGCAAGTCAGAGCCATGTATGGTGGTGATAGGAGTAGAAAAGAAAATTTGGTTGATTATGGCTTTAGACTTCCTGCAGCATTAGATAATAGACCTTTGAAATTTGAAGAATTTGAAAGTCTACAAAAAAATATAATTTTTGTAAGTGCTACACCAGCAGACTACGAGTTATTAAAATGTGAAGGTGTATATACAGAACAAATAATAAGACCAACAGGATTATTAGATCCAATAATAACTGTTAAGCCAATCAAAAATCAAATAGACGATCTAATCCATGAAATTCAAATTAGAATAACAAAAAAAGAAAAGATACTAGTAACAACACTAACTAAAAAAATGTCTGAAGAATTAACTAATTTCTTTAGTAAATTAAACATTAAATGTAAATACATTCACTCTGATGTTGATACACTAGAAAGAGTAGAGATAATGCAAGGTTTAAGAGAAGATTTATTTGATGTACTTATTGGAGTAAATTTATTAAGAGAGGGGCTAGACCTTCCCGAAGTTTCATTAGTAGCTATACTAGATGCAGATAAGGAAGGATTTTTAAGATCAAGTAGATCGCTCACTCAGACTATTGGTAGAGCCGCTAGACACATCAATGGTTCAGCAATACTATATGCTGATAAGATTACCAAGAGCATGAGTAAAACAATCAATGAAACAGAGTATAGAAGAGAAAAACAAGTTGTTTATAATAAAAAGCACAAGCTATCTCCAAAAGCTATAACAAAAAAACTATCAAACCCTCTTAGCAAAAAGATTTTAAACCCTGAAGAAACATTTTATAATTTAGAGTCTAAAGATTTTGATCTAAATTCAAACAAAAAAGATATTGAAAAAGAAATAAGAAAATTTAGAAAGAAAATGGAAATAGCAGCAAAAAATTTAGACTTCTTAATTGCAGCTAAATACAGAGATGAAATAAAAAAATTAAAAAAAATACTTA
>CABXHU010000018.1 GCA_902512065.1 uncultured Bacteroidota bacterium | reverse complement strand
ATCATCTTCTTTATCAATAATCCATTTCTTTAATATATCCTTTTCTTTCTCCTCAGAAACATCAAGAATTGGTTTGTAACCCCACATAACAGAAAATTTATCGTATACTCCAACATTAGGGCTTTCCCAATGAGATGGTGTTAATGCAACTCCTTCATCTCCAGGTTGAGCTATATAATTAAATCTAGCATAATCCATAATAGATGGTGCAGTTCCATATTTTTGGGTAAAAGTTGCTGATCTTAAAGAATCAACTGGAAATGCACTACTACTACCCATATTATGAGGCAAACCTAGAGTATGACCAACCTCATGCGCACTTACAAACCGTAATAATTCACCCATTAATTCATTTTTAAATTCAATTCCTCTAGCCTCTGGATCCACTGCTGAAGTTTGCACAAAATACCAGTTTCTAAGTAATCTCATAATGTTATGATACCAGTTTATATCTGACTCAATTATTTCACCAGATCTAGGATCACTTACATGAGGGCCATTAGCATTAAGAGTGGGTGAAGCTAAATATCTAACGACTGAGTATCTAATATCTTCAGGACTCCAATCGGGGTCTTCTTCTTTACTAGGTGGGTCTTTTGCTAGAATAGCATTTTTAAAACCAGCGACCTCAAATGCTGCTTGCCAATCTTCAATTCCCTGTTTAATATATTTTCCCCACTTTTTTGGAGTTGCCCTATCAATATAATATACTATTGGTTTTTTTGGCTCAACCAATTCCCCTTTTTTAAATTTTTCAATATCTTCATCTTTAACTTCTAATCTCCATCTATCTAAATATTTTACAGTTTCTGCTTCTTGATTATCCATTCCGTAATCTGTTTGACTAGTCGTAAACCACCCTACTCTTTCATCATAATACCTTCTTTTCATTGGAACTTTCGCTAATAAGATCATTGAATTATTTAAAACCATAGAAATTTGACCATTTTTTGCCTCAGAGGACTTGTATGTCTTTATATGTTTAGCCTCAACATTTCTAGGAAAACTTCTAATAGATTCTATAAATGACAGTTTAGTGTCTAAACCTGTTATTTTATTTCTCTTTCGACTTGATTGTGGATAGCCAAATGATTTTATATCCTTTTTGTAGAGATCTGTAACATCAATGACTATAGAATTTTTATCCTTATTTTCAACTTCAATTTTAAAACTAGCAATTATAGGTTCAAAATTAGCATTTGAAACTGCCTCCTTTATTGGCAGTGAATCAGAAGCGTAATTTGAATATGAAATTTCTTTTAACAAGATGTGATTATCAAATTTTTGCCAACTTAAAACTTGCTCACTCATTTTATGACGGCTTATAGAGATTTCTTTAGACATATTAACTATTCTTGTTACCATTAACATATCTCTACCTAGAAGACTATCGTTTATTTCATAGTAGTATTTATCCTCTACCTTGTGAACATCAAATAAACCAGCATCAGTTATGGTTTTGTCATTAACAATGTCAGAATAAGTTTTTTCCTTTTTTTTCTTATCAGATTTTTCGCCTTTTTCTTCTTTAGCATCTTCAACCTTTTCATCTGTTTCTTGTGAATATGAAGTAAAGCTAAATAAGATTAGAGTTAAAAAAACAGTTAAGAATTTTGTGTATTTGTAAGTTTTCATAATAAAGTATGTGTTTTAATAGCTAAAAGTTATTTGTCGAACTCCTTAAGAGTAGTTGTAATAATTTTTACACACTCTCCTAATTGTTCATCATTAATAATCAACGGCGGTGCAAATCTAATTATATTTCCATGCGTAGGTTTTGCAAGCAACCCTTTCTCTGCCATTGACATGCAAATATTCCAAGCAGTATCTCCATCTTCAGCCTCATTAATAACAATTGCATTTAACAAGCCTTTTCCTCTAACAAGCTTGGCAATTGTAGAGGTTTTAATAAAGCTATTGATTTCTCTTCTAAAAACCTCACCTAACCTTTCAGCATTATCAATCATATTTTCGTTTACTATAGCCTCTAATGCAGCTATTGCAACCTCACAAGCTAGTGGATTTCCTCCAAAAGTAGAACCATGCTCTCCAGGTTTAATTGTAAGCATTATCTCATCGGAACAAAGTACTGCAGAAACAGGAAAGACTCCTCCAGAGAGGGCCTTGCCAAGAATAAGAATGTCTGGCTTAAAACTATAATAATCACAACATAACATTTTACCAGTTCTTCCAATACCTGTCTGAACCTCATCAGCAATGAATAAAACATTAGATTTTTTACACGTATTATAAGCTTTAAGTAAATAATCTTCATCTGGCACTACAACACCTGCTTCTCCTTGAATAGGTTCTACCATAAAAGCAGCTACATTTGGGTCTTTTAACGCATTTTCAAGTGCAGGAATATTATTGTATGGAATAATCTCATAACCAGGCATAAATGGTCCAAAGCCATTTGTACTAGAAGAATCAGTTGAGGATGAGATAGCTGCCAGGGTTCTACCCCAAAAATTACCTTCAACAAAAATTATTTTAGCCTTGTTTACAGGAACCTTCTTTACCTCATATGCCCATTTTCTTGCTAATTTAACCGCTGTCTCCCCGCCTTCAACACCAGTATTCATGGGTAAAACTTTATCATAGCCAAATAAATTAGTGATATATTCTTCATATTTCCACAAGATATTGTTGTGGAAAGCCCTTGAAGTTAATGTCAATTTTTTTGATTGTTCAATTAAAGCATTAATAATCTTAGGATGACAATGTCCTTGATTAACAGCTGAATAAGCAGACAGGAAATCAAAATACTTTTTTCCCTCAACATCCCATACAAATACACCCTTTCCTTCTTTTAGAACTACAGGTAATGGATGATAGTTATGTGCTCCGAATTTATATTCTAAATCAATAATGTTTTGCGAGCTTAATTTATTCATTATATAAATTATAGTTTTAAATTAGCGCAAATTAACAAATTTCATTTAATAAGTTATTTAACTTTTTTTAGAAATCAAGTACAAATGAGAAATAAGAAACCGCCAAAAATATTTTCACAGATTAAAGTAATAGATGCTGGAGCTAAAGGCAAAAGCGTGGGCAAAGCACCTGATGGAAGAATTATCTTTATGAAAGAAGCTATCCCAGGAGATATAGTAGATGTACAGGTTAAAAAAAGACGTAAATCATATTACGAAGGAAAAGTTATTTCAATAATTAAAGAATCTGATTTTAGAATTGATCCAAAATGTAGTAATTTTCAAATATGTGGCGGATGTAGTTGGCAAAATATGGAATATGTTAAGCAATTAGATTATAAGCAAAAGGAAGTTCAAAACAATTTGCACAGAATAGGAAGCATAAAACCTAATAAAATTCTACCAATTAAGAAGTCTAAAAAAGAATTTTTTTATAGAAATAAATTAGAATTTTCCTTTAGTAACTCGAAGTGGCTAACAACTAAAGAGATTCAGTCAAAAGATATATATTCTGATAAAGACGCATTAGGGTTTCATGTACCTGGCATGTGGAATAAAGTAGTGGATATTGATAAGTGTTGGTTACAAAAAAATCCATCTAATAGGATAAGAAATTTCATAAAAGAATCTACAAAAACTCTGGGGCTTTCCTTCTTTGACTATAAGACAACCAATGGAGATTTAAGGTCAATGATGATAAGAACATCTTCAACTGGCGAGATTATGGTTTTAATTCAGTTTTATAACAAACCTAAGTTAATGGAAGAATTCTTAAATAGTATTCTCAATGAATTTCCTAATATTAGTTCGTTATTATATGTGGTGAATAAAAAAGCCAATGACACATTATATGATCAGAAAGTAGTGTGCTATTACGGGAATGATCATATATATGAAAAAATTGGTAATTTAAAGTTTAAGATAAATGCCAAGTCTTTTTATCAAACAAATTCAGACCAAACAAAAGAACTATATAAGATTGTTAAGAAGTTTGCTGATGTCAAATCTAACGAGATTGTATACGACTTATATTCTGGAATTGGTACAATTTCAATATTCATCTCTGAACATGCAAAAAAAGTTATTGGAATTGAATGTGTTAATGATGCTGTTAAAGCAGCAGAAGAAAACAAAAAACTGAACTCAATAAAAAATGTAGCTTTTTTCTGTGGGGAAATACGTAAAGTTCTAAACAATGAGTTTTTAGAAAAGAATGGAGCTCCTGACACAATAATTGTTGATCCTCCAAGGTCAGGGATGCATAAGAAGGTAGTCGATAAACTTTTAGCTATTTGCCCTAAAAAAATTGTGTATGTGAGTTGCAATAGTGCAACTCAAGCTAGAGACCTTGAGTTGTTGAGCAAATCATATAAAGCAATTTACTCTCAAGCTATTGATATGTTCCCTCAAACCTATCATGTTGAAAATGTTGTACTTTTGGAAAAAACAATAAAGAATGTATAGATTAATTTTAATTGTCTCTATAATTTTTCTTACTGGCTGTGAAAAGGATGATATTTGTCCTGAATCAACTCAAACAACCCCCAGACTAGTAATTACTTTCTATGATATTGATAATACTCAGGAAAGAAAAAATGTAGAATCGTTAGCTGTTTATGCTGTAAGAGATAATGAATTAGTATTAATTGAAGATATAAGTGGGATAACTACTGATTCAATTGCAATTCCATTAAGAAACGATATAGGAGTGTCAAATTTTAAGTTTATAAAAGACTATGCTGGTGAACTAGATAATTGGACTCCTTCTGGAATATTAAATCACATATACATAGACTATGAAATGACGAATGAATTTATATCAAGAGCTTGTGGATTTATTGCAAACTACTCTATAACATCATTTTTTAATTTTGATATATTGCATGACCCTCCAGTATATACCTGGATTCAAGGATATGAGATTATTAACTCAACAGTAACTAATGAAAATCAATCACATGTTAAAATATTACATTAGTATAATACTGGCTTTTAATTTCTTTATAAATTCATTTTCTCAGACAGAAGCTGACTCAATAAGCATAAAAAACAAATTTGGCTTAAGAGCTGGTGTTGATTTAAGCAAACTTTTAAACTCAGCTTTTAATGATGATTACAAAGGCTTTGAAGTAAATGCTGATTTAAGAATATTAAAAAACATCTACATTTCTGCTGAAATTGGAACTGAAAAAAAAATCATATCTAATGATTATCTGAACACTGAAGCTAAAGGAAATTATTTAAAAGCTGGCGGAGACTATAATATGTATACTAACTGGTTAGGAATGGATAATTTAATTTATAGCGGGTTTAGAATTGGTTTTTCAAATTTTTCTCAAACAATTAATAGCTATACAATCTATGATGTCAACAATCAGCCTTGGGGACAGGCTACCTATTATAATCCTATTGTAAATGATAACCTTAATGCGTTATGGATGGAATTTGTTGTTGGGATAAAAACTCAAGTTTTAAATAACTTATTCCTAGGATTTAATATCCAACTAAAGAATCTTATTTCTGATAAAACTAAGAATAACATTGATAACATCTATATTCCAGGATTTAATCGAACTTATGATAGTTCTAGTTTAGGCTCTGGATTTAGCTATTCAATATCCTACCTTGTTCCAATTATAAAAAAATAATTATCTAGGATTTTTTTCTTTTTTAGACCCTTTATATATCTCATAATTAACAAGCCTAGCTTCTAAATTAGAATTATATAATTTAATCTTTTTTGATGGATGAAGCGCTATATGTTTTAAAGCTTCAATATTACTTGTTATTAGCCAAGCATTAGAGTTTGTATAATTGTTCTTTAGAGTATCTCCAATGCTAGTATACATTTGTTTAATATCATAGGAGATTCTTTTATCATATGGGGGGTTAAATAAAATATGAAGTTTGGAGTCTTCTTCTTTAGATGTAGTAAAAAAATCCATTTTTTCTACACTTATATCAATTTCTAATTCTGCATTTTTAATATTTTCTTTAGCTTTCTTAATTACACCACCTGAGATATCATAGCCTATAATTTTATGATCAAATTTTATAATTTTATTTAAAACTGATTTTTCAATTAAATCAAATAAATCTTCATCCCAGTCTTTCCATTTTTCAAAAGCAAATTCATTTCTATTTAAATTTGGAGCCATATTACAAGCAATCATTGCTGCTTCAATAAGGATTGTGCCTCCTCCGCACATAGGATCTAAAAAATCTGAATCTGCTTTCCATCCAGACATCAGCACTATACCTGCTGCCAAAATTTCATTAATTGGAGCTACTGTTCCAAAAGCCTTGTAGCCTCTTTTATGTAATGATTCACCAGAACTATCTAATGACACATTACAAGAGTTTCTGTTAATATGAATGTTAATTCTAAGATCAGGATGTTTTAGATCAACATCTGGCCTCTTTTTAAAAATATCTCTAAATCGATCTACAACAGCGTCTTTAGCTTTTTGTGAGACATATTGAGAGTGATTAAACATTTCAGAATGAAACACAATAGAGTTTACTAGAAAACTACCTCCTTTGTCTAAATATTTTTCCCATTCAATTTTATATATCTTATTATAAAAATCATCTTGATCTTTAAATTTAAATGATTTTATAGGTTTTAAAATCTTAATAGCTGTTCTTAGGCTTAAGTTAGCTTTATATAAAAATCCCTTGTCTCCATAAAAACTAACACTTCTAGAACCCTTTTCAATTTTCTGTGCACCTAATTTTAAAAGCTCTTTTGACAATACATCTTCAAAACCATAAAACGTTTTAGCCACCATTTTAAAATTTTCATCCATAAATAATTCTTATTTGAAATCAAAAATACTTTATTTTTGAAGAGTAATCTTCTTAATTAATGACAAAGAATAAATCAGAATGGTATGTAGATTGGTTTAAATCGCCTTTCTATCATCAATTATATAAAGAAAGAGATTATTCTGAAGCAACATTCTTTATGAATAATTTAATCAAGCATCTGGACATTAGAAAAGAGTCTAATGTGCTTGATTTGGCTTGTGGAAGAGGTAGATACAGCCAGTATTTAAGCACATTAGGATATAAAGTGACTGGAATTGATATATCAAAAGACAATATTACAGAGGCTAAAAAGAATGAATCTAATAATTTAAACTACATAATTCATGACATGAGATACCCACTCAGTCAAAAATTTGATCTTATTCTTAATTTATTTACAAGTTTTGGGTATTACAAAAAAGATGCTGACAATTTAAGTGTTATTAAAAGCATTAAATCTAATCTAAAAACAAACGGTCTAGCTGTGATAGATTTTTTAAATATCAATTATGTATTAAATAACTTGGTAGAAAAAGAAGAAAAAATTATTAATAACACAGAATTTATAATTAAAAGGTATTTAGAAGACGGTATGCTAGTTAAAAGTATTTCTATTACACATGAAAATAAAATCTACAATTTTAAAGAAGAGGTTAAATCCTATAGAATAGAAGATTTTTTATCAATATTTGAAAAACTCAACCTAAAGCTTATAAAAACTTATGGAGATTATAAATTGAACACTTTTAATAAGGAATCTTCTCCCAGACTAATTATGGTAGTAAAGTAGATTATAAATTTAACGCCATTGCTTTTCTAATTCAAAAAGATCATATTTAATGTATGAATCCTGGTATTCTAATTTCTTATCTCTTAATGATCTTTGAATTATATCTTCTATAAGATAATCTTCTTCAACTAAATATGGATCAAACTCTCTTTTTAAAGACATATTAAATACTCTAGCTGTATTATTATACCAAAAAGCACTCCAACCATTTCTTATTTCTTTAATTAGCTTATATGTAGTTGTACCTGTTTGTCGATGAATTAATTTAATTAATATCTGGCCTTCAGTTTGAGTGAATTTTCTTAACTCCTCATAGAATTCATTTAGAATAAATTTTTGAATTTTTTTTGTATAATTTTTTTTATCCCTTCTTCTTTTAATTTTAGACAACCTTTGATTTAATGTAGTTAATCTATCAGAAGCAAGCACCGCATAACTATAGACTTTAAGTGTTTTTCTTTTTAGTATAAGATATTGCCTAATCTGATCAGAGTTTTTATATTTTAATTTTGGAAGTAAAACAACTTTATCTAAATCAATTGAATTTCTAAAAATAGAATCTCCTTTAATCTTTATATAATCAACTAATGTGTCAGATTCTATAATTTGAGAGACAGAGATAGTGGAACACAAAAATAATATGGCAAAAACAACTCTATACATTGTTAAATGATAAAAAATTTTCAGTAAATAAAATTAATACATTAAATAATGGGAAAAAATAAAGAAATCATCTTATTTTTACACAAACACTATTTTATAAAAAATTGATTTAATCACTTAAGCCATGAAAAACAAAAGTATAATCACAAATAAGTCTCTTGGATTTCTAGAAAAATATTTAAATAATGCTTCTCCAACAGGTTATGAATGGGAAGGTCAGAAAATTTGGATGAATTATTTAAAACCTTATGTGGATGATTTTATTACTGACAGCTATGGTTCAGCTGTTGGAGTAATTAATCCTGATCACAAGTATAAGGTTGTAATAGAAGGACATGCAGATGAAATATCATGGTATGTTAATTATATTTCAGATAAAGGATTAATCTCAGTAATCAGAAATGGAGGAAGTGATCATCAAATTGCTCCAAGTAAAGTAGTTAATATACATACTAAAAAAGGTGTTGTTAAAGGTGTCTTTGGATGGCCTGCTATCCATACAAGAAAAACGGGAAAAGAAGAAACTCCCAAACTTGATAATATATTTATTGATGTGGGATGTAAAACTAAGAAAGAAGTAGAAAAATTAGGTGTTCATGTGGGATGTGTAATTACATATCCAGACGAGTTTCATGTCTTAAACAAAGATAATTTTGTTTGCAGAGCTTTAGATAATAGGATTGGTGGATTTATGATTGCTGAAGTTGCACGATTAATTCATGAAAATAAAAAGAAACTACCTTTTGGATTATATATCACTAACTCCGTTCAAGAAGAAGTTGGACTTAGAGGAGCGGAAATGATTACAAAAACAATTAGGCCAAATGTTGCAATAGTTACTGATGTTACTCATGATACAACAACGCCAATGATGAATCAAAAAACTCAAGGAGACTGTGAAATTAATAAAGGGCCTGTGATTAGCTATGCACCAGCAGTGCAACAAAAATTACGAGAATTAATTATAAAAGCTGCTGAAAAGAATAAAATTCCATTCCAAAGAGCTGCATCATCAAGATATACTGGTACTGATACAGATGCTTTTGCTTATAGTAATGGTGGAGTGCCTTCTGCATTAATATCATTGCCTTTAAGATACATGCACACTACAGTTGAAATGGTTCATAAAAATGATGTTGAAAATGTAATAAGAATGATATACCATTCGGTGCTAAATATTAAAAAATGGAGATGATTTTAGCTATTTTTCTTAATTAATCTATGCATAAAGAATATATTGAAGAATACACAAGTGATGGAAAGCCTACAGGTAAAAAATTCCTTAAGTCGGAAATTCACAGAAAAGGAATAATCCACTCTACAATACATCTTTGGATTTTCTGTAATAAAAATAAAATTTTAATACAAAAACGTTCTAAATCAAAGGAAATAAATCCAGGGATATGGGATGTGTCAGTTGCTGGTCATATCAAGTACGGAGAGAATTTTATAAATGCGGTAATTAGAGAATCTAAAGAAGAAACTGGTATCAAAATTCAAAAGGAAAAACTAAAAAAAATTGGAGTTTTTTATACAGAAGAATTTTATACTAATGTTACTGATAGAGAATTTCACCACACTTACATTTATAAAATAAGTTCTGATGAAATTGATCTAGACTTTAATAATAATGAAGTTGAAGAATTACAGTTTATATCTCTCAATAATATGAAAGATCTATTGCAAAATAATTCTGAATTTTTTATTGGATCAAATAAAAGTTATTACAATAGTGTTATTGCAGAAATTGAATCATCTATTTAATATGATTCTCAATTATAGCCTGAACAGCCTCAGGATTTAATAATGTACTTATATCTCCTAAGTTTTTAAAATCATTTGCTGCTATCTTCCTTAGTATTCTCCTCATTATCTTCCCTGATCTTGTCTTAGGTAAAGCTTCTGTAAATTGAATCTTATCCAATTTTGCAATAGGGCCAATTTTATCAGATATTAATTTATTTATTTCGTTTTTTATGTTTTCTGAAATATTAGAAGAGTTTTTTAATGTAACGAACCCATATAATGCGTTTCCTTTGATCTCATGAGGAAAACCAACAATTGCTGATTCTGCAACATTATTGTGTTCATTTATAACATCTTCAATTGGTGCAGTTCCTAAATTATGGCCTGATACAATTATAACATCATCAACTCTACCTGTAATTCTAAAATTACCGTGAGAATCTTTATATGCCCCATCACCTGTAAAATACATATTATCAAAGGTTGAAAAGTAAGTATCTACATATCTTTTATGATCTCCCCATATAGTTCTTGCTATTGATGGCCATGGAAATTTTATACATAATCTGCCTACCACATCACTCTCTGAAATTTCATTTAAGTCATTATCCATTAATACTGGTTGAACACCAATAAAAGGAAGTGTTGCAAACGTTGGTTTAGCTTCAATAATTCCGGGAATGGAAGAGATTAAAACACCCCCTGTTTCTGTTTGCCACCACGTATCTACAATTGGACACTTACCTTTTCCTATATTTTTGTCATACCAATGCCACGCTTCTTCATTAATAGGTTCTCCAACTGTTCCAAGCACTTTTAAAGAAGAAATATCTTTACCTGAAATATAACTTGTTCCTTGTTTAGCAAGGGCTCTAATTGCTGTAGGAGCAGTATAAAATTGATTAACTCTGTGCTTTTCAACAATATCCCAAAATCTTCCAAAATCAGGATAACTAGGTACGCCTTCAAACATTACAGTTGTAGCGCAATTTGCTAATGGCCCATATAGTATATAGCTATGACCAGTTATCCAGCCAATATCTGCAGTACACCAGTAGATGTCATTTTTTTTATATTGAAAAATATTTTTAAATGTATAAGAAGTATAAACCATATATCCACCGCAACTATGTACCATACCTTTGGGTTTCCCAGTTGATCCTGAAGTATATAATATAAATAACGGATCTTCAGCATCCATTACCTCAGCTTTACAAAATTTTTCAGCATTTTCTAATAAGGGTCTTAATAAAACATCTCTCCCTTCAACAAGGTTTATTTTAGAATTGATACGATTAACAACCAGCACAGTATCAACAATCTCAGCGTCTAATAAAGCATCATCCACAATACCTTTCAAGTCAATTGTTTTATTTCCTCTATATGAACCATCTGAAGTAATTACAATTTTAGATTCACAATCATTAATTCTAGTAGAAAGTGCACTTGCAGAAAAACCGGCAAAAACTACAGAATGTATTGCTCCAATTCTAGCGCATGCAAGAACAGTAATAGCTAATTCAGGTATCATAGGTAAATAAATACATACCCTATCCCCTTTCTTAACTCCTTTATCTTTTAAAACATTTGACATTTGACAAACTCTTTCAAATAATGATCTATATGTAATTTTCTCTGAAGACTCATTAGGGTTGTTAGGTTCAAATATTATTGCTGTTTTATCTGAATTGCATTCTAAATGTCTATCTAGACAGTTTTCTGTAATATTTAATTTAGCCCCTTTAAACCATTCTACTTTAGCATGATTAAAATTCCATTCTAAAACATTTTCCCATTTACTCTTCCAACTAAAATTTTTTAAAGCAATCTCAGACCAAAAACTCTCAGGATCATTGATCGAATCCTTATATATTGAGTCATACTGATCTTTAGTTGAAATATTGTATTTATCCATAATTATTTTATTCTGAAGGTATTCTAATATCTTCTACAATTTTTTTTATTTCCTCAGGAGGTTCAGATGTAAATTTCATCACAATTATTGATACTATAAAATTAGCACACATAGCTACTGTTCCAAATCCTTCAGGTGAAATATTAAACCACCATTGATTTGATCCAGGTAATTCATCATTAAACCATCCTAGTTTATATTTTATCATGTAATACAACATTAATATAGTCCCTACAATCATTCCGGAAACAGCACCTTCTTTATTCATTTTTTTATAGAAAATACCCATTATGATAGCTGGAAAAAAGGATGCTGCTGCAAGACCAAAAGCCAGTGCAACTACTGCAGCAACAAAGCCTGGCGGGTTAATTCCAAAATAACCTGCTATACAAACAGCTATAAAAGCAGAAAATCTTGCTGCTAATAATTCTTGCTTTTCAGAAATCGAAGGCATAATTACTCTTTTTAATAAGTCATGTGAAATAGATGAAGAGATGACAAGTAGAAGACCTGCTGCAGTTGATAATGCTGCGGCTAAACCTCCAGCAGCAACTAGTGCTATAACCCAATTAGGTAATTTTGCTATCTCAGGGTTGGCTAAAACCATTATATCTCTATCAACAACTAACTCATTAGAAGATGGGTCTGCTAAGTATTGAATTTTACCATCAGCATTCTTATCATTAAAGCTTATTAATCCTGTATTTTCCCAATTTTTAAACCATGAAGGAACCTTTGAATATTCTACATTAGATAAGGTTTCTATCATATTAGTTCTGGCAAAAACAGCTACTGCTGGAGCAGTTGTATACAGAATTGCTATTAATAGAAGTGCAATACCTGCAGATTTTCTAGCATCAGAAACCTTTTTTACAGTGAAAAATCTAATTATTACATGAGGAAGACCAGCTGTCCCTACCATTAAAGCAAATGTAATAGCAAATATATCTATTAATGGTTTAGTATTATCTGTGTACTCATTAAACCCTAACTCTTTATTTAAACCATCTAGCTTGTCTAGAAGATAGCCTCCTCCATCTAATGCTTCAGAGCCAAATCCTAACTGAGGAATAGGATTTCCTGTTATTTGAATTGATATAAATATTGCAGGAACCATAAAAGCAAAAATTAGAACACAATATTGAGCAACTTGTGTATAAGTAATACCTTTCATTCCTCCTAGAACTGCATAGAAAAGTACAATTATCATACCTATAACAACTCCTGTATTAATTTCAACTTCTAAGAATCTTGAAAAAACAATACCGACTCCTCTCATTTGGCCAGCAACATATGTGAATGAAACAAGTAATGCACAAATTACTGCTACTATTCTTGCTGTATTTGAATAATATCTGTCGCCGATAAAATCAGGAACAGTAAATTTTCCAAATTTCCTTAAATATGGAGCTAAAAGCAACGCTAATAAGACATAACCTCCTGTCCATCCCATTAAATATACCGCCCCATCATACCCAGCAAAAGCAATTATTCCAGCCATTGAAATAAAGGATGCTGCACTCATCCAATCTGCAGCAGTTGCCATTCCATTAGCAAGAGGACTTACTCCAGCGCCTGCAACATAAAATTCTTTTGTTGTTTTAACTCTTGACCATATTGCAATTCCTATATAAATAGAGAATGTAAATCCTACAATGAGATAAGTCCATTCTTGGACATTTAGTTCTATAAATAGATTCATGTTATTTATCATATCCATATTTTTTATCTAATTTATTCATCAAATAAACATAGATAAATATTATAGCTACAAACAGAAAAATTGATCCTTGTTGTGCAAACCAAAACCCAAGCTTGAAACCTCCTATTTTAAAACTATTTAAAAAATCTTTAAATATTATTCCTGCTCCAAATGAAACAATAAACCAGAAAAACAGTAGAATTAAGACGTATCTAATATTTTCCTTCCAATACTTAATTTGTTTTTCCTTATTACTCATATTTTATATTTCTTTAATGCTTCAACAACTTTTGGAGCTAAAATAATAGTAGCTAACATTGTTGGTATCGCCATTAAGGCAAAAAATGTATCAATTAGGTTAATCATCATACTTAGCGATGTTGTAGCTCCAAGCATAATGCTGATTATATAAATATAATTATAATATTTTTTATTTTTTTCACCTAATAAATACGATAAACACTTTGTACCATAATATGAGTAAGTAAAAAGTGAAGAAATACTAAAAACAATCACACAAATTAATAACAAATATTTTCCAATTAAAGGAAGAGAATTACTAAATGCAGCAGCAGTTAATGTTACACCAGTCAAATCTGTTTCCCATACCCCAGTTATTAAAATTGCTAATGCTGTAAGTGTACAAACGAATAAAGTATCAATTGCAGGGCCTAGCATAGCAACTAACCCCTCTCTTATTGGAGAGTTAGTTTTTGCTGCTCCATGTGCCATAGGCGCCATTCCTATACCTGCTTCATTTGAAAACGCACCCCTTCTTATACCTAGTATAATTAAAGAGCCTACAACACCTCCTGTGACAGAATCTCCTCTATAATTTAAGGCAGTAAAAGCGTCATAGAAAATTAGCTTTATATAATACGGTAATTCTTCGATGTTTATAGCTATAATAACAATTACTGATATCATGTAAACTAGTACCATGAGCGGAACTAGTTTTGAGGCAACAGCACTAATTCTTTTAAGGCCTCCAATAATTACAATTGAAGTAATTATTATAAGTGCTAAGCCAATCAAAAGATTGGATTGTAAGGTAACCTCATAACCCATTGGAATTAGCAATATATCGTTTATTGCTTGCTTTAGCTGATTTACATTAAAGACTGGTAAAGCACCTATTAAACCACAAACGCTAAAAAAAACTGCCAGAGGTTTCCATTTATTTCCTAAACCTTCAGTTATAAAATACATAGGACCACCTTGGATATTTCCTGCAGAATCTTTACCTCTATACATTATAGCTAAAGATGAGGTGAAAAATTTCGTAGACATTCCAATGATTCCACTTATCCACATCCAAAAAATAGCTCCAGGACCACCTATAGATATTGCAACAGAAACACCAGCAATATTACCCATTCCAACAGTAGCAGATAAAGCTGTTGAGAGTGCAGCAAAATGGCTTATCTCACCCTTTTCATTGGAGTTGTCATATTTACCTCTAACTATATCTATAGCATGAAAAAAATATCTAAATGGTATAAATCTGGAATAAGTGATTAAATACAGCCCACCACCAATAAGCAATACTATTAGAGGAAAACCCCA
>CABXHU010000017.1 GCA_902512065.1 uncultured Bacteroidota bacterium | reverse complement strand
ATCTTGTACGTAAGGCCCTGGAGAAACTCCTTCTCCAAAAACCTCAAGGGTAACTCCTTGTTTTAAATCACTTAAAGACCTGCCGTCTTCCATTAATGAAGAATACCCCCAGCTTAACATGTTTATAAATCCAGGCGAAATGGAAAGGCTAGTGGCATCAATTATTGTGTCTGCCTCAAACCTTGTATTTTTCCCAACATAGGTAATTTTGTCGTCTGTAATTCCAACTGAGCCTAAGTATGGAGCTTCTCCTGTGCCATCATATACTGTTCCGTTATATATTAAAACGTCGCACGCTACTGGTTCGTTTTGACATGAGAAAATAAACAAAGTTATTATTGCGAAAAAGGTGTAGTTTGGTAAAAATTTCATAATGTGCTAGGATTTAATATGTTAGGCTAAAGTAATTAAAAATTTATTATGTTTTTGATTGGATTATTTTGTTGTTATTCTGAGTTAATATTGAATATCTTTGTTTATTATGGAGGTTTCTGGACAAGCTATTGTTTTGACTAATGGGCTATTTGACACAAAGTCTGCAAAGACGGCGCATGGTCTAATTCGTGCTTCTAAACGGTTTGAAATTGTAGCTGTTATTGATAAAAAGTTTTATGGAAAATTTGTCTCAATCGATGCAAACCAAAAAATAACAGTAACGGAAAAGCCTTCTAGCATTCCTGTCTACAAAGACGTTCAGTCGTTTCTTAAATTTAAAGACTGTAGGGAGGCGGGGTTCTGTGTTTCGCCTAACTATTGTATCATTGGGGTTGCTTCTGCTGGAGGTCTTCTGCCTGAAGAAATGCGGGAAGACATTCTTTTGGCAATGAAAAACAGCATGTCAATAATAAACGGCCTGCATTCGATGCTAAGTGAGGATGAGGAGCTAAGCTCTTGCGCAAAAACACACAATGTTAAAATTCATGATGTAAGAAAAATAAAGTCTAGAGCGGAATTGCGTTTTTGGTCAGGCGAAATTTCTAAAGTAAAATCAACCAAGATTGTGGTAATGGGAACTGATTGTGGTCTTGGAAAAAGAACTACAGCTAAAATGGTTGTAGAGTCTTTAGAAAATCTTGGAAATAGTGCAGACATGATATACACCGGGCAAACTGGATGGATGCAGGGGTGGGATCATGGGTTTATTTTTGATTCCACTCTAAATGATTTTGTTTCTGGGGAGCTTGAAGGGGCTGTAGTTGCTTGTTATAAAGAAAAGAGGCCAGACTTTATAATAATAGAAGGCCAGGCTGCTCTTAGAAATCCCTCTGGCCCTTGCGGCGGAGAGTTTCTAATTTCATGCCAAGTGGATGGTGTTGTTCTACAGCACTCTCCTAAAAGAAAATATTATGATGGCTGGGAGCATGTGGGGGCTACAATGCCAAGTATTGCCTCAGAAGTTGCTCTGATTGAGGCTTATGGGAAGCGTGTGATTGCTGTTGCGCTGTCCACTTCAAAAATGACTGAAAAAGAAATGCAACAATATAAAAAGGATATGTCTAAAACGATAAACATCCCTGTGTTTTTGCCTTTAGAAGAGGGTGTTTCTGAGATGGCTAAAATTCTTAAAAAAATAAGAGATGATAATTGATGCCATAGACATAACATTAGAAGAAATTGCTCTTACAAAGCCTTATACCATCTCTTATAAAACAACTTCTTCAATAAAAAATTTAGTAGTAAAGGTTGTTTTAAATAATGGTGTTTATGGGCTGGGTGCTGCCAGTGTTTCAAAATATGTTGTTGGGATAGACACCGAAAGCTCATATAAAAATGCCCTGGCATATAAAGATGAGTTGATTGGAAAAAACATCTCTAATCTTTTTCAGAATATTGATTTAATTGAAAAAGCTCTGGAAAAAGATCCTGGTTCTAGAGCTGCTTTTAACATTGCGCTACATGATACGTTTTGTAAAAACTCTAACCTTCCTCTTTCTCAGTTTCTTGGACAAAAAATAAAGCCCCTTCCAACCTCAGTCACTGTTGGAATAAAGGGTGTTGAAGAGACGTTAGAAGAAATTGAAGATTATTGTGCTTCTGGGTTTAACCACATTAAAATAAAGCTAGGACAACAAATTGACCAGGATATTGAGCGTATAGTAAAAACTCAAGAAAGATTTAAAAACTCTATAAAAATTAGAATTGACGCAAACCAAGGGTGGTCTTTTAATGACACTGTTAAGTTTTTTAATACTGTTAGTAATGTTGAGTTAATTGAGCAGCCATTAAAGGTTTCTGAAACAGAAGAGTGTTTAGGTTTTTCTAAAGAGCTTAAAAAAACAATTGCCCTAGATGAGTCTATAGTTACTCCTGAAAATGCCATTACATTTTCATCAAAAGATTATGCGGGAATCTTTAACATTAAGCTAATGAAGTGTGGGGGAATTTCTGCTGCCAGAGAAATTGCCTCTACGGCTCTTGCTAAAGGAATTGATTTAATGTGGGGGTGCAATGATGAAAGCATTATTAGTGTTTCTGCGGCTCTTAATGTGGCGATGTCTTATCCAAACACAAAATATTTAGATCTGGATGGGAGTTTTGATCTTGCAAAAGATGTCGTTGTTGGGGGTTTTGAAATTAAAGACGGATTAATGGTTCCTTTATCAACTGCAGGCCTTGGCGTAGCTCTTATCTAAAACACAAAAGCCCTTCTTTTCAGAAAGGCTTTCCTTGTTTTAATAAAAAACCTATCTGTCTTTTCCGGCTAAATCAAATTTTCCGTCAACTATGTGGCCAACATGAATATATATTTGGTCTTCATGTCCACCATCAACAAGACTCCAAAACTTTTTTCTTGCTTCAGGATTTTCGTTAGACAAATTGCTAATAGATTCTGCGAATTCCATTATGTTTTTGTATCCACTATAAAACTGGACTTCATATCCTGATCCTTTATAGTGTCCTGTATAGCCTCCTCCTAACTGAAGTCCATTTGCAACAGCAGGTCTAGTTGCCCAGTCCATAAAAGCATCCCCCATTTCTGTCCAAGAGCCTGTAGAATTGTAGCTTCCAACGACAAAAACAAAAGGAATGTCCCAGTCAACATTTTCTTTTCCAGCATGATTTCTTTCTGGGTTGTAGGACCTCATTTCGTCTGTATGTCCGTCAAAATACCCCCACCACTCTTCAAATACAGCGTCCATCTCTTTTTTCTCTTCATCTGAAAGAGCATCGTAGTTTTTTCCAAGAACAGCAAAAGCGTCATCTTTTACAGCGTCCTCAGGTGAAGCATAAAGGTCATAAATAACTATGCTGTGTCCTGATCCATACCAATGTCTATACACCCACTGATCTTGAAGTGTTCTTTCCTCTCCCATTGACATGTCTGTGATTGTTTTGTGTAGTTGTGCAAATCTTCCTATTTTAGAAGCTGGCACGTCTAAATATGTCGCCTCCATAATCCCTTGCGCTGACATTGTAACTGTAGCCAGCAGCATAATAATTAAACTAAGTTTTTTCATTTTTTTTATTTTTAATTGTTTGAACTACTTAAGATACTTCTTTTTTTTGTTGGTGCCGATTTTTTTTTCTAACATTTTAATCCCTGTTAACTTATATAGGTGTGTTTTAAAAAATTAAGCTATCTTGAATTCCCAAACAAAAATACTTTTCTGTATGAGAACACTTTTTTTATATTTATTTGTTGCTGCTTTTTTTCTTAGCTCATCTCTTACAATAGCTCAAGAAAGAAGAGGGCCAAGATTTGCAATGCAAAAAAAACAAGAAAATCCCGACGCCCCAAAATCTACCTATAAATATACCGAGGTTTTTGCCAACGGCTTTTATTCTAACACGGGTAGTCCCACACGCTCTGCTAGCGGGAAGCCAGGGCATGATTATTGGCAAAACGAAGCAGACTATAATATTGCTGTAACACTAGATCCTTCAGAAAATAAAATTTTTGGCACCGAAACAATAACCTACACAAACAACAGCCATGACTCGCTTGAGTTCTTGTGGCTCCAGCTTGACCAAAACCTTTTTGAGGACAGCTCTAGAGGAAACGCTATTATTCCTATAAACGGAAGCAGAAACGGAGCAAGAGGGCAAAGCTTTGATGGAGGATATAAAATCTCTTCTGTTTCAGTTACTGACGGCAAAGGGAGAAGGCAAAAAACAACTGTCGTTAAATATAAAGTCTACGAAACACGAATGAAGGTTTATCTGCAAAAACCCTTAAAAGCCGAGGGGGGAGAAATCAAGCTAAACATTGGGTTTTCTTTCACTTCTCCTGAATATGGATCAGACAGAATGGGTGTTTTAGAAACAAAAAACGGAAAGCTCTTCACTGTTGCTCAGTGGTATCCTAGAATGTGTGTATACGATGATTTAAATGGGTGGAACACGCTTCCCTATTTGGGGGCTGGAGAGTTTTATCTAGAGTATGGAGACTTTAATGTTGACATTACAGCTCCTTCTGAGCATATTGTTGTTTGTTCTGGTGAGCTGCTAAATCCTAGTGATGTTTATACAGCCGAGCAAGAAAAAAGATGGGGCGCTGCAGAAAAAAGTGACGAAACTGTTTTTATTAGAAGTGCTGATGAAGTCAATAGTCCTGATAGCAGGCCCGAAAGCGGCACGCTCACTTGGAAGTTTAGAATTGAGAACGCAAGAGATGCCGCCTGGGCTTCGTCTTCTGCTTTTATTCTTGATGCTGCAAGAATAAATCTCCCTAGCGGTGAAAAATCTATGGCCATTTCTGCTTATCCTGTAGAAAGCGTGGGAGACAAGGCTTGGGGAAGATCTACAGAGTATACAAAATATTCTGTTGAGCATTACTCAGAAAAATGGTTTGAATATCCTTACCCCACGGCAATAAATGTTGCTGGTATCGTTGGTGGAATGGAGTATCCTGGAGTGTCTTTTTGTAGCTATAAAGCCACTGAGGCTGGGCTGTGGGGTGTAACAGATCATGAATTTGGGCACAATTGGTTTCCTATGATTGTTGGTTCAAACGAAAGGCTGTATGCTTGGATGGACGAAGGGTTTAACACCTTTATTAATGTGCTAAGCACGATGGGGTTTAACGAAGGAGAGTATTACAGGGGAGAGCTCGACATGCATCAGCAGGCACAGCGTCTAGCTCAATTTGAAAAATTTATGGGAGAAATGGAGCCTATGATTAGTGCTCCTGACAACCTAAAAGAAATGAGTTTAGGAATGTTGGGGTATCAAAAGCCAGCAGCAGTGCTTATGTTGTTGCGAAACAGTGTGTTAGGAGAAGAGCGTTTTGATGAGGCTTTTAAAGAATATGTTCATCGCTGGGCCTATAAACATCCTGGTCCAGACGATTTTTTCAGAACAATGGAAAACGTGTCAGGAGAAGATCTGGGTTGGTTCTGGAGGTCTTGGATTTTAAATAACTGGAAGCTAGATCAGGCTGTTACAGATGTTTCTTATAAAAAGAACTTTGACAAAATCTATAAGGCGAAAATCACCATTAAAAACATGGAAAAAATTCCTATGCCCGTTGAAATTGAAATAACTACGGTTAGTGGGCTTAAGATTATGAAAAACCTGCCTGTTGAAGTTTGGAAAAGAAACGTTGAATGGTCTTTTATGGTTGATGTTTCAGAAGAAATCTCGTCTGTAATTATAGATCCTTACAAAAAATACCCTGACGTCAATAGCGCAAATAATATGTGGCCGGTAAAGTAGTTTTAAAATAAAAACCCACTCAAATGAGTGGGTTTCTTTTTGGTGGTCCCACCTGTACTTTAACCACTATGCTATATGCTTTATTATCAACACTTTACAAATTTACTTGTCCTATAAAGTAGGACAATTTTTAGTTATAAAATTGAATTGGTAGGATAATACCTTATTTACATTTTTTTAAAAAACTATATTTGTAAAATGAAGTTAAAAAACAATCCTTTAATTAATCTTTTTACTGAACATAATATTATTAAAGAAACTGACCTAGAATTATTCTCTAAAGGAACAAGAGATGTCAAAGAAATAAACGTTTTAATTGATAAAAATTCAGATACTTTAATACTAGAAAAGTGTATAAATGATTTAGACGAATATTATACTTTTAATCAAGATTACAGTAAAGATGAAGATACTACGTTAATTGATGATGTGTATATAAACACATCTCCTTTAGAAGATGATTATGTTAGGTATAACCTATATAAAGAATCTTTAACAAATAAATCAATCTTAGATTTTGGATGTGGTAAGGGTGGATTTTTGAAATTATTAAAACAAAATAACGTGTCTAATGATTTAACAGGACTAGAATTAAATCAAACAAATAATAATAATATCAATTTAGGTGGTATTACTTGTTTGTTTGACTTAAAAAACTCTGTCTCAAAATTTGATTTTATTTTCTTAAATCATGTTTTTGAACATTTAGATAATCCTATAAAAGTGTTAAAAGATTTGACATCTATGTTAAGTGACAAGGGTAAAATAATTATTGAAATCCCTCATGGTAATGATTTCTTAATTAAGAACTCTGGTCTAGATTCATTTAAGAATTTCACATTCTGGTCAGAACATTTATGTCTGTACACTGAAAAGCTTGTAAGAAACCTTTTCGGTAAATTAAACATTAATGAATACCACATTTCGTACACACAGAGATACAATTTAAATAATCATATTAACTGGTTTAAGGAAGGAAAACCAGGTGGACATGAAATAAAGATTTTCGAAGGTAAAATTTTGGAAGATTACAATAAACATTTAATTAGAAATTCTCAAACCGACACTCTTATGATTGTAATAGGGAATAATTGTGAAAGGTTTTCTAAAAACATTTTTAAAAATTAATTATTTTTTATTTATAGACTTAAAATTGTAATTAAAAAAGTAAGAAATAAAAGTTGTCCTACTATTTGTCCTGCTTTCTGTATTTTGGAAAAGAAAAAACCCCTAACTATCTGATTTGTAGATGTTAAGGGTTTCTCTTGGGTGGTCCCACCTGGGCTCGAACCAGGGACCAAATGATTATGAGTCATCTACTCTAACCAACTGAGCTATAGGACCAAACAGTTTGCAATATTAATGAATGTTTTTATAATCACAAAAGGTTATTTTATCTCTTGACAAAGCTCTATAAGAACACCGTTGGTTGTTTTTGGGTGCAAAAATACTATCATTTTATTGTCTGCACCTTTTACCGGTGTTTTTGAAACAAAAGAAAATCCTTCGTTTTCAAGTCTCTGAATTTCTTTAGGAATATCTTCAACATGTAGTGCTAAATGATGCATTCCTTCTCCACTTCTGTCAATAAATCTTGAGATCGAACTGTTTTCGGCAGTCGACTTTAAAAGCTCTATTTTTTGCTCCCCAATCTTAAAAAAAGACGTTGTTACGTTTTCCGATTCAACCATTTCCGTTTTATAGCTCGCCTGTCCTAAAAGTTTTTTAAAAAGCTCTTTTGATTTTTCTAGGTTTTTAACTGCTATCCCAACGTGTTCTATTTTCTTTATCATAATACAAAGTTAGTTTAAAATATTTTTTCTTTTATTTAAACTTTCAAATATCCTATTTTTACTATATGGAAAATACTCGCCAAAAAAAGATTTCTAAGATTCTTCAAAAAGACATAGCCGAAATCATTCAACAAAAAATGAAAAAACAAGGAACAAAGGGTGTTTTAGTTTCTGTAACAAGGGTTGATGTTTCTGTTGATTTTTCATCTGCAAAAGTGTTTTTAAGTGTTTTTCCTTCTGCTATGTCGAAGCAAATATTAAAAGAAGTCTCTTTTGCTGCCAATAGCATAAAACACATTGTCTCTCAAAAAGCAAAAAACCAGCTTAGACGAGTTCCTGACTTTGTTTTCTATATTGACGACTCTTTAGATTATATTGACAAAATTGAAAGCTCATTAAAAGGGCTGGACAATCCCATAAATAAACAACGCAAGTGAACACTTCTTTTTACATAGCTCGCAGGTATCTAATATCTAAAAGTTCTAACAACGCAATTAATGTAATGTCTTTTCTTGCTGCTTTTGGGGTTTTTGTAAGTGCTGCTGCGCTTTTTGTTGTTCTCTCCGGTTTTGCTGGCCTAAAAGACTACACTCTTGAGTTTGTTTCATATGCTTCTCCTGACTTAAAAGTAGAGGCTTCTTTAGGAAAAAGCTTTCAACTAAGCAAGGATGATTATAAAGAGCTCTCGTCTCTTTCTGTTTTTTCTCGCGTTCATAAAGCTGTTCAAGAAAGGGTTTTGGTTACTACAGATAAAAACAGCCAAATTGTTCTTTTAACAGGGGTTGACAACGGATTTCCAGAAAGAACTATTGATTCGCTGTTGGTAAAGGGTCGTTGGTTTACTGAAAATGAAAAAGAGCTTGTTGTAGGTTGGGGTGTTGGAAACAACCTTGGGCTCGAGGTTTTTGACAATATTAGTCCTCCTGTTATTTTTGCGCCAAAACCTGGGTCAGGACAAGTGCTGTCTGTTGATAGTGCTTTTAATCGTTCTTCATTTCTTACTGTAGGCGTTTTTGAGCTTAATGAGGAAGCAAACAATTTAGAAGCCTTTACTTCTTTGGTTGCTGCACAAAAACTATTAGGCTATAACAAACTACAAGTCACTTCTTTAAATTTTTATTTTGATGGCAACACAAAAGAAAATGTGGCAATAGAAAAAATAAAAAACATTCTGGGGGATTCTTTTGTTTATAAAAACCGCCTTGCTCAACACGACACTCTTTATAAAATGTTAAATACAGAGCGTGCTGCTGTTTATCTAATCTTTACGCTTGTTATTATTATTGCGCTTTTTAATGTTGTTGGGGCGTTAATTATGATGATTTTGGAAAAAAGAAACGACTTAAAAGTTCTTGTTGGAGTTGGCCTTCTGAAAAGTCAAATCAGCAAAGTGTTCTTTTATCAAGGTTTGTTAATTTCTGTTACAGGGTCTGTGCTGGGAATACTTTTTGGATTTTTTCTTGTTCTGCTACAAGACAGTTTTTCTTTATTTATGATAACGCCTTTGCTTGCTTATCCTGTTTCTGTTTCGTTTAACACCTTTGTGATTGTTTTTGTTACCGTTGTTCTACTAGGAGGCTTGGCTTCTAGAATAGCTTCTTCTCAAGCTGTAAAAGCTTTGCGATCTAAGGATTAGAAAACTTCTAAGACCTGATTTAGTGTTGAATAAACTTTGTCTGGCTCATCTGTGGTCACAAGTTTTTGTCTATATGGCTTAAATCCCGGTATTCCTTTAAAATAATTGGAGTAATGTCTTCTGGTTTCATAAATACCTAGTCTCTCGCCTTTCCAGGCGATGGCCATTTCCAAATGCCTTTTTGCCATTTCTACTCTTTCTGGAATTGTGGCTGGCTTAAGATGTGTGCCGCTGTTAAGATAGTGCTTGACCTGATTAAAAAACCACGGGTTTCCTATGCTTGCTCTGCCGATCATTGCCCCGTCTAGTCCTAAGTTTTTGATTTGTTCTGCTCTTTCTGGGGTGTTTATGTCTCCATTGGCAAAAACAGGAATTTTCATTCTAGGATTGTTTTTTACTTTCTCTATATATGTCCAGTCTGCATCTCCTTTATACATTTGGGCTCTTGTTCTGCCGTGAATTGCTATCGCCCTGCAGCCTACGTCCTGTAATCTTTCTGCTACTTCAATTATTTTTATCGATTCGTGGTCCCATCCTAAACGGGTTTTTACTGTAACTGGAAGGCTTGTTCTTTTAACAATTTCTTTAGTGAGGCTTTCCATTAAATCAAGGTTTTTAAGTATTCCCGCTCCAGCTCCTTTTGAAACCACCTTCTTTACTGGGCATCCAAAATTTATGTCTATTATATCTGGGCTAGTTTTCTCAACAATGTCTACAGCCTTTAGCATTGAATCGAGGTTTGCTCCAAAAATCTGTATCCCCACAGGCCTTTCTTTTTCATAAATGTCCAGCTTGATCTTGCTTTTAGCGGCGTCCCTTATAAGCCCTTCGCTTGAAATAAACTCAGTGTAAACAACGTCTGCTCCGTTTTCTTTACACAGCGCTCTAAACGGGGGGTCGCTAACGTCTTCCATGGGAGCTAAAAGCAAAGGAAACTCTCCAATTTCTATGTCTGCAATTTTTACCACGCTGCTTGTTTTTTTATTATTGATGCAAAGATAGAGAACTCTTTTGTTATCACAGCTTCTGTTTAATTTGCTTAAGCTTTTTTGCTTACTTTTGTACACTGTTAATTTTTTGTATGAATCATATTAGAAATTTTTGCATTATAGCCCATATTGATCACGGCAAGAGCACTCTTGCTGACAGGCTTTTAGAATACACTGGGGCTGTTTCTGATAGAGAAAAGCAGGACCAGCTTCTAGATAATATGGATTTAGAAAGAGAAAGGGGAATTACAATTAAGTCTCATGCAATTCAAATGAATTTTTCTTTTGAGGATACGGCTTTTGTTTTAAATCTTATTGACACTCCTGGGCATGTTGATTTTTCATATGAGGTTTCCAGGTCCATTGCCGCCTGTGAAGGTGCTTTGCTAGTTGTTGATGCCGCTCAAAACATACAGGCTCAAACCATTTCAAACCTTTATCTAGCTTTGGAAAATGGCTTAGAGATTATTCCTGTTCTTAATAAGATTGATCTTCCTAGCGCAAGCCCACAAGAAGTTACTGACGATATTGTTGATCTTCTAGGTTGTATAGAAGAAGATGTTATTCCTGCTAGCGCAAAAACAGGAGAAGGTATAGGGAAAATTTTAGAGGCTATTGTAAAAAGAGTGCCTTGCCCAAAAGGTGATAAAGAAAAACCCCTTCAAGCGTTAGTTTTTGACTCTGTATATAATCCTTTTAGGGGTATTGAAACCTACTTTAGAATAATTAACGGTTCGATTAAAAAAAATCAAAAAATAAAATTTGTTGCGACAGGAAAAAGCTATGATGCAGATGAGGTTGGCACACTTAATCTAAAACAGACAAAAAAACCAGAAATTTTTGCTGGCGATGTTGGTTATTTAATCACCGGAATAAAAGAGGCAAAAGAGGTAAAGGTTGGAGACACTATTGCTGATGCGACAGACACAAGCGCTTCTGCAATTGAGGGGTTTGAAGACGTAAAACCTATGGTTTTTGCTGGAATTTATCCTGTTGATACAGAAGACTATGAAGAGCTGAGAGGGGCAATGGAAAAGCTTCAGCTCAATGACGCTTCTCTTGTTTTTATCCCTGAAAGCTCTGCGGCTCTTGGTTTTGGATTTCGTTGTGGCTTTTTAGGAATGCTTCATATGGAAATTGTTCAAGAAAGGCTTGAGAGAGAATTTGGAATGACCGTTATTACAACTGTTCCGAACGTTTCCTATTTCGCTTATACAAAAAAGACGCCTGAGACCGCGATGCTTGTAAACAATCCTTCTGACTTGCCTGAGCCGTCTAAAATTGATCGAGTTGAGGAGCCTTATATCTCTGCTTCAATTATAACCAAGGCCGACTTTGTTGGTAATGTTATGTCGCTCTGTATTGAAAAAAGAGGGCTAGTTAAAAACCAAACCTACCTGACCACAACAAGAGTAGAGCTTGTTTTTGAAATGCCACTTGCGGAGATTGTTTTTGATTTTTATGATCGTCTTAAAACGGTTTCTAAAGGTTACGCCTCCTTTGATTACTCTCCTATTGGAATGCGTCCATCTAAACTTGTTCGGGTTGACATTCTTTTAAACTCTCGTGCTGTAGATGCGCTGTCTGCTCTTATTCATGCGGACAATGCTTATTTTGTTGGAAAGAAAATGTGTGAAAAGCTAAAAGAGCTTATTCCAAGGCAACAGTTTGATGTCCCCATTCAGGCCGCTATCGGCGCGAAGATAATTTCTAGAGAAACCATCAAGGCGCTCAGAAAAGATGTAACTGCTAAATGTTATGGTGGAGATATAACTAGAAAAAGGAAGCTTCTAGAAAAGCAGAAAAAAGGAAAGAAAAGAATGCGTCAGGTTGGAAATGTTGAAATTCCTCAAGAAGCTTTTATGGCTGTGCTAAAGCTTAATGATTAGTCTTTTACTGTAAGTCTTAATACGGAGCAGGCAGACTGTTCTGTAAATTTGTCTTTTCCTCCGCCAAACAATACGTTTATCCAATTATCTTTTTCAGGCGTTCCTAAAATAAGCAGGTCGTAACTAGATGAAAGCCCTGAAATCGTGCCCACAGGATCGTCGCTTTTTACAATTGAAACTTCTGATTTTACTGTATTGCTTTCTAGTTTTGAGGAAGATTTTTTCTCCATATCAAAAATAGCTCTGTTTGTTGTGCTTTCCGGCACTACATGCAAAAGGGTTAGGGCTGATCCATAAAAAGAACACACCCTTTGGGCTATTTCAATAAAGTTTCTGTCTTTTCTCCCAGGCCTTAATGCGAGCAAAACTTTTCCAACATGTCTAACCCCGTTGTCCTTAAACAGGGCAAGGTTTGAATTTATGTTTGCAAGCAGCCAGCCTATTGGGTTTGTGACAAGTATTCCGCTGTGTGATCTCCCATCCCAGCCCATGACCAGCCATTCACAGCTGCTTTGTGAGCTTAGCTCGTTTATCGTGTTTGAAAGCTCGTGTGTTACCACAGACTCAAAATCAACCACCACGCCTTTTGACTCTGAAAGGCCTGTCAGTCTTCTTTTTAAAGAGGCTGAAGCTGAGGAGTCTTCAAGCACGGCGTCAAGGTATGTTTGGTTTGGAATTTCTGTTATTTTTAGTGCCTGTATTTTTTTCTTGCTGTTTATGGCTGCCGCAATATCGACAAGGGCTTCTGGTGAGTTTTCGTTTCCAAGCAGAGGCACAATTGCTCCTGCATCTGATGCAATTTTTGGATCTAAATTTGAGGAGGGCTTAGCTTCTTTTATTTGGTCTACATCAGCCTCAGGGCTGTTGCTGTTAAAAAGGTAAAGCGCCGGCCTATGGCCATAGTTTCTTAAAACCCCTGTTCTCATAACTTCCTTTCCGTATACATTGTAGATTATTGTTCCTAAAACAAATATTGCAAAAATTGCAAGTATCGGCATTAAGCCAAGGAAGGCTAAGAAAAATAGTCCGCTGAGAATTCCAAAAATTTGAATGTAAGGATATAGGGGTGATTTGTATTTTGGTTTATACCATTGTGCTGAGGTTTCTCTTAAAACAATTACCGCCATATTAACAGAAACAAACATCATTACTTTAAAGGCGCTGGCAAGCTTTGCTATTTTAATAACGTCTAAAAACAAAATAACAAACAACATTGTCACGCAGGTTATGGCGATGGTTGTTACTGGGGTTAAATATTTGCTGTCTATTTTGCTCATAAATTCTGGAAGCAACCTGTCTCTTGCCATTGCGAAAGGGAATCTTGACGAGGCAAGCACCCCTGCATTTGCTGTTGATATAAGGGTAATTATTCCCACTATCGCCATAACAACCCCAACAACAGGTCCTCCAATTTTTAAAGAAAGCGTATAGATTGGTTTTAGGTCTGTTCCGAGTTCTTCCACAGGAATGTTTCCAACTAAGACAAAAGAAACTGCCACATAAATCACTGCAACTATAACAAGTGAGAGAATCATTGATAGCGGAAGGTTTTTTGAAGGATTTTTAATTTCTTCTGCTATTGCGGCCACCTTTGTTACCCCGGAGTAAGAAAGATAAACAAAAGCGATTGTTGAAAGCAGGCCTATGTTTCCTTCTGTTTTAAACGGCTCTAAAAGGCTTTGGTCCATGTATTGTAATCCAAAGAAAGAGATTATTATCAGTGACAACACGCTAATGGCCACTGCATAGAGCTGAAAACTTCCCGCTTTTTTTGCTCCAGTTATATTAAGAAAAAAGATTGCTCCTAAAAACGCAAGGGCAACATATTTGGTTAGCTCTAAGTCCATGTTTATCACCACAAGCATATATGCTCCAAGCCCTACAAGAGCAAAGGCGCTCTTAAGCAACATTGCTAGCCACAGTCCTATTCCTGAAATTGTTCCAAACAGAGGGCCAAAAGCCCGTTCTATATAAACGTATGTTCCTCCAGAGCTCGGCATTGCTGTCGCTAGCTCTGATTTTGAAAGAGCAGCTGGAAGTATGCATATGGCTGCTATTAAATATGCGAGCCACAACGACGGCCCTGTCTTAATCGCAGCAAGCCCTGGCAGAACAAAAATTCCGCTCCCTAACATTCCTCCCAGACTAATTGCAATTACTGCCGGAAGAGCCAAACTTCTTTCTAATTTCTTCAAAATATTGTTTTATATTTATAAAAATACTAAATATTAATTTCTCGTGAATTTATATCCCATTATTGCTGGTAATTTTATGCTTGATGGCGGCGCTATGTTTGGTGTTGTTCCAAAATCTATTTGGCAGAAAACAAATCCTGCAGACTCAAACAACATGATTCAAATGGCTGCTAGGTGTCTGTTAATTGAAGATGGGGAAAGGCTTGTTTTGGTTGACACAGGAATGGGCGAGAAACAAAGCGACAAGTTTTTTAGCTATTATTATCGGTGGGGCGAAGATGCTCTTGTTTCTTCGCTAAAAAAACACGGATTTCAGCCTGATGATGTTACCGATGTTTTTCTTACTCACTTACATTTTGATCACTGCGGGGGTAGCGTAATAAAAACTGGTGGCGGCTCTTTTGAAACTGCTTTTAAAAATGCTAAATACTGGAGCAACAAAGATCACTGGGCGTGGGCGACTAGCCCTAACAAAAGAGAGGGGGCTTCTTTTTTAAAAGAAAACTTTTCTCCTATTCTTGAGTCTGGACAACTAAACTATATTGAAAAAGACGTCAATAATTATTTAACAGAATCTCCTCTTGGGTTTGATGTGCTGTTTGTGGATGGCCACACCGAAAAACAAATGATCCCCGTTATAGAATATAGGGGTCAAAAAATTGCTTTTGCTGCTGACCTTGTTCCAACCCACGGGCATATTCCTGTTCCCTATCTAATGAGCTATGACGTTAGGCCTTTAGTTTCTTTGAATGAAAAAGAAAAGTTTCTTAATTACTGCTGTTTAAACGATGTTTTTTTGTTCTTTGAGCATGATGCTTTTGTAGAGCTGGGGTCACTTGAAAACACAGATCGTGGAGTTCGGCTAAACAACAAATTAAAATTGTCTAAATTATGAAAAAACTTTCCTTTTTGTTAATCTTCTGCTTCAGTTTTTCAGCAGCTCAAAATGGCTATTGGCAACAACACGCAGACTATACGATGTCTGTTGATGTGGATGTTGAAAACTTTACCTATTCTGGAGAGCAGTCCTTAATATACACGAACAACTCTCCTGATACGCTTCAAAGAGTTTTTTATCATCTATATTATAATGCTTTTAAGCCCGGCTCTGGGCTTGAGGCTGCATCGCGAAACGCATATAGTGATAAAAGAAACATGTCTAAAAACCTTCTTTCTTTAGACAAGGATGACTGGGGAGATGTTAAAATTATTTCTCTAAAACAAGACGGAGTTTTAATAGCGCACACAACAAAAGAAACTGTTTTAGAGGTTGCTCTGGCTTCTCCTTTGCTTCCTGGAAAAAGCACTGCGCTTGATATGTCTTTTTTTGTAAAGGTTCCTGCCCTGGTGCGTAGGGCTGGGAAAAACAATGCGGATGGTGTTGCCTTTTCTATGGCTCAGTGGTACCCTAAGCTTTGTGAATATGATGATCAAGGCTGGCACGCCAACCCCTATCTAGGAAGAGAGTTTTTTGGGGTGTGGGGTGATTTCGATGTGACCATTAATATTGACAAAGATTATACTGTTGCGGCTTCTGGTTATTTACAAAACCCTGAAAAGATTGGACACGGATATGCTGATCTTGACCCTGAGGTGAGGCATGAAGAAAAAATTTCTTGGCGCTTTATTGCTCCTGATGTGCATGATTTTAGCTGGGCTGCTGACCCAGAATATATTCACGACGTAGTTCCTATAAAGGGCGGTCCTGTAATGCATTTTTTCTATAAAAATCAGCCTCCCTATTTAAAAAGCTGGAAAGAGTTTCAGCCTTATGCCGTCGAATTTCTTACTTTTTTCAGCGACAACATCGGCAAATATCCTTACAAACAATACTCTGTAATTATGGCTGGTGATGGAGGAATGGAATATGCTATGTGTACTTTTATAACCGGCTCTGGCTATTCAGACTATAGAAGATTGCTGGGAGTTACTTCACACGAAATTGCTCACACATGGTTTCAGTTTCTGCTGGCCACCAACGAGTCTAAGCATGCGTGGATGGATGAAGGATTTACAAGCTATATTGACGATGCCGCGCTAAACGCCTCTCTTAATCTTAACAAAACGGTTCCTAATGACAAAGCCTATACAGACTATGTTGACTGGGTTTCAAAAGGGCTGGAAGAGCCTCTAACTACTCACGCAGATCGATTTAAGTTTAATCAGGGCTATGGAACGTCTTCTTATGACAAAGGCTCTATATTCTTGTCTCAGCTTGGCTATATTATAGGGGAGGAAAATCTTTATAAAACCATGCGGCTTTACTTTAAGAGGTGGGCTTTTAAGCACCCTCGGCCATATGATTTTATTCGTTGTGCTGAAAGGGTTTCTGGACTTGAGCTTGATTGGTATTTAATGGACTGGACACAGACAACTAAGCAAATTGACTACCAAATAAACTCAATTATTGGGGAGGGCTCTAAAACAAAAATTGTTCTTAAAAGAGAAAAACAAATGCCTATGCCTATAGACGTTCTTGTAAGGCTCAAAAACGGAACCTCCCAGCTCTATAACATTCCTCTTACAATGATGAGAGGGAGCAGGCCTCTTGAAGGGGCTAAGCTTTTAGAGTCCTGGGACTGGGCACAGCCATATTATGTTTTTGAGATTAATGTTTCTAAAGAAAACCTTCTTGAAGTGGTAATAGATCCTCTGGGTTTTACTGCTGATGTTAACAGAAAAAACAACAGCTTATAATGTCTTCTATACTTTTTTCTAAAAACAAGCTTAAGTCTAAAAAAACAATTGATTTGCTTTTTGCAAAAGGCAAATATCTAAAGGTTTCTGGATATAGCCTGGTTTACATTGGTCAAGCTAACGAAAGCGTAAATGGACTTCGTGTAGGCTTTTCTGTTGGCAAAAAAAATCAAGCGCTTGCTGTAGACCGAAACAAAACAAAGCGTTTAATGCGGGAAGCCTTTCGTGTTTGTGTAAAAGATTTTTTGGTTATTAATGAAACCCACTACAACATAATGTTTGTTTGTGTTGAAAAGACTACTCCTGGTTTTAGCGAGCTTCTTGATAAAATAAAATCCTTACTTTTGTCTTTCTCTGAAGCTATTAAAAATGGTTAAATCCTTTTGGTTTTTTTTATTGTTAGTTCCTTTTTTTTCCTTTTCTCAATTTAGTTTTGAACACTCTATTTATTTTGAAACAGATGCGTTTTTTATAGAAAAAACTGAAGAAACAAGGCTTTACAAATTTATTGAAAGTCTTCCTGGAGAAGATTTAATAAAAATTGAGATCTCTGGGTTTTGCGATGATGTTGGGGCAGAAAACTACAACCTTGTTTTATCACAAAACAGAGCTCTTGCTATTAAGGATGTTTTTTCTTCTGCGTCGTTTTTTCCAAATAAAATTGTTTCTGTTGATGGTAAGGGGGAGGTTCTTTTAAACATATATCCTTCTGAAAATCCTGAAATTGTGAGGGCTTTAAACAGAAGGGTTGATGTGGTTGTCAGTTATGCTGAAAAGCAGGTAGTTGAAGAAGAAGAAAATGAAAAAGCCTCAACAATTGTTCTAAAAAATGTTCATTTTATTACTGGATATAGTTATTTAACTAGAGGCTCTAAAGAAACCTTAAATACTCTTGTTGAAACGCTTAAAAAAGAAACTTTTTATTTTATTATTCAAGGACACGTGTGTTGTACCGAAGGGGATCTTGATGCTATTGATAAAAAAACAAAAGAAAGAAACCTTTCTGTTGCTAGGGCTAAATATGTTTATGATTATTTTCTTGATAGGGGTATAGATAAAAACAGAATGTCTTTTGAAGGTTTAGCTCATCGCTTCCCTTTAGGCGGCTCTTATGATAAAGACAGGCGTGTTGAAATTGTTGTTTCTTCTACTCAATAATTAGTCTCATTTTTTGATGAGGTATTCCGTCCTCTAGGTAATCTTCTCCTTCTGATTTAAAACCCAGGTCTCTATAGAATTTGTCTAGATATTTCTGAGCCGACAACACTATTTCTTTTTCTTGCATATTATTTTTTATGTAGTTAATGGATTCATGCATTATTTCTTTTCCCTTTTCTTCTCCCCTTCTTTTCTTGTCTACAACAACTCTTCCTATACAGGGCTGATCATAATAATCTCCTGGTCCAAATATTCTTGTATATGCTAGTATTTTGTCTTCCTCTTTTCCTAATATATGGATTGCCTTATTGTCCTTTCCGTCCATATCTTGATATATACATTCCTGTTCAACAACAAAAATTTCTGTTCTTAATTTTAACAGTTCATATAACTCGTCAATTGAAAGTTCTGAAAACTTTTTTACCTCAACCTTCATTTAATATTTATTTTTTCTGTTCTTCTTTTATGTCTTCCTCCCTCAAATGAAGTATTTAAAAACACCTCTATTATTTGTTTTGTTTCTTCTATAGAAACAAACCTTGCTGGTATGCTTATAATGTTTGCGTCGTTGTGTTCTCTAGCTAAGCTTGCCATTTCTTTGCTCCAACAGATAGCAGCTCTTATATCGCTGTGCTTGTTTGCTGTCATGGCCACTCCATTTCCGCTTCCACAAATTACAATTCCAAGATTAGCTTTTTTATTTTTTACATCCTCTGCTACAGGATGTGCTAGGTCTGGATAATCAACACTTTCATCAGAATCTGTACCGTGATTTATCACTTTTATTCCTTTACTTTCTAGTGTTAATTGAACTTGTTTTTTGTGGTGAGTTCCCGCATGATCATTTCCTATAGATATTATCATTTTTTATTTTTTTTGTTAATAACCCTTTAACTTACTTTTAATAAATGTATAGCTTTTAAAAAATTTATGCTATTTGTTATTTATTTTGTTTATCAAAAAATATTTTTCCTATTTAATTAAAACCTTATTAA
>CABXHU010000016.1 GCA_902512065.1 uncultured Bacteroidota bacterium | reverse complement strand
GTAATAGGCTGGTCAATGCAATTTATTATTGTGGAATGGGAGGTCTATAGCCTAACTAAAGACCCTTTATCGCTAGGGCTAATTGGGCTAGTTGAAGTTATTCCTGCAGTCTCAATGGCTCTTTTTGCAGGACATATTGTAGATCAGAATGAGAAAAAAAAATTATTTGTCTATGCGATAAGCGCCTTTCTTTTGGTTGCAATAGGATATTATTTTATTACAAGCCCATATGTATATTCCACATATGCTTCAAATGAAATTCTAATAGGAATATACCTACTAGTGTTTATAGGAGGTTTTATTAGAGCATTTTTTGGACCCATAATTTTTTCTTTAGTTGCCCTTATTGTACCTAAAAAAATATATCCCAATGCTGCTACATGGAGTAGCTCTACTTGGCAGTTAGCTATTGTTGTAGGCCCTGCTTTTGCAGGATTTTCTATTGCATGGATTGGGGTTCATGCTTCAATGGGGTTTGTTCTTGCAGCAATTGTGCTAGGCCTGCTATTAACAGTGTTTATAAAAAAGAAACCAATACTTAATCCTAAAATTGGGGAGCCTATTATGCAGAGCTTAAAAGCAGGGCTTTCATTTGTTTATAAAACAAAAGCAATACTTGTTGCCATTACTTTAGATATGGTAGCGGTATTATTTGGTGGAGCAATAGCTCTTTTACCCATTTATGCTCAAGACATATTGCAAGTTGGCTCAGAAGGGTTTGGAATATTAAGAGCTGCTCCTGCTGTCGGCTCTGTTCTAATGATGTTTGTTTCAGCATACATTCCTCTGACCAAAAATGCAGGAAAAAAATTACTGATAGCAATTTTTGCATTTGGACTATCAATCATTGCTTTTGGAGTTTCGTCTATTTTTTGGATATCAGTTATAGCGCTGTTTTTATATGGAGTGACAGACGGGGTTTCAATGATTATTCGCCAAACAATATTGCAACTTAAAACCCCAGATGAGGTCAGAGGAAGAGTGGCCTCAGTGAATTCAATTTTTGTAGGATCCTCAAACGAGCTAGGAGCTTTTGAAAGTGGGCTAGCGGCAAAATTAATAGGTACAGTTCAGGCAGTTGTTTTTGGAGGAATTATGACCATCTTAACCGTTGGATTTACTGCAATTAAATTTCCTGATTTTAGAAAATTAGATTTAACAAAAGACATGAACGAATAACTCTTTTTAAAACTTTCTTAGAAATACTGAGCTTCCATCAAAAACAGCATAGCTAAAATGTGTGATCCAATCCCCTAGGTTTATATATTTTGAATTATTAGATAATTCAATTTCTAGAGGAAGATGCCTATGACCAAAAATAAAGCAATCATAATGTTCTTTTTCTAATTTTGCTCTGCAATATTTTGTTAACCATTCGTTCTCATTACCATTAAATTTTAAATCTTCAATAGCAGATTTAAGACGGTTTTTATTAGAAAAGTATTTTCCAAGTTTTATTCCTAAATCAGGATGAAGACACCTAAAACACCAGTTAAAAAAAGGATTTTTAAAAACCTTTTTCATCAATTTAAAAGATTTATCTCCAGGCCCCAAACCATCTCCGTGGGCTACAAAAAATTTCTTATCATTTATGTTAAACACTTTGGATCCCTTATGAACTGTAATCTTTAGCTCTTTTTGAAAATAATCTCTTAGCCACATATCATGGTTGCCAGCAAAATAATGCAAGGAAATACCAGCATCGGACATTTCAGCAAGCTTGCCAAGAGTTCTAGTAAATCCTTTTGGAACAACTTCCTTGTATTCAAACCAGAAGTCAAAAATATCTCCAACTAATACAATAGCCCCTGCATTCTCTTTAATTTCATCTAGCCAAGCAACAAACTTTTTTTCACGAATTAAGCTCGCTTCAAAATTTGGAGCGCCCAGATGATTGTCTGATGCAAAATATATATTTTTCCCCTGTGTAAGTTTCATATTATATTGTCATAAAGATACTTAAAGATTAATTATCCTTAGCAAACCACTCAGAATAAGAGGTGTCAGTCTCTTGTAGCTTAAGTGAATGTAGCTGTATATTTTCAGGCAGTGCATTACTAATTTTAGTAGCAATATCAATAATCATGCCTTCACTAGTTGGCTGGTAGTTTACTAGAAGAACTTTGTGTCCCTGAGCTTTTAATGTTTTAGCCAGCTCAACATGAGGCGTATTTTTATTAAATATTATTGAATGGTCAAAGTCTTGAACTATTTCTTTTTTTACAATTGACTTTAAATCTGAAAAATCAATCACCATTCCATATTTTACATTATCCTTATCGCTAATAGGCTTGCCAATTACCGTCACATAGAGCTTGTAGCTATGTCCATGTACATTTTTACATTTGCCATCATATCCATATAATGCATGACCTGCTTCAAATGTAAACTTTTTAGTAATTCTTATATTGCTCATATTTTCATTTCAAATTTACATTTTTTCATAGGATTAATTCATAACAATAGAATGGATCTTTACTTTGATTCGGAAAATAGACATTTTCCAATCTAATATAGCCTCTTTGTTCGTAGAATTTCTGATTTCTTAAGTTTTTTGAAAATGTATCTAGCCTTATTGATTCATAACTGTTTTCTCTAGCATAATTTTCAACAAAATCCATTAATTTTTGCGCACGCCCTTTCCCTTGCATTATAGGGTCTACAGCAAGCCTGTGAACATATAGATTGTTGTTTGTTTTTGAGAGCCATTTTACGGAGGCATATTCTTTATCCATTTCAGGAGTGATAGTAATGGATCCTATTGTTTTGTGGTTTTCTAGAATTACATATAGCCACGAGTTTTTTAGGTCATTATCAAAAGCTTTTTTACTTGGATAATGCTCATTCCATTGAAAAATTCCCTTAGAAATAAGGTCTGTTGAGCAAGCTTTTGTTATAGATAAAATAGTTTTAATATCATCTGAATTTGCTTCTCGAATCATTATAGTAAGTTGGTTAATAAAAAAACAAATTTAAGATTAATTCAATTTCCAAATAGATTATTTTTGAATTATGAATTTATTTCTTTCGGCATTAGTGATTTTTGTATTAAGACTAATTGATCAGGCTTTAACAACAATTAGAGGCCTTGTAGTAAGTAAAAAACCTTTTTTGGGAGCACTCATAGGCTTAGTAGAGTCAGCAATATGGATAATTGTTGTTTCTAAAGTAATTAATGATATTGATGAGCCTGTTTTAATTTTTGGATATGCCCTCGGCTTTGCTGCAGGAACTGTACTTGGATCATATATTGAGAGATTTATTGGAATTGGCAGCACTGTTGTTAGAGTTTTTTCTCCTTCAAACTCGCCAAGCGTAGCAAATGCATTAAGAGAACAAAACTTTATGGTTACTGTAATTAATGGTGAAGGAAGAGATGGTCCTGTGACGATTTGTTGGTGTATTGTTCCTAGAAGAAAGGTAAATAAAGTACTTACAGTTATTAAGACTGTAAATCCAGACGCTTATGTAACAACCGATTTTGCAAACCCCACATCATTAAGAAAATAATTGATTTTAGCTTCTGAACCTATTTTTAAATAAAATTAGCAGAAGAAAAATTATTAATCCTGAAAAAAATATAGACTGACTATTTTCTGTTAAAAAATCTAATATAGACAGAATTCCCCCTACAACTATTAAAAATATTGCCATTGAATAAAGACTTCTATATGTGTTGCTTGACCAAAACTTCATGAATCTAAATTAGTGATTTTATCAAAATTATCATACAAATATATTGGAAGTGCAAGAGAAAATCCAACCATAATAAAACAGGCAATGTATTTAACTAGACTGCTTAGTGCTATTTGTTTTTTTGCATACTGATATGCTATTAAAATTAAAAATGAACTTGCCGCAACAGTAATATCCATTGTAACCATTGACATAGGGTTGGTTAAATATAGATCAGACCAAAAACCAATCCATGAAGCACCATCTTCTTGTAAATAATTTATTAGAAAGTAATAAGGCAATACTATGCCTAGAAGACTCATTAGTAGAAATACTTTTTTCATAATATTATATTTTTTATTTATAAATTAATAAAAAATATAATATTTGTAGCAATGGAGACCTATGCAAGTTTTCTTTTATGGGCCGTACCAATTTTTTTACTTCTAATAGTTGTAGAAATTGTATATGGACATCTTAAGAAGAACCAAACATATAATTTAATGGACACTATAGCTAGCTTAAGCTCTGGGACTACTAATATGTTAAAAGACATATTAGGACTAACTATAATTATAATTTCCTATCCATTTATTTTTTCAAAAACAGCTTTCTTTCAAATAGAAAGCACTTTTTGGGTATACGCTGTGGCATTTATTTGTATTGATTTTTCTAGCTATTGGAATCATCGTTTAAACCATAAAATAAATGTTTTCTGGAATATACATATAATCCATCATAGCAGTGAGGAATTTAATTTAGCATGCGCATTACGACAAACCATTTCTAATATATTAGGATACTATGCCTTATTTTTAATTCCTGCAGCTGTTGTTGGAATACCTCATGAAGTGATAGGCTTGTTATTGCCTTTACATCTTTTTGGACAATTTTGGTACCATACGTGCCATATAGGAAAGCTAGGAATTTTAGAATATATCTTTGTTACACCTTCACAGCACAGAGTACATCATGCGATTAACCCTATATATATTGATAAAAATTTGTCTGCAATATTCTGTGTTTGGGATCGATGGTTTGGAACCTTTCAGGAAGAATTAGATGAAGAGCCTCCAGTATTCGGAGTTTTAAAGCCAGTTAAAACATACAACCCAATCATAATAAACTTTACTCATTTATGGAGCCTAATCTTAGATTTTATAAGAACAAATAGCTGGAGGGACAAATTATTGCTATGGTGGATGCCAACAGGATATAGGCCAGCGGATGTTGTTAAAAAATTTCCTACTAATACAATTGATGATGTGTATAGTTTTGATAAATATGCTCCTCCAGCATCTTTACTAATAAAATATTGGGCCTTTTCACAATGGCTGTGCACAACCTTTTTGATGTTCTTTTTTCTTTCAGGTTTTTCATCTTTTGACACCATACAGTCATTACTATTTTGCAGCCTTATTTTTATTAGTATTTTTAGCTATTCTGCTGTAATGGATGGATATAAATGGGCATATAGTTTTGAAATCTTTAGAAATGGAATAGGAATAGCTTTCTTTATAATACCATCACAGTGGACATTCTATAATACTAATTTAACAGCGCTACTCTATTTCGGATTAACTTATTTTTTGTTAGGAACAGTATTTTCAATAATATTGTTTAAACAAAAATAAGAAACTAGGGGATGTAGCTCAGCTGGCTAGAGCGCTTGACTGGCAGTCAAGAGTTGAATAGGGAATATATTGAATGCTAACCAATTGAGAATTAAATATTTAGTAGTTACTTAAAAATTTATGTTTAAGTAAACTGCCAAATAGATGCCAAATAATAGCTTATCCTATCCCAAAGTATGTAGAAATGCTAATGGAAAATATTACCTAGATATTAAACTTAATAATAGGCGCCATAGGTTGTTTAGTGGTCGCAGAATAGGTAATAGTATTAATATCAATTCATATCCCAATAACTATAGAAAAAGTATTGCCATAGACCTAGCAGAACAGGTTTATAAATATCTGATAAACAACAATTATAGTTTTGAAAAGCAACTTAATGCACTAGAGCTTTACGATATGCTTATTACTAAAAAACTATCAGAGCCATTAAGTAATAGTTATAGAAAATCTCTTGTTAGTATTGCCAGTTGTTTAAGAACTCATCTTGTCAAATGTGGCGAAATCAAATCGCACTATGTCGATATGCTATCCCTAAAATATAATAACAACACTAGCTACAATACAATGCGAAGGCACGTTAATGTAATAGTAAACTACTTGCACGATAATGGATTCCCAATAGAGCAATCTAAACTAAAATCTAGAAAGCAAATAGAAGTATTACACAAACCAATAGGCAACCTAAAAGAGTTGTTAGAATACATTAAATCTTATAACAAGAACTTGTACTTATGTGCGCTACTTACCTATGGTTGTTTATTAAGACCACACCAAGAAATAAGGTGTTTAAAGTGGAGGGATTTTAGTGAGGATTTATCGTTTATTAGTTTGTCTGGCAATAAAGTAAAGTCCAAACGAAATAGAGTTGTTCCTGTGCCCCAGTACATACGTAAAGACCTTGTAAAAGACGAAGCAAACAACAATATATTTACAGGCACTTCTAAACCATACAATAACAGCTATTTTAAGGGTGTATGGAGGCGTTTTAAGAGGTGTTTACCATCTGTTGAACGAGATATAACATTGTATTCTTTTAGACACACAGGAGCTATAGAAATATACAAGCGTACAGGGTCATTAAGTAAGCTTCAAAAAGCTATGGGGCACTCAAGTTTAAAAGTATCTCTAACCTACTTAAGAGGGTTAGAAGTTGAGGATTTAAAAGAAGAAGATATGCCTATTGTTTAGTTGCATCCTAAATCTTCAGAACAATTTGTAAAGTCAGGTTTTGGTAAAGTCCAATTATGACCATCCCCAAAACAAAAAAGATAGCAACTCGTTACATTATTAACATCCCAACCACTCAAATCTTGATTAAATTGACTTTCTACACCTACACCATCAAATGCTGTAAACATCCTTTCCATAGTTGTAACATTACTAACATCCCAAGAACTTATATCCTGATTAAATGAAGTGGCCCAAGCAAACATCCTTTCCATAGCTGTAACATTACTAACATCCCAAGAACTTATATCCTGATTAAATGCATATGCCCACTCAAACACCTGATACATATCAGTTACATTGCTTACATCCCAAGAACCTATATCCTGATTAAATGAAGATGCACCATCAAACATATATGAGATATTAGTTACATTACTAATATCCCAAGAACCTATATCCTGATTAAATGATTCAGCACTAAAAAACATTCCTCCCAGACTAGTAGTATTGCTAAAATCCCAAAAACTAATATCCTGATTAAATGAAGTTGCACCAGCAAACATGCCTTCGAAATTAGTTACGTTACTAACATCCCAAGAACCTATATCCTGATTAAATGAAGCTACAGCTTCAAACATATAATTCATATCATCAACCATTGTTGTACACACAACTGAAACATCTTCACTATTTTCTATCATTTCGACTAAGGTATTTAAATCAACAACAGTATATGTAATTCCATTTATTTCTGATGACATTCCTAATTCTGCCCAATCCCTTGCTTTTACAGTAACACCGTTCTCAGCAAGATAAACAGGCATAGTTGATTGTGGTGTAGTAAAACTAACTTCATTTCCATAGAAAGTTCCTAAAGCATTTGTTAGATATGCTCTTACATAATATGTTGTTTCAGCTGGTAAATCATTTAATGTAACTGAAGCATTTTCTCCGTTTGCATTGGCTACATAATCACTTGTTGTTGGCTGAATACTAGTTCCATAAACAAAACCTTGATTAGTAATAGAAAATGTTTCACAATCTGCTCCTAGCTGAATATTCTGAATTTCACCTGAAAATGTAGCGCCTACTAAATCCGTGCTCTCATCAATGTTTATATTCGAAACCTCGTGTGTTATTAATTGTGGTTCATTAGGACAAGGGGTGCTATTATCTGAATCCTCATCTGCACTATCAGAACTACAAGCAAACAAACCTAACACAAGAAATAAATACAACAACTTTTTCATAATTATAAGTTTTAAGATTTATACCTACAATTTACAATAATTTTAAAAGAAGAAGATTGCTAGTGCTTTATAATTTTGTGAGATGAAGTATTTACCCCGTCTGTTAGATTAATTATATTTGAGTAATTACAATAATGTATTGACCTGATGAGTAAAAAACTACTAAATGATGAATTTATTGAAAAAGCTATAAAAAAGCATGGCGATAAATATGATTATTCCAAAGTAGAATATACAGGTAGTCATAATAAAGTATGTATAATATGTTCAGAACACGGAGAATTTTATCAGAGTGCAACTAATCACCTCTCAGGCTATGGTTGTAAAAAATGTGCTTATCAGTATAGTCATGGGAAATATAGACTAACTTCCTTTGAAACATTCCTATCACAAGCCAAGGAAATACATGGCGACAAATATGATTATTCTAAAGTAAAGTGGAAAAATACTAGCACTAAAATTACTATTATTTGCCCTACTCATGGAGAGTTTCTCCAAATACCTCAAAATCATATTAGACTAAAATGTGGATGTAGAAAATGTGGAAGATTAATAGCTAAATCTAAAGTAAATAAATACAATACGGAATATTTTAAAAAACATGCGATAAAAAAACATGGTGACAAATATGATTATTCTAAGACTGAATGTTTTAATGCTACAGATAAAGTAGAGATTAATTGCCCCATTCACGGAAAATTTAAGCAAGATGCAAACCAACATTTAATGGGCCATGGTTGTCCTGACTGTAGTTTTGACAAAATGGCAAAAGATAGGGCCATGGGTAAAGAACTTTTCATCCATAAATCAAAAGAACTGTTTGGTGATAAGTTTAATTATTCTAAAGTTAAATATATAAATGGGCAGACACATGTTGTTCTCATTTGCCCTGAGAATCATGAGTTTGAAGTTACACCAAATAATCATTTATCAAATAAAAGTGGTTGCCCTACTTGCAATGAATCTAAATTAGAGCAAGAGCTTGCATCTATATTGGATGAACAAAATATAGTATATGAAAGGCAGAAAAGATTCAAATGGTTAGGTATGCAAAGTTTGGATTTTTATCTACCAGACTACAACATAGCGATTGAATGCCAAGGGGTTCAACATTTTAAACCAGTTGATTTTGGTGGAAAAGGCGAAAAATATGCAAATAAAGATTTTGAAAAGAATAAAGAAAGAGATGGTAAGAAGCTAAATAAATGTTTATCCAATAACATAGAAATGATTTGGGTTGTGGACAATGAAGAATATTTAAAGAACGAGTGGCATTTTGATAAGGTAGAGCCCTTTTCAGGTAATGTAAGTTATAAAATCATCCACTTGAATAATTTTTCTAAAATTATAAATGACCTTAAATTTATATAATCGCCATACCTGATAATCAATGTTAAGAACTAACTCTAAATGTTAAAAAGTAAACTTGAACTTGTAATTTATAAGATATAACTTTGGTGGGTTAGTGGGGTAATATGCCTCAGATACCTATAAACAAATACTATGCTTGCAAAAACAACAAAATGTCTAAACACTTAGTAAATTAAGGTTACGCCATTTAATTGTTTTTACGTTCTTTTTGTTTTTTATAGGCAACAATATCCAACACTATAAAAAAGGAAAAACCAGCCTTAAACTTTTTTCTAAGAATCCATGACGTAGTACAAAAGTTTTAGGAATTTGTGATTTTTAAAGCTTTTAAGAATATCTATTCTGGCAATGATTTTAAAAGAAGATATTGAAGAGGATAACTATAGTTTGTTCAATACTGCCAAATAACTGCCAAACAATTGGCAATTTTTTTTACTTTTATAAAGTAACTATTAATAAAAGACCTACTTCTTTAAAAAAATAATTATGGGGATGTAGCTCAGCTGGCTAGAGCGCTTGACTGGCAGTCAAGAGGTCGTGGGTTCGAGTCCCATCTTCTCCACTACACCTAATCAGTTATAGTAGCAATATATTTATCTAAAGTTATAAAAAAAGTGGCAACTATATGGCAACTCATTTGGCACTCTTTAGCTTTTTCATTTTAACCTCTTGTTTGTTGTGTAGTTTTGATATGTATTTATAGCATTCAAAACTGTATTAGCTTTAATTGAGGAATTAATATTTTTTAACTGTTCATCTAGAACCCTATTATTCTCCTGTGAGATATGTGATAAATCTTGAAGTTTATCAATTATCATATTAGAATTATGGTTCATTTCACTTATATCTCCTCTGAGTCTATCAATATTGTCATTTAACAAATCTAACTTATTAAGCATTTGATTTTGAAAATTCGTATTCCAAACATTTAAAGCATCAAATTTTTCATAAATAATGTTAAATGAGATTCTATCATCATCTACAAAAGATGAAATCATATGTAAAGAATCTAACAGTAAAAGATTATACATATACATATCGCTCTTTATGAGATTTTCAGCATTATCCAAAACTTCAAGGGATTTTATTTGTTTAAACTGAGAAAATAGATTTTGCATATGAGCTCTTTTTAGTTTTAAGAAATTTGATAGCTTAACAAATTTGTTTGTAAAATCCTTTCCTTCTGTTTTTTCATATTCTAAAATCTTTTTTTGTTGTGATTTTAATAATCCCATAAATGAATCTTCTGATTCTGCCAAATCAAGAGTGTTATTCCCATCCTTATCTAACTGCTTAACAACCTCAGATAATCTTAATTCTAATTTTGAATTATATTGACCTCGTTCTAAATCACTAATTTTTTTATCAATTTCATTGTTTTCTATTCTTAATACTCTGATTTTAGAATTAAGTTCTTTGTTTTTTTTAGAAATTGAATTAGCACTTTTCTGAACCAATATCCAAGAAGCTGAGGAAATTATAAAAATAGGTGTCATAAGGCTTAGCCATTCCCATTTACTATAACCCATATTATCATAATCGGGTGCTACAAATATTATCATAAGAATGCCAAAGAAAAGTGTTAAAGAAATAATTAAAGAAGGAAAATAAACCCAATTGTGCCAAGTATTAAAGTTACCTGAGTGCTCTCCAATTGAGGCTAAGCTAATACCTTTTTTAATACCTCTTTGAAGTTGTTTAATTTTTTGATTATTATCTTCTTTTATTTTTTCTAGATCCTTAATATTTTTCATATAGTATGTTGTTTAGGAAGCCTTATCCAAAATCTTTTGTAGTGTATCAATAAGCTTCTTATTACCCCCATTAGGTTTTTTTACTTCTTTAGAGATTGTTTGGGATATATTATTTATTAGCTCTTTTTGTTTTCTTGTCATAAAACCCTTTTAGTTGTTTAATGTATCTACAAGTTAGTGAAAAAGTTGTTTATGGTTTATCGTATGTTGGTTAGTCTCTTGATGCTAATTCTTGAACCATCTCTTTTAATTCTTCTATTTCTGCTTGTTGTTGTTTAAGTATTTCTATTTCGCTTTGCTGCTCTTTCATCTTTGCATCTTGTTCTTTCAATGCATTGATAAGCACAGGCACTAATCCTTGATAGTTTACTGCTAACATTTCATTTCCATCTTTACTAACAAGTTCAGGAAATACTTTTTGGACTTCTTGAGCTAGTACTCCAATTTTTTTATCTCCATCCCTTATCATTGTATAGGATTTACCATCAATTAAAAGAAGTTTAGAAAGCGTAGAACCAAGTGATACAATATTTGATTTGAGTCTTGCATCAGAAGAAACATTGACATCTCCACTTACCGTTAGGTCATTACTAACAGTTGCATCTCCATTAAACATTACTTTAAAAGCATCAGACTTTGCATTAGATGCAGTTCCATTTCCAATTACAAAAGCTGTATTTGAAGTGCTAAAAGATGTAGCGTTATTTGTAACAGAAGAACCTGAAGAATTATATTGCCCAATGACTGTTGAGACATAATCACTTGCTATTGCGCTCTTTCCCATTGCTGTAGAATAATCACCACTTGCTGTTGTTTCTCTTCCCATTGCTTTAGAAGTAGTTCCACTTGCTATTGTGCTCCTTCCCATTGCTGTAGAATAATCACCACTTGCTGTTGTGTTATATCCCATTGCTGTAGAATCATTTCCACTTGCTGTTGTAGCTCTTCCTATTGCTGAAGCATTAGTGCCTGAATCATTTGTACTGTTTGTGCTTATTTGTGCATTTATACTAAATGAGATAGTTAATGCTAAGAGTGTAAGTAGTTTTTTCATCCTGAATTATTTTTTAGTTAAGATAGTGAGTTCTTTAGGGTTTTACAAATCGTGTCTTGCTCCATTTGAGTTCAACAAACAAATGCAAGAAATGCATAAAAAACTTGGTATTGACTAAAGCATATCTTCTTCTTTTAAAATTATTGTAAATTGTAGGTATGAAAAAGCTAATACTATTACTATTTATTCCACTTGTATGCTTTGGGCAAGAAATAACCATAAGTTCAGTTGATTACGAACCGCTAATAATTTCTGAAAATACAATTGATTATTTGAATGAAAATGGTTATGATACTAATAACTCATTTGGTTCTTTTTCTCAAGCTATTAATGTTGATTTTAATAATGACGGTTATTTAGACCTAATTGCCTTTATAGAAGGTACTCCATATTTACCGTCAGTATTAGGCGTTTTTATATGGAATAACGAGACAAATAAATTTATTGAGAATGATGACTATTTAATGATTGTTGAAGGTGAAGCTGGTTTATGGGATGACTCGATAGGTGATTTTAACGGAGATGGTTTAACTGATATATATGTTCCAGTATCAAATTACCACGGTGAGTCTGGACAACAACCGGATTATTATCCCTTTGAAGACTCAATGAATATGCCGGGACATTTATTTTTGAATAACGGTAATAGTTTTGATTCTCAATATATTGATAATGCTATACACGATGGATACGGTTATCCAAATTATGAAAGAGGTTTTGTTTTAGATGTTGACAATGACGGTGTTTCTGACATCATAGTGCCGTCTGTTAATCAACACCCCGAAAATACTCCTGGAAATAATTTTCTTGTTACAAAATATAATGTGGATTCTAATAACGAAATAGTTTATAATTTTATTTATCAATGGCAAAACACTTTTGATGTACCAGATTTTAATATTACCACTCACTCGGTAATAGTTAGAGAATATAATAATAACATTTATATTCTTTATACTGGTTATGAGGAGTGGACGTCTAATGGTCCTTATATGTATCCAGAGGTTTCAATTTACTCTAAAGACATCGATGAAAACGGAGATTTTATTCTGTTGAATAAGTTTAGGTTAGAGAGAGGAGACCAGATAGAAAATCAATACACTTTCATAAATAGAGACACATTTTATATTAAAGATATAGATAGTGATGGTGATGAAGAGTTTATCATACAGATGGCTACAGAAAATGCTACACCTCACGGTGGTTTACATATTTTTAATCACCTTGGAGCTGAAATAACAGATTCTTGGTTTAGCGGAAATGACTATTTAGGTAATGCAGCTAATGGTTTTTATGTTGATGACTTTAATAATGATGGTAATGATGATTTACTTATGGTTGATGTTTACACAGATAATTATAATGAAACCGTTTTCTACCTAAATAATGGAAATAATTTTGTTCAGAAAACAATAGAAATCGAAGGCAGTGGATGGGTTTTCCCTGTTGACACTAATCAGGATGGTATCTTCGAAATATTAAAATTTGGTGTTAGCACAGGTATATTTAATTCTTTAGATTATTCTAATGCTCTTGGTGTTAATAATTTTGAAAGCGGCATAAAGATTTATCCAAATCCTTCATTTGATTATATTAATATTAGTTCTGACTCAAATCTAGAGGCTGTTCTATATGACTTTCTTGGAAAAGAATTGATTAGAGAAAATGTAACAGACAAACTTGATATTAGCCAATTAAAAAAAGGTACTTATATTCTCAATCTAACAGACGGGGTAAATACCTCAACTCACAAGATTATTAAAGATTAAACCATAGGCATATCCTCCTCCTTTAAATCCTCAACCTCCAATCCTCTTAAGGAGGTTAAACTAACTTTTAAACTTGAGTGCCCCATAGCTTTTTGATATCGTATGTTGGTTTATAATATTAAGCTACCCTTTTTATATTTTTTAATTTGTCTTTTACTAAAGTTTTGAAATAGTGTTTTATCATCATAATCTGCTTCATAAAAAAAATCCTTTTTCAATTTGACAGCCCCTCCATTTTGATAAAAAGTTGGGGTTATATAAATATTCTCAATTTGATTCTTTTCATAAAGATTCGATAATTTTAATCCATTCTTAGTACTAAAATAATATAAGGAAAAATTAATTCTATGTTTTTTTCTTTTATCATAAATAGCAGTTTCACCAAGAGGATTATATTTTGGGTATACTACATCTCCCTCATTGACATAAATTTCATTCTTATTAAATCCTGAATATAAAGCTATTGTTCCATCGCTATGTTCTATCTTAACAGAATTCATACTATTATAATATATAAATGTTTTTGTAGTATCAATATCATAATCTCTAATAACATCAACTACAACCCCTTTTCTTACAGAAAATATTTTCTGAACTTCGTCACTTAAAAAAGAGTAAGATTTCCACCCTTTTGGCTCTTCTTTATTTGAGTAGGCTGAACCTAAATAAGCCACTTCTTCTATGTGCATTTGAGTTTCCTTATTGTATGGTAATATATATACAAAATCATCATCTATTTTAGGGTTTATAGTATGATTAAAAAACGAGTATGAATAATTAAACCCTATATTCTGCTCACCGTTCGATGGTTTAAGGGTAAATAATTTACCCTCAGGTTTTGACACCTTTTCTACAAAATTTGTTGCGCTTAAGCTATTTTCTAAAAAGCTAAAATTAACAATGACAGTTATGCTATTTGGACTTGCATTTTTATATGAAAAATCTACTGTTTTATCATCATTCACTTTATGTTCAATCTTGAAATCCTGAGCAATTGTTAAGTACGGAATAAACACTAAAAAAAATAATATTTTTCTCATACCTACAATTTAATGGCATAATTTAAACCATAGGCATATCTTCTTCTTTTTAATTTCGAAGCCAAGTCTGTAGAATGTTGCCATCGTCAAATGGAGTTTGCATTTGATTATTTTCTATAAAAGTTACTTCAAAATCTTCCCCATCAATACTGTAAGAATTTGCTCCTAAATTGGTCCAGGGTATTGGCCCTAAGACCACTAAATCTGTAGCCAAGCTCCCATCCTGCCAACACTCCCAAACATTTTTAGTCACACTATTTTCAGTAAATATAAGTTGGTCTGGCGAGCCTTCATCAGAAGTCATAAAGCAACCCCTTGGTTGACTTGAAGGCCAATCACCACCTGCAACCCATTCTTCGTTGATAAGTGTCCAAGTGCCGACAATAGGGTCAATTTCCTCAATAACATCTACAGCTCTTGTGGCAACTGCAGAATTATTAGAAGAATCAACTACATTATATATAACATTATAAGTGCCTATTTGAGCTACATTAACATTAGATGAAATTGTAATAGAATTTGAAATGTCTCCATCCACATTATCAGTTGCAATTGCACCTAATTCCTCATAGGCTTCATCTTTAAAAACCACTTGGGGGTTTTCCCCCAATAAAGTAATAACAGGAGGTTCAAAATCCTGAACTGCCTCTACTCCTTCGTTGTCTGAATCAGAGCTGCAGCTGAAAATTAAATTTATACCAAAAAATATAATTAGTAATTTTTTCATTTTATATAGTTTTATTTAAATATACAAAACTATAGGCATATCTTCTTCTTTTAAAATTATTTCAGACATATAATTTTTTGCTAATATTTTTATAGGTTTTAGTATTATTTCTTACCTTAATGCTCTACCCACATCTTATTAATCTTAAAACTTATAATTATGAAAAAACTATTATTTATTTTACTATTTGTAGGAATGTATTCAACTACATTTTCACAGGATACTTCGCTAACACTTGAAGAGAAGCAAGAGCTTTTGGCAGCTAGTCCTTTTAATTCTGTATATCCTACTTCAATTCTAAAAAGTTCTGACGCCTATTTTAAAGCTCAAATGGGCTTATATAAAGAAGGCGTAATAGCTGAAAAAGAAGCACATTTAGTAGCGCTTGCTACTTCTGCAGCTATTAAATGTCAGTACTGTATACCTTATCATATTGCAGAATTAAAGAGATTGGGGGCATCAGAAGATGAAATAAAAACTGCAGTGCTTATTGCTGCTGATATTATGAAAATGAGCACACTATTTTACGGGAATGAATTTGATTTAGAGGAATTCAAAAAAATGCTTAGAGGAGAATAAAAAACGAAATCACATCTATTAAATACCGATTGGTAAAAACTAACAATTATGAAAAAAATTGATGTAGCATACTTAAGTAAAAAAATCAATCAACTAAATAAAAAGATTCACAGAGCTGAGGAACAAGGAAATAAAAATAGAGTATGGTGGAGAAAAATGAAGCTGGATAAATTAAAAAGTAATTTAAAAGGCACCCCTAAACCATAGGCATATCTTCTTCTTTTAAAATTATTGTAAATTGTATAAAAATAATCTTATGAATAAATATTTAATTAAAAGAGAAATTCCAAATGCTTCTCAAATACCTAGCGAAAAATTAGATGAAATAGGTCAAGGGTCTGAATCAGTTTTAACTGCAATGAGAAATGAAGGAAAGAAAATTGAACAAGAGGTAAGTTATGTTGCTGGAAACAATGTTTTTTGTGTTTATAATGCAGATTCGGAGGAAACTATAAAGGAACACGGTGAACGTGCTGGAGTTCCTGTAAATGAAATAACCTTAGTGCCAAATGTTTTAAAACATAACACTAGCAACGATTAACCCATAAGTATATCTTTTGCATTAGCAATCTACTGTGTTAGTTTTTTAATGCAAGACACTCAATTTCTATAAGAGCACCAAGGGCTAGTCCACTTCCTGCAAAAGCACTTCTTGAGGGCAAATTTTGTGTGTCAAAATAAGATTTATATGCCTTGCTCATAGCTGGCCAATCTTTTATGTCTTTTAGCATACAAGTACACTTAAATATATCCTTTTTAGAACCCCCTAATCTTTTTAGGACAGCTTCAATATTTTTTAGTGATTGAATAGTTTCAGCCTCTATCCCTCCTTCAACAACATTACCATCAGCTAAAGTTCCAATTTGGCCAGAAACATATATCACACCATTAACTATAGTTGCTTCCGAAAAGGGATAATCATTTGCAATATGCTCTGCACTATTAAGATATTCAATATTTGTTTTTACGTCAGAAGGGTTATTACAGCTGACAATTAAGAATATTATTGGTAAAAGTTTTTTCATTTTTTAGATTTTACCTAAAGTTAATAAATCATAGTTATATCTTCTTCTTTTAAAATTATTGTAAATTGCAGACATGTATAAGGTTTTAGAAATTCATTCTTTTTGGGCGTATCTTACTTTAGGAATTACCTTAATCACAATTATTAAATTCTTTTATTCTTTTCTATTAAGAAAGAAATTTAAGAGGATTGATTTTAGAATTGCATTAATTGCACTAATTTTTAATCATATACAATTATTAATAGGGATTATTTTATATTATACTTCGCCAAAATTTACTTGGTGGGACGAAGGTGTTACTTCAGTAATGTCTAATGAAGTTTATCGCCAGCATTTAGTGGAGCACCCAATTGCCAATATTTTAGGAATTTTAATTTTAACTGTTGGTTGGTCAATGCATAAAAGAACAACTATTGATTCAAAAAAATTCCTTAGAATTGGCGTATTTTATTTGATAGGACTGCTAGCTATTTTAAGTAGAATCCCTTGGAATAATTTTTTAAATTGAAAAAGGAATCTTCAGATTATAAACCATAAGCAGATATTCTTTTTTAAAATTATTATAAACTGCAAGCGTGAGTGATTATAATAGATTAAAATTACAAAACGAGGAGTTTTGGAATGTCATAACCCATTTTATAGGGCTTATTTTTTTTATAATTGGGACACCTTTATTATTTTACTATAACAACAATCTATCTGACTACAGCATAATAGCTATATCATTATTTTCTTTTGGACTACTGTTTGTATACTTGTCATCAACAGTGTATCATTATGTAACCAATATTAAGCTCAAAGAAAAGTTAAGGACTATAGATCATATTAGTATTTTTTATCTGATTTTAGGCTCCTATGCTCCAGTCTGTTTAATCACACTTTATGATTATTCAGGAAATACAATATTTATCAATGTTTTAATATTAGCAATAATTGGAACGTTGTTTAAAGCCTTTTATATAGGTAAGTATGAAAATATTTCCTTAGGCTTTTATTTATTAATGGGCTGGCTAATTATTGTGGACATAAAAATACTATTTGATTTAATTGAATTTAAAGCAAAAATTCTACTAGTTGCTAGTGGTTTATCATATACATTGGGCACGTATTTCTATGCATCAAATAGAATAAAATATTCTCATACAATTTGGCATCTTTTTGTTTTAGCAGGTAGTCTGCTACATTTTTTTATGGTTCTTTTTTTTATAATATAAAACCCGCCCTTTCTTCAACTGTATTAAATAAAAATATTCAGCTTATAAATTTGTATTTTTGATTCTAGAAATTAATAAAGATGAATTATAAAACTATAATTGAGCCATTTAGAATAAAGATGGTTGAGGCCATTAGAATGACTAGTGAGGATGAAAGGGAAAAACTTCTTAAAAAAGCAAAGCACAACCTTTTCTTATTAAAAGCTGAAGATGTTATAATTGATTTGTTGACTGATAGCGGCACAGCTGCTATGAGCTCACAACAATGGGCAGGGATGATGATTGGAGATGAGTCTTATGCTGGGGCAAAAAGCTGGAAAAAGATGGAGACTACTATAAAGGACCTTACAGGATATAAACATGTTTTACCTACTCATCAAGGAAGAGCAGCTGAGAGAATTTTATATGGATGTATGGGAGGTAAAGGAAAAATCTTTATAAGCAATACTCATTTTGACACTACTAGAGCTAATATAGAATTTTCTAATGCAGAAGCTATAGATTGTCCTACAGAAATTGGGAAAAAACCATCTTCAAAACATCCTTTTAAGGGCAATATGAATATCTCAAAATTAATTTCAACAATTAATAAAAGAGGTAAAGAAAATATTGCCGGGATTATTCTGACAGTTACAAATAATAGTGGTGGAGGACAGCCAGTAAGTATGAAAAATGCAAAGGAAGTTAGCAGGGTCTGTAAGAAGTACAATATCCCACTAATAATAGATGCATGTAGAATAGCAGAAAATGCATATTTTATTAAGAATAGAGAGAAGGAATATCAAAGTTATACTTATAAAAAAATAGCTCAAAAAATGTTTGATTTAGCTGATGGATGTACAATGAGTGCAAAAAAAGATGGCATTGTTAATATGGGAGGATTTTTGGCATTAAACAGCGATAAATTAACTGAGAAATGTAGAAATGAATTAATTATTACTGAAGGGTTTATAACATATGGAGGCATTTCTGGAAGAGATATGGAGGCAATTTCAACAGGACTCCAAGAGGTTTTTGAGCCAGATTATTTACAATACAGAATTGCAAGCACAACTTATCTTGGAGAGAGATTAACTAAAATGGGTGTTCCAATAATGCTTCCAGTTGGAGGACACGCAGTTTATATTGACGCAAAGGCGCTATACAGTCATATCCCTGTTGATCAGTTCCCAGGACAATCATTAGCTTGTAACTTATATTTAAAAGGAGGTATTAGAGCTTCAGAAATAGGCTCGGTAATGTTTGGAAAAAAAGGCCCAAAAGGAGAACTAATTCCTGCTTCAATGGAACTAGTAAGACTTGCTATTCCAAGAAGAGTTTATACACAATCTCATGTAGATTATGTAATTGAAGTTTTCCAGGAAATTATGAAAAACAGAAAAAAAGCTAAGGGAATAAAAATAGTTAAGGAGCCAAAATTTTTACGACATTTTACTTCGCATTTCAAATTTATATAATATATGAAGCAATTAGCCCTATCTTTTTTTATGGTTTTTACAGCATGTTTAATTCATGCTCAAGAAGAAGCAATCACTTTAAAAACTTCTAGCGGCAATCTTCAAGGCACGTTATTATTGCCTGAAATAGAAACCCCTCCAGTTGTTTTAATTATAGCTGGCTCTGGGCCTACTGATAGAAATGGCAACAACCCATCTTTAAAATCTAATTATTTAAAAATGTTGGCTGAAGGGCTTCATAAAAACAACATAGCTTCATTAAGATTTGATAAAAGAGGTGTTGCAGAGAGCGCATCAGCTTTTAAGGGCGGAGAGATTGAGCTACGATTTGAAACCTACATCAATGATGTAGAACAATGGATATCGGTTTTAAAAAACGACGCTAGGTTTAGCTCTGTAATCATTTTAGGCCATAGCGAAGGGTCTTTAATGGGGATGATAGCAGCTCAAAAGGGCATGGCAGAAAAATATATTTCAATGGCCGGACCAGGAGTTACAATTCAGACAACATTACGGAGACAGCTAGCCGACCAGCCCCCATATATTTTATCAATGTCACTTCCAATTATAGAGGAACTTGAAAAAGGAAATATTGTGGACAGCGTTCCCCCATTAATCAATGCCCTTTTTAGGCCAAGCATTCAGCCCTATTTAATTTCCTGGTTTAAATACGATCCAGCGATTGAAATTACAAAAGTTAAATGTCCTATTTTAATTATTCAAGGCACAACAGATATTCAAATTCAAGTTAATGATGCAGAAACCCTTGCCTCTGCAAACCCTAATTCACAGCTAGTTGTTATTGATGGGATGAACCATATTTTAAAAGAAGCTCCACAAAATAGACTTTTAAATATTCAAACTTACGGAGATCCTGAACTTCAACTAAAGGAA
>CABXHU010000015.1 GCA_902512065.1 uncultured Bacteroidota bacterium | reverse complement strand
ACTACAACCTGTATCTAAAGCATCTACTCTAGTATAAACAGATAATCCATCGGTTATATTATAAATATTATTTAATTCATTTGATGAGGTTTCAGCATCGGATTCAGATAAATAATATGTAGTAGTATAATCAGCTATGTCTAGATCTCCTAATATATCTTGTGTAAGTGAAGTTAAATCAAACTCAACTTCACCATTTCCAACAGTATCACATAGGGTCTGGTCATCAATCTCATTAATTTCAGGATATGGAATAACATTTAACATAAAAGATGATATATCATAACAATTTGTATCAGCGTAATCAATTCTGGAATATATCATCTGGTCATCATTACCATCAAAAGTATCTATGTTACCTATTGGGCTAGAACTACTTTCAGCATCTTCAATAGATTCATAAAAAGAAACAGTTAATAGGCTTGGATCAGGTGCAATAGATAAAATTAAATTCTCATTAGGAGTAAAGTCAAAAATAAATGAATTAGTGGCTTCATCACAAATATTTAAATTTTCTGGAGATTCAGTAATTATTTCTCCTGCTACATTAATGCAAACTGTTTCACTGTATTCACATCCAAAATCATCTAAAACAACATATGTATAGCAATGCTCTCCTGCTTCAGTAGGCGTCACTACAATATTATTTCCATCAACAGATGTTATCGATGAATCATCACCCCACTCTTGAGAAACTATTTGAGATGGTGGAGCAGATAATGATGGGTCAAAATCAAGATTCCATGAAAAAAGTGTTCCATCATCTACTTCCCATGAATCAACAACTGTAAATGTCCAATCACCGTTTAATGGAGATCCAATTAAGTCACTAAAAGACGATGATCCTGAAGCACCATATGTTCCTGCTGGAACTGTAGATCCTATCCCAGCAGCATTTGAAATATCCTGTGTTGAAGTAGGAGCAAAACAATAATTCCAGCCTGTTCCTGGTACTCCATCAGCATATCCATTCTCCACTTGTAAAGGAACACCTAAATAAGAGCCAGGATTATTTCCGTCAGCATATGAAGCAAAATAAACTGTTTGCCCACTAGGTGAAGTTAAAAACATATCTAAATCTCCTATATATGAATGTTCCATAACAACACATATTTGTAACAACTGCGAAACATCGGTTAAAGCAAGATTATCAGCATAACACTCTACATTAATTGTAGATTCATAAGAAAATCCCGTACCTGTTGAATTAGTATCCTGCAACCATGTTTGTTCAAAAATCTCTGGAGCACAATCTTCTAATTGTGTTGTTTCTGCAACTCCTAAAATAGTAGTTGAATCTCCAAAGCATAAATCTGGTTTTGTAGCTTCAGTTCCAGTAAAATCAATCGAAGGGGCAACAAGGACAATCTGACCCACTTGTTCTGATGAACATCCAAGTGGATTAGTGTCAGTAATTGTTAATCCAACAGAATAAATTCCAGATTCTTCAAATACATGACTTACATTTTGACCAGTTGCAGAAGCTCCATCTCCAAAATCCCAGGTATAAGTAGCATCAGCGCCAGAATTTGAGAAAGTACCTGATCCAGAAAAATCAACTTGACCTCCTGGACACACCAATATGTTATCATCAGCATCAGGGGCAGGCGAAGTATTATCAATTGAACCCGTGATATCTTGACAAGGCTCATAACAACTTATTTCTGCTTCCCATCCAGTGGTATTAGCAGCATTATCACTTGTAAAATTAATTGTAAGACAGCCAGTTGCATTATCAGCAGTAATAAAGCCTGGACTTGCATTAGCTGCTTGTCCAGTATAAGTTGTAGCTGGGGCTGAGTCATCATCACCATTATAAATGATTAAGAAATCGGCATTGGTCTGTATGGAAAATGTGTTAAAATCTAGCTGTACCATTTGTCCTGAGTTTTCAGGACAAATGGTTATTGTATAATCTTCATTAGATACATAATTACCTCCACTACCTCCAGAATCATAAAAATTTCCAGAGCATGCAACTACTGTTCCTTCATCGCTAATCAGTATATCTTGAGAATAACCTAAAAAAGGAAGCAATAAAAAAATCCATATAATATTTAGCTTAAAATCTCTCATTGTAATTCTCTGGGTTTAATTACAATAAGGTAGTTCGTATTATCTACTCTATAAATTTGTTTTGTCTTTAAAAAGAAATTAAAATTATATAGAAGTGGATTGAAATTATTTATATCAAACACTGGTCTTATAATTTTTTTATTATATATCTCAAAAAGAGCTACCTCAGACAACAATCCTATATCAGACAAGTCTTTAATGTTTTCTTGATATATATAGACTCTATTTCTAAGAATGTCTTTTATGTCTTTTATCCTAATAGGTCTATCTAAAATTTGATCTTTTAAGTTTTGATCATATACTTCTTCTAATTTATTAAGTTCCGAGTTAGAAAATGGCAAATCCACATTTGATGGATAGTAAGTAACCCACTTATCATATTTCTTAACATCATTTTGAGCAATTATAGCTCCAATATTTGTAAAAATAAGTATCGAAAAAATATATATAATTTTTCTCATTAAAATATGTGTAGTTAGAAAGAGGCTAATTTAATTTATTTTTTTCAAATAAGGACAAAATTACTTAATATGAATAAGTTAGATATTATTATATTGAATATGACAATAGGAATGATATTTCATTATATTTGTACAGATTAAAATCATGTTAATTAATAGATAATGAAACTAGAAAAATTTATTTCAAATAATGACGACCTTGGCGAAGACCATGTACAGACCTCAGATATCACACCTCTTAGGGAAGATGCATTTGAAAAATCTGATGAAGAGAAGATTTCAATTATAAAAAAGAATATAAGAGATATTATGCATACTCTTGGGCTAGATTTAAATGATGATAGCCTAATGGGAACACCAGCAAGAGTAGCAAAAATGTTCGTGAAAGAAATTTTTTCTGGTCTAAAACCAGATTTAAAACCAAAATCTTCCACATTTGAGAACAAATATAATTATGGTGAGATGCTAGTGGAGAAAAACATTAATCTATACTCAACCTGTGAACACCACTTACTCCCAATTGTTGGCAAGGCTCATGTTGCCTACATTTCCAATGGAACTGTGATTGGATTGTCTAAAATTAATAGAATAGTTGAATATTATTCAAAAAGACCACAGGTGCAAGAAAGACTAACTAAGCAAATAGTTGGTGAACTTCAGAAAGTTTTAAAAACAAAAGATATTGCTTGTGTTATTGATGCTAAGCATTTATGTGTTAATTCAAGAGGAATAAAAGATATAGACTCTAGCACAGTTACATCTGAATTTGGTGGAAAATTTAAATACGATAAAACAACTAAGGATGAATTCCTGAAATATATTCAACTGGAAACTTCGTTTAATGGTCTATAAAATGTAATTTTATTAAATGCCTTCTGATAAAAGTAATAGTATAAAAATCTACAATTCTTTAACTGGGAAAAAAGAGCCCTTTAAAACTATTACTAAAGGCTATGTAGGAATGTATGTCTGTGGTCCTACAGTTTATAGCAATGTCCATCTTGGAAATCTAAGAACTTTCATATCATTTGATACAATCTATAGATATCTAAATCATATAGGAATGAAAATAAGATATGTGAGAAATATAACTGATGTGGGACATATGGTTGAAGATAGCACAGAGGATAGAATTAGCGAAAAAGCTAGGGTGGAGAAAATTGCCCCAATGGAAGTAGTTCAAAAATATACAAATGATTTTCATGGTACGCTTAATAAGTTCAATTTAATTCCACCCAGTATTGAACCTACTGCTCAGGGTCATCTTATAGAACAAATTGAGCTAATTAAAAGAATGATAGATAAAAAATTAGCTTATGAAATTAATGGGTCAGTGTACTTTGATGTTATTGAATATAACAACTCAAATGATTATGGCATCTTAAGTAAGCGTAATATTGAAGACCTTATACATAATACACGTAAATTAGATGGTCAATCTGATAAAAAAAACCCACAAGATTTTGCTCTTTGGAAAAAAGCGGAACCTCAACACATAATGAAGTGGCAATCTCCATGGAGTCTAGGATTTCCAGGCTGGCATCTTGAATGCACTGCTATGAGTAGTAAATATTTAGGAGAAACATTTGATATTCATGGAGGAGGAATGGATTTAAAGTTTCCTCATCATGAATGCGAAATTGCTCAAGCAAATGCATGTTTTAATACAAATCCAGCAAATTATTGGGTACATGCTAATATGCTCACACTTAATGGAAGTAAGATGTCTAAATCAACTGGTAATAGCATTTTACCTAATGAAATTATTTCAGGTGATAATAAAATTCTATCCAAAGCATTTTTTCCAAGTGTGATAAGATTTTTTATGATGCAAGCTCATTATAGAAGTATTCTTGATTTAAGTAATGATGCACTATTAGCCTCAGAAAAAGGATATCATAAGTTAATGGATGCTGTTGAAAATTTAGAAAATTTAGACACGTCAAGTAAAACAGATTTTGATATTAAAGATTGGGTAAACAACTGCTATGATGCAATGAATGATGACTTTAATACTCCTATATTAATTGCTAAAATTTTTGACATAGTCAAATTTATAAATCTTGTTAAAGCTGAAAAAGCAAAGATTAACAAAAATGATCTAAAACAGGTGAAGGCTAAATTAAATGAGTTTGTTTTTGATGTGTTAGGATTAGATAAAAATAAATCAAACACAAATGATGATAAGATTAAATCGGTAGTTGAAATTTTAATTGAATTAAGAGATAAGGCCAGAAATGATAAAGATTTTGAATTAAGTGACAAGATTAGGGATGATCTAAAAAATGCAGGGATAATTTTAAATGACAATAGTGGTAAAACTGATTTTACAATTAATTAAAATTATAAATGATGAAATTTTTAGCATATCCAATGATATTTATAATTAAACTTTATCAACAATTAATTTCACCTTTTACACCAGCAACATGTCGATTCCAACCTACTTGTTCTCAATATTCAATTGAAGCTTTAAAAAAGCATGGAGTATTTTATGGAATGTTTCTTATGTCTAAAAGAATTTTAAGTTGTCATCCATGGGGGAAATCAGGATATGATCCAGTTCCTTAATTATTAATATAAAATAAAACTAATGATTGCTTTACAAACTACATGGGATCCAAGTTCTGCAGGAATAGATCTTTTTGGAAAATTTACTATTCACTACTATAGTTTAATGTGGATGCTTGCATTTATCCTAGGATGGTACATAATGAAAAGGATATATATGAAAGAAAATCTTTCTGAAGAAAAATTAGATTCATTATTTGTCTATACTATTCTAGGAACTATGATTGGAGCTAGATTAGGTCATGTAATTTTTTATCAGTTTGAACTTTTTGAACAAGATTTTTTTAGTGTTTTTCTTCCCTTTAGATTTAATCCAACTTTTGAGTTTACAGGTTTTAGAGGTCTTGCTAGTCATGGAGCTGCCATTGGAATAATAACAGCAATGTATTTATATAATACCAAGGTGTTGCATAAATCTGTCTTATGGATTCTTGACAGAATAGTAGTGCCAGTGGCAATTGGCGGAGCATTTATTAGAATTGGGAATTTTTTCAACTCTGAAATAGTTGGAACACCAACAGATAGTGTTTTTGGGGTTATTTTTAAACAACTAGGTGAAGACTTTGCTAGACATCCAGCTCAATTATATGAAGCCTTTGGATATATAGCCATTTTTATAATTATGTATTTTATATATTGGAAGACAAATAAAGCAGCCATTTCTGGTTATATGTTAGGCTTATTCTTTGTTCTATTATGGAGTTTAAGATTTGTAATTGAATTTTTTAAAGTTGCTCAAGTTGAAGGTAGAGAAGATTGGATTTTAGGAATGAATACAGGTCAAGTACTGAGTGTCCCTTTTATTATTTTAGGAATCTATCTAATGTATAGAAAAAAATAGCTTAGTAAGTTACTTATTCTTTGAAGTAGTATCATGCATTATAGGAGTTGCGACAAATACAGAAGAATAAGTTCCTACTACAACCCCAACAATTAATGCAAATAATAATCCTCTAAGAGAATCTGCTCCAAAAGTAAACATTGAAAGTAGTACCACCAGTGTTGTAAATGATGTATTTAGTGTCCTACTTAATGTGCTATTAAGTGCAGAATTTACTGTTTTCTTAAATTCCCAAGTAGAATGTTCATTGAGAAATTCTCTAATCCTATCAAACACAACCACTGTATCATTAAGAGAGTATCCAATCACAGTCAAAATTGCAGCAATAAATGCTTGATCAATTTCCATACTAAATGGCATAAATTTATAGGTTAATGAGAAGATTCCTAAAACAATTAATACATCATGAAAAACTGCAGCTACAGCTCCTAATGAAAATTGCCATTTTCTAAATCTAAACAGTATATATAAAAATACAACTACCAATGATCCAAGAATAGCCCAAAATGAATTTTGCTTTATATCATCAGCTATAGTAGGGCTAACTTTTGCAGACATCATTTTTCCAACATTGTTTTCTGCATTTAAAAATTGGTCATATGTATAATTTTCTGGCAAGAATGTTACAAGAGATTCAAATAATTTTCTCTGAACATCTTCATCTGCCTCTGCAGAATTTTCATCCACTTTATATTTTGTAGAAATTTTAAGCTGGTTTGGAGATCCAATTGTTTTAATTTCAGAACTTCCAAACATCTTATCAGTTGAGCTTTTAACCTCTTCAGTATTCATGTCCCTGTCAAATCTAACAGTGTAAGTTCTACCTCCAACAAAATCAATTCCTTGATCTAAACCAGAAGTAAATAGTGAAAATAATCCCGAAGAAATGATTACAAAAGATAATACATATGCCATTTTTCTATATTTAAGAAAATCAATAGATATGTTTCTAAATAGGCCATTTGTTAAATAAGTTGAAAAATTAAATTGAGATCCTCTATTAGTATCCCAATTGATTAACAACCTAGAAATAAATATTGCTGTGAAAAGTGATGTTATTATACCAATTAAAAGGGTCGTAGCAAAACCTTCAATTGGTCCTGTACCAAATACTTTTAAAATTAATGCAGTCAATCCAGTAGTAATATTTGCATCTAAAATAGAAGACAATGCATTTTGGTAACCATCAACAATTGCAGCTTTTAATTTCTTTCCACTATATAGCTCCTCTCTAACTCTTTCATAAATAAGCACATTTGCATCAACTGCAATACCAATAGTAAGCACAATACCTGCTATTCCAGGCAAAGTAAGAACAGCATCTGATCCAGCAAGAACACCAAAAATTAAGATGACATTAAAAACTAAAGCTAAATTTGAATAAATCCCTGCTTTACCATAATAGAATATCATCCATACTAATACTAAAATAAGAGCTATAATAAAAGATATAATTCCACTATCAATAGCTTCTTGACCAAGAGATGGGCCTACTTCATCAGCCTGAATGATATCCGCAGATGCAGGTAATTTTCCTGCTCTAAGAACATTTGCTAAATCAATTGCCTCTGCTGTATCAAAAGATCCTGAAATTTCAGAATTACCTCCAGAAATTGGACCACTTGTTACTCCAGGTGCAGAATAGACAATATCATCTAAAACTATTGCAATTTGAGACCCTTGATTAAATGCATCACCAGTCATTTTCTCCCATATTTTTGCCCCCTTACTATTCATTTGCATACTTACAGTAGGACTAACTCCATCAATTGAATAGGATTGTCTGGCATCAGTAATTACTGAACCATTTAATAAAGGCTCATTTTCTCTATTACCCCTTAGAGCAAATAGCTCTGAATATTCATTACCCTCTTCATCAACCTCTGTAATTCCCCATGAGAACTTAACAAACCTTTGCTCTGTAGAAAGCAATGCTCTAACTTCAGGCATTGATAAATATTTTGAAATTTTATCTTTACCTCTAGAGTCAAATGAAGCAATTACAGGTCCACCAGGATAACCTTGACCTTTAACTAGATCTAAAATAGGATTAACAACAGAATCAACTTGTGTTTCAGAGCCTAATAACTCTTCTATTTCACTAGTTTCTTGATTGATTTCTGAAGAATCTACTAAAGATTCATCAGATGAATTCTCAATATTTTTTGCAATTTCATTAGCTTGAATTAAAAAATTAATAAACTCCTCTCCTTTAAAAGCGTCCCAAAATTCTAATTGTGCTGTTCCTTGTAATAATTTTTTAATTCTCTCAACATCTCTTGCTCCTGGTAATTCAAATAAAATTCTAGCAGAATTTCCGATTCTTTGAATAACAGGTGATAAAAGACCGTCAGGATCTACTCTTTTTCTTAAAACTTGAAGGGCAGACTCAATGCTTTCGTCTATTTTTTTCTCTAATATTGGTCTAACTTCCTCGTCAGACATATTAAAAGTAATTTCTTCACTTAAATTTCTGTTAGCAAAAATGTCAGGGGATGCAAGTTTATCATCACCCTTAATATTATCAAATGCTATAAAAAAGTCCTCTAAATATGTGTTTTGACTATTTTTTTGCATTTCTCCTGCATCACTCAATGCTTTATTAAATACTGGATCTTTACTATTATTGGATAAAGTTTTAAGTATATCATTAACTGAAATCTGTAAAATAGCATTTATTCCTCCTTTTAAATCCAAACCTAACTTCATGGATTTTTTCTTAAGCTCATCATAAGTATATTCTGCTATAAGAATATTTAAAACCGGAATATTTGAAATAGAATCTAAATAATTTAACTTTAGATCTCTTCTTTTGGTATCAAAGTTTTCTTCCGAATCATCAACAAGATTGATGGTATATTCATCAGCTCTATTTTCAACCTGATTAAACTGAAAAGTAAGAACTAATTGAAATATACATACTAAACCAAATAGCCATGCTAAAAATTTTATCAATCCTTTGTTTTGCATATTATAATTACATTTCAGTTAAAAGTGGAGCAAATATATGATATAAGAAATAAAATGCCAACTGATTTAATTCATTTATTAAAGAGTTAAAAAAGGTAAAGAATAGAATTACTACTAGATATCTAATAGATTGTTTGTTTTTCTAACTCCTTCTGCACTTTCTTTTAGATGGTCTAAATCAGATTGATCTAGGTCAATTTCAACAATTTCTTCAATACCATTTTTTCCTAAAATAACAGGAACACCAATACAAATATCATTTAAACCATATTCTCCATTTAAATATGAAGAACAAGGAAATACTTTTTTCTCATCACATATTATTGACTGTGCCAGAGCACTAACAGCAGCACCAGGTGCATACCAAGCTGAAGTCCCCAATAATCCAGTTAATGTTGCACCTCCAACCTTTGTGTCTTGTTTAACTTGGATTAATCTGTCAGGGGAAAGCAAACCAGATACTTTTTCACCATTTCTTGTGGCTTCAGATATAAGTGGAACCATTCCTTTATCACTATGACCACCTATAACCATACCATCTACTTCTCTAGTAGGAGCTTCTAAAGCCTCAGCTAACCTATACTTAAATCTGGCTGAATCTAATGCCCCGCCCATACCAATAATTCTATTTTTAGCCAATCCAGTAGTCTTATGAACTAAATAAGTCATTGAATCCATTGGGTTGCTAACTACAATAAGTATTGTGTCTGGAGAATGTTCTAATAAACTTGAACTAACTGTTTTTACAATTCCTGCATTTATACCAATTAATTCTTCTCTAGACATCCCTGGCTTTCTTGGAATACCAGAAGTTATTACACAAACATCACTATTGGCAGTTTTGGAATAATCATTAGTTGATCCAGATATATTAGTGTCAAAATTATTCAAAGAAGCTGTTTGCATTAAATCCATCGCTTTTCCTTCGGCATATCCTTCTTTTATATCTAATAAAACAACATCTGAAACAAAATCTTTGATTGCTATATATTCAGCACAACTTGCTCCTACTGCACCTGCCCCTACTACTGTTATTTTCATAATATATTATTAAATTTATGCATCTATATTTGCGTAAATTGCATTTTTCTCAATAAACTCTCTTCTAGGAGGAACCTCATCCCCCATAAGCATTGAAAAGATTCTATCTGCCTCAGTTGGATCATAAATCTCTACCTTTCTTAATGTTCTAAACTCAGGATTCATAGTAGTATCCCATAATTGGTTAGCATTCATTTCTCCAAGACCTTTATATCTTTGAATTTTTGATCCATCACCAAACTCAGCTACTATCTTATCTCTATCTTCTTCACTCCATGCATATTGTTTCTTTGCTCCTTTTTTCACTAAATAAAGAGGCGGAGTTGCTATATATACATGTCCATTCTCAATTAACTCTTTCATGTACCTAAAAAAGAATGTTAGAATTAATGTGGCAATATGACTTCCATCAATATCAGCATCACACATAATAACTACCTTATGGTATCTGAGTTTTTCAATATTTAAGGCTTTACTATCTTCCTCAGTACCAATTGTAACTCCTAAAGCAGTGAATATATTTCTAATTTCTTCATTTTCAAAAACCTTATGTTGCATGGCCTTTTCTACATTTAATATTTTACCTCTTAAAGGTAAAATTGCTTGAAAAGCCCTATCTCTTCCTTGCTTTGCAGTACCACCCGCAGAATCTCCCTCAACTAGAAAAACTTCACATTTCGCAGGATCTTGCTCAGAACAATCTGATAATTTTCCAGGAAGACCACCTACACTCATCACAGATTTTCTCTGAACCATTTCTCTTGCCTTTTGAGCGGCATGTCTTGCTTGAGCAGCAAGTATCACTTTTTGTACAATAATTTTAGCATCATCAGGATGCTCTTCAAGATAATCTCTTAACATTTCTGAAACTGCCTGACTTACGCATGATGACACTTCTTTATTTCCAAGTTTTGTTTTTGTTTGTCCTTCAAATTGAGGTTCAGCAACTTTTACAGAAATTATTGCTGTCAATCCTTCTCTAAAATCATCACCTGCTATTTCAAATTTTAATTTATCAAGCATTCCAGATCCTTCTGAGTATTTCTTTAATGTATGGGTTAAACCTCTTCTGAAACCACTTAAGTGCGTCCCTCCTTCATGAGTATTGATGTTATTTACATAGGAATGTAAGTTCTCTGCATATGATGTGTTATAAATCATAGCAACCTCCACAGGAACACCATTTTTTTCACCCTCAAAAGCAATAACATCTTTCATTAGTGGCTCTCTACTACCATCTAAGAATCTAATAAATTCAGGCAATCCTTCTTTAGAATGGAAAACTTCCTTTTGAAACTCTCCTGACTTACTATCCTTATTTCTTCTGTCAATTAATATGACTGTAATTCCTTTATTTAAAAATGATAATTCTCTTAATCTACTAGCTAAAATATCATGGCTATATTCCTTGATGTCAGTGAAAATAGTTGAGTCTGGCTTAAAGGTAACTATCGTACCTGTTTTATCTGTAGTACCAGCTTCTTTTACTGGATATAATGGAACTCCCTTTTCATATTCTTGTTCCCAAATCTTACCATCTCTATGAACACTAGCCTTAAGAGCTTCTGAAAGCGCATTTACACAACTTACACCAACTCCATGCAGCCCTCCAGAAACTTTATATGAGTCTTTATCAAATTTTCCTCCAGCTCCAATTTTAGTCATTACAACTTCTAAGGCTGAGACACCTTCCTTTTTATGAATTCCTACAGGAATACCTCTACCATCATCTTCAGTGGTAACTGAATTATCTTCATTTATAGTTACAGTAATGTTACTACAATGACCTGCTAATGCTTCATCAATTGAATTATCAACAACCTCATATACTAAGTGGTGAAGTCCTCTAGACCCTACATCACCAATATACATTGAAGGCCTCATTCTAACATGCTCCATACCCTCTAAGGCCTGTATGCTATCAGCAGAATATTTTTGTGTGTTTTCGCTCATTTTTTTGTTTTAAATATGCTTAAAAAAAGGTCAAAAAAAATAATTGTTTTTTTTAAGAATATATCACTATTACAAATATACGAAAAACTATAGCGCAACAGATTAAAACTGCTGCTTAAAAAAGAGTTAAGTTATTAACAATTTTGCAGGTTTTTTTTTAGTAAAAATCCAGGTATTTATTTGTGTTTTTAGAAACTTTTAAAACAGCCTAGGTCAATTGAGGTTTTTTATGGAATATTTAAATATTTATGGGTCTGAAGTGATATCTTCCATTTGGGATTATTTTTAACATAGTCTACCATTATTGGGATCATTTTATCACGCTTATCCCATTCTGGTTGTAAAAATAAATGAGCCTTTGAATTTGTTTTATTAGCCTGCTCTTCTGCAAATTTTAAATCATCATTATTGTATATGATTACTTTTAATTCATCTGCTACTTGGTAGATCTCATCTAAGGGATTCATTCTTTTCTTTGGTGATAGACATATCCATTCCCAAGTGCCAGTTAATTTATATGCTCCAGAGGTTTCTATATGCACTTTTTTATTATTACTTCTTAACCCATTTGTTAAGGGTGTCATGTTCCACATTAACGGCTCACCACCAGTGACAACAATAGTATCACTATACTCAATAGAATCATTCACTATCTTATTGATTGGAATAATTGGATGGGCATCAGCATCCCAGCTTTCTTTAACATCACACCAATGACAACCCACATCACATCCCCCAATCCTAATAAAATACGATGCTTTTCCTTTGTGAAAGCCCTCACCTTGAATTGTATAGAAGGCTTCCATAACTGGCAAAGCCTCTCCTTTTTGTAATAATTCTTGAGTATTTTTATCCATCACTTGCAAATATAAAGATCTTAATTATCTATATTTAACATCGAATAAAATTATTGTGTTAAAATGAGTTCAGAAGGAACAAGAATTAATAAGTATTTGAGTGAGATTGGCTACTGCTCTAGAAGACAAGCGGATAAGCTAATTGAAATGGGGAGAATTATGGTTAATTCCAAAGAAGCAAAAATGGGCTACAAAGTTCAAAAGGATGATGTCATCCATGTTGATGGAGAAAAAATTAAGAAAAAGAAAACAAAAAGAATTTTTATTGCACTTAACAAACCCAGAGGTGTGGTATGTACAACAAATGCTGGGGTTGAAGAAAATAATATCATTGATTATTTAAATTTTCGTGAGCGAGTTTTTCCAATTGGAAGACTTGATAAAACAACTACAGGATTGATCCTATTAACCAATGATGGTGATACGGCTAATAAAATCCTAAAAACTGCTTACAATAACGAAAAAGAGTATCTGGTAAGGGTTAATAGACCTATTTCAGAGGCTGTGCTGAAGAAAATGAGTGAAGGGGTTGAAATTCTTGGTAAAAAAACCAGAAAATGTAAAATAGAAAAATTAAAATCTACAGAATTTAAAATTATTTTAACTCAAGGATTAAATAGGCAAATAAGACGAATGTGTGAATATTTTGATTTTAGAGTTGTTGCCTTGCAACGAGTAAGAATTATGAATATAAAATTAGATATTAAAGAGGGCAAGTATCGACTATTAAATGATAAAGAAATTGCTGAGCTTATAGGTATGTTAAAAAAGTAAATGAAAAAACTAACTCCATTTCATCTAGCAATTCCAGTAGATAATATTCCTGAGTGTAGAGAATTCTATAGAGATATTCTAGGCTGTAAGGAAGGAAGAAGTAGTGATCATTGGGTAGACTTTAACTTATTTGGCCATCAGCTTGTGATTCATTATAAAGAAAAATCAAAAGAACAACTCCATACAAATCTTGTGGATGGCAAGGATGTCCCAGTACCACACTTTGGAGTTATATTAGAATGGGGTGACTTTGATAAATTCTCAAAACATTTAATTCAAAATGGAGTGGAGTTTATTATTGAGCCTTACATTAGATTTAAAGGACTAGCTGGTGAACAAGCCACAATGTTTTTTAAAGATCCCGCAGGAAATGCACTTGAATTCAAATCATTCAAGGACTTCAGCCAAATTTTTCAAAAATAATTAGTTATGAAATGCTTGAAGAGTATTTTTTAATAGCATTGCAATTGTCATAGGACCAACTCCTCCAGGAACAGGAGTTATATAACTTGCCTTTTTTGAAACATTTTCATAGTCTACATCACCTACAATTTTGTATCCCTTTTCTGAGTCATCCTTAACTCTTGTAATTCCTACATCAACAACTACAACACCATCTTTAACCATGTCAGCCTTTACAAAATTAGGAGACCCTAATGCTGAAATAACTATATCAGCCTGTCTTGTTAACTCAGCAATATTTTTAGTTCTACTATGAGCTAAGGTTACTGTTGAATTTCCAGGATTGGATTTTCTACTCATTAGAATGCTTACTGGTCTTCCAACAATATCAGACCTACCAATGACCACTGTATGTTTGCCCTGAGTCTCTACATTATATCTTTCTAAAAGTTCCATAATTCCATATGGTGTGGCAGAAATAAAAGTATGCAGGTTAAGTGTCATTTTTCCAAAATTAGTTGGATGGAAACCATCTACATCTTTAGCTGGATCAACAGCCATTAATATTTTTTGAGAGTCTATATGTGAAGGCAATGGAAGTTGAACTATATAACCATCAATATTTTGATCATTATTTAATTCATCTACTTTATTAAGCAGCTCATCTTCAGTGGTAGTTTCTGGAAGTTTTACAAGAGTGGAGTCAAAGCCTACTCTTTTACATGCTCTAACCTTACTGCCTACATAGGTCAGACTAGCACCATCCTCTCCCACAATAACAGCTGCCAAATGAGGAGCTCTTGAATCAGATGCTGTGATTTCATTTACAGCTATTGCAATCTCATCCTTAATATCATTACTTGTTTTTCTTCCGTCTAAAATGGTCATGATAATAATTATTTTTTAGCATTTTGCATCATTTGCATCATTTTATCTGAACCCATAGTCTGCATCATTCTCATCATTTTATTCATTTGAGAGAATTGCTTCATAAGCTGATTTACATCATCAAGAGTTGTTCCAGAGCCTTTACTGATTCGTTTTTTTCTAGAATGATCAATCAGTGCTGGATTAGATCTTTCTTTAGGTGTCATGGAATGAATAATTGCCTCTATATGTCTAAAGGAATCATCATCAATATCTACATCCTTCATCATCTTTCCTGCACCTGGAATCATCCCAACTAAATCTTTCATGTCACCCATCTTTTTGATTTGCTGAATTTGATTTATGAAATCATCAAAGCCAAATTTATTCTTTGCAATTTTCTTTTGAACCTTTCTAGCTTCCTCCTCATCGAATTGTTGCTGTGCTCTTTCTACAAGTGAAACAACATCTCCCATTCCAAGAATTCTATCAGCCATTCTTGCTGGATGGAAAGCATCTAAGGCTTCCATCTTTTCACCTGTTCCAATGAATTTTATTGGTTTATCTACAACACTTTTTATTGATAAAGCTGCACCTCCTCTAGAATCACCATCAAGCTTTGTTAGAACTACTCCATTAAAATCTAATACTTCATTAAAAGCTTTTGCACTATTTACTGCATCTTGACCAGTCATTGAATCTACTACAAATAAAACTTCCTGAGGCTTAATAGCTTTTTTAATGTTTGAAATCTCAGTCATCATAAATTCATCTATAGCTAGCCTACCTGCAGTATCTACTATAACCAAATTAAACCCTTTTGACTTGGCATGCTTAATACCAGCTTTTGCTATAGAAACTGGATCATTATTGTCTTCTTCACTATATACATCAATGTCTAAATCTTTTCCAAGTACATGTAACTGCTCAATTGCAGCAGGCCTGTATACATCACAGGCAACCATAAGAGGTTTCATGCTATTTTTCTTTCTTAAAAAATTGGCAAGCTTAGCTGAAAAAGTTGTTTTACCAGACCCTTGTAATCCAGACATTAAAACAATAGAAGGCTTAGCAGTTAAATCGATTTCAGCAAAATCGCCGCCCATTAATTCAGTTAGTTCATCCTTAACTATTTTGATCATTAGCTGACCAGGCTTTAATGAGGTTAATACATCCTGACCCAGGGCCTTTTGCTTAACTTTTTCAGTAAAATCTTTAGCTGTTTTATAATTTACATCCGCATCTAAAAGAGCACGACGTACTTCTTTAAGTGTTTCAGCAACATTAATTTCTGTTATTCTACCATGGCCTTTTAAGAGTTGAAAGGCTTTGTCTAATTTACCGCTAAGATTATCAAACATATGATAAGTGTTTTATTAAAAGTCAAATTTAAAAAAAGTAGCTGTTCTTTCTAAATAAAAACTACATTCTATCAACTACACCTATTCCAAGTAGTCCCAATGCATTTTTAATTGTATATCCAACAGATCTACATAGATCAACCCTAAAACTTTTTTTATCAATAAATGCAGATTTCAATACTGGTGCACTTTGATAAAAAGAATTAAATATTTTAACTAAATCATATAGGTAATTTGCTATAAGCCCAGGGTTATGACTTGTGGCTGCATTTTGTATTATTGAAGGGAAAACTTCTAATTGTTTAATTAGTTCTTTTTCCTTGTCTTCTAAAGGTCTTTGATATTTTTCTTTTGATGATTCAAAATTTACTCCTCTAATAATAGACTGAATCCTAGCATAAGAGTATTGAATGAATGAAGCAGTATTTCCTTGAAAATCAACAGACTCTTTTGGATCAAATAAAATTCTCTTCTTTGGATCAACTTTAAGAATAAAATATTTTAATGCTCCCAGCCCAATGGTTTCATATACTTCTTGTTTTTGATTTTCATCATATCCATCTAATTTTCCTAATTCCTTAGAAATATTTTTGGCTGTTTCACTCATCTCTTCTAGTAAATCATCTGCATCAACTACTATTCCTTCTCTACTTTTCATTTTTCCAGTGGGAAGATCAACCATTCCATAACTTAAATGGAATAGGTTTTCAGCCCATGTAAAACCTAATTTTTTTAATATTAAAAACAGTACTTTAAAATGATAGTCCTGCTCATTTCCAACAGTATAAACCATAGAATTAATATCTGGATGATCTTTTACTCGTTGTACGGCTGTACCAATATCCTGGGTCATATAGACAGCTGTTCCATCTGCTCTTAAGACAATTTTTTCATCTAATCCATCACTTGTTAAATCACACCATACAGACCCATCATCTTTTTTATAAAAAACTCCACTATCTAATCCTGTCTTAATAAACTCTTTTCCAAGTAAATATGTTTGACTCTCATAATAGTATGAGTCAAAATCAACACCAAGTCTTTTATAAGTAACTTCAAATCCATCATAAACCCACTGATTGATTTTTTTCCAAAGATCCACAACCTGTTTATCACCAGCTTCCCATTTTAATAGCATGTCCTTTGCCTGCAATAAAATTGGTGCTTGTTGTTTTGCATCATCTTCACCTGTTCCTTGACTGATTAAATCTTTGACCTGATCTTGATAAACCTGATCATATTTCACATAATAGTTTCCAACTAATTTATCTCCTTTTAATCCAGATGATTCAGGTGTTTCTCCATTACCATAGGCTAGCCAAGAAACCATGCTTTTGCAAATGTGAATGCCTCTATCATTAATGATTTGAGTCTTATAAACTTTTTTTCCAGAGGCCTTTAATATTTCTGAGACACTATAACCTAATAGATTATTTCTAATATGTCCTAAATGCAAAGGCTTGTTTGTGTTTGGAGAAGAATACTCTACCATTACTGCTTGATTAGCAGCTTGTGATACAAATCCATACTTGTCATTAGATTTTATTGACTCAAAAAAGTCTAAATAATACTCATCAGAAATTACAAGATTAAGGAACCCTGAAACCACATTATATTTTACTACGCAGTCTTGCCCTTGAAGATGTTCTCCAAGTTTTTCTGCAATCTCTTTAGGATTTTGTTTGAGCAGTTTAACAAAAGGGAAGATAACAATAGTTATATCTCCTTCAAACTCTTTTTTTGTAGGTTGAAATTCAACATTTTCAACTCCAACATCAAAAAGCTTATCAAAAGCTTCAATTACATTTTTTGAAAGTATCTTTTGAAGTTGCATATTGAATTATAATATATAAATATAGTGCTTAATAATCTTATTTTGAAATTGGAAGAAAGACTTCAGCTATCATGCATCGCACACTTCCTCCTCCACATGTTTCAATAGTTGGTATTGGGCTAGATAAAATTTTACAATGCTTTTGTATCTTATCAACCTGCTGTTTAGTTAATGCCTTGTGAGCTGAATCACTCATTACCAGAATAGAATCTCCATTTGTATCTTTAAGTTGTAGCATATTTCCTGAGAATTTTTCTACCTGATCCTCACTAATTTCAATTATTTCTTTTCCAGATAAATGATTTACTACATTTTTTTGCTGGGATTCATCATCAATTGATTCAAGACAAACTACTGCAAATGTTTCAGCTATACACATCATAACATTGGTATGATAAATAGGCAGCCTTTGATCATTTACATTTTGAAATGAATTAAAAACTACTGGGGTGTACTGAAAATCCTCACAAAATTCAATTAATATTTCCTCAGATGATCTTTGTGATAAAGAACAGTATGCTTTTTTATTTGTTCTATCTAATATCATACTTCCCGTTCCTTCTAAAAACAGGTCTTCATTCTCAGCTGAAGTATAATCAACGATGTTGTTAATCGAAAAACCTTTTTCTTCTACAAAACTTAAAATATCTTCTCTTCTCTCTAATCTTCTATTTATAGCAAACATCGGGTAGAGAGCTATATCCCCATTGGAATGAAATGTAATCCAATTGTTTGGAAAAATAGAATCAGGCGTGTCATGAGATAGATCGTCATCAAATACTAGCACGTTAATTCCATTAGATTGTAATTTTTCAACTAATAAGTCAAACTCCTTTTGTGCTTTTTCATTCACTAAATCTAATTCATCCTCAGTTTTCTGATAATGATTATTAATTGCAGTCTGATGATTAAAATTAAAATCTACAGGCCTTATCATTAATATGTTGTTTGTTGTCTGCTGCATATTTAATTTTCTCTAATTAATGGCAATGTCGAACATCTTAAAAGACCACCTTGTTTTGAAACTTCAGTATATTTTATTTTCTCTACAATAAAATTATTTTCTTCCAACCATGTATTTAGTCTAGTAAAAGCCTTATCACTTACAACAACATTTTTATCTATTGAAAAAATATTGCAGTGCATATTGTACATTTCCTCTCTGCTTATTTCAAATATATTGTCTGCTCCAAATAAATCAACAATCCATTGATATTGATTCTTATCTAAAAATCCATCAGGACATGTAATGGCTTTATTATTTCCAACAGGCTGCAAGCAGCAGTCTAAATGAAGTGCGCTATTTCTTGCATCATCATTAGATTTCAATAGCTCAAAAGGTATAATTGTTTTATTTGGGAACAATTTTTCTATAACATTTACAGCTTGAGAGTTAGTTCTTGCTGTAATATATTTTGAATAATCATCTGCTGAGTATGTTCCAATAAAAACATAATTCCCGCATAGCATTACATCTCCTCCTTCAACATGGCAGGATTCAGGTAAGTGAATTATATTCTGATCTTCAATTTGATCATAAACATGTTTAATTCCTTGAATTTCTTTTGCTCTATCTTCAACAACATTTGCAAAGACAAATTTATTCTCTATTACAAAAGCAATGTCTCTTGAAAAGATTTGATTGTAATTTTCAATTTTTTCAGGTCTATAAATTGTTACATTGTATTTTTTTAATACATCATAGAATTCTTGCATTTCTTGAGTTAAATCTTCCTCTATAGGGTAGGTATTATTAAGTACATGCTCCCTGCTTTTAGGATCATAACAATCCTCTAGTTTTGGAGTAGGACCTAAACTTAAAGCTGTTCCTAATACAACTGCTTTTAGTTTTGAAGTCTCATTATTTACATTGAGATTTAACATTCAATAAAGATACAAAGAAAGTGTGATTGAGAAAGGTAAATTATCTCTTAGAAATTGATTTGAATTTTCTTAGTGTACTCCCAGTATATAATTGTCTAGGACGTCCAATTGGCTCATTCATTAACCTCATTTCTCTCCATTGAGCAATCCATCCTGGTAATCTTCCCAGTGCAAACATTACTGTATACATGTCTGAAGGAATACCCATTGCTCTATAGATTACTCCGGAATAAAAATCAACATTTGGATATAGTTTTCTATCAACAAAGTATTGATCTTTTAATGCTTGTATTTCAAGAGCTTTTGCTATATCTAACACAGGATCATCAATGCCTAATGTTTCTAATACATCATGAGCTGCTTCCTTAATTATTTTTGCTCTAGGATCATAATTCTTATATACTCTATGGCCGAATCCCATTAATCTAAATGGATCCTCTTTATCTTTTGCTTTATTAATATATTTTTGAGTGTCTCCACCATCTTCCTTAATGGCATTAAACATTTCCAAGACAGCTTGATTTGCACCTCCATGCAAAGGACCCCAAAGAGCTGAAATTCCTGCAGAAATAGAGGCAAATAAACCTGCATGAGCAGATCCTACAATTCTAACTGTTGAAGTAGAGCAATTCTGTTCATGATCAGCATGAAGAATTAAAAGCTTATTTAATACATCAACTAATACTTTATTTTGAACATAATCTTCATTTTGTCTTTTAAACATCATTTGAAGAATATTCTCAACATATCCTAAATTCCTGGTTTTACTAGAATACTCTAATGGATAGCCATTCTTTTTTCTAAATGCCCAAGCAATAAGAACAGGAATCTTACCCATTACTTTTACAATGGTAGTATACATCTCCTCCTTGCTTCTGTCATAATCTAATGAAACATCATCAGGATTAAAAGCTGTTAAGGCGCTTGTTAAACTTGATAAAACACCCATAGGGTGAGCGGCACCTGGGAATGCATCAACAATTTTCTTTACATCATCATTTACTATGCTTTCCTCAATTATGTCATGATGAAATTGTTCTAATTCATCTTTAGTAGGAAGTTCTCCAAAAATCAGTAAGTATGCAACCTCTAGAAATGAAGCTTTACTTGCTAGCTCTTCAATAGAATAACCTCTGTATCTTAAAATACCCTTTTCACCATCTAAATAAGTTATTTTACTTTCACATGAAGCAGTATTCTTAAAGCCTCTATCGATAGTTGTAACACCATCAGAGAGTCCTCTAAGTTTACTTATTTCAACGCAAAGTTCACCCTCAGAGCTCTTGAGTATAGGTAGGTCATAACTACCTCCATTAATGTTTAATGTTGCTTTTTCCGACACAGTTAAAAGTTGTTGAAAATTCTGTGCAAATTTACAAAATTTCTCTCGAATATTAAAGAATATTCGCTGTTGATTTTAAGATTAAGAAATTTTAAAAGCAGTCATTTGAGGATAAACTGCCTTGCTAGATAGTTCTTCTTCTATTCTAAGCAATTGATTATACTTAGACATTCTATCACTTCTAGAAGCAGATCCGGTTTTTATTTGGCCTGTAGATAAAGCCACTGAAAGGTCTGCAATTGTATTATCTTCCGTTTCCCCTGACCTATGCGACATTACTGTAGTATAGCCTGCCTGATGAGCCATTGATACGGCATCAATTGTTTCTGAAAGTGTGCCAATCTGATTTACTTTAATTAATATTGAATTTGCAATGGATTCACTTATTCCTCTAGATAATCGCTCAACGTTAGTAACAAATAAATCATCACCAACTAATTGTACTTTATCTCCAATTTTTTCAGTCAAATACTTCCATCCATCCCAATCGTTTTCATCCATTCCGTCTTCAATTGAAATAATAGGATATTTTTCTGCTAATTCAGCCAAATAATCTGCTTGCTGCTTACTATCCCTAACTATTCCAGCAGATCCTTCAAATATTGTATAATCGTAGCTTCCATCTTGATAAAACTCGGAAGCAGCACAATCTAGTGCTACCATAACCTGTTTACCAAAACTATATCCTGCATTAGTTACAGCTGTTTTTATAGTTTCCAGTGCATCTTCAGTTCCATCAAGCTTTGGAGCAAATCCTCCTTCATCCCCTACACTTGTAGTTAAATTTCTGTCTTTTAAAACATTTTTTAATGAATGAAATATTTCTGTTCCCATTTGCATAGCATGTGAAAAGCTTTTAGCTAAAACTGGTATTATCATAAATTCCTGAAATGCTATAGGGGCGTCACTATGTGATCCTCCATTTATTATATTCATCATTGGAACTGGCAATTTATTTACAGAGCTTCCTCCTAAATATGCATATAATGAAATTTGCTTTTCTTTTGCAGCTGCTTTAGCTACTGCTAGTGAAACTCCTAAAATAGCATTAGCACCAAGAACAGATTTATTCTTTGTCCCATCTAAAGAAATCATTAATTCATCAATTACCCTTTGATCAAAAACAGATTTTCCAATAAGTTCTTTTGATATTATATCATTAACATTTCTAACAGCTTTTAAGACACCTTTTCCACAATAATCATCTGCTGAATCTCTTAGTTCTACAGCTTCATGCTCGCCGGTGGATGCTCCTGAAGGTACAGCAGCTCTTCCTAGCTTTCCGCTTTTTGTAATCACATCTACCTCTACAGTAGGATTACCTCTTGAATCAAAAATTTGTCTTGCAATTATTTTATCTATAACAGACACTATGTTCCTTTTTTAGATTTTTCAATATTTTCTATAAAGGTATCAAAAAGATATGAAGCATCATGAGGTCCAGGACTTGCTTCAGGATGGTATTGTACTGAAAAACAGTTTTTATTTTTCATGGAAATTCCTGCAATAGTATGATCATTTAAATGAACATGAGTAATTTCAATTTCTTTATTTTCTTCAGCTTCTTTTCTATTAACTGCAAAGCCATGATTTTGAGATGTTATCTCTCCTTTACCAGTAATGAGATTTTTTACTGGATGATTTATTCCTCTATGCCCATTATGCATCTTATAGGTAGAAACTCCATTAGCTAAAGCAATGATCTGATGACCTAGGCAAATACCAAAAAGAGGTAGGTTTTTGTCTATAACTTCTTTAGCCACATTTTGAGCATTTAATAATGGCTTTGGATCTCCAGGGCCATTAGACAAAAAATATCCATCTGGACTCCAAGAAAACATTTCTTCAAAAGAACTATCATAAGGAAAAACCTTAATGTAACAATCTCTATTGGATAAATTCCTTAAAATATTTTTCTTAATTCCTAAATCTAATGCTGCAACTTTGTACTTAGCATTCTCATTTCCGTAAAAATAAGACTCCTTAGTGGATACCTCAGATGCAAGTTCTAGGCCATCCATATTTGGAATCGTCTGAAGTTGTTCTTTTAGCTTATCAATTGAATCAACCTCAGTAGAAATTACTGCATTCATAGCACCATTATCCCTGATGTATGAAACTAGAGCTCTTGTATCAACATCTGAAATTGCAAATAGATTATTTTTTATAAAGAAGTTTTCTAATGAATCATCTGCAGCATCTCGGAAATAATTATAATTAAAATTCTTACAAATTAAACCAGCAATTTTTATGCTATCAGACTCAACTTCCTGATCATTTACTCCATAGTTACCAATATGTGCATTTGTAGTTACTATTAGCTGACCAAAATAAGAGGGGTCAGTAAATATTTCCTGGTATCCAGTCATTCCAGTATTAAAACAAACCTCACCAAAAGCTGAGCCATCTTTTCCAATAGCCTTACCATAAAAAATTGTGCCGTCAGCTAAAAGTATTATTGCTTTTTTTCGTGCTTTATATTGCATTTGGAATTTGAGTTAGACAAAAATAATTTATAAAAATTAAAATCATAAATTTTTCAAAAAAAAAGGAGTAAAAAATTTACTCCTAATTTAAAATCATTAAAGATTAAATGCATAATCCAAAATCTGGGCGATATCATCCTCGCTTTTGTACGAGAGATTTTCACTGCTTATATAAAAGTCTAGTCTTGAAATTATGTCTTTATCGTTATCTAATAAATTATAAATAGATTTCTTTCTCAATCTAAAAGGCTTAATGCTATTATGTTTTTTAACAAAATAAGATGAAAACTTAGCATATTTATCATTAGGCCTATTTACCATTGGATTTGTTCCCTTAGAAACAAGCTTAATTGAAAACCCTTTCATAATAGAAAATTTTTCACTTTCATAAATTATTTCATACACCCTATTGTCATCATTGTAAAAATAATTCTTAAAGGTTTTATCGTTTATAACTATTTTTTTTATGTTATTAAAGTTGAATGAAAAAATTGAATCAGATTCATTTAATTTTGCTTCAAAAGCATTTCTATTAATATTCAGATTAATATTTCTTACAAGAAACCTTTCATTACTTAAAGTATGAATCTCCGCACTATTAGTCCATTCATCAAATAAATAAACTGAACCGATTACAACATTATTTGTGTTATAAAAAAATGTGCTTCCATAATTTAAATCATTACCTCCCATTGAGATACCAGCATTAAAATTGGTTTGACCATAAAATGGAGAAGAAAGAACTATACATAATGCAGCTAAAAACTTTTTCATAATTAATAAATTTACAATTTTTTATTAT
>CABXHU010000014.1 GCA_902512065.1 uncultured Bacteroidota bacterium | reverse complement strand
CTATTTCCAATAGTAATTAGATTATTATTCTGATTTAAATCATCTGGAATTAACCATGAATTTTTGAAATATTCGTCATTAATTATAGATTCAAAATATTTCAGATTGTTATTATCATAATTTATTTCATATTTATCTAATAGCATTTGATAAAATGAATCTGAAATAATAGAAGAACGTGAGCTTCTTTTTATCTTATTAGATAAAACAGATTTCATGTCTTCAATAGGTTTTAATTTGCTCTTGGAGTACAACTTAATAATATGCCACCCAAGTTTTGTCTCTACTGGTGATGAAATTTCATTTTTATCATTTAAGCTGAAAGCCATATCCTCAAATTCAATTGAATTTAATTGACCACTTGAGAAAGAATTTAGTTTTCCCCCTTTAAAAGAAGTATTCTTATCCTCAGAATATTTTTTTGCTAATGATTCAAAATTTGATCCTTTAGCAATTGAATCATATAAACTGTATATCTTTTCTCTTGCCCCTGGCTTGTTCTTATATATCATTATATGCCCAACTGTTACTTCTCCTAAAGAAACTCTTTTATCATTTACTTTTAAGATATGATATCCAAATCGAGTTCTAAATGGCATTGAGACTTCACCCACTCTAGTGTGATAAGCTACATTTTCAAATGCATATATCATTTTAAAAGCAGAAAAATAACCTAAATTTTCAATGATAATATCCTTGCTATTATGGTAAGTATTAATAACTGAATCTATATTGTTATTTAATAAACTTGCTCTTAAATTTAAAACCTTATTATAGGCTTTAATAGTATCATTATTGTCTTCATTAATCCTAATTAAAATATGAGAAATATTTACTTCTTGCTTTGTGCGACCATAAGCCTCTAAAATTAATTTTTCCTCAGTTATTTTATCTGTTAAAAAAGATGATTTTAATTGTCTAGAATATTTATTTAGTTCACTTTTATAACTATCTTTTTGATCTAATTTTCTTAAATAAGCATCAGATAATTTTAGTTTATAATTTATATAAAGTTCAAGATAATTATCAATATCTTTTTGGGATTCATCATTAATTAATTCAATATTCTTATTATATACTCTAATAAACTCTTCTGCATAAACAGGCTGATTATTAATTTTAAATAAAACATCTTCATCATTTACCTGAGAAAATGTGATTAATGGGAAAACTAAAATAAATATATATAATCTATGCATTAATTTTATTTTTGATCAAAAATAAAAATATTAATTAAAACATGAGTGATTATCTAGAGTAATTAGGTGCTTCTTTGGTAATATTAACACCATGGGGATGACTTTCTGTAATTCCAGATGAAGTTATTTTTACAAATTTTGAATTTTCTTGTAGTAATTTAATATTTTTTGCACCACAATATCCCATTCCCGCTTTTAAACCTCCAATAAATTGATGTATACTTTCAGTTAATTCTCCTTTATATGGAACTCTACCAACAATACCTTCAGGTACAAGTTTTGAGACTTCAGTTTCAAATTCCTGAAAATATCTATCACCACTACCCTTTTTCATTGCTTCTAATGAACCCATGCCTCTATATGATTTGAACTTTCTACCCTCATAAATAATAGTCTCTCCAGGAGATTCTTTAGTTCCGGCTAATAATGACCCCAACATAACACAATCTGCTCCAGCAGCAATCGCTTTTGAAATATCACCAGTATATTTAATTCCTCCATCTGCTATCACAGGGACTCCTGATGATTTTATAGCATTAGAAACCTCTAAAATAGCTGAAAATTGAGGATATCCAACTCCAGCAACTACTCTAGTTGTACAAATTGACCCAGGACCTATTCCAACTTTAATACCATCAGCACCAGCTTTGACAAGAAATTTAGCAGCTTCTACTGTTGCAATATTTCCTATAATTATATCAATATTTTTTAGGTTTTTCTTTAATTGTTTAAGCAAGCTAACTACTCTTTCTGAGTGTCCATGAGCAGTATCAACTACTATTGCATCAACACCAGAATTAACTAGAGCTTGTGCTCTTTCAAAAGAGTCATTAGTGACTCCAATTGCTGCTGCTACCCTTAATCTACCATAAACATCTTTATTAGCATTTGGCTTTAGTCTTAATTTTGTAATATCTCTAAAAGTAATTAAGCCAATTAGTTTTTTCTTTTTATCTATTACGGGTAATTTTTCAATCTTATTTTTTTGCAAAATAACTTCAGCCTCAGTCAAAGAAGTTCCCTCACCAACAGTTATTAAATTCTTTTTTGTCATTACCTCAGTAATTCCTCTTGAATTATTCTTTTCAAACCTAAGGTCTCTATTTGTAACTATTCCTTTTAAAATTCCTTTATCATCTACAATAGGAATACCTCCAATTTTATTTTCTTTCATACTCAGTTTCGCATCACTAACAATAGAGTCTAGTGGTAGGGTGATTGGATCAATAATCATCCCGCTTTCTGCTCTTTTAACCTTTCTTACCTTTTTTGCTTGAGCTTCAATAGACATGTTTTTGTGTAAAACTCCTATACCTCCTTCTTGAGCTATTGCAATTGCCATTCTACTTTCAGTAACTGTATCCATTGCTGCAGAGATTATAGGAATATTCAATAATATATTCTTTGAAAATTTAGTTTTTATCTCTACGTCTCTAGGAAGTATTTTTGAATAGGCTGGAATCAGCAGTACATCATCATAAGTAAGAGCTTCTCCAACTATTTTGTTTTGATGATGTTTCATTGCAATTATTAATTAATTGCGTGTAAATATACAATTTTAAAATTAGATGTTAATACGTGGAAAGATGTATTTATTTTTTTATAAAAATAGACTGATATAAGACAATAAAAGCACTGATAAAAAAAACAAATGTCATTAGAATAGATGAAATAAATATTAAATATTTCATCCATAAAACACCAGTCCATAAATAGTAAATACCAAAAAATGTTACTATAATAGAACAAAATGGTTCTATAATTAAAAACCCCTTCAAATATTTATTCAAATCTGTAATTGAAAGTAACAATCCCATTATAAAAAAGATAATAGCCATTGAAATTACATGGGTATGAATTAAATTAAACATTTGATAACTGCTCTTTTTAAACTTTATTACATCTGTAGGCTCTTTAACCTCATTTCCTAAATAATTATCTTGTATTCCTTTAGGATTTAATGAAGAAGTGTGGTCAATAAACATTACTCCGACAAAATATCCAATTGATAATACTACTACAAAAGGGATTATTAAGTTCCTTAATTCACCTGGTAGATTATAAATTAGGCCATTTAGTTTCATCTTATAATGTTGTTTTCATCCAAAATTTTAATTGAGACCATGAAGTTCTCTACGGCTATTATCATTGATTTTACAGATATTGTTGCCCCAGAAATTGCAGATATATCTTTTGAATATTTATATGAATCAGACCATGTCATGCCAATAAATTGCTTAAGCCATCTTCTACTAGCAATCTCACCACCATAATCCTCCCTATATGCTAAAATTTTAGATTTTTTAATTTTTAAATCTTTATCTAATATAATTAAATAATCATACAGATTATACAAGCTAGGTGCTTTGGAGTAATAAGAATACCCAACTATTTCATTGTTTGTAATTATTTTTTTAAAATTATCAGTAAATGATGATGGTAATGTGTTAGAAATCAACTCATCAACAGATATGATTTCTAAATTATAACTATCAATTTCAAAAGTAGATTTAATTTCCTTATCAACTCTTTTTTGAATTCTATCTAAAGGATTGATAGATAAAAATAAACTTGAAATAAAAAATAGTAATACTACGTTTCTAATTTTCATTTTAATACTTTTTTTAATATGAGAAAAGAAAGTTACAAAAAGCAACCTTCTCTTCTACCTGACTAATCTACTTCTATAGGTTAGTAAAAACTAAACTATAACTAAACAAAACAAATTAAAACCAAACTCCAAATCCGAAATTAAGAACTGATGAGTTGTCATCAGATCCTTCGTCACCTTTAATTTGGTAATCCATTTTAAATACAGCTCCATCAGCTACATGCCATGATAAACCTGTAGTTAACACATTTCTATTATATGCATCATTACGAGTTAACGAACCAGCTACTCCTGCATGAGTATCATAATTCGAGTATCTAGCAAATAAATCAAGTCTTTCACTTTTATCAGATGCCATTAAGTTATATGAAGCTTCCATGTACCAACCGTTCATCTCAGACCCAAGATCTGAATCCCATGCTGTATTATACTCTTCAGAGCCATCAATTGAAGTTGTTATGTATTGACCTCTCATGCCAAATCTATCTTTAGTATATCTAGCATCAAATCCTATCATTGAAATACCAACTCCTGAAACGTCAGCTCCTTCATCTACATTAGAGTCTCCAAAGTAACCAGAAACACCTAATTTAAGACCTGCAACTCCATACCAATCTACATCAAAAGAAACATTAGTAGTGTTCCACACTGCCTCTGCTCCTTTTTGTCTACCGCTCCTTATACCATTAGATCCACCTAAACCATCAGATTTGAATCCATTGAATAAATACAATTGATACTTTAAAGATGAATTGTCCATTCTACCATTAAAACCAAAACCTATTTCTCTCCAAGTTGAAGGAATAATTGATTTATCCATTCCTGGTCTTTCAACACCATTAAATGTTGTAGGCTCATGATATTCATTAACAATCCCCATAGGAACAAGCATTAATCCTGCTCTTAAATTAAGATTGTCAGTCATTGCATAACTAAGAAAAGCTTGTTCAACATAAACTTCCTTAACATGCTCAAACTCAATTTCAGACACAAACTGAACTTTATCATTAAAGTTATATCCTAAAAGAGTTACTAATCTATGAACATCAACTTTATTGTTTGCATCCTCATTTACATTTAAATGTACTTCACCATAACCGCCCATAACAAGACCGTCGCCTTTTGCCATAAGTGTTTCAGCTGCATTTTGTGAAAAAATAAAGCTTGTACTTAAACAAAATAACAGCATTAATAGTTTAAAATTTTTCATAATTTTTATTTAGATTAATTATTAATAGTGCAAATATAGACAAGAATTAGAATTAAAAAAAATTATTTAGAATAATTTTAAATAAGGGCTATTTATATCTGTTAAAAATTCCAAAAGAATTATTAAATGTAGTGTTTAAACGCAACGGATTTATATCAGAATTAATATTATTATGTTCTATAAAGCAGACTAATTTTTCAGTTGGCAATTTTTTTTTTAAATTAAATGAACAATAAATTCAAACTTAAACCAATGATTAAAATATTAAAATTATTATTAATATTATTTTTTATAAATAATGCTTATTCTCAAAAGAATAATAAAAAGCCTAATTATCCCTTAGCTACATCTACTGAAGAAAGATTTAATGGATATTTAGACAGGGTTTACTTAGAAGAAAATTCTATAGTAAAAAATATTAATTTCAGAAATATAGGTCCTACAGTTATGAGTGGAAGAGTAACTGATTTGTCAGTTAATCCAAAAGACCCATCTCATTTTTATGTTGCATATGCTTCTGGAGGATTATGGGAAACCACAAATAATGGAAATAGCTTTAACCCTATTTTTGATAATCAGATGGTGATGACAATAGGAGATATTGAGGTTGATTGGGAAAATGATATAATCTATGTAGGTACGGGTGAAAATAATTCAAGTAGATCTTCTTATTCTGGGAATGGAATTTATAAATCTTCTAATGGAGGAAAAGATTGGGCTCATATAGGATTAAAAGGATCTCATCATATAGGTAGAATCGTAATTCATCCCGAAGATAATAATATTATATGGGTGGCTTCATTAGGTCATTTATATTCTTCAAATAAGGATAGAGGTTTATATAAGACAACAGACGGAGGGGTTACATGGAGAAATACTCTCTTTATCAATGATATGACAGGTGCAATTGATTTAGTCATTGACCCATCTAATCCTGACATTCTCTATCTATCAATGTGGGAGAGAAAAAGAATGGCTTGGAATTTTGATGGTTCAGGATTAGGATCTGGCATATTTAAATCAACTGATGGTGGTGAAAATTGGAAAGAGATATCGGGCGGATTAAGTGGATTCCCTGATACAGAAGGAACAGGTAGAATTGGGTTAGATATATCTAAATCAAATCCAAACATTATATATGCAATCTTAGATAATCAGGATAGAAGAGCTTCTACTCCATCTAAAAAAAAGAATGATGATCTTACTAAAGATATGTTGAGAGATATTTCAATTAGTGATTTTCTAAAATTATCTGATAAAAAATTGAACAAATTCCTTAGATCAAATAGATTTCCTTCTGAATACAAATCTGATAAAATAAAACAATTAGTTACAGATGGAAGTATTGATCCAATTTCTCTAGTTGAATTTTTAGAAGACTCAAATAGTTTGCTTTATGAAACTCCAGTAATAGGAGCAGAAGTTTATTCTTCTCAAGATTATGGAATAACATGGAAGAAGGTAAATGAGGATGAATTAAGTAATCTTTACTTCTCTTATGGTTATTATTTTGGAGAGATTAGGGTAGACCCTCAAGATCCAGCAAAATTATACGTATTAGGTGTTCCTCTTTTGAAATCAATTGATTTTGGAAAAACATGGGAGTCTATAGGCTTTGATAATATGCATGGTGATCATCAAGCTTTGTGGGTAAACCCTAATAGATCCGGTCATCTTATCGCAGGTAATGATGGTGGTTTGAATATTTCATATGATGCTGGTAAGAATTGGATGAAGCATAATAGCACTTCTGTAGGTCAATTTTATGATATAAATATTGATATGAATGATCCATATAATGTTTATGGAGGTCTTCAAGATAATGGTGTATGGATGGGACCATCAGATTATAAGTCAAGTTTAAGATGGCATAGTTCAGGTCAATATCCTTGGAAATCTATTCTTGGAGGAGATGGTATGCAAACTGAAATAGATTTTAGAGATAACGAGACAGTATATACAGGATCTCAATTTGGAAATTATGCTAGAGTTAATACGCGAACAGGTGAAAGAAAAAGAATTACTCCTAGTCATAAATTAGGAGAGAAGCCATATAGATGGAATTGGGAAACGCCAATTTATTTATCTAGACATAATCAAGACATTCTTTATATGGGATCCAATAAATTTCATAGGTCTTTAAACCAAGGAAAGGATTTTGAAACCTTGTCAGCTGATCTTACAAATGGTGGCATAAAAGGCAATGTAAGTTATGGCACTTTAACTACTATTATTGAGTCTGAATTAAAGTATGGTTTGATTTATGTTGGTAGTGATGATGGCTTAATTCATATCTCAAAAGATGGTGGTTTTACTTGGAAAAATATTAGTAGTTCTTTGCCTAAAAAAATGTGGGTAAGTGGAATATATCCTTCAAAATTTAAAGAGAGTAGAGTTTATTTATCGCTAAATGGTTATAGATGGGATAATTTTGAGTCTATGGTATATGTCTCTGAGGATTATGGTTTAAATTGGAGTAAGATAGGTCATAATATCCCTGATGAGCCAGTTAATGTAATAATTGAAGATTTAAAAAATGAAAAACTTATATACGTAGGAACAGACCATGGATTATATGCCTCTTTAGATTATGGAAATATATTTTTTGCTTTTAGTGGTGGATTACCAAATACTCCAGTTCATGATTTAGTTATTCATCCAAGAGAAAATGATTTAATAGTAGGCACACATGGGAGGTCTATTTATGTAACAAATATAGAAGTGCTTCAAAAATTAAATCAGAATATATTAGATAGTGAACTATATATTTATGATATAGATAAAGTAAAATTTTCATCTAGATGGGGTTCAAAAAATTGGTATGGGAATACGATGGAGCCAAATATTGAAGTCGTTATCTTTTCTAAAAATAAGTCTCAAGTTGATTTTCTTGTTAAAAATGACTCCGGAATAATTTTTAACAAAACTTATAACTTGGATAAAGGATTAAATTTTATTAATAACAATTTATATGACAAGGATAATAAAAAGTATATTGAAAAAGGAGAATACATTATCCAAGTAAAAAACAATATTTCCTCTAATGAAAATAAATTGATAATTAATTAAACTAAGATTAGCGTAATGTATTTATTATCCTTTTATAGTATTTTTTGATCAAAAAATACTATTTATATCTATTAAATATTTCAAGAGAATTATTAAAAGCACTTTCAAAACGTAATAAATTAACACTTGAAGCAATGTTTCTTTCAGTAATAAAAGAAATTAATTTTTCAGTTGGCATATTACCTACTAGCTTATCGGAAGCCATAGGACATCCGCCAAAACCTTTTATTGCTCCATCAAACCGCCTACATCCAGCCTCATAGGCAGCCTCAACCTTATTATACCATAATCTAGGGTTTGTATGAAGATGAACCCCAAACTCAATATCCTTATACTTTTTTGATATGTTTTGAAATAATTGACCTATAGAATTGGCATCTGCAGAACCAATAGTATCACTTAATGAAATTATCTTAACACCCCGATCAACCAATTTTGAAATCCATTTATCTACTATTTCAAAACTCCAAGGGTCACCATAAGGATTTCCAAAACCCATAGATAAATAAACTACCAATTCCTTATTATGACTTAAGCAAACCTCCTGTATATCCATTAAAACCTTTTCTGATTCTTTTATTGTCTTATTAGTATTTCTCATTTGGAAATTTTCTGAAATTGAAAAGGGGTATCCTAAATATGAAATTTTAGCATGAGTGCATGCCTCTAAGGCGCCTCTTTTATTTGCAATGATAACCAACAATTTGGTATTATTAGTTAAATTAATTCTATCGATAACTTCTGCTGAATCAGATAGTTGCGGTATAACTTTACTTGAAACAAAACTTCCAATATCTATGGTATCAAAACCTACATCTACTAAAGACTGAAGATATCTCAACTTATGATCTGTTGGAATAAATTCCTTAATGCTTTGCATTGCATCTCTAGGACATTCAATAATTTTAATAGTTGACATTTCAAATAGCTAAGATGTATAAAATTAGCTTAATTTTCAAAAAATAGTATCATTATTGCAATTGAAATTAAGACAATAATGTTAATCCATTTCAATAACTCAGTGTAGACTTTAAACTTTTTAAAATTATTGTTAATAAAAGAAGACATGAAGACAATTGTAGTAAAAACAATAAAAGTAATTGACATAAAAATTCCTCCTAGAATATAAAACTGAATAACTGGATTTATGTAATCACTAAAAATAAAAGTTGGAAAAAATGCTAAAAAGAAAATTAAAATCTTAGGATTTAACATATTCATTAAAAAGCCATTTAAAAATACCTTAAACTTGTTTTTTTTATTCATTCTATCCGGAATATCTGTTATTTGATTTTCAGAATTATATACTTTTATTGCAACAAATAACAGATATATTGCTCCAATATATTTTAATACAGAAACAAGAAAAGGATTACTTACAATTAATGCTGAAACGCCAAAGGCTACAAAGGTTGTGTGAATAAAACAACCTGAAACCAATCCTAAAACAGTATAAAATCCAAGTGTTTTTCCATATTTAGCACTAAAGGTTAAAACAAAGAAATTGTCTGGACCAGGTGCAAGTGCAAGAAAAAAACTAGCAATAAAAAAAGAAATTAATATACTCTCCATGCTTAAAATTTCATAAAAAATTAATTATTTTTACGTTCAATTCAATAATTATATGAAAAAAATACTATTTATAATCGCAATTATATTTTCAATAAATTCATCAGCGCAAAATATTAATAATTTTTGTGGAACTGAAGTTCCTGAAGATTATTTTAACCGTATGGATGAAAAAAGAGAAATTCTTGAAAATTATGAAAAAAAATACTACCAGTTAAAAGCAAACAAAACATCAACTGCTATAACTAATGTTCCTGTAAAAATTCATATAGTTACACAAGCAAATGGCACATCTGCAATATCCGCTTCAGATATCATAGCAGAAATTGAAGAAGCCAATTCATACCTAGTAAATTCTTTTTTAGAAATGAATATATGTGATGATATAAACTACATAGCTGATAATAACTTGTATGCTTTCGATACGGATGAACAAGGAAGTCTCTATTCATATAATCAGCCAGATATTCTAAATATATATTTTGTTGAATCAATTACTTCTGGAGGAAATGGAATATGCGGTTACACCTATCTTCCTGGAAGTTCCAATCAATATTATGATGTGATTGTTATGGACAATCAATGTACAACTAATGCAGATGGTGATACATTACTTCATGAATTTGGACATCATTGGAACCTAATCCATACTCATGGAGTCCAAAACGGCACATTAACTACTGAATTAGTAAGTGGTTTAAATTGCTCCTATGGTGGAGATCAAATATGTGATACACCTGCTGACCCTCAATTAAATGGAAGCAATGTAAGCAACGTTAGTTGTGTTTATACTGGAAACGATACAGATGCTCAGGGTCAATTCTTTGATCCAGATACTTCAAATATCATGTCTTACTCACCTCAGTCATGCACAAACTCATTAACTAATGGTCAATATGCTAGGATGTATGCCGGCTATCATACATTTAAATCTTATTATGAATGTCCATCGTTTAATGTTGATTTTACTTCTGATGAAAATCAAAATTGCGATGACACTATGACTGTTGACTTTACTGACACAAGCGTTGGAGCAGTTTCATGGCAATGGGATGTTGACGGTGATGATGTGATTGACTACGATATTCAAAACCCTTCACACACATATAACCTTGGAGATTATGATGTTACTCTTACTATTACAAATTCAAATTCATCTTCAATAACAAAGGTCTTTCCAGCTTATATTAGTTATGATTCAAACATATATGAAACAACTACTGTAAATCTAACTATAAATGTTGCTAATGGAATTAATCAAAACACATGGGAATTTAAAGATAGTTTAGGAACAATACTAGATTCTGGAGGGCCTTATAGTTCATCTGGGGAATACACTCATGTGCTAGATGTTGTAGCTTCTGAATGCTATACATTTACTATATATGATACTCAAGGAGATGGGCTTTCTAATGATGATCCAAGTCAGGGTTTTGCTGGAATAGAATGGTATAGATTAGAAACAGATAATGATCTTCTTATTCATACAAACACAAATTTTGAATGGGAAGAAGACACACAAATAAGCACTAGTTATTTAGGCTTATCAGAAATTAATATTAACAACTTTAGTGTTTATCCCAATCCATCTGAACACACAATCAATATTAAATTAAATAGGGGGAGTATTCCTGAAAGATATTTAATATTTGATGTTAATGGGAGAGTTATATTAGATAAAATTGTTTCTTCAAAATCTGATTTAGCAATCAAAATAGAATCAATAGACTCTGGCATTTATTTTCTTAATATTATTTCAAACGGTAGAGAAGAAAACGTAAAATTTATAGTAAAATAAATTAGTTTAAATCAACTAATGCTTTATTTATAGACTTTATTAATGATGGACCTTCATAAATAAACCCAGTGTATATTTGAACTAGATCTGCTCCCGCCTTAATTTTATCAATAGCATCCTGAGCAGAATGTATACCTCCTACTCCAATTATTGGAATTAATCCGTTACTTTTTTTATTAATATATCTAATTACTTCATTAGATTTTTTTGTAACTGGCCTACCACTTAGTCCTCCAGGCTCATTTTTATGCTTTGAAATTAAATTATCTCTATTAACAGTAGTATTGGTTGCTATAATTCCATCTATTTTTAAGGAAAGAACTAAATCTACTATTTCCGAAAGATTCTGATAAGACAAATCTGGAGAGATTTTTAGTAATATTGGTTTTGGTTTAGTTTTTTTTAAATTTTCATCTTTTAAGGATTTTAATATAAGTGATAAAGAATCCTTGTTTTGTAATTCTCTTAAATTTGGTGTGTTGGGAGAGCTTACGTTTACAACAAAGTAGTCAACAAAATCATACAAGTGATTAAAACATAGCAAATAATCATTAACTGCATTAGTGTTTGGGGTATTCTTATTTTTTCCAATATTACCACCAATTAAGATGCTTTTGTTTTTCTTTAAGCGCAAAGCAACCTTAATCATTCCATCATTATTAAAGCCCATTCTATTAATAATGCCTTGATCATTAGTTAATCTGAATAATCGTTTCTTTGGATTGCCTTGTTGAGGTTCTGGAGTTACGGTTCCAATCTCTACAAAACCAAAACCAAAGCGACTCAATTCTTTATATAGTTTAGCATTCTTATCAAATCCTGCAGCCAATCCTACTGGATTTTTAAACTCCAATCCAAATAGTTTTCTCTCCAGTTTTTTGTTTTTTACTGAATATATTTTCTCTACAAAAAACCCAATAAAAGGAAGATTTAAACTTATTTTAAAAAATAAGAAAGTAAAATTGTGAACTTTTTCAGGATCAAATAAAAATAAGAAAGGAAGAATTATCTTTTTATACATTCACAATAATGAACTACATGACAAAAATATAATAAAATGGATTAACTAAAAAACAACAAAGAGCTTAATGATTATTTTTTCTCATTAAGCTTACTCGTTTTACTTATAGAAATAGCAGAAATATTTATTTTAATTTTTCCAGCCATAGTTGCAATAATACAGGTTTTTTCTTTATTATTCACATCATTTACAGTTCCATAAATCCCTCCAATTGTAACTATCCTATCACCTCTTTTTAGTTCAGTCTTAAATTTCTTTTCTGCTTTAGATTGATTAAGCTGAGGTCTTATTATAAAAAAATAAGTAACCAATAAAATCCCAAGAATAAAAAAGCTATTATTCATATATTATTCTACTACTGACTTGGTATTTGCTTCTCTGGTTTATTCTTAATTTTCGCCATTTCTGGATTATTAATAAATGCTGTTATCTTAACTGTTTCTCTACCAGTTGCAGTATTTGCAGCAACTGTAACTGTTTTAGAAGTCTTATTAAAACCCTTTCCATTAAATTTAACAGTAAATTGTGACGATTCTCCAGGACTTAATGGCTCTCTGCTCCAATCTCTAGGAACTGTACAACCACATGTACTTTTAATATCTGTAATAACTAAAGGACTTTCGCCCGTGTTAGTATAAGAAAAAACAGTTTCTACAGGGGTTCCATCTTGAATAGTACCAAAATCATGAACTGTCTTGTCAAAAGTCATAATTGGAGAATTAGTGGTGGAATTATCTCTTACTGATGCTTTTTGAACATTTTCAGATTTTACCTTGCTAAAGGGATCATCACCACAGGAGTAAAGGAAAAAGAATGATAATAAAAATAGTATGTTTTTCATTTATTAAAAAATTATATTTAGCTGTAAAAATATAAAAAATTGTTATTCATACAAACCTCTACCCTCTTTAATTATTTTGTGTTTTTTAGTAAAATCTTTTACAATGCTGTCTAAAACACCATTTATAAATATATTACTTTTTGGTGTTGAATACTCTTTTGATATCTCAATATATTCATTTAAAGTTACTTTAATTGGAATAGTCTTGAACTCCATAAGTTCACAAACTGCCATGTTTAACATTATATAATCTAGTTTTGCTATCCTTTCAGAATCCCAGTTTTTAGTTTTTTTAGAAATTTCCTTATTGTATTTACTATAATTTTCTAATGTTGTTTTAAGTAATTTTTTCGCAAATAATTTATCCTGACTGTCCTTATATAATTTTGGCAATAAATATCTTTTAGTATTTACTTTTTTAGACTTATTTATTAGTTTTAAAATAATTGTATTTACCAATGGCAAATCATCAATCCAATTAATATTTTTATCTTCTAAGTAACTATACAGCTTCTCATCATTAACTATGATGTCTTTATATAACTTCGAAACAAAATTTTTATCATTTTTAAAAGAAAGCTCACTACTTGTCAAATACTCAGAATAAAAATTACTTTTTATTAATTGATCGTATATTAAATCAACATATTTAAAATCCATCCCCCATACATCTAAAGATCTCTTTTTTATCTCATGATTAAATAACTCATTTACTTTAAAATAATTTAATAATTGATTTTTGATAATTTTCTGATTATCAAAATGATTGTTATTGTCAGTTAAAAGTTTTTGTTTAGAAATTAGGAATTTGGTTTCTGCCTTTTTTAATAACTCTACTAGTAAAGAGATTAAAATTAAGTACAAATCATACATAGAATCTATGCTATCTAAGAGATTTTTCTCTGTCTCTTTTGTATATTCGAAATCAGAAATTTTTAATGCGTAGATAATTTGCATTATTTTTAAGCGAATATGTCTTCTAGTAAGCATTTTAAAGAACTTTAATTAAATACTTTAATTTAATTTTGCGCAAGATACTATTAAAATTTATTAGAAAGAATTTATAATCAGTGAAAGAATTAAAATACCTAAATAAATATTTTTACAAATATAGATTAAACCTATTGTTTGGAGTTATTATAGTAATAATTGCTAGAATATTACTTTTATTTACTCCAGGATTAGTAAGAAATTCAATAAATATTATAGATCAATATAGAAGAAATCTAATAATTGATCAATCAATAGTAGAAAATGAGCTTATTCAGAATATATTCCTTATCCTATTAGCTGCTGTATTATCTGGTTTTTTTACATTTTTAACAAGACAGACTATAATAAATGTATCAAGATATATTGAATTTGATTTAAAAAATGAAATATATAGCCAATATCAAAACCTATCTCTAAATTTTTATAAAAGAAATAAAACAGGAGATTTAATGAATAGAATTAGCGAGGATGTTTCCAGAGTAAGAATGTATGTAGGACCAGCTGTAATGTATTCTATAAACACTATTACGCTGCTTATAATTGTAATATTTTATATGTATAGACAATCTCCTGAATTAACTTTTTATACAATATGTCCGCTGCCAATTTTATCAATCACAATATATAAACTAAGTAAATTAATAAATCAACGAAGCACTATAGTTCAAGAATCACTTTCAAAATTATCATCATATACTCAAGAATTTTTTACAGGTATTCAAATAGTCAAATCTTATGTTATTCAGGATAAAACATCAAAATCATTTGATGTTTTATCCTCAGAAAATAAAATGAATCAAATTAATTTAGCAAAAGTTCAAGCCCTATTTTTTCCTTTAATGATATTGTTGATTGGTTTAAGCAACCTACTTGTAATATATATTGGTGGAAAACAATATTTAGATGGGACAATCAGCGATATTGGAATAATAGCTGAATTTATTATTTATGTTAATATGTTAACATGGCCTGTAGCATCGATAGGTTGGATAAGCTCAATTATTCAACAAGCTGAAGCTTCTCAGAAAAGAATAAATGAGTTTTTAAATGAGAGATCAGAAATAACTAATTTCAATCCAAATGACACATCAAATATATTAGGGAAAATTACCTTTAATAATGTCAACTATAAATATAAAGAAACTGGGATAGCAGCGACAAACAATATAAACTTTAGTATAAAATCTATTGATAAATTAGGTATTACAGGGGGTACTGGATCTGGTAAATCTACATTAATGAATCTTTTATGTCGATTATATGATATTGATAATGGCGAGATATTAATTGATAATATTCCTATCAAAAAAATAAATTTAAATTCACTAAGAAAACAGATAGGATATGTTCCTCAAGACACATTTCTGTTTTCAGACACAATAATAAATAATGTTAAATTTGGAATTGAAAATGCAACTAAAGATGAAGTAATTAAAGCATGTAAAACAGCTGCAATTCACAATGAAATCTCAAATTTTGAAAAAGGTTATGACACAATTCTTGGTGAAAGAGGAATAAACTTAAGCGGAGGACAAAAACAAAGAATCTCTATAGCTAGAGCCTTAATTAAAAAACCTAAAATATTAATATTAGATGACTGTCTCTCAGCGATGGATACTCAAACAGAAGAGTTAATCCTAAAATCTCTAGACAGTTACACAAAAAATATTTCCACTATAATAATTAGTCATAGGATTTCATCAATAAAAAGCGCTAATAATATAATTGTTCTTGAAAATGGGAGCATAATTCAATCTGGTACTCATAATCAACTAATTAGTCAAAATGGGTACTATAAACAGCTGTATAACAAGCAGATAATTAAAAAAGAAAGTATAGAATAAGTTGTGTTCTTGATTTTTTTTTAAGATTTTTGAAATCTAAACAAAATATATTAATATAAAACCTGACCAATGGAGAGAGAAGAAATTTTTTCAAAAACACTAAGAGCTGGTAGAAGAACATACTTTTTTGATGTGAGATCTACCAAAGCTGGAGACTATTATTTAACATTAACTGAAAGTAAAAAATTCACAAATGATGATGGATCTTTTCACTATAAAAAACACAAAATTTATTTATATAAAGAAGATTTTAGTGAATTCAATAGCAATTTACAAGAGATGACTGATTATATCATTAAAGAAAAAGGTGAAGAAGTGATTAGTGAAAGACACCAAAAAGATTATCAAAAAGAAGATGCAACTACTGAAACTGTAACTGAAGAGCCTGAAAATGATGAAGAAGTAAAAAACGACACAGAAGAAACTTCTGATGAAAATAAAGAAAGTGATGAGTCTGAGAGTGGTGATGCAGCTAGTGAAGATGAAAATGATTCAAGTGAATTCACTGATGTTGAGTTTGAAGACATATAGTCTATTATCTTAAACCTATTTTATCTATTATTTACTCTAAATATTTTTTTATGAGGTATCTATTATTGCTTTTATTTAGCTTTTTTTTGAATCTACATGCACAAAATTCATCCTTAGATTTAGATTACTATTTTTCTAATCAAAACAATCTTTTTGATGAATCAATTCCAACTCCTGAGAGTGTTATAGGCTATCAAGTTGGTGAATGGCATATTACCCATGATAAGCTAATTCAATATATGCAAGAACTTGCAAAATCATCTGAAAGGATAACAATTGAAAATAGAGGACATACATTTGAAGATAGGCCGTTGGTTTTACTTACAATAACCTCTAAAAACAATCATAAAAATATTGATAAAATAAAAAGAGAACATAAAGCTATAACAAACGGGGGTAAAACAGTAGATTTAACCAGTTCACCTTTAGTAATTTATCAAGGATTCTCCATTCATGGAAATGAACCTAGTGGATCTAATGCAAGCTTATTACTAGCATACTATTTAGCTGCCTCTAAAAGTAATTTTATAGAGAGTTTATTAGAAAATACTGTAATATTATTAGACCCCTCTTTTAATCCCGATGGATTGCAACGTTTTGCATATTGGGCAAACACAAATAGGAATATGAATTTAAATCCAGATCCTAATGATAGAGAATATAATGAGATATGGCCTGGTGCTAGAACAAATCATTACTGGTTTGATATGAACAGAGATTGGCTTCCTGTTCAACTTCCAGAGTCAAGAGCAAGAATTAAAAGTTATAATGAATGGGCTCCAAACATCTTAACGGATCATCACGAAATGGGGACAAATGCAACTTTCTTCTTTCAACCTGGAATTCCCTCAAGAACTCATCCTTTAACTCCAGTATTAAATCAAAAATTAACAAAAATGATAGCTGAATATCACGTTAAAGAATTTAATGAGATAGGGTCGCTATATTATTCTGAAGAAAGTTTTGATGATTTTTATTATGGTAAAGGATCAACTTTTCCAGACATAAATGGCGGTATTGGAATACTATTTGAACAAGCTAGTTCAAGAGGACATATTCAAGAGAGTGATAATGGAATACTTACTTTTCCATTTACTATTAAAAATCAATTTACAGCTGCTATTTCAACCTTAAAAGCTGGGTTAAACCTGAGAGAAAATTTATTAGAATATCAATATGACTTCTATAAAAATTCTAGAGAAGAAGCATTAAAATCTAAAAATAAAGGAATAATCTTTGGTGATAGCAAAGATAGAGCTAAAACTATCCATTTAGCAGAAATCTTAAAAAGACATGAAATAGATTTTTATGGAATTAAAAAAGACGTAATACATAAAGGGGTGAGCTATAAAAAGGATTATGCATTTGTTATTCCTAAAAATCAAAAAAAATCAAAACTAATTAATGCTATGTTTGAGTCTAGGACTGAATTCAAAGACAGTTTATTTTATGATGTATCTGCGTGGACATTTCCCCTAGCCTTTAATTTAGATTATGATATGAATATTGATATGAATATTGCAGAAAAAACAAAAAACTCTAATATTCTTACGCTAAACAATGGAGGAGTAACAAAAAAGACAAACTATGCATATTTAATGGAATGGCATGAATACTATACTCCAAAAGTGTTAGATGAAATTTTAAATAATAATATGATTGCTAAAGTTTCATTAAAAAGATTTAAAATAGAAGGAAAAACATTTGACTATGGAACAATATTAATTCCTGTTTTTAACAAAGAAATTGAGAATACATATAAATTTCTTGACAAAATTGCTAAAGAAAATTCTATAACCATCCATGGAGTAGAAACTGGAATTAGTGAAGGGATTGATTTAGGAAGTAATAACTTTAGAAAAATCAATAAGCAAAAAATAGCCTTATTAGTTGGAGATGGAATTAGCGCATATGATGCGGGGGAAATATGGCATCTATTTGATACCAGATATAATATTAATATAACTAAACTTGATGTAAGGAACTTATCCTCAGCAAATATTAAAAAATATACCACTATAATAATGCCTAGTAGCAGAGGATTAAATGATAACAATTCCTCTAAAATTAAAGAATGGATAGAAGATGGTGGAACGCTTATAGCATATAAAAATTCGATAAAGTGGGCAGAAAAAACAAATCTGGTAAAATTTAATTATAAAGAGAATAAGCTTACAGCAAAACATATAAATTTTGAACAAAAAAGAAATTACCTTGGAGCGCAAGCAATAGGAGGTGCAATATTTAGTGCTAATATTGATAGAACTCATCCAATTAATTTTGGATTTAAGAATAGCTCTATTTCACTTTTTAGAAATAGTACAATATTTATTGAAGCTGAAAAAGATAGCTATAATAATCCTATAATATATTCAGAAAAACCTCTATTAAGCGGTTATATATCTGAAGAAAATCTTAATAACTTAAAACATACTGTTCCTTTAAAAATAAATAAAATAAAAAAAGGAAAAATTATTTCTATAACAGACAATACAAGCTTTAGGGCTTTCTGGTATGGAACAAATAAATTATTAGTTAATGCAATTTATTTTAGCGATCAATTCTAATTTAATGAATCCTTAGACCATTCATAACTGTATCTTCAGTAGAAATCAATATTACATCTTTTTCATTTACAGCCCCTAGCACAAGACATTCACTCATAAAATTTGCAATTTGTTTTTTAGGGAAATTTATAACTGCTATTATTTGTTTACCAACTAAATCCTCAAATGAATATCTATGGGTAATTTGAGCAGAAGAATTTAATATACCTAGCTCCCCAAAATCAATTTTTAATTTATATGCTGGTTTAATTGCTTCAGCAAAAGACTCCGCAGAAACAATAGTCCCAACCCTAATATCAATTTTCAAAAAATCTTCAAATGTTATTTTGTTCAAAACAGAGCAGTTATTTAGATCTATTAGCAATAAAAATCCTTATAAATGTATAATACTTTCATAATATATATTTTTAAAATTACAACAATTTCTTAAATTTGTAAAATGGCAAAAACCCCCTCAAATATGGTTTTATTAGGTACTAAAGCTCCTAATTTTAATCTTTTAGATGTTACATCTAATACGCTTAAATCACTTGATGAATTAAAAGGAGATAAAGGAACAGTTATAATGTTTATATGTAATCACTGCCCATATGTTAAGCATGTAAACAAAACTATTGTTGAAATAGCAAACAAGCATCAAGAATCTATAAAATTTATAGCTATTTCAAGCAATGATGTTTTAAATTATCCTGAAGATGGTCCTGAACTTATGAAAGAAAATGCAATTGAATATAATTTTAGCTTTTCCTACCTTTATGATGAAACTCAACAAACGGCATTAGATTATGATGCAGCTTGCACACCTGATTTCTATCTTTATGATACAAACATGGAATTAATTTACAGAGGTCAACTAGATGATTCAAGACCTGGAAATAATCTTCCATGTGATGGAAATGATTTAAATCATGCTATTGATTGTTTAATTCAAGGCAGGATAAATGAAAAGCTGCAAAAACCTAGTATAGGTTGTAATATAAAATGGAAAACTAGTTAATACCAACTAACTCAACATCAAAAATTAGAGCGGCATTAGGGGGGATTATACCTCCGGTACCCATTTCACCATAAGCTAAATTACTTGGAATTAAGAATGTTGCCTTTTCTCCAATACTCAGCAAACCTATACCTTCATCCCAGCCTTTAATAACCTGTCCTATACCAAGCTTAAACTCAATTGGCTCATTTCTATTATAAGAAGAGTCAAAAACTGTTCCGTCAATTAATTGCCCCTTATAATGAACTTTAACTGTATCACCAACTTTTGGTTTATTTCCGTTATTTTCTGAAATTATTTTATAACGTAATCCTGAATCAGTTATCTTAAAACCCTTTGAAATTTCATCAATTTTATTATCGAGATCTAATTTTATTTTATTGTGTCTTTCTTCTTTTAGATTATTAAATTGGTTAAAAGAATCTAAAGAATCGAAACTTTCAGCTTGATCTCCTACTCTACTTATTGTCAATTTTATAATTTTATCACCTTGTTCAATAGAATTTACTACTGAGATCCCATCTATTACTTTACCAAAAACAGTATGTTTATTGTCTAACCATGGGGTTTCTACATGTGTTATAAAAAATTGACTCCCATTAGTTCCAGGCCCCGCATTAGCCATAGATAGAATTCCTTCGCCATTATGTTTAAGATCATTATGAAACTCGTCATCAAATTTGTATCCTGGATCTCCAGTTCCATTTCCCAAAGGACAACCACATTGAATCATAAAATCATTAATAACCCTATGAAAAATTATTCCATCATAGTAAGGAGTTCCTGTTTTTTTATGAGAGTTTTTTATTTTTCCTTCGGCTAGGGAAATAAAATTTCCGACTGTTCCAGGAGTCTTTTCATATTCTAATGAAACAACAATTAATCCTTTAGTTGTTTCAAGATTTGCATATATACCTTCTTTCATAATAAAAAATTTGAGCGAATATACAATTAATCATTAAAATGAATAAATCTAATTTGCAACATCACTTAAAAATTTTAGCCTATAGATTCTCAACTCAATATCTTCATAATCTCCATCAAATTCCTCCATAGCTTTTTCAATATCATCACTCTCAGATTCTATAAAATAATCGTATAGTTCACTTTGCTGTTCCTCATCTAAAATTTCATCAATACAATATGATATATCTATTTTAGTGCCAGAATAAACAATTGATTCCATTTCTTTAACAAAATCTTCCATTTCAATCCCTTTTGCAGAAATAATATCATCAAAAGACATTTTCCTGTCTACACTTTGAATTATATAAAGTTTAAGTGCTGAATTTGATCCTGAACTTTTTACAATAAAATCATCAATCCTAGTAATATCGTTCTCTTCTATATATTTTGATATTAAATCAATGAATTCTTTACCATATTTATTCGCTTTTCCTTCACCAACTCCATAGATATTAGCCATTTCGTCAATTGTTATAGGATATTTCAATGTCATATCCTCAAGGGATGGATCCTGAAATATTATATAAGGAGGAAGGTTTAGCTTATTTGCAATTTGCTTTCTTAATTTTTTTAGAATTGACATTAATTCTAGATCAGCAGAAAAATCTGACTTTGTTTGACTTAAAATTTTATCAACATTTTTATATTCATGATCCCTTGAAATCATAAATTTTTCTGGGTTAGATAGAAATTTATTTCCTTTATCCTTAATTAAAATAATACCATAAGATTCTATATTTCTTTCTAATAAACCAGAAACAACTAGTTGTCTTATTAATCCTATCCAAAATGGTTTTTTAAAATCTTTTCCATTACCAAATAATTCCTTTTCATTTAATTTATGAGATTTAATCATAGCTGTTTCATTTCCAATCAAAATATCTACTAATTCCTTAGATTTATATATCTGTTTAGTTTCACTAATAAGATTAAGCAATAAAATAATTTGATTTTTTACATCTATTTTTTTCTTCGGATTAACCATATTATCATCTAGCATCCCTCCTTCACCTTTTTCATTATCAAATTCTTCACCAAAATAATTAAGTAAATATTTTCTTCTGGAAATAGATGTTTCACAATAAGAAACCATTTCTTCAAGTAACAATGAAGATAGTTGTTGTTCAGAATTAGGTTTTGATGTAATAAATTTTTCAAGTTTTTCAATATCCTTATAAGAGTAAAAAGCCAAACAATGCCCTTCTCCCCCATCTCTTCCTGCTCTACCGGTTTCTTGATAATATCCTTCTAAACTTTTTGGGACATCATAATGAATTACAAATCTTATATTAGGTTTATCAATACCCATTCCAAAGGCAATTGTAGCAACAACAACATCAACATCTTCTTTTAAAAAAGAATCCTGATTATCAGATCTTGTCTTGGAGTCTAATCCTGCATGATAATGCAATGCTTTTATATCATTAAGCTGTAATAAATTAGTTATTTTTTCAACTTTTTTTCTACTTAAACAGTATATAATTCCTGATTTATTACTGTTGTTCTTAATAAATTTAATAAGATCTGAATTTACCGTATCATTCTTATAGCGCACTTCATAAAACAGATTTGGTCTGTTAAATGATGCCTTAAAAATCTTCGCATCAGTAATATTTAAATTTTTTAATATATCTGATTGAACCTTAGGTGTTGCTGTTGCAGTAAGAGCAATAATAGGAATGTTGTTTTGAATTTTATCAGCTATTAACCTAAGATTTCTATATTCTGGCCTAAAATCATGCCCCCATTCACTTATACAATGAGCCTCATCTACAGCTATTAGAGAAATATTAGTTGATTTAAGGAAATCTATGTTAGAATTCTTTGAAAGTGATTCTGGAGCCATATATAAGAGCTTAGTAATTCCATTTTTTACATCAGTCTTAACATTTTCCTGCTGATCTTTTGTTAAAGAAGAATTTAAAACATGTGCTATTCCATCTACATTAGAGAATCCTCTAATATGATCCACTTGATTTTTCATTAGTGCAATAAGGGGTGAAACAACAATTGCAGTACCTTCTTTTATAAGAGCTGGCAATTGGTAACACAAGGATTTACCACCACCTGTTGGCATGACAACAAAAGTGTCCTTATTTTCACATATACTGGATATTACTTGCTTTTGGAGTCCTTTAAATTCATCAAAACCAAAAAATTTTTTTAATGAATCATAGATAAGGTTATCGTTGATTTTCATTTAATCACTATAGTATATCATTTTTTATACTACTATTAAGATAAGATATTATGATAATTTTAAGAAATTCTTTAGTAAAAATTTTGTTTTTTTGTATAATAAAATGCATTTGAAATTTTAACTCAATTTATTGGATGCAGAAATAATAAATTTTGAAAGAAATAAATTCTGTTTTAAGTTTTGCCAAAGAGACTATTGAGCTTCAAGCGAGTAGTATTAAAAATCTATCTAAACTGCTAAGTAAAGATTTTGAAAAGGCAGTAAACTTAATTAGTAAATCAAAAGGAAGAGTAATTGTAAGTGGTATAGGAAAAAGCGCTATTATTGCTCAAAAAATTGTAGCAACATTTAATTCTACTGGAACCCCTTCAATTTTTATGCATGCTGCTGATGCAATTCATGGAGATTTAGGACTAATTCAAAAATATGACATAATTATTTGTATTTCTAAAAGTGGGAATACTCCTGAGATCAAAGCATTAGTTCCTTATATAAAAAAAACCTCAAATAAACTTATAGCTATAACAGGTGAGACCAATAGTTATTTGTCTGAAAAATCAGATATTGTAATTAATAGTTATGTAGATACAGAAGCATGCCCTAATAATCTAGCTCCTACTACAAGTACTACTGCTCAACTTGTTATAGGTGATGCAATTGCTGTTTGTTTAGTAAAACTAAGGGGATTTTCATCAAATGATTTTGCAAAATATCATCCTGGAGGAAGTCTAGGAAAAAGGTTATTCTTAAAGGTTGAAGATGTAATTAACTCAAAATCTCTTCCCAAGGTAGATGCTTCAGACTTAATGAAAGATGTAATTATTGAAATTTCCAATAAAATGTTGGGGATTGCAGTTGTAATGGAGAAAAACAAAATTATTGGTGTAATAACTGATGGTGACCTAAGGCGTCAATTGCTAAAAAGCCAGGATATATCTAAAGTTAAAGCTCATGAAATAATGAGTAAAAATCCTAAAATAATAAGCAAAAATATGCTTGCGACAAAAGCTTTATCTATTATGAAAACAAACAAAATATCCCAGTTAATTGTAGCTGAAAAAAATAAGTATGTTGGGGTTTTGCATATCCAAAGTCTAATTAAAGAAGGTATAGTATAGTGAGCAACAATCAAGTTGATAACATGTCATTTTTGGAACATCTTGAAGAATTAAGATGGCATATCCTTAGATCAATGTTTGCAATTATAATAACAGGATTTGCTTGCTTTATAATGAAGGATTTTATATTTGACACCATAATATTTGGGCCAAAAAATATGTCTTTCCCAACTTATAGGTTTTTGTGTGAAACAGCAACTATTATTGGTGTTGAAACTAACTTTTGTGGTACTGAATTTCCATTTGTTATTCAAAATAGAACAATGGGTGGACAGTTTTCTGCTCATATATGGACGTCTATAATTGGAGGTTTTATCATATCCTTTCCATATGTTATTTACGAATTATGGAAGTTTATAAGTCCTGGTTTATTAAAAAAAGAGAAAACTAAGTCTAGAGGATTTATATTTATTTGCTCTTTTTTATTTTTTCTTGGCGTTCTATTTGGTTATTATGTTGTAGCGCCTCTTTCAATTAACTTTTTAGGAGGCTATCAAGTTTCAAATGAAGTCTTAAATGAAATTGATATTAGCTCTTACATTGCATTAGTTAGATCTTCTTGTTTGGCTTGTGGAATTATGTTTGAGCTGCCTATAATAATATTTTTCTTAACTAGAATAGGAGTAGTTACACCCAAATCATTAATTAAATATAGAAAATATGCAATCTTGATTGTCTTAACTTTTGCTGCAATTATTACACCTCCTGATGTAGCTAGTCAAATTATTGTTGCGATTCCTGTAATGATTTTATATCAAATAAGTATATTTATTTCTAGGTTAGTATTAAAAAAGACAAAATAGATGATTTTAAAGGCTGATAATTTAATGAAATCCTATTCTGGAAAGAAAGTTGTTAAAGATATTTCTTTACATCTAAAACAAGGAGAGATAGTTGGCTTGCTTGGACCAAATGGTGCTGGAAAAACAACTTCATTTTATATGATTGTAGGGCTAATAAAACCTAATTCTGGAAAAATTTATCTAGATCAAGAAGAAATTACTAAATTCCCAATGTATAAGAGAGCTCAGTATGGAATAGGGTATTTAGCTCAAGAAGCTTCTGTTTTTAGAAAAATGAGCGTTGAAAATAATATTTTAAGTGTTCTGCAATTAACCAAATTATCTAAAAAGGATCAAAATAAAAGAATGGAATCATTATTAGATGAGTTTGGCTTAACTCATATAAGAAAAAATAGAGGGGATTTACTTTCAGGTGGTGAAAGAAGAAGAACGGAAATAGCTAGAGCTCTTGCTACTAATCCAAGTTTCATACTTCTAGATGAACCATTTGCTGGAGTTGATCCGCTAGCTGTTGAAGATATTCAAAAGATAATTACTAAGCTTACTAAAAAAAATATTGGTATACTTATTACAGATCATAATGTTCGTGAAACCCTAGCAATAACTGACAGGACATACCTTATGTTCGAAGGAAATATTCTTAAAGATGGTAAACCTGAGGAACTAGCTGATGATGAAACCGTTAGAAAAGTCTATTTAGGCCAAAACTTTGAACTAAGGAAAAAATCTTAATTAGATCGATATTTTACTTTTCTTAAGGTAAAATAAGATATTATAAAATAAACTACTAAAATAATTGGTATAGAAGCTTCCTTGATAGTAACAAGTAGTGCTAAGGAAACTATAATAAGTAAAATTCTATATTTATTGAGTCCCTTAAAACTAAAATTTTTAAACTTTAGATTAATTAGTTT
>CABXHU010000013.1 GCA_902512065.1 uncultured Bacteroidota bacterium | reverse complement strand
TTCAACCCATGTATCTTCATCAGAAACTCCATCAGCAAGTTCTACCCATGTTGCTGCTGCAACATCATCAGTATAGTCTTCAGATACTAAAACTTCGTGATTATCATAATAAGAAGCATAATTTTCATTATCCCAATATTTTAACTCAGGTGCAGTAGCTCCTGAAAGATCAAATGTTGGTGTTAATAACCAACTATCATGATCTCCACTAGCATCACTATGATATACAGATTGAGCACCTGAATTATATCTAGCTGTAGTTATGGCCCACATACCACTACCACTACTCGCTTGATAAGTCGTGAACTCACTTAAATCTCCCTCTAGGTCATTTGACCAAGGAATTGATTCATATACTATTGGCGCTTCTGCAACTGATATATCATCTAAATACCATTCATCAGCGTAATTTCCAACATATCTAAAGGCTACAGTAACTGTTCCAGTAGTTGGAAGTGCTAAAGGTCCTCTTTCAACCCATGTATCTTCATCAGAAACTCCATCAGCAAGTTCTACCCATGTTGCTGCTGCAACATCATCAGTATAGTCTTCAGATACTAAAACTTCGTGATTATCATAATAAGAAGCATAATTTTCATTATCCCAATATTTTAACTCAGGTGCAGTAGCTCCTGAAAGATCAAATGTTGGTGTTAATAACCAACTATCATGATCTCCACTAGCATCACTATGATATACAGATTGAGCACCTGAATTATATCTAGCTGTAGTTATGGCCCACATACCACTACCACTACTCGCTTGATAAGTCGTGAACTCACTTAAATCTCCCTCTAGGTCGCTTGACCAAGGAATTGATTCAGTTGTTGAAGAGACACATGCTGTTGTATAACTACCAAGTGTGTCCCATCCGGAATCTGAATCACCAACAACCCATTCTGAAGAGGCTGCGTCTGTTCCAAATGATCCTAGCGGAGTAGGATTTGGACTACAGACTGAAGTTTTTCTAGTTAATGTATGATTGGTTGTACCATTTGATTCATCAGCAACAGCCCAACCAGAACCATTAACCTCAGTAAGATCACCAAGAATGTCAATAATAGTATATGAATCTGCCGTTGCACCAGCAAGAGTTAATGCATATACATCATTCCCATTACTTAAATAGGTATGAGTTTGGTCTCCTTCAGCTAATATAGTAGCATCTGCAGATCCGTGGGTTACGACATATACATCTCCATTGGCAATGATTGTTCCCGCTGGAAATGTCACATTATCTGGATAATCAAATTCATCTGCTGTATTACACCCATTTGAGCATGATGATAAAGAGTAGGTTGATAAATCAACGTCTGCCCCTGTACCATTATAGATTTCGAGAAATTTATTATTACTAGAACCTTCAGCATATTTACTTATTAGTAAATCTGTAGTTTGACTAAACATAAATAAGGGTAGTAATAAAAATAAAATAGAGTAAAGTTTTTTCATATTATATATTATTTAATTAGTATTATTTCTCCTCTAATATGATAAAAAGAGAATAAATTTACTAAGAATCCGTAGTTATTCACTATGAATGCATAGTTATTTATAAAATTAGAGGAAACAGCAATTTAGTGTAAAACCTTGATATTATCAAAATTTTTACAAAGAAAAATGGTATTTGTGACTAAAATACAATGATTCTAAAATAAATAGAGAATTAATTAATTTTTTGTGATTTTAATTTTTGTATATTTCCACTCATCTAGCATATAAAAATGAAGGAAAATAAAATTATAGTTACTGGAGGTTTAGGATACATTGGCTCACATACTGCTGTTGAATTATCTGGAAAATTTCAAGTAGTAATTGTAGATGATTTATCTAATAGTACAATTGATGTGTTAGATGGAATAAATAAAATTTCAAACTCAAAACCACTTTTTGAAAAACTTGATTTAAAAAATAAAAACGATGTCAAGTCTTTGTTTAACAAACATGACGATGCCATTGGGTTAATACATTTTGCTGCCTATAAAGCTGTTGGAGAAAGTGTAGAGAATCCACTTAAATATTATGAAAATAATTTATCCAGCTTAATATATATTCTACAAGAAATTCACAAACTCAACCATTCTTTTAACTTAATTTTTAGTTCTTCTTGTACCGTATATGGACAGGCAGAAAATTTTCCTATTACAGAAGAAGAGCCTATAAAAAAAGCTGAATCTCCTTATGGAAATACTAAACAAATTAGCGAAGAGATTTTATTTGACTATTCTAAAACTAATTCTAATCTAAATATTATTTCCTTAAGATATTTTAATCCAATTGGAGCACACCAATCATCTAACATCGGAGAACTTCCTATAGGTGTGCCTCAAAATCTCATCCCTTTTATAACCCAGACAGCAGCTGGAATTCATGAAAAAATAACAGTATTTGGAGATGATTATAACACACCTGATGGTACTTGTATTAGAGATTATATTCATGTAGTAGATCTTGCAAATGCACATATTGCAGCGATTGAAAACCTAATTCAAAACAAAAATGAATCTAACTATGATGTATATAACATTGGTACAGGAAAAGGAACTAGCGTGTTGGAAGTTATTCATTCATTTATTAAATCTACTGGAGTTAAATTAAATTATGTGATTGGCAGAAGAAGAAGTGGTGATGTTGAAAGCGCATATGCAGACAATTCTAAAGCAATGCTAAAACTTAACTGGAGTCCAAAATATTCTATAGATGATGCCATCATATCAGCATGGAAGTGGGAGAGAAAAATAAGAAAAATGTAAATGAATGAAATATTGTCATTTTATATTATTTGCTTTACTTTTTAATTGTACAGAAAATTTAACGCACCCACCCACTGGTATGGCATGGATCCCCGCGGGGTCTTTTTATCAAGGAGCTTTAGATAATGACTCCCTTGCAATGTTTCATGAAAAACCAAGGCATCAAGTACATTTGGATGGCTTCTATATGGATATAACCCCTGTAACAAACAAGCAGTTTAGAGATTTCGTTTCGGAAACTGGTTATAAAACAACAGCTGAAAGAGATATAGATTGGGAAGATTTAGCAATGCAATTACCGCCAGGGACAGAAAAACTTCATGACTCACTTCTAAGAGCAGGTTCATTAATTTTTAGCAAAACCTCTGAGCCTATAACAGATTTTTCAGATGTATCTCAGTGGTGGAAATGGAAGATTGGTGCAAATTGGAAAAACCCAAAAGGAAATAACTCTATTGATAATAAAGATGATTATCCTGTAGTGCAAATATCCTACGAAGATGCACTAGCATATTGCGATTGGGCAAACAGAAGACTCCCGACAGAGGCTGAATGGGAATATGCTGCAAGAGCAAACAAAGAAAATGCAATATATTTTTGGGGAAACAGCTATGATTCTTTAAAAAATAATGCCAATACATGGGAAGGTACTTTTCCGTTTAAAAACACTAAAACAGATGGTTTTGAAAACTTAGCTCCTACGAAATCATTTCCAGCAAATGATTTTGGTCTTTATGGAATGGCTGGAAATGTTTGGGAGTGGACTTCAGATTGGTATAATGTTAATTATTATAAAGAACTATTGGTAAATCCCACTGCATGTCATAACCCAAAAGGCGCAGAATATGCTTTTAATCCAAACAATGTTTATGCTCAAGAAAAAGTTATAAAAGGTGGATCCTTTCTTTGCAATATTGAATACTGCATTAGTTATAGAATTTCTGCTAAAATGAGTGCAACTCCAGATACATCATTAGAACATTTAGGTTTTAGAACCGTTGCTTCAAAAAATATGATTAATTAAAAAATTAATCTTTCCACTCGGCAATAAATAAATTTGTATCCCTTGTACCTCCATTATTTCTATTTGAAGAAAATGCTAATTTCTTGCCATCATTTGAAAAAACTGGAAAAGCATCAAAGGTGTCGCTATGAGTGACTCTTTTTAAGTTTTTTCCATCAATATCAATCATATATAAATTAAATGGAAAACCTCTCTCAGATTCAAAATTTGAAGAAAAAATTATTTTTTCTCCAGATGGGTGGAAAAATGGACTCCAATTTGCATTTCCTAAAAATGTTAATTGCCTTAAATCACTTCCGTCAGAATTACATATAAATAATTCCATATTTGTTGGTTGCACTAACCCTTGTAAAAACAGAGATTTGTATTCATCAATTTCATCTTTAGTCTTAGGTCTAGAAGCTCGAAATATAATTTTTGATCCATCCGGTGAGAAAAAAGCACCTCCATCATAACCTAAAACATCAGTAATTTGCTTAACATCTGATCCGTCAAGATTCATTGTGTATAATTCTAGATCACCACTCCTAGTTGAAGTAAACACTATCTTGTCTCCTTTTGGTGAAATGGTAGCTTCTGCATCATACCCTATTTCTTTTGTTAACTGATTAACTATGTTTCCTTCTAAATCTGAGACAAATATGTCAAAAGAGTCATATATAGGCCAGACATATTTTCCTTCTCTTCTTAGTGGAACTTCAGGGCATTTGTTGTCTTTTAAATGAGTTGAACCGTAAAGTATATGTTTATTGTCAGGCATAAAATATGCACATGTCGTTCTTCCATAGCCTGTACTAATCATCTGCGGAACATCTGATTCAAAACTCTCTTCACTATCCATTAAAAACATTTGATCACATTCCAACCCCCAGTTTTTATAGTTTGATTGAAAAACTAATTTCTTGTCATCAAAACTCCAATAGGCTTCTGCATTATCTCCTCCATACGTAACCTGTCTTATAGAGCTAAAATTCTTCTCATCTTGGTATATTAATTCATTTTTATTAGAAGTGTCTAAACAAGAATAAATTAATACGAAAAATAAAATTGATAATAGGTTTCTCATTAACTAAAGGGTTTTATATTTTTGTGCAAATTTAATTACATTAATATGAAATTTCTAGCAAAATTTATTCTTTTTATTACCATTATTTCATGTGAGCAACATATTTCATATGTAAATAGAATTAATGATGATGTAAATTATTTGTCTGATGATAAATTGGAAGGAAGAGGAACAGGTTCTAAAGGTGAGCAAATTGCGGCAGAATATATAGCCAGTAGATTTAAAAACTTAAAAATAGAAGATAAAGGCTCAAATAAGTATTTTCAAAATTTTAGTTTTAATAAACCTTCAAATCCTCATGGACAAGTCTCATTTGATGAAACAGAAAAAGATAGCATGATATCTTCTAAAAATGTAATAGGTTTTATTGATAATAATGCAGAACATACTGTAGTTATTGGTGCTCATTATGATCATCTTGGATATGGTGGACAAGGATCTCTTCACGTTGGTAGTGAAATACACAATGGGGCTGATGATAATGCTAGTGGGACAGCATTAATGCTAGATTTAGCAGGTCAGCTGAAGTCTACTAATTTTAATAATAATTACTTGTTTATAGCTTTTTCTGGAGAAGAGATGGGACTTCTTGGTTCAAATTATTTTGTAAAGAATTCTACAATTGACCTCTCCTCTATTAATTATATGATAAATCTAGATATGGTTGGTAGATTAAAAGAAGATAAATCACTTGCCGTATATGGCATAGGTACATCTCCTGTTTTTAAACAAACCATAAACTCTAATAATGAGTTATTTAATCTAGTTGAAAATGAATCTGGAGTTGGCCCTTCTGATCATACATCATTTTATATAAATGATATTCCAGTTTTACATTTTTTCACAGGACAACACTCTGATTATCATAAACCAAGTGATGATGTTGAAAAAATAAATTTTGAAGGAATTAAAGAAATCTCTGATTATATTCACTTAATTATTACTGATCTTAATGATAATGGAAAACTTAGTTTTAGAAAAACGAAAAATGAAACTGAAGAAGTTCCTAGCTTTAAAGTGTCATTAGGTGTTATGCCAGATTATATGTTTAATAAAGGTGGAATGAGAATAGATGGTGTTACTGAAGGTAGACCTGCAGATAAAGCAGGATTGATTAAAGGTGATATAGTAATTAAAATGGGCGAATATTCTATTGAAGATATGATGGGCTATATGAAAGCATTGTCTAAATTTGATTCTGGTGATTCTACAATAATAGTTGTTAAAAGAGGAGAAGATTTAATAAAAAAGAGTGTATCTTTCTAAGTAGATTATTATGAAAAAGAGAGATTTTTTAAAAACATTTGGTACTGCTGCTATTGGTGCTCCATTTCTTTCTTTTGACTCAAATGTTAATTATATAGATTATTCTGAGAGAAATAATCTTTCAGAAAAAGAATTTTGGAAAAAAATTAGAGAAGACTATACTTTAAAGAAAGACTATTTAAATCTTGAAAATGGCTACTATTGTATAACACCAAACCCTACATTAAATAATTTTATTTCCCATATAAAAAAAATAAATATTCAAGGCTCTTATTATATGAGGTATCATAGAGATAAGGATAATAGAAGAATAGAAACTAGATTAGCTAAATTTCTAAGCTGCAGTCCTGAGGAGCTTGTAGTTACAAGGAATACTACTGAATCCCTTGATCTTATTGTTGGAGGTTTTCCTTGGAAAAAAGGTGATGAAGCAATATATGCAACACAAGACTATGGTGCAATGCAACAGATGTTTAAGCTAGTTTCAAAACGATATGGTGTAGTCAATAAAATTATTTCTGTACCTAATCATCCAAAGTCTGATGAAGAAATAGTGAAATTGTATGAAGAGCAAATTACTTCTAAAACAAAACTTATAATGGTTTGCCATATGATAAATATTACTGGACATATCCTTCCTATTAGAAAAATATGTGATATGGCTCACAAATATGGGGTTGAAGTTATGGTAGACGGAGCACATTGTGTAGGTCATTTTAAAGTTAATATTAATGAGCTGAATTGTGATTATTATGGGTCTAGTCTACATAAATGGTTAAGCACACCATTGGGTGTTGGAATTTTATATGTTTCGAAAAATAAAATTTCGAAAATCAATCCCCTACTCGCTAGTCATGTTCATGAAAAAGATAATATACTAAGACTAAATCATATTGGAACGCATCCCGTATATACTGATCTAGCTATAGATAATGCTTTAGACTATCAAGAGATGATTGGTATGGATCGTAAAGAAAACAGACTTAGGTATATTCAAAGATATTGGTCAGATCGATTAAGAAAAGTAAAAAATGTTGTCATAAATACTCCAATTGAAAAACATAAAAGCTGTGGAATTGCAAATGTTGGAATTAAAAATATGGACCCAGGAAAACTAGCTAAAGTTCTTTTAGATAAATATCAGATATTTACCGTGGCTATAAATCACGAGAATGTTGTCGGCTGTAGAATAAGTCCAAATGTTTATACTAATGAAGAGGATTTAGAACATTTTATTTCAAGCATGAAAGAATTAGCAGCGTAAAAAATCAAAATGTAATTATGAAAATTAAAAAAACAACTTACATATTATCATTTGCACTATTCATTTCTTTTACAGTTCAGGGATTTAGTCAAATTAAAAAAGATAGAAAGGCAGTTAAATATGCTAAAACTATAAAGGCTGAAGAACTTAAAGAGAAATTATATGTATATGCATCTGATGAATTTGAAGGAAGAGGAACTCCAAGTAAAGGACAAGAATTAGCTATTAATTTTTTAAAAGATCATTATGTGTCTAATAATATAAGCCCCTTACAAGAAACCAGCTATTTTCAAGTGGTACCTCCACCAAAAAGATTTGAAAGATGGTGGGGAAAATCTGATATAAAGCCTAAAAATGTAGTTGCATATATTAAGGGTAATAAGCTCCCAGATGAATATATCATAATATCCGCCCATCTTGATCATGTTGGAATGGAAGATGGTGAAATATTTAATGGTGCTGATGATGATGGATCAGGCACTGTAGCGGTACTTGAAATAGCTGAAGCATTTCAAGAGGCTGCAGATAATGGTTATGGACCTAATCGATCAATTGTTTTTTTACATGTAACAGCTGAAGAAATGGGGTTAATTGGGTCAAAATATTATACAGACAATCCAATTGTACCACTAATGAATACTATAACCAATCTAAATGTAGATATGATAGGTAGAACAGATCCTCAAAGACCAAAAAGAAATAGGGAATACATATACATTATTGGAAGTGATAAAATAAGTCAAGAGTTACATGATATTAATGAAGAAGTAAATAGTGTTTATCTAGATCTAGATCTAGATTATGTTTTTAATGCTGAAGATCATCCTGATAGATTTTATTACAGATCAGATCACTATAATTTTGCACAAAAAGGCATTCCTATAATATTTTATTTTAGTGGAACACATGAAGATTATCATCAGCCTACAGATACAGTAGAAAAAATTCAATATGATTTATTAGAGCTTAGAACAAGATTAATTTTTCACACGGCTTGGGAACTAGCCAATAGAGATGATAGAATTAAAATTGACTAAAGAAAATAGTTATATTTCTTTATAAATCTGATCAAAAGGAATTCTAAATCTCTCGGTATAAATTCCTTTTTCATGTCTAATTCCACAACCAACTATCATGTTAATTTCAACAGATGAAGGAAGTTTTAATATTTTTTTTACTCTAGTTGTATCTGAACCTTCCATTGCACAAGTATCATAACCAATCTCAGCCATACTTAACATAAAATTTTGAGCTGCTAAAGCAGTGCTTTTATGGGATACAATTCTCATATCACTACGTCTAACTTGTCTAAATATAGGCCTGAATAATCCTACTATATTAAAAAACATGTACCTAAGTATTCCTAAAAGACCAAAGAAGCTTGTATACATGGTGGGTATAAGAACTTTATAATATTTTAAAGCTGCATTTCTTCTTCTATCAGTTCTATCTTTAGCATAACTGTCAAAAACAGAATTCAAAAAATTAATATTTGCTTTAGCCCTTTTTCTCCAAAGATCTTTTCTTACAACAAAAACTACTAGCTGATTTGCAGTTTTAGCTGCATTTTGATTAAAGCAAGCTTTAGCTAATGACTTTATAGTTTTTTTATCTGTAATATGAAGAAATTCCCAGGTTTGTAAATTACTGCTATTTGGAGCTAGACTAGCGTTAACTAAACACTTCTTAACCTTTTCTGTATCTAAATCCTGATCTTTAAAAATTCTGACAGATCTTCTATATTCAATTGCTTCACTTACTGTCTTTTTCTGATTCATGTTTTTTAATTTATTTGTGTGAAACCTCCTCCATTCCACTCCCATCTAACGGAAGTTCTAAAAACACCATCAGGTATCCAAATTAATGGCTCACCCTCTACAATATCCATTAAGCCATTATTATCTACATCCATTAATTTCACCCATACATGATTTGTGCTCTGTGAAGTTCCACTAATAACATTGTTTGGCAACCAATCAACAGTTTTATCTTCAAATTCTCTATTAGGTAGTCCCTTTATTATTTGATAAAAATTTCCCTCATTATCTAAAGTAGAATAAACAACAATATCATTTATACCATCTCCATCTACATCATTAACAGCATAATCTTGTGAGAGTGTAATATCTGATCCTGCATAACCAATAACATCTGCCTCATTAAATATAGTAGTAGAATTTGAATTATAAAATTTCCCACTTCCATCTCCCCAAAATATTGTTGGCCCATCAAACATAGAATCATAATCGTTATCCTTATATCTTCCTCCTACAATTAAATCTATAAATCCATCATTATCAACATCTGTCATCTCAGAGCTCCAAATACCATAATAACCATAACCTCCATCGGGATATACATATCCACTATCAAAATCATCAATTACTTCAGAGATCCATTTCCACTCAAAAGTAGCATCTCCATTATTAATTAAAAAGCCATCACTCTCACCACTTTGAGCAAGAAAAACATCCAAATCACCATCATTGTCAATATCTCCAGAACAAACTGTATGGGGCTGAAGCAGTGGAATGTTGTTTAAAATACTATGGGAATATCCATCTTGACCACTAAGAACAATATTTGGATATCCTAAATGGTCATGGGCACCTGCAGGCCTAAATACATCAGGTTTATTGTCTAAGTTAAAATCACCAACTATGGTTTTTCTTGAGTGGTAAACTTCAGTGTCTGATTCATATGGAAAATTCTCATCTAAAAAATACTCTCCTAAACCATTATCTAAAATAAAATAATCATAATGATGTAAAACATCATCATTGTTTGGAATACTGGTGTTAACATCTAAATATCCGTCTAGATTAAAATCACCAACACCATAATAGGTGTTTACATGAGCCATCCAGTGAGTTTGTTCCAAACCAGCTTCGAATAAAATTTCATAAACACTCAACCAAGGGGTGTAGTAATTTTCCCAATCATGCGATGGAACATTATAATTATATGAATAAACTTCATTAACAATAAAATTTGCTATAATATCAATATCATCATTCATTGTAATTATTAATGGGTTATCACTGGAGTTTTCATCTCCAGACCAATTTTGAAATATATACCCATCTTCAGGTGTGGCAGTTATAGTAATCTGCTCACCTTGTTCATATGTACCACCTTCTGAATCTACAGAACCACCTGTAGTGGTTGAAATAGTAAGTGTATAAAACTGTATGTCGGGTCCATCAGGAACATCAGGGACTTCATCACTATCCTTACTACATCCAATTAGAAAGAGAGCAATCAAAAGATATGTTATAGGTTTTTTCATTATTCTACAATATTACAATAATTCCTTAAAGTAAGAGATGTTTAGTTAATGTATAGTAATAATATTCTAATTTCTTTTTCTTTCCACTTCCTTTAAATATACTTTTCGAAGTCTTAAACTTCTAGGAGTAACTTCAACATATTCATCTTTTTGAATATATTCTAAAGCTTCCTCTAAAGAAAATTTTATTGCAGGAACTATCTTTGCTTTGTCGTCAGCACCAGATGACCTAACATTACTTAGTTTTTTTGTTTTGGTTATATTAATAACCAAATCATCTCCTCTTGAATTTTTACCTATTACTTGACCTTCATAAATTTCTTCTCCAGGGTTGACAAAAAATTTACCTCTTTCCTGTAGTTTATCAATTGAATAAGGAATTGCAATTCCTTTCTCCATTGAGACTAGAGAACCGTTAATTCTTTCAGGAACTCCTCCTTTGATGGGCTTATAGTCTTTAAACCTATGAGACATTATTGCTTCACCAGCAGTTGCTGTTAATAATTGGTTTTTTAAACCTATAATTCCTCTCGATGGAATTATAAATTCACAGACCATTCTACTTCCTTTTGAAATCATATTTGTCATTTCACCTTTTCTCAAGGAAACTATTTCAATTGCTTTACCTGAAACTGATTCTGGTAAATCAATAGTCATTTCTTCAAAAGGCTCACACTTAATATTATCAATTTCTTTTATTATAACTTGAGGTTGTCCAATTTGAAGTTCATATCCCTCTCTTCGCATCGTTTCAATTAAAATTGACAGATGTAAAACACCTCTTCCGTAAACTATAAATTTATCTGGACTATCTGTAAGATCAACCCTTAATGCTAAGTTCTTTTCTAATTCTTTTTCTAGTCTTTCTTTTATATGTCTTGAAGTTACATATTTGCCGTCTTTTCCAAAGAAAGGCGAATCATTTATGGTGAAAAGCATACTCATTGTTGGTTCATCAATGGATATTGAATTCAATGATTCAGGGTTTTCAATGTCAGCTACTGTATCTCCAATTTCAAAATTTTCTAAACCTATTATTGCACAAATATCTCCTGCATTAACCATATTTACTTTTTTACGACCTAAGCCTTCAAAAACATGTAATTCTTTTATTTTAGATTTTATTATTGTCTTATCTGTTTTAATGAGCGATATATTTGAGCCATTTATTAACTTACCTCTTTGTAATCTTCCAATGGCTATTCTTCCTGTAAAAGATGAGTAGTCTAATGAAGTAATAAGCATTTGAAGATTTCCTTCTACAATTTTAGGGGAAGGAACATGACTTATTACCATATCTAATAGTGGTTCAATATTATCAGTCTTATTTTTCCAGTCATTACTCATCCAGTTTTCTTTAGCAGAGCCATAAACTGTGGGGAAATCTAGTTGCCATTCCTCAGCCTCTAATTCAAACATTAAATCAAATACAGATTCATGTACTTCATCTGGCGTGCAATTTTCTTTATCAACTTTATTAATTACAACACATGGCTTTAATCCAAGTTCTATGGCCTTTTGTAAAACAAATCTTGTTTGAGGCATTGGTCCTTCAAAAGCATCAACTAGAAGCAGAACCCCATCTGCCATATTCAATACCCTTTCTACTTCACCTCCAAAATCTGCGTGACCTGGTGTGTCAATAATATTGATTTTTATTCCCTTATATATTACTGAAACATTTTTAGAAGTAATTGTAATACCTCTTTCTCTTTCTAGTTCGTTATTGTCTAATATTAAGTCTCCTTTGTTTTCATTTTCTCTGAATAATTGACAATGAAACATAATTTTATCTACCAATGTAGTTTTACCATGGTCAACATGTGCGATGATTGCAATATTTTTAATTTGAGACATTACTTTAATAATAAAATTTTTGCAATATTACTATTAAATAAATCAAATATTATATATAAATCAAAAAGGTTTTAACATGCCGTGTGTTAAGAACTATAATTCACACTGATTTTAATAGAAAAAATATGCCTATGGTTTAATTGCATAGTTTTTATTAAATTGAGTCATTAATAATAATAAAAAAAATGAAAATGAAAAATATAATTTATTTTTTATCTATTTCCTTATTACTGCTAAGCTGTAATGATACTAATGTAGATATAGAAAAAGCAAATGAAGAAGCTAAAGCTTTTATTGCTGGCCAATTTGATTTTTTTACTAATAGCAGTTTAGAACAAGCGAAAGCTACTTTTTCTTCTGACGCTCTATTAATTGGAACTGATGAGGGCGAATATTTAAGTGGTTGGAATGAAATTGAACCATCAATAATAGGTCAGTTAGCTATTAAAAATCCAAAGTTTACTACAAGAGATTTTAAAATGGTTATGAGTTCTGGAGGTGATATGGCGTCCTATACTCAACGACTAGACTTTACATTTTCTGTAGAAGGTGAAGCTGGAGAGATTAATAATGTGAGAAATAGCGGAGTTGTAAAAAAGATTGATGGTGAATGGAAAGTAGTTCAAATTCATTGGTCAATTGGAGTTCAAGGACAAGCAGTTGAATATGACTATGTTGACTGAGGATTTAAAAGAAGAAGATATGCTTATGGGTTATTAGTTTTATTAATAGAAAATTAATGATAAAGAAAATATTCATCAGTATACTATTAAACTAAAAAAAGGCTCTGAGAGCCTTTTTTTAGTTAGTTAAAATTAATTTATCTAATAATTAATTTAGATGTTTTGCTTTGACCTTCAACTGTTACTTTCACTAAATACATTCCGGCACTTAATGAACTAATCTCTAAGGTATCAGCATTTAATGATGTATTGATTAAACGATTTCCAATTATATCAAAAACTTCAACATTTTTAACTCCATTAATTGGAGTTTGTATGGTTACAAAGTTTCCACTTACAGGATTGGGATATAAATTCATATCTAAAGAGGCTACATCATTTAAGCCTAATGTTCCCTCTACAACAAATGAATCCATTTGCAAAATAAAAGAATCATCACTTACACAATGTATTCCGACTCTAATTGTTTGACCATCGTAGGCGCTTAAGTCATATTGATATTGCGTCCATACTGTAGGAGCTTCTTCATATTCGCCAGAAGATATTATAGTGAAATTGTCAGGATTTGTAGAGCTTCCTATACCAATCTCAAATCTGTCTAATCCATAAGCGTCAGTTACGGATTTAGCCCAAAAAGTAAGCAATGGAGAAGTAACTCCACTAATAGTAAATTCAGGGCCTATCATCCAATCATTATTTGGGTAAGCAGTACTATTTGCTCCTGCTGCAAAGAAATATAATCCTTGATTTCCCTCGTAGGAGTTGTAGTTAGAGATGTCTGAAGTTCCAGCGGGAATAGCTTGTGTATTATTCCAAATAATTCCAGAACCAACATAGTTTTCGTTGGCAAAATCTACATCAGTAGCTCCCCATGTTGTACCTCCTTCTCCATCGATTGCTGTCCATCCTTCGATGTTATCAATTGCAAAAGGATTATAACACTCAAAGTTGTCTCTCCAAACAATAGGTAAAGAATATTCGTCTGGACAATCAGTTCCGCCGCCGCCGCCATTATTGAAATCAGATTCTGACTCATAAAATCTTGTAAATTGTATCGGATCAAAATCACAAGCACCAGTTGTTACTTGGCTAAAACTTTCGACTAAAGGTATTCCAATATCTGCTGCCCATAAAAAATAAGATTCTCTTGTATTAACACATGGTGATGATCCTGTTTGAGCATCAGAAAACACAGCTAAAGAGCGAACTAGCATAACATTTTCAAATACTGTTCCATTTGGCATTGTAACAGAGCCTGAAGAAATAGCTTCAGTTTCAACTTCATGATCTCTAAACATTGAAGGAGGGCAAATACTACAAGTGAAAGGGATATCGTATACTGCATCTGTATGAGTGTCACCAACATTAAAAGGGTATGGATTAATAGTTAGAGGAGTTGCATAGTTGTTTGTTATAAAACTATTTTCTCCATTATAAGTATAGCCACTTGAAGTAAATCCAGGAAACTGAATAACACTTTCAGAGCCAGAAGTACTGTATTTAACGTGGGTAGTGTTAGGATAATTTGAACTTGAATATGGAGAATCATCTATTGACTGCATAGAGATAACACTTTGATCTGGCAAATTATTGAATTGAGTAAAATCCCATGGACCTTCATCCGAAATAAATATAACATCATCTAAGGTAGTTGTTTCATAGTTCACACCTTCAGCTGGAATATTTGGCATTTGCAAAGTCTGTGAAATAGAAGTCTGAGCTATAATTAATAAAAATAAAAGTGTAATTCTTTTCATTTTGTAAAGTTTTAGATTAACAATTAGATTATTAAGTTAAGGAATAAAACTTATACCCTCCAACTTATAGTGATATACTTTGGTAAATATCTTTACAGGAAGAAATGAACCTTATAATATATTTACTAATTCTGGAAAGATGTTTAATGAGGATTATTTCAAGTCTCTTTGGAGTAGATATAAGAAGAAAAGTAATCTTATTAATACTGACCAAACACTTTATTCTTTTAGACACACAGGAGCAATAGAAATATACAAGCGAACAGGCTCATTAAGTAAGCTGCAAAAGGCTATGGGACATTCATCAATGAGGGTCAGCTTAACTTACTTACGCGGTCTGGAAATTGCTGATTTAAAAGAAGAAGAAATTGTGTCTATAGCTTAATTTTTTTAATGTTAAGCTTGCTTTACATTAAAATTTAATTATATTTGTAAAGCAGACTTAACATTTATATTAATATATGAAACTTAAAACACTTAGAATTATGGCAATTATTACAGGAATATTAGGAACAACATTATTTAATAGATTTTTAGAGGGTGGCGCATTATTTATGTCATTAATCCTTATTTGTTTATTACTATCTATTTATTTTATGGCAAAGGGTTTTTATGGGGTTAAAACTAACCCTGTATTATCTAAAAAAATGTTAGCACTTATAAATGATAGTGGTACATTAGGATTAGCCTTGGGGTTTTTCTCAGCTTTTCTTGGTTTAATAACAGGGTTTGATGTTATTGAGGCTTCTGGAAATGCAGAACCTTCAATTTTAGCAGGAGGAATTAAAGTAGCTCTTTTATCACCTCTTTTCGGTCTTTTTACATTTATTGTTTCTAGGGCAGGGATGCTTCTATTAAGATTACTTCAAAAAAATTAATACAATAAGCTATGAGTTATTCTAAAAAAGAAGTTTCAATTTTAATTGAAATTATATTTTCTGTTTTATTTGCTGTTATTTTTATACCATATTTTTATGAAAATCGATTAAACTCGTTTGATATTAATGATAACGTTGGAAAAATAATTCAAATAGCAATTTTTTCTTCAATTTACTTTTCTGTAGCACATTCAATTCTGGAGGTTACTTATAAAGATAAGATGATTCAAGATGAAAGAGACGATTTGATAAGTTCAAAATCTTATAAATTAGGCTACCTGCTTTATGAGCTTAGTTTGTTCTTGTTTATAGGAATTCTATTATCAGACTCATCCTTTCAAAATAGTGGCTCAATAATATTTATTATTATTCTTTTACTTTTAATTGTTCCATTTATTAAATCAGTATTCCAACTTTACTTATATAGAACATCATAGTATTATGGAATTAAAGAATACTATTAAAGAATATCGACAGAAAAAGAGGTTAACTCAAGAAGAATTAGCCCTTAAAGCTGGGGTAAGTAGGCAAACTATTATTTCTATTGAAAGATATCGTTATAAGCCAAGCTTAGAACTAGGAATGAAAATAGCAAACTCCTTAAAGACTAAAATTGATGTATTATTTTATTTCGAATAAAAGCCTTTTCATTACCTACTTAAGAGGATTAGAAGTTGAAGATTTAAAAGAAGAAGATATGCCTATGGTTTAGCTGATTAAATAAGCCCTTTAATAAAATGCCAAATAAACCAAAAGAGAACTACAATTAGAATTATTGCTCCAAAAAGTAACGGCTGAGTTATGAAGTACCATTTATACCATTTCTTCACTTCTTCCCATTTGTCCTTTTTATTTTCTTTATCAAAATTAAAACTACGGAAGAAAATCCTAGCAACAGACCTCCAATATTCATTAGCCATATATCTAATTTACAATAATTTTAAAAGAAGAAGATATGCCTATGGTTTAGTTATAGTTAATTATTAATTGGATCTATATTAAAAAACAAAATAATACACTAATAAAATTAGCGCAGATATATAAAAATAGCGAGGATACCTTGAATTATATTTCCCCCTAGTAAGTCCTTCTAAAAATCCCGAAATAATTAAATGAATAATAATTCCTATTAGGCCGTGCCACCAAACACCAGATTTAAACCAAACAATTGAAAACACTATAATTGTTTGGGTACTATATAATGAATTAATTATTGAATTTTTCATCCCTACAATTTACAATAATTTTAAAAGAAGAAGATATGCCTATGGTTTAGTTTTTTAAAGAGTCTTTTTCTTTTGGCGTAATCAACTGTAAAGCAATATTCCATAAATCAAAATCGCTACTGTAATATTGAAGTGAATTGCCGCAGTGAACAATTACAGTTTCTTTTTCGGGAATAATGTAGATGTTCTGTCCAAGATTTCCATTTGCATAGAAGTGATAAGTACCGTCTTTATTTACGTGACCCCACCATTGATAATTGTAATAAATTCTTTTGTCGCTTCTTCCAAACCATTTTGGATAAATATCACGAGGAATGGATTTATTTTCTCGAGTAGATTTTAGGGTCCAATCCTTTGATACAATCTGATTACCATTCCAATTTCCTTCATTGAGCATAAGCTGACCAAAACGTGCATAATCAATAGCCCGAGCAATCAAACGACTTGGCATATATTCAAAATTAGACTCTTTACTATCTATAGAGAAAAGCGCATTATACTCCATAATTTTTGACCATAATTTTTGTTCCATATAATTGGAAACACTTAAATTGGAGGCTCTTTCAAGAATCAATCCTAAATAGCTTGTATTATAGTTAGAATATTGAAAATCTTTTCCTGGTTCGGATGAGATGTCAATATTCTCAAGTAACAACTTCCGAATATTTGGATGGTAATAACCAACAGCTTCATCGTGCCAAGGTGAATGAATGTTAGTGAAGGGTATATGACTTGTATTATACTCAAGCCCAGAACGCATTTCAAGTAAATGTTTGATGGTTATTTTTCCGAAGTTTGAATCTCGCTCTAAAAGTTCAGGAATATAATTTGTTATTGGTTCATTTACACTTTTTATAAAGCCATCATCAATAGCGGTTCCAATTAAAAACGATATAAAAGACTTTGCCATAGATTGAGAATGGAAATAGGAATCTCTACTGAAACCGTTAAAATATTTTTCATAAATGATTGTATCTTTTTTTATAACTATAAGAGCAGTTGTTTGAGATTCTATTGCCCAATCTTTAAAGCTATTAAATCCAGTTTTAGTTACGAGTTCTTCGAATAAGGATTCTATATATTTCTCTTTTGGTTTTGAAATAAATGTATTAGTATGCTCAGCCCCTTGAATCCTATGATTTTCAAAATTCTTATAATCATAAACATCCGCTACATTCATTGTTATAAGTCGATAAACATAGGTAGGTGTATATTGAATAGAAAGAAGTATCAAAAGAAATAAAACAAATGATAGCATTGTAATAAATATAATTTTTAGTTTTTTTCTCATTTAATGTTTACAATAATTTTAAAAGAAGAAGATTTCCTATAGTTTATTTTAAAGACGGATTAGTAAAAAAAACATATCCAAAAGATAATGTAAAAAGAGAGTAAATTATTGTGTAAGAAAAAATTAGCTGAAGATTAGTTTCAGCTTTGAAAGTCAATTTTATGAGAGTCATTGAAGCTGTAAAGAAGTGAAGTAAATTTCCTATAAGAATAGGTTTGTTGTAAATCCCACCTATTAAACTGGCTTTTGCCGTCCAATTTAGAATACTAAAACCCAAATATAAAGCGCCTAAAATCTGTAGAATTAAAATCAAAATATAATTATCATCATTAATTAATAAACCAGCAATTTCATTAGGGAAAAAAGTAAATCCAAAACCATTGACAGCTAAAAATATAGCGCTTATTATCATTAAAGTTTTAGTGTTCATTAATTGATATAATTTATTCTTCATTGGATGTCAAATATAATATATCTATTTCTCTTGTACAACGTCTGAAGTTTAACCTACTTAAGAGGATTAGAAGTTGAGGATTTAAAAGAAGAAGATATGCCTATGGTTTAGGTATAAAGCTTAATCTTCAATATAATCTTCTGATTCGTCTAAGTAATCTAACTCATCTAAGAAATCATCTACTTCGCCTATGCTATCAGACTTGCTCCTATTGCAAGATTGACAAAGTACTTGAATATTTCTATATGTATTTGATCCTCCTTTGGAAAAAGGGATTATATGGTCAAATTCTATTAATTCGTTAGACCCACAAAGGACACATCTTCCACCATCTCTATTCCATACCTTATCCTTAACTTCTTGTGGAATTGTTCTTGAGCGAGAAGATTCTTCAACCAATCCATCACTATAATGAACTACTGTGTCTAAGTTTTCTAATCTTGCTCCCCGTTGTATAGCTAACTTTGCCTCAAATTTGTCAAATACAGAAAACTCATCATAGCTTAATCCAAAAATTTCCTGTAGGTCTACTTTGTGTAATGCTTCTTCTTTGTCTATCTCATCATCATCTATATATATAAGTCTAAGCTGCGTTTTTATAATGTTAGCTACCTCTGTTTTAACTTTCTTGTTTTTTCCAAAATCTCCTTCTAGAACTTCTAATGCCATTTTCAAAAACCTTATATTCCCTTTTTCAGCTTGAGTAAGTTTATTGTCGTTTAAGGCATTGTATATGTAGTGAATTATTAAACTAATAGAGTTTTCTTTATAGTCTTTTAAGTTTTTAAAGCCTAAATCCTTTACAGCAGAAAGTGTGTCTTTCTTTGTAACAGCAATACCTTTTTCATAGAAGAGCTCAGCTAAAGGAAGTATGTTTTCATCTAAATCCTTTTTTGAGATGATTAAACTAAAAACCCATTTTAATTCAGTTTCATTCATACCTGCAATTTACAATAATTTAATAGCAGAAGAAATTATTGATTTTTTGTGCTTAGTTATTTCTTTAACTGTAATATCCTTTAACAGATATTCTTGCTCATCAATAGTTATTAAGTTCTTATTGTCTGTGTATTTTAATTGACAGATAACATTTCTGGCTTTATTGTCGGTAATTATATTAAACACACTTTTCTTATCAACATATGAAATTCTACTCAAATCATCATTGCTTATTTTAGAAGTCATTGCAATAATGGTTTTAATTATTTCAAAGGTTTTTATTTCATCTGAGGTAGTTACAAAGCCAAATTTAGAATCTCTTAATTCTGCTTGCTTAATCTTATCTAAAGCTTCTTGTAATGAAATAGAATTTATAAGTTTATATATTCTTTTTCTTACATCTGCCGTAACTTTTTTCCCTCCCATATTGTTGTAAATAAGTTTTATTAACTCTTGTTGAGGTTTGTATAAGGTCGTAAAGAGTGCATCTTCAAAACTATCTAAAAAGTATACTTCGTTGGCATTGTCTTTAATTTTATTAATATCAAACACTGCTCTATCAAATTGAACAATGTTCTCTAAATCTGCATCTGTAAAGTTATTTAGATTAAAAACTAAAAAAGGTTTATTATTCAGTCTTTCATTATCCCAATTAACACAGTAAAACTTATAAATTACTCCGTTAGTTAAAATTCCTATATCTGAGGATGGATTTAAGTCAAAATAATCTGATAGTTGTTTAAAGTTTTTTTCAGATAATGGATTGCCAGCAGATTTACATTCAACTAGCATAATTGGTTTCTTGCCATTAATTGTTATAACCATATCAACCTTCTTAACCCTCCCTTTGGAAATCTTCAAGGCAAATTCGTGCATATAATGATTCATCTTATCATATCCAAGAATATTAAAAAAAGGTTCAATTAATAAATCTCTTGTTGCAGTTTCATTATTACTACTTCGTTCAATTGCTTTTTTGTAATCCCATACAGCAAACTGTTGTTTAAGGTGTCTGGATCTTAGCTTATGTTTATCCATTTTTATATAGTTTATGTTTACCCATTTTTATTTTGTTTAACTATCTGGACGAATGAAGCACTAATAATACCAGTTGGAATCGCTACTACTCCAACTCCGATTAATGATATTATAGTTCCAAATATTTTTCCGCCAATAGTTACCGGAAATATTTGTTCAAATCCAACACCCGTTAGGGATGCAACTGCCCACCAAAATGACTCTGTTATACTTGAAAAGTTTTCAGGCTGAACTGGATTTTCTAGGTAGTAGATTCCTGCTGCAGAAAAGAAGAGCATAACAAATGAAATAAAAAAAGTAAGAAGCAATTCATTTTTAACATTTTTTATTCCTTTTCCAAGCAACTCAAATGATTTACTAAATCTTCCCAGCTTTATTATTCTACTTATTCTAAACAATCTAAAAACCCTTATAAATCTTCCATCAAAACCTATAATTGATTGCAAATAAAATGGTAAAATGGCAAACAAGTCTATTAATCCAAAAAATGATGAGTTGTATTTATTTTTATCCCTTATTGATTCTATTGTTCTTATAAAATATTCAATAGAAAAAATAATAATTGAAATAACTTCAAAAATATATAATTTGTCTTTGAAATTATTACTTAAATCTGGCTCTGATTCAATAACCATCGCAATCAAATTAAGTATAATAGTGTAATAAATAAACTTTTCAAACATCTTGTTGCCAGTGAATTTCATACCTACAATTTACAATAATTTTAAAAGAAGAAGATATGCCTATGGTTTAGTTTTCTTCCTTTTCAAGCATTACATTTATGTGCTTTGTATCAAGTTTTTTCCAATCTCCAGTAGCTGCATCAACAATAATTGGTACAAGTCCTGCTAAAACATCAAGAATAACCCATTCAGCACCTGTTTTTGTGCCAACAATCTTTACTATTTTCTCATAACCATCCTTTCTATACTCAATCGTATAGGTCTGATTAGCAGCTAAAGATAGCTCTACAGGGGTTTTACCCATTTTATAGCCATTAACAATAACATCAGCCCCACTTGGATCAGAAGTTACAGATAATGTGTTTTTCTTTGGCGCAAACAATGTTGCACAGCTTTGCAATGTGAACGCTGCTATTATTAATAATACAATTGGTTTTTTCATAATATTAAGTTTTGAGATTCATACCTCCAATTTACAATAATTTTAAAAGAAGAATAAATATGATTTCTAAATAGTCTTTTCCTAAACAACTGCCCGCAGGGCATACTCTTAAATACTAACCCTTTTTTTGTTGAACATAACTATCCTGTATACAAGCTTATAAATATTTTATTCTGTCTGATTATATATATGCGCCTGTGGGGCGCTTTTATTAATAAAATATCGAAATTGATAATAAAGATTATTAAGAAAGAAACTTCTTACAATAGCCAAGTTACAAGCTATATTTTTAAGAATCAAGTTTAGTTTTCAACGAAACGTAGAAGTTATTAAATTGATTAATCAATCTTTTTTCAATCTTTAAGAATTAATTAATTAATTAATTAATTAATATTTTATTAAAGAGTGCCAAATGAGTGCCAAATATTTTATAGTTTAGTACAAACGTTCATTCTAAAGTATGATATCAAAAAAACCCTCAATTTCTTGAGGGCTTACTTTTGGGTGGAAGACCGGATTCGAACCGGCGACCTCCTGAACCACAATCAGGCGTTCTAACCAACTGAACTACAACCACCATAAGGAATGCAAATGTAAATTATTTGTAAATCTCTACAAAAAGTTTTAAAATTTTATTTTAAATCAGAAATATGATTAACAATTGGCGTTCTTAAGGTATTAAAACCTTCAGCGTATTCAACTCCTGTAAGCCTTCCTAAATCCCTTGCTCTATATTCAATACTATTTAAGAAGTTTTTTGTTGAGATTGGCGTAACCTCAGAACTATCATTAGGATTATAAAATTGTGATTTATAACACATAACAGCATCTAATTTATTTTTTATAAAATCAGATATATCAACAACAAAATTAGGTTCATTATTATTCCATTGAATGTAATGATACACATTAACCGGCCTCCAAGGATTTTGAGAAATAGAATCAGATGTTGTTTCTATCTTTATTAATCCACTTAGAAAACAAGCATCTGTGACAAGTTTAGCCGCCTTTGAATGGTCAATGTGCCTGTCTTGAACTGCATTACATATAACAATATCAGGCCTATACTTTCTAATAACCTCTACCAATTTTAATTGATGTTCTTTATCATTAGCAAAGAAACAATCTGAAAAATTTAAATTCTCTCTAAACTCTACTCCCAGAAGCTTAGCTGCATCGGTAGATTCTGTATCTCTAGTATTAGCATCTCCCCTAGTTCCTAGCTCTCCTCTAGTTAAATCAACTATACCAACCTTTTTACCCTTGCTAATTTCCTTAGCAATAGTTCCTGCACATCCTAATTCAACATCATCAGGATGAGCACCAATGGCTAGAATATCTAATTTTATCATGAATTATTTATTAGTTGCTTTTACTATAGCTTGTTCTATATCTTCTATAACATCCTCTGTGTCTTCAATTCCAACGGAGAATCTAATAAGATTATTTGTAATACCTTGTGCTATTCGATCTTCTTCTTTAAGTAAATAATGTGATGTTTCCGCTGGAACAAGCATTGTGCTTTCAACTCCAGCTAGACTCATAGATGGTTTTATTAACTCAAGAGCTTTTAAGAATGTATTTACATGTATACTCTCATCAAACTCAAAAGACATCATTGCACCAAAACCATCCATTTGCCTTTTAGCTAAATCATGATTATTGTGTGTAGGAAGTCCTGGATAATATACTGTTTTTGTTAAATCATGATCATACAGATACTTTGACAATTTCATAGCATTTTCCTGTTGAGCTTTTACTCTTATTGATAAGGTTTTCATACTACGCTCTAATAACCAAACTGTATAGTCGCTTAAACTTCCTCCTAAATTTTTTGATAAGCTCCAGATGGTTTCTTTTAAATCTTCTGTAGTTGCAACAGCACCTGCACAAATATCACTATGACCACCAAAATATTTGGTAGCACTATGAAGTATTATGTCAATACCCATAGTTGAAGGTTTTTGAATTACTGGAGTTGCAAAAGTATTATCAATAACTGATATTAAACCTTTTGATTTAGCTAATTTAGCAATAGCTCTAATGTCAACTATTTTTAATATAGGGTTTGAAGGTGATTCAATATAAATAACTTTTGTATTATCCCTAATTTTTTTTTCGAAATCAGAAACCTCCAAAGTATCCGTAAATGAATACTCAATTCCATAACGATCAAATTGAGCTTCAGCTAAATTTCTTGTTCCCCCATAGATATCATTCTGAAACAGAATATGATCTCCAGAGTCTAATAAAGAAAGAAGTGTTGTGCTAATTGCTGCCATACCTGATCCTAAAATCATTGCTGACTCAGTTTCCTCTAATGCAGCTATTTTCTTACACAAATACTCCTGATTTGGGGTATTTGAATACCTAGGGTATCTAGGATATATACTTCTATACATTGGCTTATTATCAATATTAATTTCAGGATTTACTAGGTTTAGCTATTTGAAAAATCAAATTCAACAAATAAAAATAAAGAAGTCTCAAATTCTTCTGGCAGCATTGTTTGTTTTATCATTCTCATTAAATGCACAAGATGCTAATCCTCATCATCCTGAGACTACTAAGGCTAATATAGAGAAGATAGATTCTATTCTATATGCAAATCAAGTTCCAAAAGTAGAAGCAGATAAATTTGGAAAAATTGTTATTCAAGATCTTGGAGGTAGAATGATGCCAGTTAATACTTATGCATCAGAATTATTAAGAAAGTTAAGCAAGAGTGATCACTATAAGAATCTTGATGAAAATCAGGCAATATTATCTATGTATGAAAGTCCCTTACTATGGTATAATATTCCAATAATCTATTTAAAAAAGAAAAAAGGGGATTCTATTAGAAATATTATTGGAGTAAGTAAAGAGGATAAGCATATTGCTCTAGTAAACTTCTTTACTGAAACAGGTGAATATAAGCTCGCACCATATCTTCAGGAAGCCTATAGATCAACAGTGCCTAATGCTTTCCAAAAGGAATTTAAGGAAACAGACCAAAGAGTCAATTTACTATATAATGCTTTAGAAGGGAGTTCTTTAAGACTTTTTCCTCTAATTGATAATGAAAACAATAAATGGATTTCTCCTAGTGAAAACAGGACAGGCAATAACTTAATTAAAGACACCTTGTACTCAAACTTTATTAATACTGGTTTTAAAACATATCTATATTTTTTAAATGAGGGAAAGAGTTGGAGATGTTGTCACTTTTAAAGTTGAATTAACTGATTCATCCCTATCAATTCCTGAATCTAACTGGACCTTTAACAGGATTGATGATGGTAGTCCTGGCAAACTTAAGGGCGCATGGCTAATGGGAGGAAGAGTTAGAGATGGAAATAAACGAATGAGAGACACAAGTGGTCCAAGAAAAACGATGAAAATTTTGTCAGGTGAAAGATTTCAATGGATTGCATACAATACTGAGACAAAAAAGTTTATGGGTACTGGTGGTGGAACTTATTCAACAATTAATGGTAAATACACTGAGAATATAGAATTCTTTTCAAGGGATAATTCCAAAGCTGGACTAACTTTAGAATTTAATTACTCTATTGATAATAATGAATGGAATCATTCTGGTTTTAGCAGCAAGGGAGATCCTATGCATGAAATTTGGGTTAGAAGAGATTAACGATGGATAAATTTAAGTGGAATAAACTTTATAGTATAATAATCCTGGCTAACCTGATCTATTTTATAATATTTTTCTTAATTACTTCTTATTACTAAGCAATGCATACAATAGACTGGATAATTTTAGTATCAACACTTTTGTTAATAGTTATATATGGTACTTTAAAAACAAGAGGTGCTAAATCTTCTTCGGACTACATTAAGGCTGGAAATCAAGCTAAATGGTGGACTATCGGATTATCTGTTATGGCTACACAAGCTAGCGCAATAACTTTTCTTTCAACTCCTGGCCAAGCATTTCATGATGGAATGGGGTTTATTCAATTTTATTTTGGAATTCCAATAGCCATTATAGTAGTATGTATGGTATTTATCCCTATTTATCATAAACTTAAGGTGTATACAGCTTATGAATATCTTGAAACTAGATTTGATTTAAAAACAAGAACCTTGACTGCTTTATTGTTTTTAATTCAAAGAAGTCTATCGGCAGGTATTACAATATTTGCTCCTGCTATTATTCTCTCTTCTGTATTGGGTTGGGATCTAACAACTTTAAATATAATATTAGGTTTATTAGTTATAATATATACTGTTTCTGGTGGAACTAAAGCTGTGAATTATACTCAAAAATATCAGATGGGAATCATCTTTATTGGCTTACTAATATGTTTAGCAGTAATTATAAATCTCCTGCCAGAAAATATTAGTTTTAGAAACGCTATTGATATAGCTGGGGCAAATTCAAAACTTGAGGTATTAAATTTTTCATTTGACCTAGAAAATCGATATACTATTTGGAGTGGACTCCTAGGGGGAACTTTTTTGATGATGTCCTATTTTGGAACAGATCAAAGCCAAGTTCAGAGATATCTATCTGGAAAATCACTAAAAGAAATGCAATTAGGGATGATTTTTAATGGAATTTTAAAAATTCCCATGCAATTCTTTATTCTTTTTATTGGAGTAATGGTTTTTGTTTTTTATCAATTTAATTCTTCTCCAATTAACTTTAATCCTCAATCTATAAATACTATAAACAATTCAACTTACCAGACGGATTATAATACGCTTCAAAGTGAGCTTAACAATATATTTAATGAAAAACAATCTAAAATAAATCAATATTTGTCAGGCAATTATGATGCTAAATACGGATTATCAGAGTTAGAATTAAAAGAAAAAAAGCTCAGATTAGAAGCAAAAAACCTTATTGCTTTAGCTTCAAAAGAGAAAAAAATCAAGGTAGAAACTAATGATAAGGATTATGTTTTTATAACTTTTATTCTTGAGAATCTTCCAAAAGGATTAATTGGCTTGTTATTAGCTGTAATATTAAGTGCTGCAATGTCCTCCACCTCAAGTGAGATAAATGCATTAGCAACCACAACTGCAATTGATATATATAAAAGAAATAAAAAAAATGTTTCTGATCAAGAGTTAGTAAAAACAACTAAGATCTTTACTTTCTTTTGGGGGCTGATTGCAATAGGTATTGCCTGCGTTGCCTACCTAGCAGACAATTTGATTCAATTAGTAAATATTATTGGATCAATATTCTATGGAAATGTATTAGGTATTTTTCTAATAGCATTCTTTTTTAAATTTATAAAGTCTAATGCTATATTTTATGCTGCAATATTAACTCAAATCATTATTATCTATGGGTGGTATAATGATTGGATGCCATTTTTATGGCTTAATGTTTTTGGATGTATTGTTGTTATTACTATCTCTAGTTTATTACAACTGACACAAAAGAATTAATTACTCCACTCTTCTATTGAATCTTTATTCATCTTAACATAATCTTGATTATCAGCAATTTTTGCTGCCTCTAATGATTTCTTAGCTATTTTAACTGCTCCTTTCAAATCACCATTTGCAGCATATATTAATGACTGTTGTCTTAATTGCCAATATTTAGGTTCATCTGACATTTTAACTGCTTTGTCTATCCACTCAAGAGCCATTTCTAAATTAATATTCTCCTGTCTAAAATATACAGCAGCAGCATAATAATCTGAAGATTCTGGATTTTTACTCATTACTTCCTTGATGTTTTTCTCAACAATTGCTTTAGTTGGAACATCAATTGTAATTGGCACATAAACATCATCCCACATAATTGATAAGATTACATAATTATTATTTACTTTATCAAATCCAATACTAAAAGTTTCAATAGAAATTGGCTCAGGAAATTTTTCTATTTTAACTGAAGTGCTTAAAACTACATTATTATCATCCCAATTTTGAGGAACCCCCCATAATTCAGTATTATTATATAATATAATTTTCCATTCTGATTCATTAGGAACAGTAAAAAGAGAATACTTTCCAGGATTAATTCTTTTACCATTAATATCTACGTGGGTTGAAAAACTAATTTTAGT
>CABXHU010000012.1 GCA_902512065.1 uncultured Bacteroidota bacterium | reverse complement strand
AACAGTTGCTTTAATACTAGAAATTTTAATATTGTAGTTTCCTAGTGTCTCTACAATTCTATCCTTATTTTCTTCAAGCTCATCTTTGTCTATATTTATTTTCTCACTATCATATTTTTTTTAAGGTCATATTGATCAAAGTTCTCTTTCTGAATTATTAAATAGGGATATTGTTTCTGAAAACTGGCTAGGTAAACTAGGTGCAATATTAAGTCATATTTTTATGCACATAGGATTTGGAATATCTTCATATATATTAAGTTTTCTCATCTTATTATCAGGTGTTCATGTACTTTTAGATTTAAAAAATAGAAAGCTCATAAAAAATTGGTTATGGGGTTTTTATTTAATGATTTTTGGTTCAATATTTTTTGCATTAGTTGAAAGCTCCGGAGAATATTCAGGAGTAATTGGATATGAGATAAACAATCTTCTAGCTGATTATATTGGAGTGATTGGAACATCATTCCTGCTATTTTTACTAGCTATGATATATCTAACTGCAAGGTTAAATTTAAGATTAGAAGATGTCTCTAGAATATATAAAATGAATTGGTTTTATACACAGATTTCCTCAATCTTTAAGAGAAAACAAAAAACAATAAATGAAGAAATTCAAGAAGCAAGTGTCTCAAATACTGAAGATGACAGTACGAACAATGAAGAAGTTAAAGCTAAAGAAGAAACAATTGTTCAAGAAAAGGTAGATACAGAAACTGCCAAACCAAAAACTGATACAACAAAAGAAAAGAAGGAGATTGATATTGAAGTTGAAAAAATTATTGAAGAGAAGTCAGAAACTGATAATCTGTCTGATAAGTTGGTTGAAAATTTTGGTCTTTTTGATCCAAAACTAGAGCTTGGTAATTTTCAATTTCCATCGTTAGACCTCTTAAAAAAGTATGATGTGAAAGAAATAAAAAATATAAAAGACAAAATGATTAAGGAGCTGCCATATAGTAGTCTTCGTGAGCTTGACATTTCTTTTTTCTCACTTTTAAATGAAAAAGAAAATTTATTTTTTTTACTATTTGCAGTTGCCATAAACTAAAGATAGGAACAAAACACGCAAGTTAATAATCTTTGAGAAAACAAGACTAGTCATATTATAAAGTTTTAGCTTTTAATATTCTTCTTATTTTAATTGAAAACCCAGCATAAATTAATGTCATTATAGGACTCATCCAGTTAAAAATAGCATAAATAAAATACTCAGGAACACTTACTCCAAGAACTCCGAAGTGATATGCCCCACATGTATTCCAAGGAATTAGAGCAGATGTTACAGTTCCAGAGTCTTCTAATGTTCTACTTAAATTTTCAGGAGCTAACCCTCTTTCTTCATAAGCATCTTTAAACATTTTTCCAGGGATAACAATTGCGAGATATTGATCTGAAGCAGCTATATTAATACCTAAACAACTAATTACGGTGCTTACAAATAAGCCAAACATATTTTTTGCTCTTTCTAAAAGTGCGCTAGTTATTTTTGATAATGCACCAATTGCGTCCATTGCACCTCCAAAAATCATTGCACATAGTGTTAGGTTTATTGTCCATAACATACCTTTCATTCCGCCAGAATTATAAAGTCTTTCTATTCTGTTATTTTCTGTAGGAATTTCAGTATCTAAAAAAATTGAATTAAACACAGCGTTTAGGTCTGATGAATCAATTGTGTCTAATATGTTTTGTTGAAAAATTAAAGCAAATATAACTGCTAAAAATACCCCAGAAGAGAGAGCTATAATTGGTCTAACCTTTAAGTATGCCAAAATTATTACTAATACAGGTACAAGAAACAATATCGGAGAGATATAAAAATCATTTGAAATTGTGTCAGATAAGCTAATTATACTAGACATATCTCCAGTTGAAGAAGTATCAATATTGAGACTAATTAAAGAGAAGACTATAAAAGTTATAATAAATGTGGGAACAGTGGTTAGTGTCATATATTTTATATGAGTGTATAAGTCGCCACCTGCCATTGCTGGCGCTAGGTTGGTGGTATCACTTAGTGGTGACATTTTATCACCAAAATATGCCCCAGAAATTACAGCACCCGCTGTCATTCCAGGTGATATATTAAAAGCAGTACCAACTGCAACTAGAGCAATACCTACAGTAGCTGATGTAGTGTATGAACTCCCAGTTGTTAGAGACACAACAGCAGTTACAATTAATGTAAGAGGCAAGAACACTGATGGGTCAATTAAATTTAATCCATAATACACCATTGCTGGAATAACTCCACTTACCTTCCATGTTCCAGCTAAAGCACCTACTAGTAGTAAAATAACTATTGGAATAGCAATACTTTTTATACTAGAAAATATTTTACTAATTATATGATTAATTGAGACCTTGTCTATTAATCCCATAATAGCAGATAAAAAAGCTCCTAGTAATAATATTATTTGATAAGTATTTTCGCCTAACCAGTCTTTATTTTCAAAGAAAAGAATATTATATGCTAATAAAGAAATTAAAACACATATAGGAATTAGTGCTTTTGTAAGAGAAATTTGATTATTTGTTTCAACCATGAATTGTAACAATATATGTATAAAATACAATTAAATTTAATTAAACTGGATTAATTGAAAAAATTTCATTGATCAAACTTAAAACATTTGTATTTTTGATAACTGTTTTAAAATAGAATTTATGGAATCATATGATGTTTTAGTTATTGGGTCAGGACCTGGTGGTTATGTCGCTGCAATTAGGTCAGCTCAACTTGGAATGAAAACAGCTATTATTGAGAAATATTCAACTATGGGTGGAACTTGTTTAAATGTTGGTTGTATTCCAAGTAAAGCACTATTAGATTCGTCTCATCATTATGAAGAAGCAATTAAAAAATTTCCAGAACATGGAATCAGCGTTAATGGAGAGATTAAATTTGATTTATCAAAGATGATTGAAAGAAAACAAGCTGTTGTAGATCAAACAACTAAGGGGATTGATTTCTTAATGAAAAAAAATAAAATTGATGTATATAATGGTTTAGGATCCTTTAAAGACAATAATAATATTGATTTGATTATTGACGGAAAGGTTTCCAAAACAATTAATTCTAAAAATATTATTATAGCTACAGGTAGTAAGCCTTCAGCACTTCCATTTGCAGATATTGATAAAGAAAGAATTATCACCTCTACGGAAGCTTTAAGTCTTAAGGAAGTGCCTAAGCATTTAATAGTTGTTGGAGGAGGAGTTATTGGTCTTGAACTAGGTCAAGTATATAGTAGGTTAGGAGCAAAGGTTTCTGTAGTTGAATATCAGGACAGAATAATTGCAGGAATGGATTCTAGCTTATCAAAGGAACTCTTAAAGGTGCTGAAGAAGAGTAAAATCGATTTTTATTTATCCCATAAGGTTTCTTCAATTGATAGAAAAGAGAAAACAGTAACAATACTTGCTACAAACAAGGATGGTAATGAAATAAATCTTCAAGGTGATTATTGTCTAATAGCTATAGGTAGAAAGCCATATACTGAGGGGTTAAACTTAAATGCAGCAGGTTTAGAAACAAACAAAAGAGGTCAGATTGAAGTAAATGAGAATATGCAAACAAAAGTTCAAAATATTTTCGCAATAGGAGATGTTGTAAGAGGAGCTATGCTTGCACATAAGGCAGAAGAAGAGGGCGTGTTAGTGGCTGAAATAATTGCTGGACAAAAGCCACATATTGATTATAATTTAATACCGGGTGTTGTTTATACATGGCCTGAAGTTGCTTCTGTAGGTAAAACAGAAGAGCAGCTAAAGTCAAGCAATATAGAATATAAAAGTGGTCAATTCCCAATGAGAGCATTAGGTAGGAGTAGGGCAAGTTCAGATTTAGATGGGTTTGTTAAAATTCTTGCAGACAAAAAAACAGATGAAATTTTGGGTATTCATATGATTGGTGCAAGATGTGCAGACTTAATTTCAGAAGCTGTTGTTGCAATGGAGTTTAAGGCTTCAGCTGAAGATATTGCAAGGATTTCCCATGCTCATCCTACTTTTTCAGAAGCCATAAAAGAAGCGGCACTCTCAGCAACTGAAAACAGGCCTATTCATATATAGCTTCAGTTTTTATATATTTATTTAATGGAAAAATTATTTCTTAATCATTTAAAGAAGAATTTTCCCTCTCTATTAGACAATAAATTTATTATTGCAGTATCAGGAGGGGTAGACAGTATTGTGTTAACACATCTGTGCATGAAATTAAAATTAGATTTTGTAATAGCACATTGTAATTTTAAATTAAGAGGAGATGAGAGCAATAATGATGAAGGGTTTGTTAATGATTTGGCAAAACAAAATAAAATTAAGTGTTATTTAAAATCATTTAATACTATTGAAAGTTCAAACAATACCAATAAATCTATTCAAATGACAGCAAGAGATTTAAGATATGAATGGTTTGAATCATTATCTAAAGAAATAAATGTCAAGAGTGTGCTTACAGCACATCATCTAGACGACAGTTTTGAAACTTTTATAATTAATTTATCTAGGGGAACTGGTATTGATGGGCTATTAGGTATTCCTATGATTAATAATTCGGTTTTACGTCCATTATTAATTTTTTCAAAAGAAGAGATTATTTCATATGCTAAAGAAAATAAAATTTCATGGAAAGAGGATTCTTCTAATATTAAGAAAGACTATTTGAGAAATCAAATTAGGCTAGATGTTATACCAAAATTAAAAAACACTAATCCTGATTTACTGAAAAACTATTTAAATTCTGTTGAAAAACTATATCAATCAAAATCAATAATAAAAGACAAAATAGATGATGTTTTTAGAGATATTTCATTTAAAAAGGATGGTAAGGTGTATTTTGAAATTAAAAAAATAAAGAAATTATCTAATATAGAAGCTTATATCTATGAGCTGTTTAAAGAATATAATTTTACTCAGTGGAAAGACATTAAAGATTTATTAGATTCACAAAGTGGAAAACATATCCTCTCTAACTCGCACAGACTGTTAAAGGATAGGGAATATTTGATTTTAGTAAAAAATAATAAGACAGAGAAGACTAGACTATTAATAAGTAAAAACTTAAAGGAGACTAATATTTCAATTGGTAAGCTTGTATTTAGCAAAGTGGATAAAATAACTAACGAAGATTCAAACACTATTTTTCTGGATACTGAAAAGCTAATTTTTCCATTGAAAGTAAGAAGTATTGAGCCAGGTGATTTCTTCTATCCATTTGGAATGGGAGGAAAGAAGAAGGTAAGCAAGTTCTTGAAAGATGAGAAAGTCTCATTATTTAATAAAGAGTCCGTGTTAGTATTAGAAACTTCAAAAAAAGATATCATTTGGCTAATTGGAATGAGATTTGATGATAGGTTTTTAGTTACGGAAAAGACAAAAAATATTACAAAAATTCAATTAAATTAATATTAAAAAGTATTTGAAAAATATAGGCCCTGGATCTGTTATTGCAGCTGCTTTTATTGGCCCAGGAACTGTTACCATGTGTACAATTGCTGGATCGCAGTATGGTTTTGCATTGTTATGGGCTTTATTGTTGTCAATTATTATCACAATTTTTTTGCAAACAACTGCTGTGAAAATTGGAATAATTTCTCAAAAATCATTATCAAATACTATAGTTTCACAATTCAATAGCAAAACAATTAGAATGATGTCCATTGTTTTAATTCTTTCAGCTATTTTAATTGGGAATATTGCATATGAAGCGGGAAATATTAGTGGTGGTGTTTTAGGTTTAGAAGCAATGTTTGGAGATTTAAGCTTTTCAAATGGATTTAATGGTTATAGCTTAATAATAGGATTAATTGCATTTTTTATTTTATTGTTAGGAAATAATAGGATTTTAGAAAAAATACTAATAGGATTAGTTCTATTTATGAGTCTAGCGTTTTTATTGACAGCCATTAAAATAGGACCAGATCTAAAATCATTTTTTACAGGTCTTTTTGTTCCTACATTTCCTGATAATAGCATCTTAATTATTATGGGGTTAATTGGAACTACAGTGGTGCCTTATAATCTATTCCTACATGTTTCATTGGCCAAAGAAAAATGGAATTCTTCTAATCAAATAAAAGATGCAAAAATGGACACCTTAATTGCAGTTATTGTTGGAGGATTAATATCAATGTGTATTATAATTTCTTCTACATCAATAGGTCTAGATAAGATTACTTCAGCAATAGACTTGGCAAAAGGAATAGAACCAGTTTTTGGAGTTTTTTCAAAGCAGTTAATTTCTTTTGGTTTATTTGCTGCTGGATTAACCAGTGCGATTACTGCACCTTTAGCTGCAGCATATGTTACTTGTGGATGCTTAAATTGGGATGCAGATTTAAAATCTATTCGTTTTAGAATGGTCTGGTTTTTGGTTCTATTTATTGGGGTTATATGTTCAAGTTTAAGCATTAGTTCAATAGAAATTATAAAATTTGCTCAGGTTGCTAATGGTATTCTATTACCTACAGTTACATTTTTCCTAATACTAATTGCTAATAATGAAAAGGTTTTAGGGGAACATGTAAGTAATTGGAGACATAATCTAATCTCTTTTTTTATTTTACTTATAACATTACTTCTTGGGTTTAAAAGCATAATTAAAGTTTTAGAATTTATATAATGAAAAAAATCAATATCAGAATAAATTCAGATTTAGGTGAAGGTAAAGGTGTTGAAAAACAAATAATGCCTTTTCTGACTTCATGTAGCATAGCCTGTGGAGGACATATCGGAGATAAGACATCTATGGTAGAAACGATATTAATTGCAAAAACTCATGGCGTTAAAATCGGAGCTCATCCTTCATATCCTGATAAAGAAAATTTTGGTAGAAAAAACATGTCTATTTCACAATCAGAATTAAAACTTTCATTGATAAAACAAATTAATAGTATCGATGCGATAGCAAAGAATCTGAATACATCTATTGATCATATTAAATTACATGGTGCGTTATATAATTTTTCGGCTATTGACTTACAAACAGCCTCTACTGTTGTTGATTTGATTAAATCAGATTATCCAGATGTATTTTTGTATGCTCCTTATCAATCATTAATTTCAGAATTAGCAATAGAGAATGATATAAGAGTTTATTATGAGGTGTTTTTAGATAGAAATTATAATAATGATTTATCTCTGGTGTCTAGAGAAATTGATAATTCTATGATATTAGATTCTAAGAAAATGCTAGATAGATTGAAGAATGTTATTAATGAAAATAAAATTCAAACTATTGACGGTGGTTATAAAAAAATTGTTGGAGATACTTTTTGTGTTCATGGAGATAGTTTGGAAATAGCTAGCGTGATAAAAGATCTATTTAATCAAATAAATAAACATAATCTGGAAAATTGAATAATTATAAATTAAAATATTTCAAGTACAACACCCATTGTCTTCTGATTAGTTGGCCTGAAATGATTGATGAAAAAATCAACAACGATGTAAATCAGTTTAAAGTTGCCATAGAATCCAGTGCTAGTAATATTTTAGAAGTAAGATCTTCTTATTGTTCACTTCTAGTAATTTTTGATAAAGAAATTCAGGATATAGACAAAATAAAATCTAATCTAAATAACTTATATCTATCTAGAGAATCTCTTTCAAAAACAGACAGGTTTCTTTGGAATATTCCGGTGTGCTATGAAAAGAGTTTTGCTTTAGATATAGATTTGATTTCAAAACAAAATAAAATTTCAAACAATGAAATTATTAAAACACATATTGATAGTGTTTATTCAGTATACTTAATAGGATTTCTGCCAGGTTTTTTATATCTGGGCTCTGTAGATAAAAAACTTAAAATACCAAGAAAAAAACAACCCAGATTAAGGGTTCCTAAGGGTGCTGTAGCAATTGCAGACCAACAAACAGGGATTTATCCTCAAGAGAGCCCTGGAGGATGGAATATTATAGGAAATACTCCAATAAATTTATTTGACAAATTCAAAGTTGAGCCATGTTTTGCAAAGCCTGGTGATAAGGTTAAATTTTTTAGCATTTCAGAACCTCAACATAAATTAATAGAAAAGGAAGTGGAATTTGGATTATATGAATTAAAAAAAGAATTAATAAATGATTAAAGTAATTAATCCAGGATTTTATTCATCTATACAAGATTTAGGTCGTTTTGGATCTCAAAATTTTGGAGTTCCTATAAGTGGATCTATGGATCAATGTTCTGCTGACATTGCCAATAAAATCATTGGAAATAACTCGATAGAGGCATTAATTGAATTAACAATGACAGGATGTTCTTTAAAATTTGAAATTGATACTGAAATATCAATAACAGGCTCAGATATGAGTCCTAAATTGAATGAGCTTTCTGTAGACATGTATTCTGTAATAGAAGTAAAAAATGGCGACACACTAAGTTTTGGTAGAATAAAATATGGTTTTAGAACATATATAGCGTTTAGAGGAGGGATTAATTCTGAAAAAATTATGGAGAGCAAAAGCATGTATGTTGGTTTGACCAAGAATTTTAAAATCAATAAAAATGATGAGATATATCTAAATGACTCCAACCCTTCATTAAATAAGAAGCATAAAGCTTCTATGAATAAGCTGGCATTATCAGATGAGATTGAATGTTATAAGGGGCCTGAATACAGTAAATTAACTACACAAAATAAAGACAAGCTATTAAGTACTCAATTTTCAATATCTAATAATCATAATAGAATGGGCTATGTGTTAAATCAAATAATAAAAAACACTATAAAACCAATTATTACTTCACATGTAATGCCGGGAACAGTGCAGTTAACTCCTGGTGGTGATATAATCATTCTTATGAGGGACTCTCAAACAACAGGTGGATATCCAAGAATACTGCAGTTAACAGATAGGGCTATTGATTTTGTTGCTCAAAAAGGAACAGGCTCTTTAATTAAGTTTTTGATTAAAAATTAACCAAGAAACTTGAAGAATTTTTTTACTATTTCTAGCTTTCCTTTATAAGGCGCATATCTAATCTTTATATCTAGCCAATTTCCTTTCTTAACAATAGCTTTTTTATGAGATAATTGATCAAAGCTTGTCTTGCCATGATATTTTCCTATACCACTATGACCAATTCCTCCGAAAGGCAGGTTAGGATTTCCTACCTGGATGATTGTGTCATTTATAGCGCCACCTCCAAAACTATATTTTCGAACAATTTTTTCAGAAAAATTATTATCAGAGCTAAAGACATATAATGCGAGAGGTTTCTCATATTTAGAGATTAATTCTTCAATTTTATTTTCATTATCATATGATATAACAGGAAGAATTGGTCCAAATATTTCTTCAGCCATTAAATCACTTTCAATATCTGGCTCCTCAATAATAGTTGGTGAAAAATAACATGTTTCTAAATCATGCTCTCCTCCAAATACAATCTTAGTATCCTTAATTAAATTAGAAAGTCTTGATAAATTAGTTTTATTTATGATTCTCGGATAATCTTCTGAGTTTTTAGGGTTTTCTCCATATGCTTTTTTAATTTCCTCTGATAAATGTTTGATTAGTTTAGCTTTAATACTTCTTTTAACAATCAGAAAGTCTGGAGCAATACATGTTTGCCCAGCATTTATAAACTTACCCCAAACAATTCTTCTAGAGGCTAGTCTTAAATCTATAGTATCATCAATAATGCAGGGGTTTTTTCCTCCAAGCTCTAGTGTTGTAGGTGTAAGATGTTTTGCTGCAGCAGCAGCAACAATTTTTCCTATTCTAACGCTTCCGGTAAAAAAGATATAATCCCAACGATACTTTAATAATTTTTCAGCAGTTTCAGCAGCTCCTTCAACAACTAATACATGCGATTTTTCAAAAACACTTTCAATAATCTCTTTAACCAGTTTAGAAGTGTGTGGTGCATGCTCACTAGGTTTTAGGACAACTGTATTTCCAGCAGCTACAGCTGACATGACAGGTAAAATTGCTAATTGAAAAGGGTAATTCCATGGTGATATTACAAGAATTTTTCCATAGGGTTCACTATAAATATAATCTGATGAAGGAAAACTAAGCAGAGAAGATTTTACTTTTTTTGGTTTAGCCCATTTCTCCAGATTTTTAAGGAATAGATCTATTTCAGTTATTAAAATTCCTATTTCAGACAGATAAGTTTCATAACTACATTTTTTAAGATCATTATTTAATGCTTTAAAAATTTTATCTTCATTAGATAATATTTCTTTTTTAAGACTTTTTAATAGCTTTTTTCTTTTACTTATAGGTAATGTCTCACCGTTTTTGAAATATTTTTCTTGATCTTCAATATAATTTTTAAACTCCATTTACTTTAATTTAGTATTAATCAACTTTTTCTCTTCTGTACTTGCATAATGTAATTCCCAATCCTCTAGTTTTTTCTCCATTATTCTTTGATATAAAAATGGAGCTAGCAATACAATGTATAGCATTGCTAAATAACCATAAGGAGTCATTGGTGCATTTTCAGGACAAGGGTGAAGTTCCCAAAATTTCAAGCTAGCTCTTCTATGGTGATCAGAATGCCTAGTTACATTGCATAAAAATACGCTGCTCAATAAATGGTTTGAATTCCATGAGTGTCTCATTTGCATTCGTTCACCTTTTTTTCTAACTAATCCATAATGCTCCACATAATTTATTGTTTCTAAAAATGATTTTGCTAAAATCGCACATATTAAAAAATATAATATTCCATTCCATCCACCAATAAGAAAAGCTAGAATAGTAATCAATAAACTTCTACAGTATCCAACAAACATTCTATTGTTAATACTAAAAGAATTAAGCCCATTGGTTTTTAATCTGTTATTTTCAATTTTCCAACCATCAACATGTTCAGTATATATAGCTTTTGCTATAAATGAATAAATATTTTCACCTCTTTTCGCTGAAGCTGGATCATCAGGAAGACATGCGTTTCTGTGATGTCCATAAACATGTTCAATGGCAAAAGTGCAATCCCAAGAAAAAGCAAGAAGCCAATTTCCTACAAACATGTCAAATTTATTTTTTGTTCTATGCGTTAGTTCATGTCCTGGAACGATTCCTAGTATACCAATAAATAATGTAGTTTGAATTATTAAAGCAACCTTGTCAATTATGTTAAAAGAATTTTTTAAACCAATCAAATCAGTAGAATAATATAAGTCTAGGATATTAATATGCCATTGAGGTAAAGTATTGCTTAGAATAGATATAGTTAATATTACTACAATGGATAAAACAGGAAGGTTGATATACATTGAAGAATTTAATATACTTGGATAGGAAAACTGTTGGATATTTTTGTCTCTGGGAAGTATATAATCCCCAATTACAAGAAATAATGAGAATCCAATTAAAAAAATAATCGGATAGTATTCACCCATTGAAATTGCAGCTAAATAAAGAATAGCTGAAAGGCATGGTAGAAAGTGTTTAAAGTATTTTAGCATTTGCCTATAGATTTATAGTGTGTTTTAATGAGTTGTTTTTATATCAAATTTAGATAACATTAAATCCATTTTTTCTTTCCCTTCTTTATTTAAAAAAGGATATAATGATTTAAAAATAAGTTTTGTTCCCTTTTTTCTGAGATTTTCATTACTAGATTTTGGATACCTTGTTTTTGAATAGTGCAGCCAATATCTACCAATTAATAATATGGTATCAATCAATCTATTTAAAACATCTTTTTTTAATTTTAGAAAATGATTGTGTGATTTAGTAATTAATTCTTCAGTGAAATTTTCAACATAATTATTTATTTCATCTATTTTCTTGAGAATATCACTGTCGATTGATATAGATTCAAAATGTTCTCTAAAAATGTATTGAAAATCCCATATTAATGTGTAGATTTTTGTTGAGATTTGAAATACATTCTCAATCTTATCATAATTAATAGGTTTAATTTGCTCCATAAACATCTTTTGAAATAAGTCTATGTGAGCGACTAAAATATTTTTTTTAGAGTTATAATGATACCAGAGTGTTCCTTCAAGAATATTGCATTCCTTTGAAATACCAGCAGTTGTAACTGAGCTATACCCTTTATCATTAAACAGCATTAGGCTATGTTTTAAAATCTTACTATGTGTTTTGTCTGAAAAATAATTTAATGTATATCTTGATAAATTATTAGAACCCATATTTTCTAGTGTTTTTTACTATAAGATTTTGGGCAAATACCCAAACTTTATGCTAATATATATATATTTGGGTGAATACCCAAAAAATTATAAAAATTCTTTATACTTCAGCTTACAGTCATCTCTTTTATAAATTTTGTAAATTGTAGATTTAAAAACTTAACATGATGAAAAACATAATAAAACTTATAGGGCTGTTTGTTCTAATATTATCAGTTTCATGTACGAATGAAGCATTAGACGTTGATTTTCAAACATTAAATGAGGTTGAAATTAAACAATCTATGGATTTAGACATAGACTTAGCTTTTATTGAAGAGCTAGAAGTTCAAACTTTTGAAGATCATAACTTAAGAAACTCACAACTACCTGATTGCGTAACAGTAACTGTAGTGATGCAGCAAAATTTTAAAGAGATTACTTTAGATTTTGGAGATGGATGTGAGGTAAATGGAAAATTTCTTGCAGGAATCATGATAATTACATTTGAGCCAGACCCAAATGCTAATCAGAGAGAAATCACAACAGTTTTTGATAATTTTACAATCAATCAACGAACGATAAATGGAGTAAAAAATAGGCTATGGCAAGCATCTAATGATAATGGAAATCCTCAGCACACCATCACTGTTGATATTACTGTTAATTGGCTTACTACAAATTATTTATTGCATCGAACTGGAACTAAAATAAGAGAAAGAGTTGAAGGTGAGCAAGGTATATGGACTACTTATGTATTCAATATAACAGGTCAATGGACAAACGCATTTGGAAACGGCAATACTTATTCTTGGGAAATCCTTACACCGCTTGTGAAAGAAGCTATATGTTACTTCTTTGTTAGTGGCAATGTGGAAATTGAGAGGCCTAATGTTAGTGGTGTTTTAGATTATGGTAATGGTGAATGTGATAATCTTGCAATTTTTACAACATCTAATGGTGAAGTGATTGAAATTTCCTTAGATTAATGAAATAAGATTTGTTAGCGGAATTAGTATAAGATTACTAATAAGCTTAGGTATGGAAAAGCTATTTAAATACAGCTTTTCCATATTTTTTCTTCCCTTACTGGAGCAGTAATATTAATTTCTTTTTTAGTGACTGGATGAATGAATTTTAAGTTTCTTGCATGTAAATCAATGCTTCCATCAGGATTAGTTCTTTTGGATCCATATTTTATATCTCCTTTAATAGTGCATCCAATAGCTTGTAATTGACATCTAATCTGATGATGTCTTCCAGATTCCATTTTAATTTCTAACAAATAATAGTTTTCTAGTGTTTTTAATATTCTGTAACTAAGAACCGCTCTTTTTGCATTATTAGTTTCTTTTAAAAAGTGAGTTGACTTATTATTCTTCGGATTTTTCCTTAACCAATGAATTAGCTTACCAGCTTTATCATTAGGTTTATTTTGAGTAATTGCCCAGTATAATTTTTCAACTTCTTGATTCTTAAACATTGAGTTCATTCTAGACAAAGCCTTAGAGGTTTTAGCAAACATAACTATTCCTGAGGTAGGTCTATCAATTCGGTGAATTATTCCTAAGTATACATTCCCTGGCTTTTCGTATTTAATTTTTATATACTCTTTTACAATTTCTACTAGGGGAGTGTCTTTGGTTCTGTCTCCTTGCACAATATCTCCAGGTCTTTTGTTTACTATAATTAGGTGATTATCTTCAAAAAGAACTTGTAAATTCTGACTATTTGATACAGTTTTCATAAGGGGAGACGTTAATACTGCTCCTTAGAATTAGGGAAATCACCGCTTTTTACCTCTTTTGAGTATTTGGAGATTGCTTTAGTCATATCGTCGTAAAGATTCATATATCTTCTTAAAAATCTTGGATTGAATTCTTTAGTCATCCCTAGCATATCGTGTATCACTAGTACTTGCCCATCAACTTTATTTCCAGCTCCAATTCCAATTACTGGAATTTTAACTTTTTTGGCAACTTTAGCTGCAAGATTTGATGGTACTTTTTCTAATACTATCGCAAAACATCCAATTTTCTCTAACATAACGGCATCTTCTATAAGCTGCTTAGCCTCTTCCTCTTCTCTTGCTCTAACGGTATATGTTCCAAATTTATAAATAGATTGAGGTGTTAAGCCTAAATGCCCCATTACAGGAACCCCTGCTTTAATAATTCTTTTAACAGAGTCCTTCACCTCTTTACCACCTTCTAATTTAACAGCATGAGAACCACTCTCTTTCATTATTCTAATAGCTGATTTTAGAGCTCCTTTAGGATCGCTCTGGTATGTACCAAATGGCAAATCAACAACTACAAGAGCTCTTTCAACACCTCTAATTACCCCGGATGCATGGTAGATCATTTGATCAAGAGTTATAGGAAGAGTAGTTTCGTGGCCAGCCATTACGTTACTAGCCGAGTCTCCTACTAAAATTATGTCAATCCCAGATTTGTCTACAATGGTAGCTGTAGTGAAGTCATAGGCAGTCAGCATAGATATCTTTTCACCTTCTATCTTCATCTCTAGAAGTGATTTGACTGTAATTCTTTTATATTCTTTTTTCGCCTTAGACATAATTTTATAATAAATGAGCATATAAAATTAGTAAAATATATTATAGTACTAACTCATTTTTCAATGGTTTTTAAAAATTAGTTTTGACCTGAAAAAATGACAATATGGCAGTAAATATAGATAAAAACTGACAATTTAATACATAAATAGTAATGGCATAATGATTGACAAGTATATTTTGAATTAATTAAAAATTTAAAATTATGAGTAAAATAATTGGAATCGATTTAGGTACTACAAATTCATGTGTTTCTGTAATGGAAGGTAGTGAGCCTGTAGTAATACCTAATGCAGAAGGAAAAAGAACAACACCATCTGTTATAGCATTTGTAGAAGGTGGTGAAATCAAGGTAGGTGATCCTGCTAAGAGACAAGCCGTTACAAATCCAACTAAAACTGTATACTCAGTTAAAAGATTTATGGGTAATAAATTTTCTGAATCTAAAAAGGAAACAGGAAGAGTCCCTTATAAAGTAGTAAAAGGAGATAATGATACTCCTAGAGTAGATATTGAAGGCAGACTATACACTCCACAAGAGCTGTCTGCTATGATTCTACAAAAAATGAAAAAAACTGCTGAAGATTATCTTGGAACTGGAGTTGAAGAAGCAGTTATCACTGTGCCGGCATATTTTAATGACTCTCAAAGACAGGCTACTAAAGAAGCTGGTGAAATTTCAGGTTTAAAAGTAAAACGAATTATCAATGAGCCTACAGCGGCAGCATTAGCTTATGGTCTAGACAAAAAAGGAAAAGATCAAAAAATTGTTGTTTTTGATTTTGGTGGAGGTACTCATGATGTATCAATTTTAGAATTGGGCGATGGAGTGTTTGAAGTTTTATCTACAGATGGGGATACACACCTAGGAGGTGATGACGTTGATGAAAAGATAATTGATTGGTTAGCAGAAGAATTTAATAAAGATGAGGGAATGGATCTTAGAAAAGACCCAATGTCACTTCAAAGATTAAAAGAAGCTGCTGAGAAAGCAAAAATAGAGTTGTCATCTTCAACACAAACAGAGATTAATTTACCATATATAACAGCTACAGATAGTGGTCCTAAACACTTAGTTAGAACGCTAACAAAAGCAAAATTTGACCAGTTGATTGATGATTTAGTAAAAAGAACAATAGATCCTTGTAAAGCAGCAATAAAAGCTGCAGGTTTAGCTAAAAAAGATATTGATGAAATTATTTTAGTAGGTGGTTCAACAAGAATTCCTGCAGTTCAAGCAGCTGTTGAAAAATTCTTTGGAAAAAAACCAAGTAAAGGAGTTAATCCTGATGAGGTTGTAGCCGTTGGAGCTGCAATTCAAGGAGGAGTATTTACTGGTGATGTGAAAGATGTACTATTATTAGATGTTACTCCATTATCTCTTGGTATTGAAACTATGGGTAATGTAATGACTCGATTAATAGATGCAAATACTACAATACCAACTAAAAAATCACAGGTATTTTCTACAGCCGTAGATAATCAGCCTTCAGTTGAAATTCATGTTCTTCAAGGTGAGAGACCAATGGCAGCAGATAATAAGACAATTGGAAGGTTTCATTTAGATGGTATACCACCATCTCCTAGAGGAGTACCTCAAGTTGAAGTTACTTTTGATATTGATGCAAATGGTATTATCAATGTTTCAGCTACTGATAAAGCGACTAATAAAACACAAGATATTAGAATTGAAGCTTCATCTGGTTTAACAGAGGAAGAAATTGAGAAAATGAAAAAAGATGCTGAAGCAAATGCAGATGCAGATGCAAAAGCAAAAGAAACAGCTGATAAGCTTAATAGTGCTGATGCTATGATATTCCAAACTGAGAAACAACTTAAAGAGTTTGGAGATAAGCTTTCTGATGATAAAAAGAAACCTATTGAAGATGGTTTAGAAGAGCTTAAAAAGGCTTATGAAACTAAGGATATTGCCATAATCGATCCAGCTTTAGAAAAAATAAATGAAGCATGGAAATCAGCAAGTGAAGAAATGTATAAGGCTCAACAAGCTTCTCAACAACAAGATGCTTCAGGTTCAGAAAAGACAGCAGACTCTCCAGAAGATCAATCTAATGATGATGTAGAGGATGTTGATTTTGAAGAAGTTAAAGAGTAGCTTATTTAAATTTCAAAAATTGAAAGGGTATAGCTATTATGGTTATACCCTTTTTTTATTATCTAGATAATTGATTTTATTTATGTTGGTTTTGTATTTTTATTATTAAATAAATTTAAAAATGATGACAGATAAAAATAAAATATTAAAGCAAGCAAATGATGCATGTAAAGAAACATTAATGGGAACACTTGATATGGAATTTGTTGATATAGGGAAGGACTATATTACATGTAAAATGCCTGTAAATAATAGAGTTCATCAGCCCGATGGAATATTACATGGAGGGGCAACTCTAGCTTTAGCTGAATCTGTAGGTAGTTTTGCTTCAAGATTTTTTATAAATAACCCTGAAGTCATAGTAAGAGGGATTGAGTTAAGTGCAAATCATTTAAAAAGTATTAGTAAAGGCGATGTTTATGCTAGAGCTTCAAAAATCCATTTAGGGAGAACAACACAACTATGGGAGATTAAGATAACTGACAATGAAAACAACTTAATATCCCTTGCTAAACTGACTACAATAGCAATAAAAAAAAATAAAAAATAATTTATTTGTTAAATCTATTACATTGCATTTTCTTTGCAAAAATCAATAATCAATAAAATATGAAAAGCGTAATTACTTGTGACATGGAAGGTGTCATAGAAACAATTAATGAAGATGGAGTTAAATTATTTGGTTATTCCAAAGAAGAATTAATTGGTAAAAAAAGAGTATCACTTTTTTCTCCTGGAGAAATTGTTATACAAAATGTTGGGATGTGGCTCTCAAATGCCATTAAACATGGAGAGTATAACACAAAAACATATTTTCTTAATAAAAATGGTAAGAAATTTAATGTAAGAATTAGAATTACACCAACTTTTGCAAAAGGAAAAAACAATCCTCAAACTGGATATTGTGGTGTATCAGTTCCTATTGAAGAGGAGGTAATGGTTCCTATAAGATTTTCTACAATATTCATTAAATGGGCTTTTGCAATCACCAGAGGTGGTTTTACTAGCGCATCCTTGTTTCCTATTTTTGCTGTTGCTGCTTTTTTAGCTGGAACAGGAAATGGACTATTCAGTCCTATAGCACTTGTTTTATGTATTTTAGGAATAATTTTCCTTCACTTAACATCAAATATATATAATGATTATTTTGATGTAATTGATGGTACGGATGAAGCTAATACAGAATATTTTAATGCTGGATTAAACTCTACAGTTTTAGAAGGAGCGCAATTATCAGGAGGAAGCAGATCTATAGAACTTGGATTAATAACTTTAGAAGGGACAAAATCTCTAGCAAGAAAGATGCTAATTGGAGCAGTCTTAACAGCTTCTGCATTACTATATGTAAGCTATACAATTACTAGTTCTATTTCAAATGCACAAAATGCAGCTATTATTGGACTTATTGGATTGTTTTTAGGATATTTCTATACAGCAAGACCAATAAGACTAGCTTCTAGAAGAGGACTTGGTGAATTAGCAATTTTCTTAGCTTTTGGACCACTACTTACTCTAGGAACATTATTTGCTATTTCAACTACCACTATTGAATTATTTTCAGTTGACTTTTATAATGCTATTTATTTAGGCATTCCTTTAGGTTTATTAACTACAAATATTTTATATATAAATCAATTTCCAGATGCTAATAGTGATGCTACAACTGGAAAAAATCATCTTGTAGTTACTCTAGGTAAAAAGACAGCTAGATGGGGTTATCTTATATTCCTATTGGGAGCATTTGTGTCATCATTCTTACTATTGGACGTATTTAATTCATCTATAGGAGGTTTTTACTCAAATGTCTATTTAATAGGAATAGGAATATTGTTTATATATGGTCTATATATTTTTACAAGACTCTTTAAACTATACGAGTCTAGAGAATTAATCAAATCAAATCTTAATACAATTTATTTACAAATATTTTTTGGTTTGTTTTATGCTTTAGCCCTTAATAATTTCTTTATTTAAAATAATATTATGTACATAACACAAGCAAAAGAATACACAAAATGGTGGAAATATTTGATAGGAGCAGTTATTATTTTTGCCGCTCTATTTATTTTTTCAATACCTCATGTCATTGCTATTGGAGTAAAATTAGCATCAGGAGGATTAGATCCAACTAGACTTGAAGATGTAAATTATTTAATGCAAGCATTTGAGCCAAATTTAAACCTCATCTTCGTATTATTGCCTTTTGTTGGTATGTTATTGGGGACTTTTCTTGCGGTTAGATATGTGCATGGCCAGCCATTATTAAAATTAACTACAACAAGAAATACAGTCGACTGGAATAGAGCAGCTTTTGCATTTATTCTATGGGGAGCTTTCACTTCTTTTATGCTATTAATTGATTATACTGTTCTTTCTCCAGAAAACTATCAATGGAATTTTAAATTACAGCCTTTTTTAATTCTTTGTGTTATAGCTGCTATATTATTACCTATTCAAACTAGTGCTGAAGAGTATTTATTTAGAGGGTACTTAATGCAAGGAATAGGAGGAATATTAAAATATAAATGGATAGCCCTACTGCTAACATCAATAGGTTTTGGGCTACTACATTATATGAATCCAGAAGTTGAAAGATTCGGAGATATAGTAATGATTTATTACATAGGTACAGGGCTTTTCCTTGGAATAATAACATTAATGGATGAAGGATTAGAACTTGCATTAGGATTTCATGCTGCAAATAATTTATTTACAGCACTCCTTGTAAGTGCAGAATGGACAGCTCTTCAAACACATTCTGTGTTAAAAGACATTTCACCAGCTCCTGAATCAATGCCTTTGGAAGAAGTTGTAGTTCCAGTTTTTGTGTTTTTCCCTATACTAATTATGGTGTTTGCTAGAAAATATGGATGGACAAATTGGAACGAAAGACTTTTTGGTAAAGTATAATTCTCTAATTCTTTACAAATTTAAGGGAAGTATTGTAAAAGTCTGAAGCAGAGTTTATTACATCTCTGAATTCATTATATCTATTTTTTTGGTATGTTAAGGTCTTATAGAATTCCTGTATTGTAATAACTAATTCATTATCAATAAGTTCATATTCAGATTCAAATTTGCATATTTTATTTCCCATTACTGATAAATAACTATTATTAAAAACCAAACTATCAGGATTTTCTATGACATATCCTTTAGGTATTTTAACAATAATCTTATAATCATATTGATTTGGATATGTTATCTCTATAGGATGAACTCTATCTATTGCTTCATATAATTGACTTTGCATTCCAATCACTTTTCCAATACTTAATTGGTATCCATCACTAACCTTTGTTGTAAGTGATTCGGTGGATATTTTTGAACTCACAATAAAAGGAGTGTTTAGCTCTTTTTGATATAATTCTCCATTAATTATCTCATAGCTAAGTATTTTTTTATTAACAATTCCAGTTGCAGTTAAGTAGTCTTGTAGTGCCGCCAATCCTTCTTCATCTGAAAATTTTAAAAGACTTCTATTGTTTGTAGCCCAATGACCAGAATATTCTTGAGTTTCATCAATTACAACTTTTTTAAGTTTTCGTTCGAATTCTATTTTTATCTCGCGATTAATTTGACTATATGATGGATTGTTTTGTATAATTTCACTAAAGTAAAAATCGGAAAGCCTGTCAATATATATGCCATAGTTCCCTAATAAATCAAAAGGAGCCTCTCCAATTCTATATTCTAATCTATTAGGTGCCAGATACTTTTTTTCTTCGGGAAAATAAATTAAAAATTCTCTTAACATATTTGGATCAAAAAAATCTGGATCAAACTTGTTGTAATACCTGTTTGATGTAATTACAACCTCATAGTTTATCCCTGCAGCTGTTAATAGTTGAGTATATACTTGAATTATACTAAAATCATTTGAAGTGTAATTTGACAATATATAATCCATATTATTAAGACTAATATTATCCTTATCTGATATTTTGAAATTATTTTTAATAAAATCATCAATCTTATTTGCAATTAGTTTAATATCAGTCTCAGTCTTTTGAAAAATCTCTGACGAGAGTTCAAAGATTTTAGGATGAATATTTGCTGGGAACATTATGGGATTTATGTTTGAAACAATATTTTTCCAATAATCTTTTTGAGCCATATTGTCTTCTATTAAAGGACATTGAAAAACTAACCTATGTCTATTTGCAATAGCAGTAGCGTATTCTTCATCAACAATTTTAGGAATATTAGCTGTTTTAAGGACTTTGGCAGGTTTTTGACCAACAAGAGTGTCTTTAATAGTTGATCTCCCACCATAAGCCTTAATTATACCTTTAGTTGGTCCGGGAATTAGCAAAAATTCAGAATCCTCAATTGCATAGCTTTTTTGAAGAATTTTATTTCCATGAATATTGTATTGTTTTTCAAGTGTATACAATACTTCAATAGTTGAATTAATTTTGACTCCGGTTAGATTGAAATTTTTATAATTTGGTAAATTTTCAAAATCATCTAATTCACTTATTGATTTATTGTCAAATTCAATTAAATTTCCTTCTTCATCAACTACTCTAACCTTAATATCAATCAAATTAATTACTTCATTCATAGGTATAATAATATTGCTAAACTTAATAACACTATTACTGTCAAATACTTTGATTTTATAATGATGTGTTTCATACTTTATAACAGAATTGCTAAATTTTCCAGATAAAAACTCAACAATATTCTTATCAAAGATCCCAATTGAAGATTGATTGTTATTTAGTCTATTTTCATATGTAGGCTTCTCATTCCAATTGTACCCTTCATAATATTGGGCATGCGAATTAAAACTGTTTAAAAATAATATGAATATGAAAACAATATTTTTCACAGATATTGGTTTAGATTTGTAAGTGATTGTAAATATATTAATCTATTATTATGAAAAAAGTATTTTATGTTATTTTCTTTTTTGGATTAAGCCTAAATTCTCAAAACATATTAAATGAGAGAGAAAGAGCTGTAGTTGTTAATGAGATATTAAAAGAGAGATTTGACAATCTACTGCCAAAATTAATGGACCGAACTGGTATTGATATGTGGATTTTAATTTCGAGAGAATATAATGAAGATCCTGTATTAAGAAACATGCTTCCTGCGGAGTGGTTAAATGCAAGAAGAAGAACAATTATATTGTTTTATAGAGATAAGGAAAATAATTCTTTAGATAAATTAGCAGTAGCAAGATATAATTTTGGTGAAAATATAATTTCAGCCTGGGATAAAGAATCAGAACCTAATCAATGGAAAAGGCTAAATCAGTTAATTGAGGAGAGAGATCCTAAAAAAATAGGAATTAATTTTTCAAAACATTTTAATATAGCTGATGGAATTGATAAAACTGATTATGATGAATTTATTGCAAATATTTCAAAATTAAATAGAGAAAAAATTGTTTCTGCTCAAAAACTAGCAACAGCTTGGATCGAAACAAGAACAGAAAAAGAAATGAATATTTTCAGTGATATTGTCCAAATTACTCATAATATTATTGATGAAGCATTCTCCTCTGAAGTTATAGAGGTTGGAGTTACTACTACTACTGATATTGAATGGTGGATGAGAGAAAAAGTAACAAAGATGGGATTAGAAACTTGGTTTCACCCATCTGTTGATATACAAAGAAATGAAGAAAAAAACCAAGATCATTTAAGATCATTTTCTAATAGACCTGACAAAAAAATAATTCAAAAAGGGGATTTATTGCATTGCGATTTTGGTATTACCTATCTAAGATTAAATTCAGATTGTCAGCAAATGGCATATGTAATGAAAGATGGTGAAAAAGAAGTTCCAAAATTCCTTCAGAAAGCTTTTAAAGAAGGTAATAAATTACAAGATATTCTTACTTCAAATTTTCTAGAAGGTGATAGTGGGAATACTATATTATTAAATTCTTTAAAGAAGGCTAAGGAACTAGGGCTAAGGCCTTCAATATATACTCATCCATTAGGTTCTTATGGGCATTCATCTGGACCAACAATTGGAATGTGGGATTCACAGTCTGGTGTTAAAGGAAATGGAGATTATCCACTGTACAAAAACACAGTATACGCAATTGAACTTAATATTACTAGTTATATTAATGAATGGGGTAGAGATATTAGAATTATGCTTGAAGAGGCAGGGTTTTATGGAGAAAATGGGTTTAGGTATGTAAATCAAAGACAGACTAACATTAAGCCTATATATTCAAATTAATATAGTTGGAATTATAAATAAATTAAAGAATAATACATAAATTGCCTGAAATTTTAATCAAATGAAAGTTTTCTTTAAATTTTTAATCTTTTTTTTCATTTTTACTTTCTCAATAGAATCATTTTCACAACAACTTTATAATGTTCAAAGGGGGCAAAGAGGCTATATTCCACCTCCTAAATATGAAGCATCAGCGTATATTACTACCCTTGATGTATATGAAGAATTAAACAAAGTTTTGCCTGTTTGTGTAACAGCTTTTTCTTTAGATGAATTTGAATCCCAAATTTTAAAAGGAATGCTATTAAATAAATATGAATCATATAACGCAATTGTTTCAAACACAGATAATTCTAAAGAATCTAGACAAGAACAATTAAAGCAATTAGATATTGATTTTGTTAAATCATTAACTATTATTTTAACTCCAGATGAAATTACTACATATGTAGATATGGATTTTAGTGATAAGAAAAAAGGTAAGAAAAAAAGAAAAAGAAAGAAAAGAGGAAAATAAAACTTTAATAAATGATGAATAAAAACACAGTATTGGCTTGGGCCACATTTATAATGATATTAGTAGGGATATTACTAATTTGTTTAGGTGTATTTAAATATAATGAAATTGCGGGTTGGGGCTTTGTTTCAGTGGGTGTAGGATTCTTTGCAATAGCTTGGGTTTTTAATGCTTTAAAAGGAAGAGTCTAGTCTTTAAAATTTCAATTCCATTTTAATATCAGCCCTTTTATATGGAGATCCTGCTTTTATAGGTATTTCAACAAACCCGTATTTTTTATAAATATGTATAGCATTTTCTAAGACTCTATTAGAATATAAAATCAATTTATTTAACCCCATTTCTTTTGCTTTTTTAATACAATTATCTAAAATTTCTTGACCAATTTTTTTTCCTCTATACTCAGGGGATACTGCCATTTTTGTTAGTTCAAAACAATTTTCTTCTTTTAAATACATTAAAGCAACAGTTCCTACAATTTTTTTATCATATTGTGCAAATAAAACTATTCCTCCAGATTCAATTATGAATTTCTTAGGATTTGAAAGCACCTCTTTATCATGCTTTTCTATATAGAAATATTTATTTAGCCATTCTACATTTAGCTCATAGAAATATTTAGAGTATTCTTCTTTAAAGTCTAATATTTTAATTGACATATAAATAAATAGATTTTTTTAAAATTAATATTAATATATTTATTGGCTTAATAATACTACTTTATATGAATAAGTTAATAGAATGTGTTCCGAATATTTCTGAAGGAAGAGATTTGGAAATAATTAATTCAATTACAGAGGTTGTTGAGAAGTGTGATGGAGTAAGACTATTAAATGTAGATCCTGGGAAAGCAACTAACAGAACAGTTATCACTTTTATTGGAGAACCAGATTCTGTTTTAGAAGCTGCATACCAACTAATAAGTAAATCAAAAGAAGTAATTGATATGAGTAATCATTTAGGTGAGCATCCAAGAATGGGAGCTGTTGATGTTTGCCCATTAATACCTGTTTCTAATATTACAATGGAAGAAACAGTAGATTACGCACATAAATTAAGCAAAAGAATAGGAGAAGAATTAGGAATTCCAGTTTATTGCTATGAGAAAGCTGCTAAGAATAAAGAACGAATTAACCTTGCTGCTTGCAGATCAGGAGAATATGAGGGATTAGAAAAAAAGATTTCGTCTAAAAATTGGAAACCTGATTATGGACCTATCAAGTACAATTCATCAATTAAAAAATCTGGAGCTACAGCTATTGCTGCTAGAGATTTTTTAATTGCATATAATGTAAATATTAATACAACATCTACTAGAAGAGCTAATTCCATAGCTTTTGACTTGAGAGAGGCGGGAAGAATTAAGAGAGAAGGAAGTAGATTAAACGGAAAAATTTTAAAAGATAAAAAAGGAAATATTCTTCGTGAGCCAGGGTATTTTAAAAATCTTAAAGGAATAGGTTGGTATATCGAAGAATATGGGATTGCCCAGATTTCATACAATTTAACTAATATAAATACAACTCCATTACATGAGGTATTTGACAAAACATGTGAAAGGGCTCAAATTAGAGGACTTCGTGTAACAGGATCAGAGCTTATCGGGCTAGTGCCAAAAAAAGTCTTAATTGACGCGGGAAAATACTTCTTAAAAAAGCAAAAAAGATCTTTAGCTATTCCAGATGAGCAGATTATACATATAGCCATCAAATCCCTAGGACTTGATGAATTGTCTGAGTTTAAACCTAAAGAGAGAATAATTGAATATTTAATAGAAACAAAAAATAATCCCTTAGCAAAAATGTCAATCAAAGATTTTGCTAATGAGACCTCAAGTGAATCTCCTGCTCCAGGTGGTGGGTCAATTGCTGCATATTGTGGTGTTTTAGGGTCTGCTCTGGCAACAATGGTTGCAAATTTATCTGCACATAAAAGAGGATGGGATGATAAATGGGAATTTTTTTCTAAATGGGGTGAAAGAGGAATTTCCTGCCAAAATAAATTATTAGATTTAGTTGACAAAGATACTCATGCATTTAATGAAATCATGAATGCATATTCATTACCAAAAGATAATGCTAAGCAATTAGATTTAAGGATTCAAGAAATTCAAAAGGCTACTAAAAATGCAATTAATGTTCCATTTGAAATTATGAAAACATCTTTTGAGTCAATTGAAGTTATAATGAAGATGGCAGAAGAAGGTAATCCAAACTCAATTAGTGATGCAGGAGTTGCTATGCATTGTGCACGCGCCGCAATAATGGGGGCATTCTTGAACGTTAAAATCAATTGTAAAGATTTAGATGATAAAAAATATGTTCAGAAAATGATTAAATCAGCCAATGATATTATTAGTAAAACTGATACTTTAGAAGATAAAATCTTAAAAATAGTGGAAGAAAAATTATAAAGTTAAGATATTACTTCTCCTTTTAATATTACTTTATGTATCTGATTTCCTCCAAAATTATATGGAATTTCATCAATTGAGTTTATCTTATTTGTAATTATAAGATTAGCTACTTTACCTTTACAAATACTGCCAACTTTATTTTCAAGCCCCATAGCATAAGCTCCATTTATTGTTGCAGCATTAATAGCTTCTTCTGTAGTTAGTTTCATTTTAGTACAAGCAGTAGAAATTACAAAGTTCATATTTCCACTTGGTGAAGATCCAGGATTAAAGTCACTGGCAATAGCTAATGGTAACCCAGAGTCTATTAGTTTTCTTGCAGGTGCATAGTTAATTCCTAAAAAATAAGAACAAGTGGGTAAAGCTACTGGAATAGTTGATCCTTTAGATAAAATTTTAATATCGTTTTCTTCAAGAACTTCTAGATGATCTACTGATAGAGCATTGTTTTCTACAGCTATTTTTATACCTCCTAGAATATTAAATTGATTGACATGTATTTTAGATCTAATATTATATTTTAGTCCTTCTTTAACTATTCTTTCAGTATCATTCGTTGAGAAATACCCCTTTTCACAGAAAACATCAATAAAATCAATTAAATTTTCATTTGAAAATGCTGGCAACATTTTTTGTAAAATTAGTTCTATGTATCCTTCTTTATCATTTTTAAATTCAATAGGAAAAGCATGCGCACCAAGAAATGTAGATTTAACTTGCATTTTGGAGTTTTCTTTAATCTCCTTAATTACTTGAAGCATTTTTAATTCTGACTCAAAAGTAAGACCATATCCAGATTTTATCTCAATTGCCCCAGTTCCTTGTCTAATAACAGACTCAATTCTCATCTTAGACTGATTGTATAAATCTTCTTGTGAAGTATTTTGCAATAATTTTGCAGAGTTTAATATACCACCACCTCTTGCTGCTATCTCTTCATAACTAAGCCCTTTTATTCTGTCTATAAATTCTTTAGAACGATTACCCGAAAAAACAATATGAGTATGTGAGTCACACCATGATGGAAGTACCATTCTGCCTTTAGCATCTATAACCTGACTAGTTTTCATTTTTTTTAAATCCTTCATTTTTCCAAAATCAATAATTTTTCCATCTTTAACGTATAAATATGCATTATCTATTGATGGTAAAAAAGACATATCTTTACCAGATACAAAGGAGATTTTCTCAGTTCTACACTGAATTAGTTTTTTTATGTTTTTTATTAATAAGGACATATCATTAATTAAACCATATCTTCTGGTTTAACCCAAGAATCATATTCTTCAGAGGTTAAATAGCCAAGTTTAATTGCTTCGTCTTTAAGAGAAGTTCCATTTTTAAATGCCTCATTTGCAATTTCTGCAGCTTTATAATATCCGATTTTTGTATTTAATGCAGTTACAAGCATAAGTGAGTTGTCAAGCTTAGTCTTTATTTCAGCTTTATTCGCAGTAATTCCGGACACACAATTAACATTAAAACTATTGGATGCATCCGCTAATAGCCTAGCAGATTCAAGAATATTCGCAGCCATCATTGGTTTAAACACATTTAGTTGATAATGACCTTGAGCACCTCCAAATGATATTGCAGCATCATTTCCTATTATTTGAGCGCAAACCATTGTCATTGCCTCACATTGAGTTGGGTTTACTTTTCCGGGCATAATTGAGCTTCCTGGCTCATTTACTGGTAGAGATATCTCACCAATACCACTTCTTGGGCCTGAAGCTAGCATCCTAATATCATTAGCAATTTTATTCAGTGAAATAGCTAACCCTTTTAATGCATTATGGGTTTCAACAATAGCATCATGAGCAGATAATGCTTCAAATTTATTTTTAGCAGATTTAAAAGGTAAATTGGTAAGATCTTTTATTATTTCTGCAACTCTATCACTATATCCGTCTGGGGTATTTATTCCAGTTCCTACAGCTGTCCCACCTAATGCAATTTCTGATAGATGATCCAATGAGTTTTTAAGACTGCTAATTCCATGTTCTAATTGAGATTCATAAGCTGAAAATTCTTGTCCCAATGTAATAGGAGTAGCATCCATAAGATGTGTTCTGCCAATTTTTACAATTGACTTGAATTCCTCTACTTTTAATCCAATGGAAGATTTAAGATCTTCAAGAGCTGGAATAGTTTTTTCAACAATCAATTTATATGTAGCTATATGCATTGCTGTAGGGAAGGTATCATTAGATGATTGAGACTTATTAACATCGTCGTTTGGAGCAATAAATTTTTCACCCTTACCCAGCTCATTTCCTAAGATTTGATGAGATCTATTAGAAATAACCTCATTTATATTCATATTAGTTTGAGTTCCAGAGCCAGTTTGCCAAATTACAAGTGGAAATTCATCATCCAGCTTCCCTTCAAGAATTTCATCACAAACCTTTGAAATAACCTTTGATTTTTCTTTGTCAAGAATACCTTTTTCTTGATTTGTTATAGCAGCAGCTTTTTTTAAAATAGCAAAAGCATATATTAGTTCTAGTGGCATCGACCCATCAGGTCCAATTTTAAAGTTGTTTCTAGATCGTTCTGTTTGAGCACCCCATAATCTGTTAGAGGATACTTTAACCTCGCCAATGGTATCTTTTTCTATTCTATAATCCATGATTGATTATATATATATACAAATTTACGCATTTTAGTTGATTTGCTCTATTATTTTGCTAATTCTATAAAGTATTTTGTTGAAAAATAATTTTCCAATATTTAGTGATATAACTACCTATTATTATATCTTTGCCATAATATTTTTATCTGAATATGTTTGAATTTGATCAATACTTAGGTTTTCTAGCATTTATAACAATTGTCTCTATGGGTTTTTGGTTAATGTTCTTAATGCTACTTGTTGTAATTCCTTACTGGGTTGTTGGAGCATTAATAGAAAGAATTAATGAGCTTCTAGAAGAAAGAAAAGCTAAAAAATAGCTCTATTAGTTCTTAAAATTCAAAAGACCCGTCATCATAACTTTGTCTCTGTTGATTTCTGTTCTGATTTTTCTTTTGATTAAACCTGTAGGTAAAGTTTAAGGTAAAAGATCTTCTTCTCCATCTCCACTCAGAATTATTATAAAAAGTATCATTAAACGTCTTAGTCCTCCATCCTCTTTGATCTAAAAGATCACTTATATTTAGGGTTAATGAAGCCTTTTCTTTAAATAGTTCTTTACTGAAAGCTAAATCAATTGAAAAATCCCCTTCACTTTTACTTACTGCAGTTTCAGAAGGACCTCTTATATTCATTCTAGTTTGCCATTCTATTTTTCCAGGAAGAGTTAATTTATTATTTAATCTATAACTCCAGCTTACATTTTCATTATCATAAACAATATCATTATAACTTCCCTCTACTTTATTGCTATATACATTAAAATTCGAGGATATATTCCACTTTCTTCCTTTTCTGTAAGATAGATTTAACTCAAAACCAAATCTTTTATTAGTTGATAAATTTATAGGGTATCTTTCAGTTATAGGTACATCAACACCATTTATTTCAGCAGTTTCGCCTGTTTGCTCAGATATAAAATTAAATGTATTTGTAGACTTTTGATAGTAAGCAGAAGTGTTAATTGTAAAAGAAGACTTATACCTTTTTAAATATCCAAAATCAATGTTGTTAGAATAGGTTGGATCTAAATTTGGGTTTCCTCTAAAAATATTTATTGGACTTACTTTAGTAGGGAAGGGGTTTATAAACCTTGACCAAGGTCTTCTAATTCTTCTATTATATCCAAAAGTTAATGTCTCATCTTCAGAAATTTCTAAACCAAAATTAAATGTTGGAAAAAGCCCAGTTTCATTTTTGTTAGTAAAATCCTCAATAGTTAATTGATTGATATCTTTATTTGTGTTCTCAAGTCTTAAACCTACTAAAAAAGAGTATTTATCCTCAACTTTTACACCATACTGAGTGTATAAAGCACTTATTCTTTCTTTGTACTGGAATAAATTACTTTGATTTAGATCTTCAACAGGAATAAAGTTTTCATAATCATAAACTCTATAATCAGTGATATCATCATCTTGACTTATTCTAAATCCTGCTTCAAATTGTCTGTTTTCACCAATAGGGTTCACATAATCAGCTTGGATTAAATAAGATTCACTTTCTTGATTACTTTCAATTAATTCTTCAAGAATATCATTTTCTGAGATTATTGCATCTTCCCATTCTTTAGAATTATCATACTGTAAGTCAATAGTTAATTTATGTCCAGAATCATTAAAGTTTCTTTCGAAATTTAAGTTATATTCCCTGTTAAAATCAATTTCTTTTTCATTTTCAACTTGCACTGTTTGATTTAAGATATCCCCAGTACTATCTAATTCATCTAAGTTGTTCGTTTGTGAATCATCAGATTCAGACTGATTATAGAAAAAAGAACCTACAACTGATGTCATGTCATCTATATACCATTCCACACCATTATTGGTGAAAAAACTATTTCTGTCTCTTTCAGTCTCCCTATTTTCTTCAAAGAATGTGCTAGGTTGATCACCATTATAATATTCTGAATAATTATAACCACTACCAGGACTGAATCTATTACTAAACCCCGAAGAATTGAAAAAGTTAATTTTACCGTTTCTGTAATTTATATTTGATGAAAGTCCAGTTCTTTCCGGATAACCAATATTTGAACTTAGAGAGCCATTCAGACCTAATTTTTTATTCTTTCTAAGAATAATATTTATAATTCCACCGCTTCCTTGTGCTTCATATCTTGCAGATGGTGATGTAATTACTTCAACCTTTTCTATTGCATCAGATGGAAGTTGTTGTAGAAATTTCGAATCTATACCCACTAAACTTGAAGGTTTCCCATTGATTAATATTCTAGCTGCATCATTACCTCTTAATAAAATATTTCCTTCTAAGTCTACAGAAACTGAAGGAATATTGTCTAATACATCCCCCGCATTTCCTCCTTTAACTGTTAAATCTTGTCCAACAGTATATATTTTTTTATCTAGTTTAATTTCTACAGTTGTTTCTTCTGCAATAATCTCCACTGCATCCAATGACTCTATATCCATAATTAAAGAGATAAGTCCAAGGTCTTTATTTTCATTAACACTAAGATTATTAATCGTATAATTTTTAAATGAAATATATTCAATAAGTATATTATAATCCCCTTTTGATGCAGGAATATTAAAAACACCATCTTTATCTGTAATGCCACCAGTTACAACACTGTTTTCTTCAACTTTTAATATAGTCACAGTAGCATACTCTAAAGGCTCTCCACTTTCAGAGTCAATTATTTTTCCAAACACATTAAATTGCTTTGTAAATTGAGCTTCTTTATAAGGATTTTGAGAAAAGGAAAAGAAAATAATAAATAGAAATGAATAAATGCTTAGAATAGCCTGTTTCATAGAAATATAATTTATTTACAGCGAAGATATATTAAATTATTAAAAGAAATTAGGAATGCGTTATACATTAACATTATGTTATAAAATTTTTAACACATTTTCTGGAGGTCTTCCTATAATTGCTTTGCTATTTGACTCAACAATAGGTCTCTCAATTAACTTTGGGTTATCTGATAATATTTGAATTATTTCATCATTAGTTAAGTCCTTGGTTTTAAAATGGTCCTTCCATAGTTGCTCATTCCTCCTAACCAGATTAATTGGCTTTATATCAAGCTTAGTAATTAGGTTTTCAAGTTGAGTTTTAGATAAATTATTTTTTAGGTATTCTATAATCTTAAATTTAATATTCTTGTCTTTTAATATCTGAAGAGTTTCCCTTGATTTTCTACATCTAGGATTGTGGTAAAGTATTTTCATTATTTATTTTTTTGCATTAAGAAAGATTTTAAAAACGGTCCAATATCTCCATTAAGAACATTATCTATATTACCAGTTTCATGCGCTGTCCTAACATCTTTAACAAGTTTATATGGGTGCATAACATAGTTTCGTATTTGACTTCCCCACTCAATTTTCATTTTTTCAGATTCTATATCAGATCGTTGCTTATTCTTTTTCTTTAATTCGATTTCATATAGTTGAGACTTAAGCATCTGCATTGCTCGAACTCTATTATCGAGTTGTGATCTGGTTTCTGAGCAAGAAATTTGAATTCCAGTCGGTTTATGTACTAGTTGAACTTTTGTTTCAATTTTATTTACACTTTGTCCTCCCGCTCCACTAGATCTTGATGTAGTAATCTGAATATCAGACGAAT
>CABXHU010000011.1 GCA_902512065.1 uncultured Bacteroidota bacterium | reverse complement strand
TAACAAATTCATTTAATATTTTTTTCTCCATAACAGCTGTTATTCATTTAAAGTATCAAACGCTATTATAAATATTTCTTCATCTTCTTTTTTCATATAGAGCTTTTCTCTTGCATATTCTTCAAGCCCACTGTCAGTTTTTATCTTTGACAATTCTTCTTTATCTACGTCTATCCCTTTATTATAAAAATCTTTTTGTTTCTCTAATTTATAAATCTTGGCATTCAATTCTCTGTGTATCAACCATGAATTACTGTCAAAAAATAACATCCATATTATAAATAGAAAAAAAATTATGAAATAAATATTTTTAAATATGGAAGGAATTTTAATTCTCATTTTACAAATTATTTTTAATAATATTTAATAATGGATGTATCTCTATTGAATTATTTGTATTGTTATCAATAATTATATCGCAATATTTCATCATTGGTTCAACATACAGCTTATGCATTTCATTTAATCTTTTATTAAATAATTCAATAACTTCTTCTTCAGATCTTCCCCTTTCATTTATATCTCTATTTAGCCTTCTATTAAATCTTAGGTCAGATTTAGAATCAATAAAAGCTTTGATATCAATTAAATCTCTTAACTTTTTATTAGTTAAGATTAAGAGTCCTTCAATAACCATTATTTTTTTTGGTTTTATTAATTTAGTCTTTTCTGTTCTGTTATGCTCAAAAAATGAATATATAGGTTGATTAACATTTTTTCCATTTTTTAATAAGTTTAAATGGTTAATCATTAAATCAAAATCTACAGCTTCGGGATGGTCAAAATTAATTTTATTTTTTTCTTCAAAACTTAAATCACCATTATCATTGTAATATGAGTCTTGCGAAATAAAGCCAATATCACTTTTGATAAACTCTTTTTTTATTTCCTCTACAATAGTAGTTTTGCCACTTCCAGTACCTCCTGTTATACCAATAATTAACATCTAATTTATTTTTTTAATACAAGTTTTATTATGCCTAAATTTTCAACTCCAACATACATATATCCATCAGGTCCTTGTCTAATAGACCTTACTCTTCCTATATCTTCTAATATTCTATCTTCTTTGTAAACTCTATTATCTTTTATTTTGCATTTATGAAGGTATTGAAATATTAATGATCCAATTAATAAATCTCCTTTTGAATTTGGATATATATCGGAATTAATAAAAGCCATGCCACTAGGTGCAATTGATGGGATCCAATAATGAACAGGGTCTTCCATTCCTGGCATTGTAGTTTTATCAGTAAATTTTGTTCCTATATAATTTATTCCAAAACTAGCTACGGGCCATCCATAATTAGCTCCTTTTTTTATAATATTAATTTCATCTCCTCCTCTTGGTCCATGCTCATGTACCCATAATTCTTTAGTAAATGGATTAACAACCATGCCTTGAGGATTCCTATGTCCGTAACTATAAATTGATTTTTTTGCGAGTCTATTACTTGTAAAAGGGTTATCAATTGGTATTTCACCATTATCAAAAACTCTATATATTTTCCCTCCATCTCTATTAATATTTTGCGGATTTATATCTCGATTACCTCTATCACCAATTGAAAAGTATAAATAATTATTTTCATCAAATTCAATTCTACTTCCATAATGTCTATCTCTTTTGCTATTAGGTAGAGCCTTATAAATAATTTCTTTTTGAACTAAATTATTATTTTCTAGTTTAAACCTCATTATGGAAGTATTAGATCCACTCTTGTTTTCATTTGAAGAAGAATATGAGATATATATCCAACCATTATTTTTATAGTCTGGATGAAGTTCTATATCCAATAAACCACCTTGGTTTTTTGCAATGATCTCTGGTAGCCCATTTAATTTTATTTTTTCCCCATTAATAAAATGGATTAGTTCACCTTTTCTCTCAGTAATTAACATTGAATTATCTTCTAAAAAAACAAATCCCCAAGGCACTTCAATATCAGAAACTATTATTTCATAAGAGAATTCATCACTGTATATTGTAGTGGAGAATAAACTAAAGTAAAGAGAAAATACAAATTTTATAAAAAAATATTTCATTTTATTTTTTCTTCAATTTACAAAAAATAGAATATTCATCTACTATTGAATTTTATATAATTTCAAAGAGAAAAATACATAGATTTATTCTTATATTTGAATTACTATTATGGCTGAAAAAATAAAATGTTTGATTATAGGTTCGGGGCCAGCTGGATATACAGCCGCTATTTATGCATCAAGAGCAAATATGAGCCCTGTTCTTTATCAAGGAATACAGCCTGGAGGTCAACTTACTACAACAACTGATGTTGAAAATTTCCCTGGATATCCTAAAGGGGTTTCTGGAACAGAGATGATGCTAGAATTACAAGAACAAGCAGAGCGTTTTGGTACTGAAATAAGAAATGGATGGATAACTAAAGTTGATTTTAATAATAGCTTAAAATTGTGGGTTAATGATCAAGACGAACTACTTTGTGAAAGTGTTATTATTGCTACTGGAGCATCTGCTAAATACTTAGGGTTAGATTCAGAAAAAAAATATTTAGAATTAGGAGGTGGTGTTTCTGCATGCGCTGTATGTGATGGATTTTTTTACAAAGGTCAAGATGTAGCTATAGTTGGAGCAGGGGATTCAGCCTGTGAAGAAGCACACTATTTATCGAAGTTATGTAATAAGGTAACTATGTTAGTTAGAAGAGATGAATTTAGAGCCTCCAAAATTATGCAAGAAAGAGTAGAGCGAACAGACAATATTGAAATTCTATATAATACTGAAACTATAGAGGTTTTAGGTAATGGAAGTGTTGTTGAGAGTGTGGCTGTATTAAATAATAAAACTAAAGAAAAAAAAAATATTCCTATAACAGGTTTTTTTGTAGCAATTGGACATATGCCAAACACTGAAATATTCAAACCCTACATAGAAATGGATGAGACAGGATATATTATAAATGAGCCAGGAACTTCAAAAACTAATATTCCTGGAGTGTTTGTTTCTGGAGATGCTGCAGATCATGTATATAGGCAAGCAGTTACAGCTGCTGGTACCGGGTGTATGGCAGCACTTGATGCAGAAAAATATTTAGCATCAAAATAAATGAAATTTTTAAAATATAATATATTCTTATTAACAAAATTACCTGCAGCCTATTTTTGTGGTGCGAGGTTAAAATCTATAAATTCTAATGAGTGTAGTGTTAAAATCACCCATAATTGGTTTAATCAAAATCCGTATAAATCAATGTTTTGGGCAGCACAAGGAATGGCTGCTGAATTAACCACTGCTTTAATGTTAACTGATAAGATTAATAAAAGTGGATATAGTATATCTATGCTGTTAATTTCAAGTAAGTCTAATTATTATAAAAAAGCTACAGGAACAATAGTTTTTAATTGTAGTGAAGGAAATAACATGGATGAAATGATGAATAAACTTATTTCTTCCAACACTCCTCAAACCATAACTTTGTCTTCTAAAGGTATAAATCAGAATAAAGTAACAGTTTCTAAATTTATTTTTGAGTGGTCATTAAAAATTAGAGAAAAATAATTTTATAGTTCATTAAACTAATTCAAAATGACAATTAATAGATTTTTGAAAATTATTCCAAAAATTAAAGATTTCGTTAGTGATCCTAGTATTTCTCATTTAAAAATGGCCCCACCATATAGAAAATACTTATTAGAATTATCAAAAAATAAATATAATAACTCAAAAAAAGCAGGCGTGTCAGTATTGTTTCACCCAATTAAGAACAATATTTTTTTTACATTAATTTTAAGAAATGAATATGATGGTGTTCATTCAAAACAAATAAGTTTTCCTGGAGGAAGAACTGAAAAAAATGATAAAAATATATATGAAACTGCTTTAAGAGAAACTAATGAAGAAATTGGAGTTAATGTAGATGAGATTAAATTAATTAGAAAATTGAAGAATTTATATATCCCACCTAGTAATTATGATATTACTCCATTTATGGTATTTGCATCAAAAAAACTTGATTTTTATAAGGATAAGAATGAAGTGCAGGAAATAATTAATATTGATTTAGATCAGCTACTAGATATGGAAAACGTCGTAAACACAAAAGGGTCTCATATTTCAAACAGATATTTAGACACACTTGTTCCAGCTTATAAATTCAATAATCATTTTGTGTGGGGAGCTACAGCAATGATATTGTCAGAAGTTAAGGATATTATTAGCTCGGTTATATAACTTTTTTCATACTTTTATAATCAAATTTTTTATATGGGCATTATTAAAAGAAATCCTTTTGGCCACATCCTGTATCTTAAAAAATGGCTAATAAGAATTTTTGGAGCCTTAACTCATAGGAGATTCCGAGGTTTTAATGAGTTAATAATTGAAGGATCAGATATTATAAAGAAGTTGCCTGATAAAAATGTTCTATTTGTTTCTAATCACCAAACTTACTTTGCAGATGTAGTTTCAATGTTTCATGTATTTAACGCAAGTTTAAAAGGAAGGGTTGATTCAATAAAAAATGTTGGATACCTATGGAATCCAAAATTAAATTTATACTTCATAGCAGCTAAGGAAACAATGACTTCAGGATTATTGCCTAGAATATTAGCCTATGCAGGATCTGTTAGTATTGAGAGAACTTGGAGAAGTAAGGGGCAAGATGTTAATAGACAAGTAAAAATGAGTGATATTTCAAAAATAGGAACAGCCTTAAATGATGGCTGGGTAATTACTTTTCCACAGGGTACTACTACTCCTTTTAAACCCATAAGAAAGGGAACAGCACTATTAATTAAACAATACAAGCCAATTGTTATACCTATTGTTATCGATGGGTTTAGAAGATCTTTTGATAAGAAAGGGCTTAGGATTAAAAAGAAAAATATATTACAAACTATGGAGATAAAACCTGCTTTAAAAATTGATTATGAAAATGAATCTATCGAAGAAATAGTCAAAAAAATAGAGTATTCAATAGAGCAGCATCAATCTTATTTAAAAGTTATATCTGAACAGGATTTAAAGATTCAACAAGACTTAAATAAGAGAAGAGAGTGGTCTTGATTTTTTTTGTTTAAAAACAATATCTGTTTTCATTTTTAACTTTTTCTGCAATATTATTTCTTATTTCAATCACATTAGGATTCTTATTATATTTAGTAAATTTCCTTAATCCTCTTAAAAGCATTTTTTGTTTATTTCCTGCTGAAATAGAAATAATAATTTGCTTACATGCTTTAGAGATAATATCTACTGCATTATACAAGTATAATCTAGAAATATCTATTTGAATTTTATAATTTTCTTGGCCAAATCTTTTAGCATTTTTCTCTGATCTTAGTATACCTGATTCAGCCATATATATTTCTATTAGTATATCTGATAATGCCATTATTGTTTGTTGATGTTTATCAAGATCTTTTCCAAATTTTTTAACTGCAAATCCATTAATCATTAAAAAAACTTTTTTTAATTTCTTTAATATTATTTTTTCTTCAGTAAATAGAATTGAGTAGTCTTTTGATTTAAATGAAAATGATGGTAATCCTATAATTTCTTTAAAAACTGATTTAGTAGGATTTGAAATATCAATATTTTTTTTCATTGCTTTTTTAAGAAGCATGCCGATGGATACCATCCTGTTAATTTCATTTGTTCCTTCATAAATTCTCGCTATCCTTGCATCTCTCCATGCAGCTTCCATGGGTGTTTCTTCAGAAAAACCCATTCCACCAAATATTTGTATTCCTTCATCAGCACATATTTGCATATCTTCTGATGTAGCAACTTTAATTATTGAACATTCAATAGCAAATTCTTCTAATGCTTTTAATTCTGCATCTTGTTCTGAATAATTCTCTGATATTAATTTTTTTATTTGGTCTTCTATATCTTTTGCTGCTCTATAGCATGCAGCCTCATTAACATATGCATTTGTTACCATTTCTGCAATCTTATATTTAATAGCCCCAAATTCCGAAATACTTGTATTAAATTGTTTCCTATCATTTGCATACTGAATAGCTGCTGTTATAGCTCTTCTTTCAGAATCAATACATGCAGCTCCCAATTTGATTCTGCCTACATTTAATGAATTCACAGCTATTTTGAATCCTTCACCTCTTTTACCTAGCATATTTTCAGCTGGAATAGTTGTGTCATTAAAAAATACTTGCCTAGTAGATGATGCTCTTATTCCAAGTTTTTTTTCTTCTTCCCCTAATACAATGCCATTATTTTCTTCTTTCTCAACAATAAAGGCAGTTATATTTTTATCATTTTCTATTCTTGCAAATACGATAAATAATTTTGCAAAACCTGCATTTGAAATCCACATTTTTTGCCCATTAATTTTATAATGCTTTTTATCAGCTGTTAATTCAGCAGTTGTCTTCCCTGAATTTGCATCACTTCCAGCGTTAGGTTCAGTTAGACAGTATGAGCCAAACCACTCACCTGAACTGAGTTTAGGTAAGTATTTTTTCTTTTGTTCTTCAGTTCCATAAAATAAAATAGGCATAGTTCCAATACCAGTGTGAGCTCCAAATGCAGTGCTTACTGATCCGCTTCCACTTGAAATATATTCACATACAATCATTGTTGCTACAAATCCCATACCCATACCACCATACTTTTCGGGTACATTAACTCCTAAAAACCCCATTTCGCCTGCCTTTTCCATAACTTCTTCAGTTAGTTTATAATCTTTAGCTTCAAATCGGCTTTTATAAGCTATCACTTCTCTGTCATTAAATTCTATTACTGAATCTCTCATCATTTTTTGTTCTTCTGAAAAATCTTCAGGAGTAAAAATATGAGAAGATTCAGTTTCTCTAACAATAAATTCTCCTCCCTTTATGTTGATTTTTTCTTTCATATTTAATTATTTTATAAATTCGAAAATTCCAGCAGCACCTTGACCTGTGCCAACACACATAGTTACAAGACCATACTTGTTATTTAGATTTCTTTTTCTCATTTCATCAATGATTTGAACAGTTAATTTTGCCCCAGTACATCCTAGAGGATGACCTAGTGAAATCGCCCCTCCATTTACATTTATTATATCTTTATCTAAATCTAATTCATTAATTACAGCAACTGATTGCGAGGCAAAAGCTTCATTTAATTCTATAAGAGATATATCATTTAAATTTAATCCAGATTGATTAAGTACTTTTGGAATAGCTTTTACTGGACCAATTCCCATAATACGTGGTTCTACTCCAGCAACAGCATAATTAACCATCCTTGCAATAGGTTTTAAATTAAGTTCATTAACCATTTTTTCACTCATTATGAGTGTAAAAGCTGCTCCATCACTCATTTGAGAAGAATTTCCAGCTGTAACACTACCATTATTTGAAAAAACTGCTCTTAATTTATTAAGAGCCTTTATATTTGTTCCTTCTCTAGGCCCTTCATCTTTAGAAACAGTATACTTTTTTGTACATCTTTGATTATTATCATCTACATATGTTTGAGTTATATTAATTGGGACAATTTGATTATCAAATTTTTTTTCTTTTTGGGCATTTAAAGCTTTCATATGTGAATTATATGAGAATTCATCTTGATCTTCTCTTGAAATATTAAATTGTTTTGCAACCGCTTCAGCAGTTAATCCCATTCCCCAATAATAATCTTCTTTTCCTTGATTTACTATTTTATAATCTGGAGTAGGTTTATATCCTCCCATTGGAATCATACTCATGCTTTCGACTCCACCAGCAATAATACAATTTGACATTCCAGATTGAATTTTAGCTGTTGCCATTGCAATAGTTTCAAGACCTGAAGCACAATATCTATTTACAGTAACCCCTGCCACATCATTTGTTTTTAACCCCATTAATGCTATTAATCTAGCAATATTTAAACCTTGTTCTGCTTCAGGAGTAGCATTGCCAACAATAACATCATCTATTCTAGATTTATCTAGATTAGGAATTTTATTTACCATATATTCAATGGTCTCTGCAGCTAGCTCATCAGGTCTTTTAAATCTAAAAAGTCCTCTAGGAGCTTTTCCAACTGCAGTTCTGTATGCTGAAATAATATACGCAGTATTCATATTGTAATTAATTTCTTAAAGGTTTCCCTTTGGTTAACATGTGTTGAATTCTTTCTAATGTTTTTCTTTCTCCACAAAGGCTTAGAAAAGCCTCTCTTTCAAGATCTAGCAGGTACTGTTCACTTACCATTGTAGGTTCTGAAAGGTCTCCTCCAGCCATTACATATGCTAATTTATTAGCAATTTTTTTATCAAATTCACTTATATAATTTGCTGATTCCATTGAATGAGTTCCAACAAGAAACATTCCTAATGCTTGTTTTCCTAAAACTTTAATATTTTTTTCTCGCAAAGGAGGAACATAGCCTGATTCAGCCATAATTTTTGCATGACTTTTTGCTATTGCAATTTGACTATTATTGTTCATCACAAGTACATCCTTTCCTTTAGTGAATATACCTAGGTCATAAGCTTCATGAGCAGAAGTAGAAACTTTTGCCATTCCAATTGAAAGAAAATATTCTTGAAGGATATTTAGTTCTACATCATTTTTATTGTATTTATTTGAAGCTCTTAATGTCATTTCTTTTGTTCCTCCACCACTTGGAATTAAGCCAACACCAACTTCAACTAAGCCTGTATAGGTTTCTGAATTTGCTATTGTTTTATCACAGTGCATTAAAACTTCACAACCACCTGCTAGACTCATGCCTTGAACTGAAGCAATGACAGGGATATTGCTATAGCGTAAACGCATCGTTGTTTCTTGAAATTTTTTGATAGAAGAGTTTATTTCATCATATTCTTGTTCTGCAGCAGCCATAAGTATCATTGCCAAATTTGCCCCAGCAGAAAAATTAGCTGCTTGATTTCCTATTACAAGTCCTTGAAAATTTTCTTCAGCTAAATCAATTGCTTTATTTATGCCTAGCAATACATTTTCTCCTATTGAGTTCATTTTTGATCTAAATTCAGCATTTAGAATACCATCCCCTAGATCTTCTATAACAAATTCTTCATTCTCCCATACTAGATTAGATTTTCTAATATTATCCAGAATTATAAATGATTCTTGACCAGGCTTAATTAGATGTTTCTTTTCAGAAATATCATAATAATAAGTGAATCCATTTTTAATATTATAGAAGCTATTATTATCTGAGTTAACTAATTCTTCTACCCATTTTGCAGGTTTTTTATTATATGATTTCATCAGATCAATACCTTCTTGAATACCGATAGAATTCCATACTTCAAATGGGCCATTCTCCCATCCAAAACCTGCTTTTACAGCATCATCAATACTGTATATATCATCTGATATTTCAGGGATTCTGTTTTGTGCATATGAAAATAGTCCAGCCAATGTTTTTTTATAAAACACATTTATTTTATCATCTCCGTTAATTAAAAATTTAAACCTATCTAATGTGTTTTCAATTGCCTTAGCTTTACCAACGACATCAAACTTTGTTTTACTCATTTTTCTGTATTCCATAGATTTAAGATCTAGAACAAGAATCTCCCTCTTCCCATTTTTATCTCTCGTTTTTTTATAAAAACCTTGACCAGTTTTATCTCCAAGCCAATTTTTTTCTACCATATCTTTTAGAAAACCTGGAGCAACAAAAACATTTCTACACTCATCTTCAGGACAATTTTCGTAAATTCCATCACTTACTCTACATAAAGTGTCAATTCCAACAAGATCTGCTGTTCTAAAAGTAGCAGATTTAGGTCTTCCAATAAGTGGACCAGTTAACATGTCCAAGTCTTCAATAGAAATGTCTAATTCTTTGATATTGTGAAAAAGGTCTTGTATTCCAAAATTTCCAATTCTATTGCCAATAAATCCTGGAGTATCTTTACCTAATACAGATGTTTTGCCTAGGAATTTTTCACCAAACATTTTCAGAAATTCTACAACTTCATCTGTGCAATTAGGGCCAGGAATAATTTCAAATAATTTTAAATATCTAGGCGGATTAAAAAAATGTGTTACAGCAAAATGTTTTTGAAAATCTTCTGTTCTTTTACTATTCATAAATTTAATTGGTATTCCAGAAGTATTTGAAGTGACAATAGTTCCAGGTCTTCTATGTTTTTCAATTTCTATAAAGACTTGATTTTTAATTTCAAGATTTTCTATAACTACTTCAATTATCCAATCGACTTCTGATATTTTATTTATATCATCTATTAAATTTCCAGTCTTTATTCTTGTTTTAAAATTTTTGTGATATAAAGGTGAAGGTTTTGATTTTATTGCTTTTGCTAAAGAATCATTAACAATTCTGTTCTTAACAATTTTATCTTCTAATGTAAGATTCTTATTAATTTCTATATCTGAAAGTTTATTAGGTATAATATCTAGCAATAATACTTCTTTACCTATATTGGCAAAATGACAAGCTATTCCACTACCCATTATACCAGAACCAATAACCGCAACCTTATTTATGTTTCTATTTTTCATTGATTAAAGAATTATTTTTGCATGTTACTTTTTTTATTTCATCTGCTATATTTTTTATTTCTTCAGAAATTTTATGAAATAATTTAATATTTGATTTTCCAATCTTTTTTTCTAATAAACAATTAAATTTCAATACTTTCTCTTTAGTAATATCTCTTTTAACTTTTCCGTTATCTGTAAGATATATTAGAATCCCTCTACCATCATCAGGATTTGGTTTTCGTAATATTAATTTATTTTCTTCCATTGTCTTTAATATTCTAGATAAACTATTAGCTTCCATTCCCATTTTTGGCCCTAGAGATGTTGATGATGTTCCATTTTCCTGATCAATGCTAAGTAATGTGAATCCTATAGCCATTGTTGCGTCATAATTTTTCGCTTCTTCATGATACATCTTTTTTACTGAATGCCAAGATGTTCTAAGTGAATAATCTATTGTAGGGGTTTTCATAATAAATTAAACTTTGTTAAATGTATTGAATTTTTTTTTACTATGCGTGCATAGTAAAAAAAAAATTAAAGTTTAATTAGTTTGAATGTATGAATAGAGGTGTTTGCTTCCAATTCAATTAAGTATAATCCTTGATATAATGAACTTATATCTATTAATGTTTCTTTATTTTGATTTTGAAGTTTTAGCACTTTTTTCCCAATTAGATTATAAATTGAAACATTATAGTTAGTTAGATTAGTTTTGATATAAACTTTATCTTTTGATGGATTAGGATATATCTTTAATTGATGAGGGTTTTGAGTATTTACACCTAGATTACTACTTATAGTATTAATTTTTAAATCATCAAAATAGAACCCATCTCTTCTTTGAGAATTGTCTGATACTAATTTAAATCTAATCTTTATTTCATTTTCTAAATAATCAGTAAGAGATATAGTTTCATTAACCCATGAAGCTTGTAGTCCATCATATAATGGCTCACCTACTGCATCTTCATGCGTTTCACTTCCACTTTTAGTGTATTCGCCACATTGAGGAGTCCATGACACCCCATTATCTGTAGATATTTCTATTTGAACATAGTCATAACCACTTTCTGTTTCCCATTTTGTATTAAAATTTATTTCTGCATATGAAACATCAGTTAGATTTACTGAACTAGATAATTCAATTAGGGAATATTCATTATTGCTATAATTAAAATATGGCGAATCTGTTATAGATGTATTGGGGGAGCTGTAGTCTTCGTATGTCATATTCCATGAATCACTATTCCAATAATCCTGTATCATGCTGCTATCATCCTCAAAGATTATATTAGCTTCACCATAGATTTTATCCACTAAAATTTCTTTATCGTAGGAACCATTATTAAGAATTAATTTATAAGATACTTGATCTCCATATTCAATCTCACTGTTTAATTGAATTGAAAAGTAATCTTCAATTATTTCACCTAGATTCATTTGATTATAGCTATTATTACTTGATACAGAGACAATATTATCTGAAATTGGAATAACCGAAACATTGAAATCTCCTTGACCTCCTATACCAAGTCTTTGAATTTCATAATTAGCTGAAAAAGTTATTGAGCTAATAAAACTAGACGTATTAATTTCTTTTAACCTTGCATAATTATTTGCCATTTGCGCAGCGGTTAGATTAAGATACATCATCTCTTTACATAGATCCTCAATAGTTGAAGCTGCAGGCCAAAAAGATGATCCTATTTCGGGGGTCATAGCAAATATTTTGTTTCTTGTTCCACCTAGTTCTGTTTCTAGCATTCCATACATAAAATCATCACTATCTCCAGCAGCTGGATAAAGATCAGCACTAATGATATTATCATATCCATTTTCTTTAACTAGCTCTTCAGAAATAAGTTCAAAAACATCATTGTCTTCAGTATATTGATCATCGTCATACCCATAAGGGTAGAGTAGCAGGTTACTATAGGTATGATTATTTAATGCAATTACAAAATCATGATTTTCTATAAAATATCTAATTGCTCTATTTTCAGATTCTGAAAATGGCCCATTACCAGCATAAGTACTCCCATTAGGATTGCTAGAAGTCCCAGATGTATTCCATACTTCATTTCCATTGTCATCTATGTAAGAGTAGTTTCTGTTATTGTCCACTCCATGATTATTATATTTATTTTTTCTCCACAGACCACCACCTTGAGGATTATTAGTTTCATTATAAATATATCCATCAGGATTTACACATGGTACAAAATATAATTCAGTATTATCTACTATTTCTTTAACTTCAACATCAGTGTTGTAATTTTCAAGTAGATACCACATATAAAAAATTAATTGTTGTAGTGACCCTGGCTCTCTTGCATGATGTATGGCTGTATATAGAATCTGAGGTTCATCTTCAATTTCATCTGGGTTGTCAGAAATCTTAACCCATTGTAAAAACCTTCCTTGATACGTTTCATGTATGTGTGGATTTTCATCTGTTGCTGTATCTTTTATATCTGATCTTGCTGAAATAAGATTTGGATAAAGTTGATGCATTTGATCTAGTTCATCTAGCATTTCACTATAGGTATAGAATCCTCCAAAATCATTACCATCTTTAATATCATAATTTTGAGGTGTATTATAACTGGAGATGTTAGATCCTTCACATGTAGCGTTCTTGGTATTTAATTTAGAGATATAATCTTTATGATTCGGATTGTTTCTGTTTTTATAATGAGATACTACATCATAAATTTCAATACTATAATTAATATTTAGATTTTCTATTATTAAAATTTCAGATTCTGAAAAATCAGATTCAAAATAACTATTTTTCTTATGTAATCCATGATCAAGTGAAATACCTGATTCTAAAATTCTTTCAAAATTTTCATATGAATTGTAATTAATTTTAACCCTATGATATAACTCAGCTTCTTGAGAATTAACGTAGTTAAATTGGAGAAAAAATATTAAAATAAATATTAGCCTTTTCATTTTGATCGATTACAAATATATTATAATCAAATATTATTCCATTAATTTTTTGAATTATAACTTATGATCCAATTTCTAGCATTAATAAATGCTTCTATCCATGGAGAAATTTCATCATTTCTTTCTTTGATGTAATTTGCCCAGTTCCATTGAAAAAGAGATCTTTCTATATGAGGCATTGTTACTAAATGGCGACCATCAGTGGTAGACATCATAGCTACATTATAATCAGATCCATTAGGATTTGAAGGATAGTCTTTATAAGTATATTTTGAAATTATATTGTATTTGTCTTCAGAATAGGGGAGGCTAAATTTACCTTCTCCATGACTTATCCATACCCCTAAATTACATCCTTCTAATGATGAGAGCATAATAGAATTATTTTTCTGAATATTTACAGAAGTGAATCCACTCTCATGCTTACTAGAGTTATTAAATGTCATCTTTCCATGAACTTCATGTTCAGGATTGACAACTTCTAGTTCCATAAAAAGTTGACAACCATTACAAATTCCAATTGAAAGAGTATCTTCTCTTGAAATAAAATTATTTAGTGATTCTTTTGCTTTTTTATTGTACAAGAAAGCTCCGGCCCAACCTTTAGCTGATCCTAGTACATCCGAATTAGAAAAACCACCAACAGCCCCTATAAATTGTACATCCTCTAGGTTTTCCCTTCCTGAAATCAGATCAGTCATATGAATGTCTTTAACTTGAAAACCTGCTAAAAATAATGCATTAGCTAATTCACGTTCACTATTACTTCCTTTCTCTCTTATTACAGCTGCTTTAGGTTTGTTTTTAATTTCTTCTATCCTAGGGATTTTTCCAGAAAAGTTAATGGGAAATTTAAAATCTAATGGCTGATTCTTATAGTTTTGATATCGAATTTCTGAAAGATTGTTTGCTGTTTGCTTTTTGTCAAGAAGCATAGATGTTTTAAACCAATAGTCTCTGTATTCTTCTACATCTAATTGATATGTATCTAAATGATTTTTGATTGAAATAGTTTTATTACTAGTTACATTACCAATTTTGTAATAGTTAATTCCTTTATTTTTAAAAACATTCTCAATTGATTCATCCTTAGCTTGAATGACAATAGCAGGGTTTTCTGAAAAAAGTAATTTTATTGAATCCTCTTCATTGATTAATGAAAAATCAATGTTAGCTCCAAGATTGTTTTCTGCAAAACACATTTCTAAAATAGTAGTAATTAATCCGCCGGAACCAATATCATGCCCAGCAATTATCATGTCTTCTCTTATTAAATTTTGAATTGTATTAAAGACATTTATTACAAGGTTTGAATTTTGTATAGTTGGAGTTTCTTGGCCAACTTTACCCAATGTTTGTGCAAATGAGCTTCCACCTAATTTATGTTTATCATTTGATAGGTTAATGTAGTAGATCTCCCCATATTTTGAATTAAAAACAGGTTCAACAATTCTATTAATGTCATCACAATGAGCTACTGCACTAATTATTACAGTCCCTGGCGCTAAGACCTCTCTATCATTATATTTTTGAGTCATTGATAATGAATCTTTCCCAGTAGGTATATTTATTCCTAGCTCAATTGCAAAATCTGAAATTGCTTTTACAGCTTCATATAATCTTTTATCTTCCCCTTTATTTTTACATGGCCACATCCAATTCGCTGATAATGAAATCCCTGAAATATTATCCTTTAAAGGCGCCCATATTATATTCGTCAGCGCTTCTGCGATACTATTTCTACTTCCTGCAACCGGATCAATTAATCCTGAAATAGAAGAGTGCCCAACTGATGTTGCAATACCATTACTTCCATTATAATCTAAAGCCATCACACCACAATTATTTAATGGTAATTGCAACTGGCCAACACATTGTTGCTTAGCTACTTTTCCTCCTACACATCTATCAACTTTATTAGTAAGCCAATCCTTACACCCAACGGCTTCAAGTTTTAGAATATCTTTTAAATAATCGTAAAAATTAATTGATTCATATTTAAGATTGGTGTATTTTTTTTCAGTAGAAATATCATTGATTATTGTAGTAGGGGAGCTGCCAAAAAAATGTTTAAGATCTAGATCTACAGGCTTTGAATTACTTGTATTTGATATAATTTTAAATTTTCCATCATTTGTAACATTTCCAACATCATATATAGGAGCTCTTTCCCTTTCACAAATCTTCTTCAGCAACTCTAATTTTTTTTCATTAACAAGCAATCCCATTCTTTCTTGCGATTCATTACCAACAATTTCTTTAAACGAAAGCGTTGAGTCTCCAACAGGTAGTTTGTCAATATTTATAATTCCTCCAGAATTCTCAACTAATTCAGTTAGACAATTTAGATGACCTCCAGCTCCATGGTCGTGTATTGAAATGATAAAATTATCATCACTTTCTACTACACCTCTAATTGCATTTGCTACTCTTTTTTGCATTTCAGGGTTTGATCTTTGTATAGCATTTAATTCTATTCCAGATGAAAATTCACCAGTATCAGCTGAAGAAACTGCAGCACCTCCCATTCCAATTCTATAGTTTTCCCCACCCATTACAATTATTCTATCACCCAATTCGGGATCATCTTTGATGGCATCACTTGCTTTTGCATATCCAATACCTCCTGCTAACATTATTACTTTATCATAACCTTGAATTTGATTATCTTCTTGATGTTCAAATGTAAGGACAGAGCCACAAATTAGAGGTTGACCGAATTTATTTCCAAAATCTGAAGCTCCATTAGATGCTTTAATTAATATATCTACAGGTTTTTGATAAAGCCAATTACGTTTTATAATTTTCTTCTCCCATGAATAGTCATTAAATCTTGAATAAGGCGTCATATATACTGCTGTACCAGCCATTGGAATTGAACCTTTTCCTCCAGCTAATCTATCTCTAATTTCACCTCCAGATCCTGTTGCAGCTCCATTAAATGGCTCTACTGTTGTAGGGAAATTATGTGTTTCTGCTTTTAAAGATATTACTGATTCAAATGACTTTAATCTATAATAATCAGCTATATCTGATCTAGATGGAGAAAATTGATTAATAATAGGTCCTTTAATGAAAGCTACATTGTCTTTGTAGGCAGATACTATGTTATTTGGATTAGTTTTAGATGTCTTTTTAATTAACTTAAATAAACTACTAGGCATTTCTTGACCATCAATAATAAATTTTCCATTGAATATTTTATGTCTACAATGTTCAGAATTAACTTGTGAAAATCCAAAAATTTCTGAATCTGTTAGTTTTCTTCCAACCTCATTTGAAACATTAAGCAAATAATCTACTTCTTCTTCATTTAGAGATAAGCCTTCAGAATCATTATAAGAGCTAATGTCATCAACATAATTTATAGGTTCTGGTTCAATATTTATTATAAATAGGGATTGATTTAGCTCACTAAATTTTTCATATAACATTGGATCATAATCTTTAAAATCATGATCTATTTTAGCATACTTTTCAATTCTATTTATATGGTCAATACCCATATTTTGAGTCATTTCAACAGCATTAGTGCTCCATGGAGAAACCATTACAGCTCTTGGACCTAAACAAGTAGTTTTAATTTTATCAGAATTTGTAAGGGATGAATTTCCAAATAACCAAGATAATTTATTAACATCAGAATCTGATAGATCTTTTTCTGTCTGTACAGCAAAAATTATATCCTCACGATTATCAAAAAAATGTATCATTTAAAGAAATGAGAAATAGAAAATCAAATTTAATCGATTTATTATTAACTATGAATTAAATCAGAAGGGTTAATGAATTAGTTATTCACTATTTTTAAACATCTATTAATCTAGATAGTTTGCATTCGTACTAAATTCGTATAAATACCACCTTTTTCCATTAGGACTTTATGTTTTCCACTTTCAATAACTTTCCCTTTATCTAAAACTAGAATGTTATCTGCATTTTGTACTGTTGAAAGTCTGTGAGCAATTACAAGAGATGTTTTATTTTTCATAACGTTATCTAGTGCAATTTGGACCAAATGCTCACTCTCACTATCTAATGCGGAAGTTGCTTCATCTAGAATCATAATAGGGGGGTTCTTTAATACTGCTCTTGCAATACTAAGTCTTTGTTTTTGACCTCCAGAGAGTTTATTTCCTGAATCTCCAATATTACTTTCTATTGTATTTGGTAATTCTTTAACAAATTCCCAAGCATTTGCAATCTTAAGTGCTTCAATTATTTCTTCATCAGAAGCACTTTCTTTTCCAATTAATAAATTATTTTTTATTGAATCATTAAATAAGATTGAATCTTGAGTTACCAATCCAATTAACTTTCTAAGTGATTTTAAATTTATGTCTTTTATGTTCTTATCATCAATTTTAATTTTACCATCAGGTATGTCATAAAATCTACTTATTAAATTAGCAATTGTAGATTTCCCACTACCAGATTGGCCCACTAATGCTACAGTTTCACCTTTTTTGATTTTAAATGATAGATTTTTTATTACATTTTCATTGTCATAACTAAATGAAACATTATCAAAGTCAACACTATAATTAAAATCTTTTAGGGATATACTATTGTCAATAGATTTGATGAATCTGTTATCATCTAGAACTTCAAATACTCTTTCGGCAGCACCATATGCTTTTCTAACCTTATAGCTAGCCTTGCTAAGCGCTTTTGCAGGAGTAAGAATATTGTATGCTAAACCTAAATAAACCAGGAATGTACTGGCATCTAATGAGTTTTCTTTTAATACCATCATTCCACCATACCATAAGATTGCTGTGATTGAGCAAATACCTAAAAATTCACTTAAAGGACTTGCAAGGTTTTTCCTGTTGATAACACTATTTGAGAATTTATACAATCTGTTTGTTGATTCATAGAATTTTTTTGAAAAAGCATTTTCAGCATTAAATATTTTTACAATTTTTAATCCATTTAATGTCTCATCTACAAGTGAAATAAATAACCCTTGTTCTTTTTGAACTTTTAATGATTTTCTTTTAAGCGATTTACCGACAATAGATATGAAAATTGCTGATAGCGGAATAAATATCAACACAAATCCAGTTAATTCAGGACTTATTATATACATTGATATAAGCGTAAAGAAGATCATTAACGGTTCTTTAATTATTAGCTCAAAAACTGTTAAAAAGGAATTATCAATTTCTAAAACATCAGACGAAATTCTAGCAACTATATCACCTTTTTTCTTTTCTGAATAATATGACATTGAAAGCTTTACAATTTTGTTATATATATCATTTCTAAAGTCTTTTACAACACCATTCTTTAAAAAAGTGATAAAGAACATTGACAGATAACTAAAGAGATTTTTTAGAAGGAATGTGATTATAATTATAGAAACCATAAAAATTAACACATCATTGTTTCCTTCAGTTTTTTTGATAGTAACAAAGTAATTTAAATAGCTCTCTGCATAATTAGCTATATCACCGAATCCAGCCCAAATAGGCTTTGTTGTTAATGACTCCGTTTGATTAAACAGAACCTTAAGCATAGGGAAGAGTGATATCATAGATAACGTGCCAAACAATGCATAAAAAATGTTTGTAAAAATATTTAGAAGAAAAAATTTCTTATAGGGAATTGTATAACTAAATATTCTATTAAAATAATTTTTCATTATAAATTAATTTCTTCAATTATTGATTTAATTTTATTACTTAAATAATCATTTTTACTTAAAAAGTCATCTTTTGATTCAAGATTAGTATTTACACTAATATACATCTTGATTTTTGGTTCAGTACCACTTGGCCTTAAAATTACTTTGGTATTGTTAATAGTATTAAATTCTATAACATTAGATTTAGGTAAATTGACTTTAGATATTCTATTGGTTTTTAAATCTAATTTCTCAGATTTAAGATAATCAACAATTGAAATAACTTCAGATCCTCCGATCTGTTCTGGAGGATCATTTTTAAATCTTTCAATAATATTATTTATTTCTATTTGCCCCTGTTTACCCTTCTTTGTAATGGATACTAGTTCTTCTTTATAAAACCCATGTTTAAGATAAATATCAATAAGATTGTTATAAATTGATGAGCCATTCTGTTTTAAATTATTAGCAATTTCACATGCAAAAAGGCTAGCAGTAATTGCATCTTTGTCTCTTACAAAATCTCCAATCATAATTCCATAGCTTTCTTCTCCTCCAATTAGAAATTGAGACTTAGGGTAATCTTCAATCATTTTAGCTATCCATTTAAAACCTGTTAGACAAAGTTTACAATCAGTATTATAATAATTGGCTATTTTTTCAATTAGTGGAGTTGAAACAATAGTGGTAGCTATAAATTGATTAGAATTTAATTTTCCCCTAGATTTTAGCCTATCTAAAAGAAAATTAACCATTACCGCCATTAATTGGTTCCCATTAAGTATTATATGCTCGTTGGTTAAGTTTTTTACTGCAACCCCCAGTCTGTCAGCATCAGGATCTGTTCCAATAAGTATATCTGAGCTGTTATTCTTTGCAATTTCTAATCCTAATGACAAGGCTTCAGTTTCCTCTGGATTAGGAGACTTAACAGTTGAAAAATTTCCGTCAGGTTTCATCTGTTCTTCTACATATAAAATCTTATTATAGCCTATCTTTTCAAATACTTTTGGCATTATTGTGGATGATGTTCCATGAATAGGGGTAAAGACAACTTTTAAACTATCTCTATTTGACACTTCGTTTATTTTGGCAATATTTATGCTGTTAGAAATAAACTTTTCATCAATTATTTTGTCTATAACTTCAATAAGTTTTGAATTTCCATTGAATTTTATTTCTTCAAATGAAACATTGTTTATTTCATTAATTAGTAGGTTATCAATAGGAGGGACTATTTGTCCACCATCTTTCCAGTATACTTTATATCCATTGTATTCAGGTGGATTATGTGAAGCTGTTAAAACAATTCCACAAGTACAACCTAGTTCTTTTACAGCAAAAGATAATTCAGGTGTTGGTCTTAATTCGCTAAAAACATATGCTTTAATTTTATTTGCTGAAAACACATCTGATACGATTTTAGCAAAATAGCTGCTATTGTTTCTGCAGTCAAAAGCTATTACCACTTTTATCTCACCCTTTTCAGATTTGTTCAGATAGTTGCAAATTCCTTGGGTAGTTTTGCCTAATGTATACTGATTAATTCTATTGGTTCCAACTCCCATAATACCTCTCATTCCACCAGTGCCAAATTCTAGATCTTTATAAAAACAGTCTTCCAATAGTTTACTGTCCTTATGCAGTTCTTTAACCTTGTCTTGTGTTTCTTTAGAAAATGGATCATTTAACCATTTTTCAGCTTTAATTTCAATATCTCTCAAAGACATAATCTTAAAAATATAATTGCAAAATTAAGGTATTGAGAAGGAAATTATTAGTAAAGGGTGTTAAAAAACTTATAAAATAATCTTCAAATGGATTTTGAAAAGGATATTTTAATACATTTATAAAAAAAAAGAATTATGAAAAAATTTAAATTAATTATGACTGTAGCAGTTCTTGCTGTAATCAGTTATTCATGTAACAATTCTGCTGTTGAAAGAATGGTAGATAAAATGCAACCAGAACCTGTTGTAATAGAGCAAGAAGGTGCTGGTTTTTTTGTTCCTCAACCTGGAGAAAAGTTTGTAGTGGGATCTGATGAGACTACTGATGTATGGATGAAATACATCGATGCTCATAACAACCAAGATATTGAAGCTATATTGGCTATGGAATCCGACTCTATATACATAGTGGGACCAGATGGAGCAGTAATTAAAGGAAAGGAAGATCATGCGGCATTTTTAAAAGTTTGGTTTGAACAAGCGAATCCTAAGTGGGATGTTTATTGGGCAATGCCTTATAAAGGTGTCACAGGTGGAGAAGAATGGGTAGTTGCTGGACATGATGTTAAATCTACTGTTGACGGAGTCGGATCTGCTTCTTTAGATTTGATTGATGGTAAAATTCAAGATGGACTTGTAGAATTATTCTATGTCTATCAAATGAAAGTACCACCACCAACTGAAGATGAATAAAATAATATTTCATATTATTTTATAAAAAACCTTCACTTTTGTGAGGGTTTTTTTATAGGTTAACTTCTTGTCTTACTCTGTAGTGTGTTTTAGTCTTGTTATATCTTAAGATTAGCTCTCCAATAAAGCCCATAGCAAAGAATTGACTACCAATAATCATAGTAGCTAGGCTAATATAAAATTCAGGCCTTTCTGTAATCAACCTGGCATCGGGATTAATGAATAGTTTGTCATATCCTAGGTATGCTGCAAATAAAAATCCAATTAATAGCATTAAAAATCCAATTCTACCAAAGAGATGCATAGGTCTTTTTCCAAATTTTGAAATAAACCATATGGTTGTTAGATCCAAAAATCCGTGAATGAATCTGCTTGGACCAAACTTAGTTTTACCATATTTTCTAGCCCTATGTTTTACAACCTTCTGTCCAATCTTATTAAAACCTTCATTTTTAGCTAATACAGGGATGTATCTATGCATTTCACCATAAACCTCTATATTCTTTACCACTTCTGCATTATAAGCCTTTAATCCACAGTTAAAGTCGTTTAATTTTATTCCAGAGGTTAGTCTAGCAGCAAAATTGAATATTTTTGATGGTATGTTTTTGAATAATACAGAATCGTATCTTTTCTTTTTCCAACCTGAAACTAGATCATATTTTTCATTTATAATCATGTGGTATAACTCAGGAATTTCTTGAGGATCATCTTGAAGGTCTGCATCCATTGTAAAAACAACATTCCCTTTTGCTTTTAGAAATCCAATATGAAGGGCTTGAGACTTCCCATAGTTTTTAAGAAATCTAATTCCTTTTACAAATTCATCTTTTTCAGATAATTGATTAATTATATCCCAGGAATTGTCTGAGCTTCCATCATCAATAAAAATAACCTCATAAGTAAATGACTTTGAGGTCATAATCTTACGGATTGATGAATGCAATTCGATTAATGAATCACTCTCATTTAAAAGAGGAATTATTACTGAAATATCCATAGTTAAGCAATTTCTGGATTACTTCTTTTAAAGATTAATGCATTTAAACTTCCAATAATAACATGAAATACTATTGATATGGCTAAACCAAAAGATAGATTTTTAAATGAAAATGATGGATTTTTTTCTACTTCAATCAATGCTTGCTGAATTACTTCTTCAGGTAAATTCATTCCAGTATACATCTCTTTAACCATGATCATTGACATTTCATTAAGTTTTTCAGCCGCACCTGGATCTAAAATTACAAATATAAATATTTGAGAAAGAGCTGCAATAGACATTCCAACAGCAACACATGCCATATATGATAATAAAGAGTCAGACCAATTTATATAACCTCCTAATTTTTTTCTGGAATTTAATATTGAGTAGATCCCAAAACCTATTACTAATATAAAAGTAATTAGACCCACCATAGGTTTAAGAAATAATTCTATGTCTACCGCATATAGTATTGCATTTATTATAAAAAGTATTATACCTAATATAACACCAAGATCTGCTGATAATTTTTTTATATCCATTGTATTTATTTTCTCATATTTTATGCAAATATAAGAAAAGCCAAATAGGTCTAATGAAATTAAGTTTAATGTAATATTGTATAATTATAAAAATTATATAAATTTGCACCTCAAAACTAGAAATGATGAAAAAAGAAATTCATCCAAAAGATTATAGATTAGTAGCTTTTAAAGATATGTCGAACAATGATGTGTTTTTAGCTAAATCTACTGCACAAACTTCAGAGACCATAGATGTAGAAGGCAAAGAGTATCCGTTAGTTAAGTTAGAGATCTCAAGATCTTCACACCCTTATTATACTGGTAAAGCGAAGCTTGTTGATACTGCAGGAAGAGTTGATAAATTTAGAACTAAGTACGCTAAATTTAAGAAGTAATTCCTTTGTAACTAGATATTAATAAAGTCTTTCAAAATATAATGAAAAGCTTTTTTTTACTTTTATAAAAAAAATTCATGTCAGAAATTAATTTTAGACTTGTTAAACAAGAAGATATTAATGATGTATTTATTCTTTTAAATCAACTTAAAAAGATTGATATTGAAAAGATTGATAAGAATGAAGCCTGGGATAAATTCAATTCTAACACTAGCTCAAATTCAGTTGTTGGGATATATAATGATAAAATTGTAGCATATGGAAGTGTGGTAGTTGAAAATAAGATAAGAGGCGAAGTTGCTGGACATATTGAAGATATTGTAGTAGATACTCAGGTTAGAGGAAAAATGATAGGGGTTTTGCTTATAAAGGAATTAGTTGAGGTAGCCAGAAAAAAAGGATGTTACAGAATCACATTGTTTTGTAAAGAAGAGCTAGTTAATTTTTATTCAAGAAATGGGTTCAAGGTGAATAATGTTGTAATGAAAAAATATCTTTCAGAATTATAAAAATTTCTATAATTTTTTCACATATCTTAAGTCTAATAAATTTGTTGCATTAATCTGCATTCCATTTAAATTTTTTCTAGTAAACCTTATTACTTCATCATAAAATAGAGGAATAATAATTGATTTTTTCATTATTAATGAATCCATTTTTCTATATAGATTCTCTCTCTTGCTTTGACTAGTCTCCCCTAAAACACTTTCATATAGTTTATCGAATTCACTATCTGAAAAATGAGTATAATTAGGGCCTTTAGGAGCAAAGTTCTTTGAATAAAATAGTGATAGATAGTTTTCAGCATCTGGATAATCTGCTACCCAACTAGCTCTAAAAAAATCTAATTTTCCATTTGCTTTTGCTTCTTTTAAGGATGCTCCAGGGATAACATCTATTGCTATTTGAAGACCTATTTTTTCTAATTCTTTTTGTATGTATTCACAAAAAATTAAGTAGTTGCTAGTTGTTGTTAATTTTAACTTGGGTATTTCTTTAAAATCTCTATTATACTGACTGATTAATTCTTTAGCATAATCAGGATTATATGTGTATCCAATTTTATCTGAATAACCTGGAAGTCCCATTGGTATAAAACCACCATTTGCTGCTATACCAATACCATTTCTTAAGTATTTTATCATTTTTTCTCTGTCAAATCCATGGTTTATAGCTTTTCTAAGGATTTCAGATTTTATTTCATTTTTATCTGATTCTAAGTAAAATGCTAGATATTCAGTATTTAAATAAGGGCCTCTAATTAAATTAATTGAAGTTGTATATTCCTTTTTTAATTTTCCACTGTTTGTTATTATTTCATCCTTGTAAGAATCATCTAGACCTGATACAAAATCTAAATTATCTTGTATAAATTGCAAAAATTCGCTCTGTTTGTCTTGCAAAAAAGTAATAGCAACAGATTCAAGATATGGCAAGGAATCTCCAATAGAATCTTTTTGAAAATAGTCATGATTTTTTCTAAGAACTAATTTTATATTTTCCTCCCATCTTTTAAATTTAAATGGGCCAGTACCTATAGGATTTGATCTAAATTCAGCTCCATAATATTCAACAACTTCTTTAGGTACAACTGAGCAATATTTCATTGTAAGTATGCCAAGGAATGCATTAAAAGGTTCTTTAAGAGAAATTTCTAGAATAGTATCATTAATGGCTATGTAATTTTCTACTTTATTAAAAACCCATCCTCCAGGGGATGCTAATGTAGGATCTAAGAGTCTGTCAAAACTATAAACAAAATCCTCTGCGGTAACAATTCTGTTAGTTAATTTGGGATGTTCATGGAATTTTATATTATTCTGTAGAAAAAAAGTATATTTTTTTCCATCATTAGAGATCTTCCAACTTTTAGCAATTGAAGGAATTACTCTTAATTCTTGATCCATTTCAACCAGCCCATTAAATAATTGATTAACTACCCAAATATTGGCCACATCTTTAGCAAATGCAGGATCTAATGAATTAATGTTTTTATGCTCATTATATCTAAAAACTAAGTTTGAATCAACTTGGTTGTTTTCTGAGCAATTCTGTATTAATAAAATAGAAATAAATAAAACAAAATAAGATAAACTATATGTTTTACTTTTTGTATAGATTTTCCTCATATTACTATTTAATTGTAAATTTACAACCCTTTATAAAATTACAAGAATGTCTGTTATAAAAAAAGTAGCATTTTATACTCTAGGATGTAAATTAAATTTTTCAGAAACATCTACTATATCTAGAGATTTCCAATCAAATAATTTTAAAGTTATTAGTGCATCTAAAAAAGCAGATATATATGTGATTAATACCTGTTCTGTAACTCAAAATGCAGACAATAAGTTTAGGAGTGTAGTTAGGAAAATGAATAGACTTAATCCAAATGCATTTATAGCAGCAATTGGTTGTTACGCACAATTAAAGCCTAATGAATTATCAGATGTAGAAGGAGTTGATTTAGTGCTTGGAGCTAATGAAAAGTTCAATATTATGGACTATATTGGAGATTTGACTAAAAATAATAAAACTGATATTTATTCATGTGATATAAGTGCTGTAGACACCTATATTAGCAGTTATTCAGCAAATGATAGAACTAGGGCTTTTCTAAAAGTTCAGGATGGATGTGATTATAAATGTACTTATTGTACAATCCCTTTAGCAAGAGGTATATCTAGAAGTGATTCACTTAAAAATATTAAAAAGAATGTAGAGCTAATTGCTTCTGAAGGAATAAAAGAAATTGTTTTAACTGGAGTAAATATTGGAGATTATGGTAAAGGCGAATATGGAAATAAAAGGCATGACAATACATTCTTTGATCTAGTTTCAGAATTAGATAATTCTAAAAATATAGATAGGTTTAGAATATCTTCTATTGAGCCAAACTTACTTACTGAGAAAATTATTTCATTTATTGGAAAGAGTAAGCTATTCGTTCCTCATCTTCATATTCCTTTACAAAGTGGTAGTAATCAAATATTAAGGAATATGAAGAGAAGATATAATAAAGACCTTTATCGTGATAGAATAAATTTAATTAATAATACTATCCCTAATGTATGTATTGGGGTAGATGTGATAGTTGGATTCCCTGGAGAAACTGAGGAGTATTTTAATGAAACATTAAATTTTTTAAAAGAATTGAATGTGTCTTATCTCCATGTCTTTACATATTCTGAAAGAGATAATACTATTGCTGCTGAATTAAGTAACCTTGTTTCTATTGAAGTTAGATCAAAAAGGAGTATGATCCTTAGATCCTTGTCGGATAAGAAAAGAAGAAGTTTTTATCAAAGTCAAATAGGGTTAGAGAAAACTGTATTATATGAAACAGAGAATAAAAAGGGTTATATCTATGGTTATACTGAAAATTACTTAAGAGTAAGATCTCCTTGGAATCCTGAATTAGCGAATAAGTTAAAGTCTGTAAGAATTAATAGAATTGATAATGAAGGCTATATACGGATAGAAGAAAAAGTTAAAGAGGAATCCTTAAGTATATAGATTCTTAAATTCTAATACCTACTGGAAGAAGAGATTTGAATCTTCTATTTCTCCTAATATATTTAGTAATTGTAGGAACTGTTGGGACTACACTTATATTACGATCTCTAATTATTTCTAATACACTAGAAATAAATTCATCTACAAAAACATCTTTATTTTTAATTTCAGGAACAATTATTTTAGTTAAGAAAATTTTTCTTTCCTGAACGGCATATTCAATAATTGCAAGTTTTCCACCGGTTTTGGCTTCAAACTGTCTTAAAAACGTGTTATCATTAATTTCCATAAATTTATAATAAAAGAGAGTACAAAATTATAAAAAAAAAAGTAGATAGCTATTTTTGCATAGTAAATGAGAAATAATAGGCAACATATTTATTTAATGCCAGGTTTAGGAGCTAATTCATTGATTTTTGAGTATTTAGATTTTCCTAAGGAAAAATATTCAATCCATTTATTAGATTGGATTATGCCAATTAAGAATGAATCAATTGAAAATTATTGTAGTAGATTTTCAAAATTAATCTTGCATGATAATATTATATTAATAGGAGTTTCATTTGGAGGTGTACTTGTCCAAGAAATGAGTAAGATTATTGCAGTTAAAAAACTTATTATTATTTCTAGTATTAAAAACAACAAAGAGCTTCCAAATAATTTTAAAATAATAAGAAGATTAAACATCCACAAGATTTTCCCAATGAGTACATTTAATAATTTTTTTAAATTTTTAAAGTATTCTAAAGTTGACAAAATTTATAAGAGAATTAATCTAGCTGATAGGTATTTAACAGTAAGAAATGAAGATTATCTAAAATGGAGTATTGACTGTTTGTTGAATTGGAGTCAGGAAAATACGCTAGATAATATCACACATATTCATGGGGATTCAGACCATATTTTTCCTATAAAATATATAAATAATTCAATTGTTATTAAAAAAGGCACTCATGAAATGATTATTACTAGAGCAAAATGGTTTAATGAAAATCTTGTCAAGATTATTGAAGCTTAAATTGCTATCTTCTTCTCATTCTATTTGAGCCAAAGTGTTGATTAGGAATATGAGATCTCTTCATTTGATTCTTCATCATTTTAATTTGATCAGTAAGCATTCCATTTTTATCTAATCTTTGTGCTTCCTGAAGTAACTTCTGCGCTTCAAGTTTTCTCCTTTTAGTGAACGCTATTCCAGCTAAATTTAATTTAGCCATAGCTAAATCATGATCCATATTCAGTCCAAAGTTTATAGCTATTTTAAAATATTTCTCAGCTTCATTCATATTTGTTTGAGAAACTATTAATCCTTTCAAATAATTATAATAACCTTGCTGTTTTTTAACTAAAGCAGTTGAAGGGTTTTTAATTTTATTTAACCATTTATTAGCCCCATCTAGATTCTGTTTCCTTAATTGAAAAAATGCTAACAACAAAAATTCATTTTTGAAAAACAAGAAAAGAATAAGCAATGAAATTAAAAGATACATTATGCCATTTCCAATTAATCCTTCAGTAAATTGGAATATTGAAAATCCAACAGAAATAAAGAAAAGAAATAATTTTATGTTCTTGTTAATCATAGCTATTATTTATGGTTAATAAAAATCAAATATAATATTAAATAATAGATTTGTTAAAGTAAAAAGTCTTTGTATATTTGCCGGCAGCTTAATACTCTAATTTTAAGCAGATAAAGAAAATTTAATAAAATGAGTAAAAGAACATTTCAACCATCAAAAAGGAAGAGAAAGAATAAGCATGGCTTTAGGGAGAGAATGTCTACAGTTGGTGGTAGAAAAGTTATTGCTCGTAGAAGGGCTAAAGGAAGAAAAAAACTTTCAGTTTCTTCAGAAAATAGTCATAAATAATAATGATTAACAATTGTTGATATTATATTAGGTGTTACTTTAGGTAACACCTTTTTTTTTATGTTTTTGATAACTATTTTTGATAATATATAGTACTGAATGCCTAAAAGAGAAAAATTAAAGTCAATACTAATAATAGGATCTGGGCCTATAATAATTGGTCAAGCGTGTGAGTTTGATTATTCTGGATCACAAGCTTTAAGATCACTTAGAGAAGATGGAATAGAAACTATCCTAATAAATTCTAATCCAGCTACTATAATGACTGATCCAGTAATGGCTGATCATGTGTACTTATTACCATTAAACACATCTTCAATTATTCAGATATTAAAAGAACATCCTCAAATTGATGCAGTCCTACCAACAATGGGCGGGCAAACTGCACTGAATTTATGTATAGAAGCTGATGAAAAAGGAATTTGGAAAGAGCATAATGTAGAAATTATAGGTGTTGACATTAATGCAATTAACATTACTGAAGACAGAGAGCAATTTAGAAATTTAATGCTTGATATTGGAATTGCAATGGCTCCTCAAGCAACTGCAACCTCTTTTCTAAAAGGTAAAGAAATTGCACAAGAATTTGGATTTCCTCTCTGTGTAAGAGCATCATTCACTCTTGGAGGGGCAGGAGCATCTATAGTTTATAAAGAGGAAGATTTTGACGAATTACTCACTAGAGGTTTAGAAATATCCCCAATTCACGAGGTAATGATTGATAAGGCTCTGATTGGATGGAAAGAATATGAATTAGAATTACTTAGAGATTCTAATGATAATGTGGTAATTATATGCTCTATTGAAAATATGGATCCTATGGGAATTCATACAGGTGATTCTATCACGGTTGCTCCAGCAATGACCTTAAGTGATACTTGTTATCAAAAAATGAGAGATCTGGCAATTAAAATGATGAGAAGTATAGGTGATTTCTCAGGAGGATGTAATGTTCAATTTGCTGTTAGTCCAGATGAAAACGAGGATATTATTGCTATTGAGATTAACCCCAGGGTTTCAAGATCATCTGCTTTAGCAAGTAAGGCTACTGGTTATCCGATAGCAAAAATAGCTTCAAAATTAGCAATCGGATATAATTTAGATGAATTACAAAATCAAATAACAAAATCAACATCAGCATTATTTGAGCCAACATTAGATTATGTAATTGTAAAAATTCCAAGATGGAATTTTGATAAGTTTGAGGGTAGTGACAGAAAATTAGGATTGCAAATGAAATCAGTTGGTGAAGTTATGGGTATTGGAAGATCTTTTCAGGAAGCCCTTCATAAGGCAACCCAGTCCTTAGAAATAAAAAGAAATGGAATTGGGGCTGATGGTAAGAGTTATAAAGATAAAGATGTAATTATTAGTAAATTAATAAATGCATCATGGGATAGAGTGTTTGTAATTTTTGATGCCATCCAAATTGGAATTTCACTAGAGAAAATAAATGAATTAACTAAGATTGATATGTGGTTTTTAAAGCAATATGAAGAGCTTTACTTACTACAAAATGAAATTTCAAATTTTACAATTGATTCAATATCTAGGGACTTGCTTCTAGAAGCCAAGCAAAAGGGGTATGGAGATCGTCAAATTGCTCATATTTTAAGTTGTCTAGAAAGTCAGGTTTATAATAAGCGTCAGGAAATGAATATTAACAGGGTTTATAAGCTTGTAGATACATGTGCTGCAGAATTTACAGCCAGTACCCCTTACTATTATTCTACTTTTGAAAATGAGATAAAGGATAAGGAAGGTAAAATCTATTCACACAATGAAAGTGTGGTTAGTGATAAGAAAAAAATTATTGTTTTAGGTTCTGGACCAAATAGAATTGGTCAGGGAATTGAGTTTGATTATTGTTGTGTTCATGGCGTTTTAGCAAGTGCAGAATGTGGATATGAAACAATAATGATTAATTGCAATCCCGAAACAGTCTCTACTGACTTTGATACAGCTGATAAGTTATATTTTGAGCCAGTATTTTGGGAACATATATATGATATTATTAGACATGAAAAACCAGAAGGAGTTATTGTTCAATTAGGAGGCCAAACAGCATTAAAATTATCTTACAAATTAGATAAATATGGAATAAAAATTATTGGAACAAATTATAATTCTTTAGATTTAGCAGAAGATAGAGGTTCTTTTTCAACCCTTTTAAAAGATAATGACATACCATATCCAAAATTTGACACAGCATCAAGTGTAGAAGAGGCTATTGAAGTTTCTAAAAAGTTAGATTTCCCAATTTTAATTAGACCTTCTTATGTATTGGGAGGGCAGGGGATGAAAATAGTAATAAATCAGAAGGATCTAAGTGAACATGTTGAGGATTTATTAAAAAAAATCCCAAATAATAAGCTTTTATTAGATCATTATTTAGACGGTGCTATTGAAGCGGAAGCTGATGCAATTTGTGATGGTGAAAACGTTCATATTATTGGGATAATGGAACATATAGAGCCCTGCGGTATTCATTCTGGTGATAGCAATGCTTTATTACCTCCATTTGATTTGAAAGATGTAGTTATTCAACAAATAAAGGATCATACAGAAAAAATTGCTAAAGCTCTTAATACTGTTGGACTTATTAACATCCAATTTGCAGTACTTAATGATACTGTTTATATAATTGAGGCAAATCCACGTGCTTCTAGAACAGTTCCTTTTATTGCAAAGGCATACAAAGAACCTTATGTAAACTATGCAACTAAGGTGATGTTAGGTAAAAATAAAGTTAGTGACTTTAATTTCAATCCTACAAATAACGGATATGCTATTAAGGAGCCTGTTTTCTCATTTAATAAATTTCCTAATGTAAATAAACAGCTTGGTCCTGAGATGAAGAGTACAGGTGAGAGTATTTTGTTTATTGATAATCTTCAGGACGAAAAATTTCAAGAACTATATTCTAGAAGAAAAATGTACCTAACTAAATAGGTTGATATTTTCATTTTCTATTTGTTTGTTGGTCAGTAAAATTTTGTAAATTGTTTTTATATTAATTCTATATATTGTGGAAATAGTTATTGGTTTTTTATGTGTTATAATATTAGGACTTGGTTACATGGTCTTTAATTCAAAAAACAGTGTAGGGTCAACATCTACTAATGACTTAATTCAATTTTCAAATTCACTTAGTTCTCAAATACAAGAGATAAGAAAGGAAATAGATGCAAACTCTAAGGAAAGCAGAACAGAAATTGAATCTAAATTAAAAGACATAAACAAACAAATTAATGATTTTCATAAGACCTCTACTTCCAACATAACACAACAGTTTAAGGAGTCAAATAAAGTCATAAAAGATGTTACCAGTGAATTAGAAAAAATTAAAGGAACTAATGAGCAAGTTTTAAGTTTTGCTAATCAGATGAAAACCCTAGAAAAGATTTTAGGAAATCAAAAACAAAGAGGTGTCCTTGGTGAAATTCAGCTAGAAAACTTACTTGCCAATGTATTGCCTCCAGAACTTTTTCAAATGCAATATTCATTTAAAAATAAGGAGGCTGTTGATGCGGTAGTAAGAGTAGGACAGTATATCATTCCCATAGATGCAAAATTCTCTCTTGACAATTATAATAAGATGATTGAATGTTCAAACAAGGAGGAATTAGCTGATTTAGAGAAGAAATTTAAATCTGACATCAAAAGTAGAATTGATGAAACAGCTAAGTACATAAGACCTAATGAGAACACTACTGATTATGCCTATATGTTTATTCCTGCTGATGGTTTATATCAAGATTTATTGAATAGTAGAGTAGGAACGCTAAAGATTAATCAAAGAGATCTTGTATCATATGCCTATACAAAAAAAGTGATGATAGTTTCTCCTATGAGTTTATTCCCTATGTTACAAATAACGGTTAAAGCACTACATAATTTAAAAGTTGAAGACTCTATTAATGATATATTAAAGAATGTTGACAAACTATCCAGCCATTTAAATGCCTACAAAACTTATCATGATAAGTTAGGTAATACACTAGGAACTGCTGTAAATCACTATAATGATAGTACAAAGGAATTTAAAAAGATAGACAAGGATGTAATTAAAATATCATCTGGAAATTCACAACTAAACATTACTTCAGAAGCTATCGATAAACCTCTTTTAGAAGATTAGTCTGAATGAATTAGATATTTCTTTTCTACTGTTTTAAAACCATACTTAAATAGTAGGCTAAAAAACAGGTCTCCGGCTAAGGCATATCCAAAGAATGGTAGTGCTAAAGTAAAGCATGTTAATAATCCCTCAATAGTCATAGGATATCCTAAAATCCAAACTCCCAAATTAGTTATTATAAAAAACAGTAAGCTGCTTAAAAA
>CABXHU010000010.1 GCA_902512065.1 uncultured Bacteroidota bacterium | reverse complement strand
TATATATAATATTTTTTTAAAAATAATTTGATTATAATGATGTGTTGTGTATAAAACTATTTCTTTTTAAAAATTTTAGAAATATATTAAACCGTAGTTTTGTGTTAAGTATTTAAATAATGAAAAACAATAAAATTTTTACTGGTGTAATTGAATATAATGGAAGAGAAGATTTTTCAATTAATTCCAATGAAATTTCTCATACAATACACTTAAAAGAACCTTCTTTAAAATATTTTAACAATGATCATGTAGAGTTTTTTATAAACAACAGAAAAAGAAAAGGAAAGTATTTAGCAACAGTAAATAAATTAATTAAAAGAGAAAAAACACACTATGTTGGGGTGTTACAAAAAAACGATAATTTTTCTTTTGCCATATTGGATGATAAAAAAATTCATGTAGATATTTTTATTCCTAGAGAGAATGTCAATAATGCTAATGATGGAGATAAAGTAATAGTAGAAATATTAACATGGAAAAGAAATGATGTTTCTCCAACGGGAAGGATAAAAGAAATTTTAGGAGTTCCAGGAGATCATGAAACAGAAATAACATCCATAATAAAAAACAATAATATTTCTATAGAATTTTCAAAAGAAGTAAAAGAATATACAGATAAAATAGACAAAAAAATATCAAGAAAAGAAATAGAAAACAGAAGAGATTTAAGAGAAGAAATAACATTTACAATTGATCCAGAGGATGCCAAGGATTTTGATGATGCAATATCTTTTAATGAACTAGAAAAAGGAATATATGAAATAGGAATTCATATAGCAGATGTGACTCACTATGTAAAAAAAGATTCTGTATTAGACAAAGAAGCATACAACAGAGCAACATCAATATATTTAGTAGACAGGGTCATACCAATGTTGCCAGAAATTTTATCGAACATGGTTTGTTCTCTTAGACCAAATGAAGAAAAATACAGTTTTTCTTCAATATTTAAGATAAATGAAAAAGGAGAAATATTAGAAGAGTGGTTTGGAAAGACAGTAATTAAGAGCAATAAAAGATTTACATATGCTGAGGCGCAGGAAATAATTGAAACAGGAAAAGGAAAAATTCATAAAGAAATATCTTTAACAAAAAAAGCTTACGAAGTAGATAAAAAAATTGTTAAATCAATAATTAAGTTAAATGAAATAGCAATAATTAAAAGAAAAGAAAGAGAAGAAAAAGGATCAATAAATTTTAATAAGAAAGAAATAAAATTTAAACTAGACTCTTCTCAAAACCCAATTGAAGTAATATTTAAAGAAAACAAAGAGGCAAACAAGTTGGTAGAAGAATACATGCTCTTAGCAAACAAGAAAGTTGCAGAACTATTTAAGAAATTAAAAAAAGAACCTAGCGTTTATAGAATACACGATGTACCAGACAATGAAAAGCTAAAAAATTTAAAAAATATAGTAAAAGAGTTTGGATACAGTCTAGACATAACATCTAGAGAAGGAACAACAAAAACACTTAATAAATTATTAAAAGAAGTAAAAGGAAAAAAAGAGCAAAATCTAATTGAAACACTAACAATTAGAAGCATGAGCAAGGCAGAGTATTCAACACAAAACATAGGACATTATGGGCTTGCTTTTAAAGACTACACCCATTTTACCTCTCCTATAAGGAGGTACCCGGATGTTCTTGTCCACAGGCTTTTAAACGAATGTTTAAACGAGAAACAAAAAAACCAAAAAGGACTACCAAGAATGTGCAAACACTGTTCGGAGCAGGAAAACATGGCAACAAAAGCAGAAAGAGACTCAGTAAAATATATGCAGATAAAATATATGGAAGATAAAAAGGAAAAAAAATTTAAAGGAATTATTTCAGGAATTACAGACTGGGGTTTATATGTAGAAATAGAAGAAAACAAATGCGAAGGAATGGTTTATGTAAGAGACATTAAGGGAGACCACTTTATTTTCAGGCAGGAACAACAAGCTTTGGTAGGAAAACAAACACAAAAAAAATACCAGCTAGGAGATGAGGTGTTTGTAATGGTTAAAAAAACAGATCTAATAAAAAAACACTTAGATTTTATAATTATTTAATAATTTTATACTTATGAAAACAAAAATATTATTAATAACCCTGCTAGTCACACAGTTTATTTTTTCGCAAAACCAGAACAGCAGGAAAATAGGAGACTTTAAAATTCTAAAGGTTTATGATCTTATAAATTTAGAGCTAATTAAGGGAGAAGAGAATTATGCAGAAATATCAGGACAACATTCAAACAGCGTGGTAGTAAAAAACAAAAACGGAGAGCTAAAAGTTCGAATGGGAATAGAAAGGCGTTTTAGAGGAGCAAATACAAAGGTGAAAATTTTTTACACCAACATAGATAAAATATATGTTCATGAAGGGGGCTTTGTTTTTTCAAAGGACACTATAAGCCAAGCATCGCTATATGTAAAAGCAGACGAAGGAGCAAGAGTGGCAATGGACTTAAAAATAACAGACCTTGGCACCAACACTAGTTCGGGAGCGACAATAGACGTTAGAGGAACGGCAGAGTATCATAGGGCGAAAATAAACACGGGAGGAGAACTAAAAGCCTCAAAGCTTATAACACAGGAGTCAGAAGTGTTTCTTACAACAGGAGGAATAACAGACGTGTTTGCAATAAAAGAGCTAAACATAAACGTAAAAGCTGGAGGAACAGTTAACATACACTCAAAGACAAAGAAAATCATAGAAAGCAAGCTGGCGGGAGGCACCATTAATTATCTATACGAAGAAGATGGACTTTAATTATTTAACCCCAATATCGGTAGGGTTTTTTACTGCATTTATAATGGGGCCTGTTTTTTGGGTTTTAATTGAAACAAGCATAACAAAGGGCTTTAGAGCGGCAGTGGCGTTTGATATAGGGGTGGTCTTAGCAGACATATTATTCATTGTAGCAACATATTACGGAAGTGTAAAACTTTTTTTAAGCGAAAGCAATAAAGACGGGCTTTTTGTTTTGGGGGGAACAATTATTCTTTTATTTGGAGTTTATTCCTGGCTGACAAGAAGTAAAGAAGAAGAAAAAATAGAAGTAACCGAATCAAAACACAACTATTTTGGGCTTGCCGCAAAAGGCTTTGCAATAAATATTTTTAATGTAGGTGTTTTTATTTTTTGGGGAGGTGTAACAATAGTGGCGGGGCCCTCAACAGGAAACGACCCCCTTAATTTTGTCACTTTTTTTGCAATAGTACTAGTATCATACTTTATAACAGATTTAGGAAAAATAGTTGTGGCAAAACAACTAAAAGTTTTTATTAACGAAAAGACAATCGTTTTTGTAAAGTCCTTGTTGGCGCTTATTTTGGTAATAAGCGGGGCCGTATTGATAATAGGAGGCTTAGAGGCTTCTTAAAAAAGAGGCGCCTGGCGGATTCGAACCGCCGTAGGAGGTTTTGCAGACCTCAGCCTAGCCACTCGGCCAAGACGCCTTTTTGTTGGAAGGCAAAAATAAAACAAAAAAATTAAAAAACACTAACCTCTTCTTCCTTCTAAAAGAACCATAACAGCTTCAACATCAGCATTAATCGGCGGGTTTATTTTGCTAATTTCAACCACCACCCTCTCAACAACCTTAACGTCTTTAAGACAAGAGTCTATAATTCTTTTTGCCACAGACTCAAGAAGTTTAGACTTGGTTGCCATTTCTTTGGTAATAATTTTAGCAAGCTGAGTATAGTTTGCAGTTTCTTCTAAACTGTCTGTTTCTGCCGCCGCCGCCAGGTTACAATAAGCTCTAAGGTTTACGAGATAGTCTCCCCCAATTTTAGACTCTTCTTTCAAACAGCCATGGAAGGCGTAAACCCTCATGTTTTTTATTTTTACAACACCCTTCATTTATTTATAAAAGTAGATTTAATCGCTCTATTTTGATAACTTTGTAAACTTATTAAAACAAAACAACCTTGGAAAGAATTCCGACAAATTTTATTGAACAAATAATAAACGAAGACTTGGAGGCGGGGCTTAAGAAAGAAAACCTATGCTTTAGGTTTCCCCCAGAACCCAACGGATATCTTCATATAGGCCATGCTAAGGCAATCGCAATAAATTTTGGTCTCGGAGAAAAATATGGAGCGCCAGTAAACCTAAGGTTTGACGACACAAACCCGTCTAAGGAAGAGCAAGAATATGTAGACGCTATTGTAAAAGACGTTAGATGGCTAAAATATAGTTGGAAAAACATCACATACTCTTCGGACCACTTTCCAACACTTTATCTCTGGGCAGAAACACTTATTAACGAAGGAAAGGCATATATAGACTCTCAGACGTCAGAAGAAATTGCGAAGCAAAAAGGCACCCCCACATCGCCTGGAACAAACAGCCCCCACAGAGACAGGCCTGCTGAAGAAAGCCTTAGAATATTTAGAGAAATGAAAGAAGGAAAATACAAGGAAGGAAGCCATGTGCTTAGGGCAAAAATAGACATGAGTGAGCCCAACATGCTTTTAAGAGACCCGGTTATGTACAGGATTTTGCACAAATCTCACCATAGAACAGGAGATGGCTGGTGTATATATCCAATGTATGATTGGGCGCACGGGCAAAGCGACTATTGTGAACAAATCTCACACTCTCTTTGTTCACTAGAGTTTAAGCCTCACAGAAAGCTTTACGAATGGTTTATAGAAAGCTTAAAAAATCAAAAAACCATAAACCTAGGCTTTTTGCCAAAGCAAAGAGAGTTTGCAAGACTAAATCTTACATACACCATAGTGAGCAAGAGAAAGCTGGTTTCTTTGGTTGACAAAGGACATGTTTCGGGATGGGACGACCCCAGAATGCCCACCATTTCAGGGCTAAGAAGAAGAGGCTATACCCCAGAATCAATAAGGGCTTTTGTAGAAAAAGTTGGTGTGGCAAAGAGAGAAAACCTTATTGATGTGTCGCTGCTAGAGTTTTGCGTTAGAGACCATCTTAACAAGATTGCAGACAGAAAAATGGTTGTCACAAACCCAATAAAACTCACTATAACAAACTATCCTGAAGACAAGGAAGAGGTTGTTGTTTCAGAAAACAACCCAGAGCAAGAAAGCTCAGGAACACGGGAACTTCCTTTTTCAAAAAACCTATATATAGAAAAAGAAGACTTTAAGGAAGAAGCGGGGAGAAAGTTTTTTAGACTAACCCTAGATAAGGAGGTAAGGCTAAAAAGCGCATATATTATTAAAGGACAAGGCGTGGTAAAGAATGAGGATGGAGAAATTACAGAGGTTTTATGCACCTATGATCCAAAAAGCAAAAGCGGCAGCGGATCAGAAGAAAGTTTGCGAAAAGTAAAAGGAACGCTTCATTGGGTTTCTCAAAAACACGCAATCCCTATAGAAATTAGAGAATACGATAGGCTTTTTATGACAGAAGTTCCGGGGGAAAAGGAGGGCGACTTTTTAAAAGACTTAAATCCTGACTCGCTAAACATCATTACTGCACAAGCAGAGCCTTCCTTGGCAAACACAGCCCAGGGAGAGAGCTATCAGTTTCAAAGAAAAGGATATTTTGTGGTTGACCAAGAGAGCACAAAAACAAAAACAGTCTTTAACAAAACCGCCTCACTAAGAGACAACTGGAAGAAGCGCTAGCTTTTCTTTTCAGCACTTTTTAGCTTTTCTTTTTCGGCTGCTTTTTTCATTTCTTCACCAATTTGATTGCTTGCTGTAAATGAAGCAACCATATTGTTTAGCATTTCTGACCCAGCCTGAGGAGAGTTTGGCATTAATATAAGGTTGCTATTGCTAGCAGACCCAACTGACTGCAGCGTGTCATAATGTTGAGTTACAACAATTAGCGCAGAAGCCTCTTGCGAATTAATATCTACATTGTTTAATACCTTCACGGAGTCTTCAAGGCCTCTTGCAATTTCTCTTCTCTGATCAGCAATACCCTGCCCTTGTAATCTTTTGCTTTCCGCCTCTGCCTTTGCTCTCTCAACTATTAAAATTCTTTGAGCATCACCTTCAAATTGTGCTGCAACCTTTTCTCTTTCAGAAGCGTTAATTCTGTTCATAGACTCTTTTACTTGAGCATCAGGGTCAATGTCTGTTACAAGGGTTTTTATAATATCAAAACCATAGTTCTTCATCGCCTCGTTCAGCTCTCCTTTGACAGCTATTGCTATATCGTCTTTCTTTTCAAAAACATCATCTAAAATCATTTTAGGCACTTCAGCCCTTACCACATCAAAGACATAAGAAGTGATTTGATCTTGAGGAAAATCAAGCTTATAAAAAGCATCATAAACCTTGTCTTTTATTACCTTAAATTGAACCGAAACTTTAATTTTTACAAAAACATCATCTTTAGTTTTTGTTTCAACCACAACGTCTAATTGTTGGATCCTTAAGCTTAGCCTTCCAGCCACTCTGTCTATTATAGGTATTTTAAGTTGCAAACCAGATTGACGAGTGCTGACAAATTTTCCAAATCTTTCTACAACCGCAGCTGTTTGCTGTTTAACCATAAAAAACGTTCCCATAAGCAACAGCAGCCCTATAGGAAACATTAAGGCGTATAATATCATCTTCTTTTTTTAAATTATTATTAATAAAGGCAAGCTTTTTGCTAGCGACATAAAGATAAATCTTTTTAACTGCAGAAAAGAAAATTTAATATTAAGAATATGTTAAACTATAGGGTTTTTATAAAGCCTGAAATTCTGTTGCACGACTCTTTTATACCAACAGAAGAGATTATAAAACCAATGTCTAGCCCTGACAAGGAGCCAACCATGGCCATCCGCAGCGGCATCATTATTTCGCGCATTTTAATGTTTTCTTCACCTTTAGAGGCATCTTCACAAAACTTATGAATCCGGGCTCTTATGTTTTCAGCGTCTTCTGAGTCTAAGGACCCTAGCATCTCTAAAAGACTTTCTAAAACAACCTTAGTGTTCTTTGATATAGCCTTTTTTCTATCCTTTTCGTCATATGTTTTAGGAGGCTCATAAAAACAACAGCACACCCCCCACAAATCTTTCAATGTGTTGGAGCGCTCTTTTGCAGCATTTAAAATTTCTATGCTTTTTTCTTTTGAAAGCCCTTTTGTATTACACCCAAAACTAATCAATAGCTCTAACAGCTCTTCGCCAGACTTTTTTTGTAAGTGCTTGAGGTTGAACCATTTAAGCTTTTCAAAATCAAACTGAGCGCCTGCTGATGAGATTTTTGAAATATCAAAATCCTTTACAAGCTCTTCCAAAGTGTACAGCTCTTTTTCATTTCCAGGCCCCCAGCCCAGCATTGCCATAAAGTTTATAAGCGCTTCAGGAAGTATGCCTTCTTCTTTGTAGCCATTTATTTTACTTTCTTTTCCCCAAGCCATTGGGTAGACGGGAACGCCTGCTTTTTCCCCAGAACGCTTACTAAGCTTTCCTTTTCCAGACGGACTTAATATTAAGGGAATGTGAGCAAACAAAGGCTTTTTCCAGCCAAAAGCCTCATAAAGCAAACAATGAAGCGCCAACGAAGGCAGCCACTCCTCACCTCTTATTACATGTGAAATTTTCATTAGATGGTCATCTATAACATTAGCCAGGTGGTACGTGGGCGTACCGTCAGATTTGTACAGAATTTTGTCGTCAAGCAGACTAGACTCAACCTCAACAAAACCCCGTATTAAATCTGTTGTTTTGATTGTTTGGTTTTCTGGACACTTGAAACGAACAACATATGGCTCAGCGCCATTTAAAAGCTCTTGGGTTTTTTCTTTAGAAAGCGAAATAGAGTTTTTAAGCTTTAGCCTATTGTGCCAGTTGTATATAAATGTTTTCCCCTTTTTTTGATGGTCTTCTCGATGATGGTCAAGAGCTTCTTCAGAGTCAAAAGCGTAATACGCAAAACCTTTGTCTATTAGGGTTTGAAGGTGTTTTTTGTATAGCTGGTTTCTTTCGCTTTGCCTGTATGGTCCTGCGTCACCCCCAGCAATCACAGACTCGTCTGCAGAAACGCCACACCACTTAAGCGCATTAATAATATATTCTTCAGCCCCATCAACTTTTCTTTTTTTATCGGTGTCTTCAATGCGAAGAATAAACGTTCCGCCACCCTGCTTGGCAAACAAGTAATTAAACAAGGCTGTTCTAAGCCCCCCTACATGTAGAGGTCCTGTTGGGCTTGGGGCAAAACGAACTCTTATGTTCTCGGCCATTGCTTTTTTTGTCAAATATAAAACAATAATTCTTCAAATGTTTGTTGTAGTTTTGTTTAATATGAGCAACATTGGGTTTTTTTATCACACGGCTTTTGTTCTTGCAAATGAGGCAGCGCTTCAAAAATGGCTTAAGGCAGTTGCTGGTGCTGAAAAAAAAGAATTGTTTCAAGTTGAATATAACTTTGTTGATGAAAAAGAAATTATCAAACTCAATCAGACCCACTTAGGACACAACCATCCTACAGATGTTTTGACTTTTGACTATTCTAGCGGAAACCAAATTCACGCCGAAATCTTTGTTTGTGAAGAGGTTGTTAAATCTAATGCTTCGGAGCTCAATGAGCCTTTTTTAAAAGAGCTTCATCGTGTTGTACTTCACGGCCTGTTACACCTCCTAGGGTATAATGACAAAACTCAGGAGGAACAAAAAAACATTAGATTGCTTGAGGACAAATATCTTAAAGAGCGTTAGTCTATACTTTTTCTATTCGTTGTATATTTGTGTTGTATTAATCAAACGTTTCACGTGAAACCAAAGCATGTTTAAAAAAACATATGACGTTGTTGTTGTTGGAGGAGGCCATGCCGGAAGCGAGGCCGCCGCCGCCGCCGCTAACCTTGGCGCCACAACCCTTCTTGTTACAATGAACCTTCAAACTATAGGCCAGATGTCTTGTAACCCCGCCATGGGGGGAATTGCAAAAGGACAAATTGTAAGGGAAATTGATGCTCTTGGCGGCTACAGCGGGATTGTAAGCGACAAAACAGCAATTCAGTTTAAAATGCTTAACCGCTCTAAAGGACCTGCAATGTGGAGCCCTAGAGTTCAAAGCGACAGAGCTGCTTTTAGCCAGTGCTGGAGAAAGCTCTTAGAAAATACCCAAAAATTAGACTTTTATCAAGAAATGGTTTCAGGATTAATTGTAAAAAAAGGCAGTGTGACTGGGGTGAAAACAGCTCTTGGTGTAGAAATAAAAGCAACAACAGTAGTTTTAACTAACGGAACTTTTTTAAATGGACTTATACATGTGGGCGATAAAAACTTTGGAGGCGGACGCGCAGGGGAAAGACCTGCAAAAGGTCTTACAGAAGCCTTGACGGCTTTAGGGTTTTCTTCTGGCAGAATGAAAACAGGAACACCCCCAAGAGTTGACGGCAGATCTCTTGATTATACAAAAATGACCATACAGCCAGGTGACAAGGATCCTCAAAAATTTTCATTTCTTGACAGAACCAAACCTGTAGAAAACCAAATTCCTTGTCACATGACATATACAAACAATGAAGTTCACAATCTTTTAAGAGAGGGCTTTTACAAGTCTCCAATGTTTAATGGAAGAATAAAAAGCATAGGCCCTAGATATTGCCCGTCGATTGAGGATAAAATTCATAGATTTTCTGACAGAGACCGCCACCAACTATTTGTTGAGCCCGAAGGAAGAAGCACTGTTGAAGTATATGTTAACGGTTTTTCTACCTCTTTGCCAGAAGACATTCAATACAAAGCGCTAAAGTCTGTTGCGGGGTTTGAGAACGTTAAATTTTTCAGACCGGGATATGCAATTGAATATGATTTTTTTCATCCAACACAGCTTGAATACACTCTTGAAACAAAGGCCGTTAAGGGCCTTTACTTTGCAGGACAAATTAATGGAACAACAGGTTATGAGGAGGCTGGAGCACAAGGGTTAATGGCAGGAATAAATGCAGCTCTAAAAACAAAAAAAAGAGAGCCGTTTATTTTAAAAAGAGACGAGGCATATATCGGAGTTTTAATAGACGACCTAATAACTAAAGGCACGGAGGAGCCGTACAGAATGTTTACTTCTAGAGCCGAATACAGAATGCTTTTAAGACAAGACAACGCAGACAAGAGGCTTACAGAAAAGAGCCATAAAATTGGCTTAGCGACCAAGAGCCGACTAAACAAAATGAAAAGCAAGTATTCTAATGCAGAGAAATTAATTAATTTTTTAAAAAAACAAAGCGTTTCTCCAGAACAAATCAACCCTGTTCTAAAGAAAAAAAAGTCAGCACCCGTTAAACAATCGGGCAAGTCAGAAAAAATACTTTCAAGACCAAACATTGGACTAAGCGATCTAATGTTGGTAAAGGACATTAAAAGAGAGGTCGATTTATTTGGGTTAAACCAAGAAGAAAAAGACCAGGCGGAAATACAAATCAAATACAGCGGCTATATAAACAAAGAAAAAAACAATGCAGATAAACTAAACAGGCTAGAAGCGGTTAAAATTCCAAACAAGTTTGACTATTCTAAAATAAAATCAATGAGCGCAGAGGCTAAGGAAAAACTAATTAAGGTTCGTCCAAAAACAATTTCACAGGCATCAAGAATAAGCGGCGTCTCGCCAAACGACATATCGGTTTTGCTGGTTTATATGGGAAGATAATAGTGTTTCACGTGAAACAACAATAAGCATGACAAACAAAATTATAAACACAAAAGACTATCTTGTTACAGGCGAAAGCTTTAAAATATCCCTAGACGAGCGCACAGGAGTTTTAAAAACAACTCCTACACCAAATTCTGAAAGCCTTAAAAAATACTATCAGACAAAGCGATACACATCCTATACATCTACCCCAAAAACAATAATAGAAAGAGCTTATGTTTTTGTCAGAAAAATAAGAATGGCAAAAAAAATAAAAAAAATCCTAAACATGCTTAATAACAAAGGATCTTTACTGGATTATGGTTGTGGAACAGGGGACTTTCTGCTAAAAGCAAAAGAAGCAGGGCTAAGCGTTGCAGGAATTGAGCCACACCAAAAAGCGAGAGAGGCCGCAACACTAAAAACTAGTGCAAAAGTTTTTAGATCAAAAGAAAGCGCAGAAACAAATCCAAACAAATATGATATAATCACGCTTTGGCATTCATTAGAGCATGTACTAGATTTAGAACAAACAATAATCTTCTTAAAAAACAAGCTCAACCCAGAAGGAAAGATTGTTGTTGCAGCGCCAAACCACAGGTCTTTTGATGCAAAATACTACAGGGATAAATGGGCAGCCTATGACGCGCCAAGACACATATGGCATTTTGACCAAACCTCAATCGAGAAGGTGTTTGGTTCCTGCGGACTGGTTTTAATAGAAAAGAAAACATCTTTTTGGGACGCCTTTTATGTGTCCATTCTTTCTGAAAAATATAAAAAGAGCGCCGCCCCTTATATAAAAGGGGCAACAATAGGAAAGCTTTCTAATTTCTTGTCTTTTTTTAGCGGGGAAAGTTCGGCCACAACATACGTGTTTTCTAGGGCGAGCAAAAAGTAAACCCACCCTTAACAATTGAATACACAAGACTTCCTTTTTCTAACACCTCACCGTCTATTTGTGAGACAACACCTTCTTTTGCTGAGAATATTTTAACTTTTTTTGATTTATAAGTAAACACTTTTTTGTCCTTAAAAATACCCCCGTTAAACAACTTTGGCAGATTCTTGATAATATCATACTTTGTAAAATCTTGAGCAACAGTAATGTTAAAATATCCATCAAATGGGTCTGCGTCTTTGGTCAACCTCATTCCGCCTCCCGTGAATGAACAAAGCCCTACACCTAGAAGAAAAACACTGGACTTTATTTTTAACGCATCTAATTCTATAGTAACAGGAATGTTTTTAAATTTCATAAAATTTGCGATTGCACACAAAAAATAGGAGAGCGGCCCAAATTTTTTATATTGTTTAAGGCGCGACAAGACAAAACAGTCAAAGCCTGCGCCTGCATAATTTATAAAATGATAAACACCAGGCTTATTTCCCAACACCTCAATTTTTCCAAGATCTTGTGTTTTTGTCTTTTTCTTTATTACAATCGAAAGAGCTTTTTTATAGTCCAAGGGGATTCCGTGAGATTTTATCCAATCGTTTCCAGTTCCAGAAGGGATAACACCAATTAAAACATTTTTTGCAGGAATTTTGTCTTGCATATAAACACCTCTGACAACCTTTTGTGTTGTGCCGTCACCACCAATAGAGATTATTTGAGAATACCCATTAACTACAGCATTTTTAGAAATTTCTTGCTCATGCCCAGCATATTCGCTTATCGAGTAATCAAAAGAGACTTCTAGCCTAGTAAGCTCTTTTTTTGTTTTTTCCCAAATTTTTTTCGCTTTTCCAGACCCTGCTTTAGGGTTTATTACAACAAACCAAGAACTATTTTTCATTTTTTGCAGAAGGTTTAATGTGTAATAAGCGGGTTAGCTTTATAGAAGTGTCTAAAAAAATTATTTTAGAGTTTCCATTTCTTTCAACCCCACCATACGCTTTATGTATTTCGTCATAAATTTCTGCAATGTTGTTTTCATGAATGTATGGAGCAAACTTCTCAAGCCTAAATCCATTTCCAAAGTCTAAATCTGAGCTTTCAGCAGCATAGTTAAATAACATGCCTTTTCTAAAAACAGAAAGGGAGTTTTTAAGAAATGATTTTTGATCTTCTCTGCTTTTTTTTGCCATACCCTCGCTAAACGAAATAAGTTCTCCTATCGTTTGTTTTGAGGTTTTTACTTTAAAAGCAAGCCTAACCCAGCTCACAAAATCTTCATTATTTAAGCCTTCAAGCTCTTGATTTTCAACAAGATAAAGAGCTTTTCTGCAATTTCCTTTTGATTGTGAAGCAATCTCTGAGGCTGCAGAATCATCCAGAGAGTAAGCTAATTTTAGCGCAGCTTTTAAATCTTTTTGAGAAGGAGGCCTAATTATTATTTTTTGACATCTTGATCTAATCGTTTCTAACAAAGCCCCGTCATTTTCACACAACAAAACAAAAACTGTTTTTTCTGGAGGCTCCTCTAAAAGCTTTAAAAGCTTGTTTGATGCACTGTTGTTCATTTTTTCCGGCATCCAAATTATCATAAACTTATATCCGCCCTCATATGACTTTAGCGACATTGTTTTTGCTATTTTTTCTGCTTCTTTTACAGAGATTACACCCTGTTTATTGCCAATGCGGATTTTTTTATACCAGTCAGAAAGACTCATAAAACCTGACTCAAGCACAAGCTCTCTCCATTCAGTAATAAAATCTACAGACACAGGATCTTTTTTTATTTTATCATTTGTATTGACAGGATATGAAAAATGCAGATCGGGATGAGTAAGCAAGTCAACCTTATTTAGCGACGCCTTTATTTTTTCAGCACTTGTTTCGCTTTGCGAGCTTATAATAGACTTAACAAAACTAATTGCAGTATGGATTTTTCCACAACCTTCTGGACCAACAAACATATATGTGTTTGCAATGGTCTTGTTTTTAGCGGTTTTTTCAAGCCCTGAAACAAGCTCTTTTTGAACAACAGAAATAGACAAGCTCATATGGCAAAGATAAAAGAATTATATAGTTTTATACCCATATAAAAACTATATTTGTTCAAGGTTTTAAACAGATGAAATCAGCACTAGAGACAAGCTTTAAAAACAAGAAAGCCTTAATAAGAGTAGACTTTAATGTCCCTCTAAACAGCAATTTTGAAGTTGCTGATAACTCAAGAATTAAAGCAGCAAAACCAACCATTGACCATGTGTTAAATGACGGAGGTGCATGCATACTAATATCACATCTTGGCAGGCCAGAAGGAAAAGACCCATCACTTTCCTTAAAACACATTTTAAGGGAAGCAGAAAAATGTCTAGGAAGAAAAATAAAATTTATAGATGATTGTATAGGTCAAAAGGTAGAAAGCGCTGCGGAAGCTCTTTTGCCAGGAGAGGTGTTAATGCTAGAAAACCTAAGATTTTATAAGCAAGAGGTTTTGGGTGACGAATTATTTTCTCAGAAGCTTTCAAAAGCAGGAGATGTTTATGTTAATGATGCTTTTGGAACAAGCCATAGAAATCACGCCTCTACATCAACAGTGGCGGGATTTTTTAATGAAAAATGTGCAGGACTGCTTTTGCTAAAAGAAGTGGACGCGATAGGTAAAGTGCTCAAATCAAAAACCTCGCCAGTAACAGCAATTATTGGAGGAGCCAAAGTGTCTTCAAAAATACCGATTATCAAAAACCTGCTGTCAATAGCAGACAATCTTGTTATTGGTGGAGGAATGGCCTATACTTTTATTAAATCTAAAGGAGGTGAGGTCGGCAAATCAATATACGAGCCAGAAATGATTCCTATCTGTGAAGACCTGATGTTAGAAGCCAAAAAAAATGGCGTTTCGTTTTTTTTACCTAAAGACGTTATTGCTGCAAAAGAGTTTAGCAACAATTCAAAAACAAAAGTTATTGGCGCACACAACATAGATGAAAATTGGATGGGCTTAGATATAGGTCCGGAGACAGAAAAATATTTTGCTTCTATTATTTTAAAAAGCCAGACCATATTATGGAATGGGCCTTTAGGGGTTTTTGAAATGGACGCATTTTCTGGCGGAACAAGGGCTGTAGCGATTTCAGTTACAGAAGCAACAAAAAAAGGCTGTTTCTCTTTGGTAGGAGGAGGAGACTCTGTAGCCGCTTTAATAAAATTTAACCTCTTTGAAAAAGTAAGCTATGTTAGCACAGGAGGAGGAGCAATGCTAGAAAGCCTTGAAGGAAACACTCTTCCAGGCATAGCCGCTCTGCTATAATAAAAAAACAAAACTAACATGATAAAGTTGTTTAGAGTTTTTATACTAATTTTTCTGTTGTCAGAAACTTTAAGCGCTTTTTCCAAAAATCACCCCAACCAAACAAACGACAGTCTTTATAATTTTAACACAGACACTATAAAGACAAGGCTGGAAAAACTTAACAATAAAACTCCAATAGAAATATCGTACACTCCTGAATTAGAAGAGCTTATAAAGAAATACCTAAAAACCAGAACAAAACACTTTAATAATAGGGCAAAAATAATAGACTACTATTTTCCAATTTTTGAAAAAGCACTTCAAAACAACAAGGCTCCTCTAGAACTAAAATACCTGCCCATAGTGGAATCTAATTTAAGACCAAAAGCAATATCAAAAGCGGGAGCAACAGGTTTGTGGCAATTCATGTATGCTGCTGCGAAAGAAAACGGCTTAGAGCTTAACAGCTATATAGATGAACGAATGGATCCTGAAAAATCATCAGTAGCGGCAGCAAAATATTTGCAGAAACTTTATAATACTTATGATGATTGGGTTTTGGCCATTGCAGCTTATAATGCCGGCCCTAGAACAATCTCAAAAGCAATTATAAGGTCAGGAGGCTATAAAAACTTTTGGAATATTAGAGGGTTCTTACCTTACGAAACAGCAAGATATGTCCCATCATTTATAGCAACAATGTATATTCTAGAGTACTCAAAGGAGCATAAAATTTCTATTGATAAAGAAAATTATTTGAACTCAAAAACAGACACTATTCATGTAAAAAAGCAAATAGCTTTTTCTCATATTGCAAAATTTTTAGAAATTCCCTTAGACACAGTAGAGTTTTTGAACCCAGCATATATTCATAAAATAATTCCTAGAATTAAGAACAAAAAGCACGTAATCACCCTACCCGCTGATCAAGCACTTTTATTTGCTGCCAAAGAAGAGGAGTTATATTTATATTCTGAAAAAGAATTTAAAGACAGAGAAAAGCCTTTGCCAGAACTATACAGCATAAACTCTAAAATAATTTACAAAATAAAGGAAGGAGATTATTTGGGGAAAATTAGCAACAGGTTTGGAGTTAAAATAAAGGACATCATGAGATGGAACAACCTTATAAATGACAAAATAAAAGAAAACCAAAGACTAATAATTTTTCCAAAAAGAATTCCAAAAAATTAATATTATTTTTAATGGAGCAGAAGAAATGAAAAAAACCATATTTTTTATAGCAATTATCTTGTTGGGCTGTCAAAATGACTCAAAAATTGTTTTGGCCTCCTCTGGAAATCTGAATGAAGTTTCGGTAATTATAGAAAACAGCCTATGGGAGGGCGCTATAGGAAAAGAACTAAAAACAACTTTTTCTAAACCAATATACGGGCTCCCTCAGCAAGAGAAACAATTTATTCTTAGGCAAATGCCTCCAGGAGTTTTTTCAGGCTTTGCTACAAAATCAAGAGCGATAATTAAAATAGAGCCTAACAAGAAAAAAGGAATTAACGTGGTCTCTAACAAATACGCTTCTCCCCAAAAAATTATTGTTATTTCAGGAGCAAATGCCAACCAAATTATTCAACAGATAAAATCAAAGGCTGAAGAGATTATCTCTATTCTTAGAAATAGCGAGATTAGAGAAAAAAAACGAAGAATAAAAAAATCACCAAGTAACTCTTCCTCCCTTAAAAAAGTTTTTAATATTACGCTAGACTATCCTTCTATATATCGAGAGGCTAGTGTTTTAGAAAATTTTATTTGGCTTAGAAAGGATACAAAAAGCGGCTCAGTAAATTTATCAATATTTGAAACGCCACTAACTAAAGACAAGCTAAGCACACAACAAGTAATTGCTGTAAGAGATTCTGTCGCAAAAATAAAAATTCCAGGACCAACACTAGGAACATATATGACGACAGACCTAGAATACAAAGCGGTCTCAAAACCTGTCAGAATAAATAAAAAAACAGCAATGGAAACAAGGGGGCTGTGGGAGGTGAAAAAACAGTTTATGGGAGGCCCTTTTATTAACTTTTCAGTTATAGACTCAATTAATAACAGGATATTATATTTTGACGGATTTGTTTATTCGCCAGGAACAGCAAAAGCAAGCTACATTTTTGAGCTCGAAGCAATAATTGAAAGTTTAAAGATTCTGAAATAAATGAAGGAAACTATTCTTCTTCCTTTTTATCCACAGACTCGTCCTCTTTAAGGGCTTTTTTAAATTCTTTAACCCCTTCTCCAGTGCCTTTAACTAGGTTTCCTAGTTTTTTCCCAAGACCTATAGGTCCAAAAACAATAAGGGCAACAATAACTAAAATTACGATTTGCCATGGGCCGATTGCTAGAGGTAAAACAGATAAAATCATAGCATTAAATTTTGTGTAAAGTTAGTAATTAAAAGTTTATTTTTAAACCATTGCCGATTATAATGAAGGCCAGGATTGTAATTATATTTCAGTATTTTTGAAAAGTATGAAGAAAAAGAAGAAAAACCCAACTTTTTTAGACGACCTGTACAGGCAATACAAGGTGGTCGTCTCAAATGAGAACACCTTTGAAGAAAAGCTATCGTTTAAAACCTCCAAACTAGGAGTTTTTCTTACAAGTCTTTTATATACAGCAGCACTGATCGGTGCCACAATTTGTCTTGTTTTTTTCACACCATTAAAGGAGTATGTCCCTGGATATTCATCGCAGGAGCTATTAAAAAGCACAACAGAACAGGGCTTCAAACTAGACTCTATTATAAAAGCTACAGAGCTTAACAACCAGTATTATAACTCTATAATAAGGGTTTTGACTGGAGAGCTTGACACAATTGCTTTCAACAGAGATTCTATTATTAATGAAATTAATGCGGAAATATTATCTTCAGAACTAAGCCCTTCAAAAGAAGACTCTCTTTTGCGAAAATATATTGACGAGGAAGACAAATTTAATTTAACAAGCAATCAGCTTTTGATAGAAAATGCAATTCTATTTCAACCAGTTCAAGGAGAAATTACTCAAAATTTTAACAAGAAAGAAGATCATTTTGCTATAGACATTGTTGTTGATGAGGGAACACCAATTAAAGCAATTTCTGACGGAAGAGTTCTTTTTTCAGACTGGACAGTCCAAACAGGCTATGTTATAATTATTGATCATGGAGATATGTTGATATCTGTTTATAAGCACAACTCATCTCTGGTAAAAAAACAAAATGAAACGGTAAATGCTGGAGAAATAATTGCATTATCAGGAAATAACGGAACGCTTACCACTGGGCCACACCTACATTTTGAGGTTTGGAAAAACGGAACACCAATTGATCCAATGCAGCTATTTAATTTTAAATAAAATCCATGTTTAAGCATTTTATTATAAGTTTTTTAGCAAATAGGCAAAAAAAAGCTATTCTAAAATGGGCAGAAAACCCAATAACAGGTCAGAATGAAACGTTAAAAAAACTTATAAGTTCTGGAGAGAAAACACTTTTTGGTAGAGACCATAATTTTAACGCTATCAACTCTTATGGTAGTTTTAAAAAAAATATTCCTATTGTTGACTATGAGAAATTAAAACCATATATAAACAAAATAATTCAAGGAAAAGCCAACGTGTTATGGCCGGGCAGACCTAAATATTTTGCAATTACCTCAGGAACAACTTCAGGCGCAAAATATATTCCAATAACAAAAGAAAGCCTTCCAAATCATCTTGAAGGAGCCAAAGATGCACTTTTAATGTATATAGCAAATACAGGAAACACAAAAGCTCTTAATGGAAAACACATTTTTTTACAAGGCAGCCCCATTTTAGAAGTAAAAGGAGGAATAAAAACTGGAAGACTTTCAGGAATTTCAGCCCATCATACGCCTTTGTATCTAAGACTTTCAAGACTGCCATCACATCAAACAAACTGTATTGAAGACTGGGAAGAAAAGATTGACGCTATTGTTAAAGAAACTATAGCCCAAGACATGAGAATAATGAGCGGAATACCCTCATGGCTTCAAATGTATTTTGAAAAACTTAAAGAGGCATCAAACAAACCAATAGGAGAACTATTCCCAAATTTTCAACTATTAATTTATGGAGGAGTTAGTTATGCACCTTACAAGAAAAAATTTGAAAAACTAATTGGAAGAAAAATTGACAGTGTTGAGGTATATCCAGCAAGTGAGGGGTTTTTCGCCTTCCAGGATCAACAGGAATCTGACGATCTGCTGTTAATTCTAAATTCAGGAATCTTTTACGAATTTATTAAAGAACAAGATTTTTTAGAATCTAAACACAACAGGCTTTCTTTAGAAGAAATAGAAATAGGAACAAACTATGTTTTAATTATTTCTACTAGCGCAGGCTTGTGGGCCTACAATACAGGAGACACCGTTAAGTTTACTTCTACATCACCATATAAAATAGTTGTAACAGGAAGAATAAAACAATTTTTATCTGCATTTGGAGAGCATGTTATAGTTAAAGAAGTTGAAAATGCGATTGAAAAAACCTGTGCAGACACAGGGGCTATTATAAATGAATTTACAGTTGCACCAAAATTTGGAGCTGAGACCTCAGGCTCATTTCATGAGTGGTTTATAGATTTTGAATCAGAACCAGAAAACATACGTCAATTTGAAAAAACTTTAGATAAAAATCTTCAAGATCAAAACAAATACTATAAAGATTTAGTTCAAGGCAAAGTCATAAGCAGTTTAAGCGTAGAAAGAATCTGCAATAAAGGATTTAATAAATACATGAAGTCTATAGGAAAATTAGGAAGCCAAAATAAAATCCCAAAGATTTCAAATGATCGAAAAATTGCAGACGAGCTATACAGACTAAATGTGATAGAAGAAAGATAAAATCATTATTTATAAAATAAACCAGAAGAACTTTCGTTTAAATATGACAAAATAAACTGTCATGACTAACGAAAGAAAAAACAACACACAAGAAGAAATAGACATCCTTGTTCTTTTCAATAAAATAAGAACACTTTTCTTAAAAAGTATTTTATTCTTCTTCAGAACATTTAAAGAAATATTATTAGCCTGGAAAAAACTAGCTATCTTAATCGTAATAGGCGCAGTCTTAGGCTATGTTACAGAGAGCATTACTGAAAAAGAATCTGCGAAAGAGGCTTCAATATTATTAAGGATAAATTTTGATGCTGGAAATTATGTTTATGATGCGATAAGCCTAATTAATCAAAAAATAGAAGCAGAAGATGAAAGTTTTTTCACCAATGATATGAAGTTCAATGAAGATGAGATCCTACAGGAAATTAGCATAAAACCAGTAATAGACTTAAAAGACATTTTAAAAGATGACATCAACGCAAACGAAATCAGGACTCTTTTTGAAAACTTAGAATTCGAAGACAATTTAGCAATGACAGAAGGCTTTAGATCAGATTATGAATATCATATACTGGCCCTAAATATTTCTTCTTCTGCCAGCAATTCTTCCGTAAAAAAAATAATAGACTATTTTAATACAAACCCCCTATTTATAGGCCTAAAAGAAAGGCAGCTTCAAAGTATTTCAAGCACTATTTTTAACAACGAACAAACAATAGATCAAATAGACAAGCTTATAGAAAAATATAGCTCATCAGACAATTTTGAAAAAAGCACCGCGCAATTATATATTGACAATAAAACATATTTACCTAATGAGCTTATTAAGACAAAAATTGAGCTAGAAGAGCAAAATGAAGAACTAAAAGGAGAAAGAATTTTGTCTACAGAAACCGTGATGGTGGTAAATGATACCAGCCTTTTAATAGAGCAGAAAGGACTAAGAGACAATAAAGTCATTTATTACCCAATCCTATTGGTCCTTGTGTTTATATTAGGAGGTGTTATCTTAAAACTATACAGATATTTAGATGAATTAGACCGAAGAATGTAGCATGGTGCGCGACGGACTATTAAAAAAAAGTTTTGGAGTTCTTTTTATAAGAGGGACAGGCGTTATATTGCTGTTTTTATTTTCACTGTTTTTAACAAACTACTATTCAGCAGAACAAGTAGGAGAGTATGATTTTGTCAGAGCTACAATAATGATTCTTAGCGGAGCCTCTTTAATAGGAACAAACCAAGCCATAATTTATTATTCTGGTTTTTTGAAATCCAAAAATTCTTTAAAATCCATTAAGAATATATATTTTAAAATGATAAGAATGACTACAGGAATATGTATAGTTTTTGTTTTAGGATATTTATTTATACCAGAAGGCCTTATTAATGAATTGTTTGATAAACAAAATGCACATTCTTTAATTTTAAAAGCTGTTGTAGCACTGTTTTTTTACACAACAACAATGCTTAATATTGACGCCATAAGAGCATTAAACCAGACTATACACTCAGAGCTCTACAGAAATATTTTTAGATATACACCAATTTTTATTTTATCAATAGTTTTATTTTTTACCCAGAATCAAGAATGGCTAATAGAGGCATTTTTAGCAGGCTTTATTCTACTTTCTTTAATTACAACAATTAAAGTATTAACCCTTTTTAAACAACTGAGCCTGTCTAATCATACTAGTTACAAATTTTCTTATAATCAAATATTTTCACGATCATATCCAATGGCATTAAGCGCTATAGCATATTTTATTATGCAAAGTGTAGACATAATAATACTTACTATTTACGAGGGGTTTGATAGTGTTGCCTATTATTCGATCGCAGTAAAATTAGCAACGGTTACAGCACTTGCCCTTATGTCTGTAAATATTGTGATTGCCCCAAAAATTGCAGAAATATATAACACAAACGATTTTAATAGACTAAATAAGCTGATTAAGGATGCAGCGAGAATTATTTTTATTATAAGCCTGCCTGTGCTATTAATTTTATTTATTTTTTCTGGTCCAGCACTAAGCCTTTTTGGAGAAGGATATGTTATTGCAAAACAAGCTTTATGGTTTTTATTAGCGGGACAGTTTTTTAGCGCCTTGTGTGGCCCTGGAGCAATATACTTAAACATGACAGGAAAACAGAAAAAACTCAATAACATATTAATTTCTGGCTTAATAGTAAATGTTGTATTAAACCTAGTTTTGATCCCTATTTATGGAATAGAGGGCGCAGCAACAGCAACACTAATTAGTATGGTTTTTTGGAACAGTATGATTGTCGCTTTAATTTATAGTACTGACAGAATAAAAATCTTTATATCATAGCAAATGTATTTACCAAACTTTATAATATCTGGTTTTCCAAAATGCGGAACAACATCGCTTCACTACTATTTAGCAGAACATCCTGAAATATTTATGCCAAAACAAAAAGAACTCCATTTTTTCACTAACAAAATTCTATCAAGACAAATAGCAGGCAAAGGAGATAAGTTAGCTTTAAAAACACATATTAGAAACTTTAAAGAATATTCTAAATTTTTTAGTCCTGAGAAAAACTTCAAATCTGTAGGAGAAACCTCCCCATCATATATAAATTACCCAGAGCTTTTTAATGAAATTAAAAACACCCTTTCAAACCCAAAAATTATAGTATTAGTTAGAGACCCTATTAAAAGAGCATACTCTAATTATCTTCATTTAGTAAGAGAGGGCAGAGAGCAGCTTAGTTTTTCAGAAGCATTAGCACAAGAAGATAAAAGGAAAAAACAGCATTTTTCCGATTTTTGGTATTATAAATTCAATTCTTCATATTATGAAAAATTAGTAAAAGCAAAGGAGATTTTTTCCGAGGTTTTAATTTTAACTCAAGAAGAATTAATGAACAATCCAGAGGAAACTGTAAAAAAAACATATAGCTTTTTAGAAGTAAACAGCGAATTTACACCAACACTGTTGAATAAAAAATATAACCCTGGCGGGACTTATAGTAACAATATAATTACTAGAACGATTTTTAAACCTTCAAGTACTAAAAACTTTATTAAAAAAATTATCTCTGTGAAGCCATGGATGAAAGACATTCTTAATTCTATAACAAGAAAATATAAAACAAATCCAAAAGCAATAAATAAAGAAACCGAACAAGAGTTAAAAAAAATCTTTAGAAAAGAGGTTAAACATCTAGGACAAATGGGAGTAGAAATAAAACAATGGGGCAATTATAAATAAAAAAATGAAACAAACTGGCATTATAAATATTGCTCTATACGTCTTCTTAATGGGTGTTTTTTTTATCCCTTTTAATTCATGGGAAGGCCTTCCTTTTTTAGGAGAATTTTACAGAGACTCATGTTTTTTATTTTTTATATCAGCTTCATTTTTTATCCTTTTAAAAAGAAAAATTAAAATTCCAATAAAGAATATCGTTTTCCAGTTTTTAATTCTACTTATAAGCTGGTGTTTTATAGCAACTCTTTTAAACAGCATAGCTGTCGCAGAATATTTTTTCAAACAAACAACAGGATTAGAAAGATTTATTAATCAGTACGGAGCCTTGTTAATATGTTCAATTATTTTGCCAATTACTTTTTTCAACATCTTTTATTTAGTGGACTTAAACAAGCTATTACATACAATTAGAAAAGTAATATTAGCCTCATTTATAATAGTTTTAATATATGCTTTTTTTGAGATTTTAATTGTAAAGTTTGGCATGCAGGATTTAAAAATTAGAGTGTTAAACCTATTTGATTATTTCCCTTTTACTGAGGCTAAAACAGACTCATTGTTAAATAGAATTTCGTCAGTTACTTTTGAACCCCCAGCCTTAGGAACATACCTCTTATCTATTTCGGGCTGGATGTTTAGCTACATAATAACAAGTAAGTCTAGTTGGAGATTTTTGCCCTCAATAGCTGTTATTTTGTTGGCTTTTATTTCAGGATCTAGAGCGGCATTCTTTATCATTATTGTTCAGTCCTTGGCTTTTTTATATATCCTTTTAAAGGATTTAAAATATTCAAAAGTATTCTTAAATATTACACTTGTTCTGACATTATTAGCTTCTTGCTTCTCGTTAGCATTTTCAAATCAAATTTATGAATACGCTAGAAATGAAATAGCGTCTTTTAGGCTTGATGATAGCGATCATTCTAGATCTAATAGGTCAAGATTTGGAATACAAGTAGCCATGTATAAGGTTTTTTTAGAAAACCCTATAACTGGAACTGGATATGGTCTTCAAGCATTTGAATCAAGAACAAAATATCCGAACTGGGCAAAGAAAAACAACTGGGAATTTAGACTAAGATATTCAAATCAGCAGGAAAAGCGTTTCCCTCCAGGATATAATATATATTTACGATTTCTTAGCGAAACGGGAGTTGTAGGGTTTTTAATTTTTCTTGCACTGTTGCTTCATATATTTTTCTGGTGCTATAACAACCTTAGAAAACACAAAACATATTCAGTAATTATATTTATTTCAATGATAGGATTTTCAATGAATTGGTTAAAGATGGACTCTTTAAGAATATATGCTTTTTGGATTTGCTTAGCTATTATATTCGCAATAGACTATAAAAAATTAAACAATGTTTAAAGAGCTTATAATTATTATTCCTCATTATAATAATCCAAAAGGGTTGTATGCTTCGATTAATTCAATAAGCGAGAAGTTAAAGGTGGATATAATTATAATTGATGATGGGAGTCAAGAAGAAATAAACATCAAACAAATTAAAAGTGAATATAAGTTAGGTACAATTTTTTACAAAAAAAATGGATTAAATAAAGGAATAGCAAAGACTTTAAATATTGGCCTTAATTTTGCACAAAATAATAAATATAAATATATAGCCAGGCTAGATGCAGGAGATTTATTTTATAAAAATAAACTTACAATTCAGCATAAATATCTTGAACAAAATCCCGACGTCAAGCTTCTTGGAACATGGGGCAGCATTGTTGATTCAAACGGCAATCACATGTATAATTTAAAACACCCTACATCATATAAGGAAATAAAAAAAACCATGCATCTCAACTCTGTTTTTATACACCCATCAGTAATGTTTTCATCTGTAATACTAAAAGAAATTGCAGAGTACCCAACAAATTATTTTGCTGCTGAAGATTATGCATTTTTTTTTAGTGTGATAAACAAGTTCAAAGCTGAAAATTATCCAGAAATATTGATGGACTATTTTGCAGACCCAAGATCAATATCATCAATCCACAGAAGAAAACAGGTTAAAAATAGAATTAAAATAATGATAAAAAACTTTTATTTTGGGCTTTATCCAATCTATGGAATTTTTAGAAGCCTAGCTCTTTTGTTTTTTTCAAGGGACCTGCTAAATGTTATTAAATCAAAAAGTTATAAATAATATGCAAGAAAAAATATATAAATACTACCAGTGGCTTTGCATGTTTTTATGCTTTTTTATTCCATTTATTCCTGTGGCACATGCCCTTTCTAGTATAATTATGGGATGTATTCTTGTACTTGCTGTTTTTCTTTTAAATAAAGGAGACTTAAAGGAAATTCTACAAACAAAATCGGTATTAGTATTTTTGGCATTTTTTACAATCATTGTCTTGCAGTCGCTATTCGTGAATGGAGTTATTAATGATTTTGCAGAATTGAGAAAAATTGGACAAACAATCCTTTTAATTGCTCTGCTGTCAATAATTAAAAACCCACAAAACTTAAAAAACGCGTTTATTGCTGGAGCAGCATTAAGCTCTATTATTTCTCTATTTAATATTATCGCATATGTTATTGCTACAGGGAACACTTCGTTCTATACTGGAGAAATAGTGGAACCCCTTATGATGACACAAAGACTTTATTTAGGGTTTTTCAATGTTATTGCTCTAGTATTTTGCCTAGAGTCTTTTTTTAATTTTTATAACAAAAAAACAGCTAAAACATATTTTTTGTTAGCAACTCTTATATTAATTACAACTCTTTTGATAGCTTCCAGAACGGCAGTAATTTTAATTGTATTTGTTTTAATTAGTACAGCCTTGTATAAATTAAATTCTAAAGCCAGAAATATAGGAATAATAGTAGTTGTAGTAGGGGGATTGACGCTGGTATTTACTAATAACAATTTTTCAAAAAGAATTTTATATGCAGCAGATGATCAAAGAGAAAGTTTTGTAGAAAAATTTAAAACACATGAACCAAGATATTTAATTTGGAAAAACTCATTTGAAATATTTAATGAAAACAACAACAAATCCATAGGATTAGGATTTGGAAAAACTCAGGAACTACTGAGAGAGAAGTATAAAAAAATAGAACCTGTAAAGAAAAGAGAGTGGTTTATTCAACGAGATTTTAACACGCACAATCAATTCATAGACTTCTTATTAAGCATAGGGGTTTTTGGACTGGCTTGTTTTATAGCATTGCTTATTATAATATTATTTGATTCGAAAAAAACAATTTATAATTTAAACATATATTTTTCCTTAATATTTTTTATGTTTTTTGAAAATCCTTTTCATAGAACCTTCGGGGTATTTGTAATTGCGTTAATTTGCTACACAATTTTAAATAAAAACAAAATCAAAGAATGAAAAATATTTTAGTAGTTGATTGGCTTGACAAATATGGAGGAGCAGAAAGAGTCGTCTCTTCTATTACCAATGCTCTAAGCTTTGATAAATGCCATATGCTTATTAACGTTATGAAGCAAAGTGATGTCTCAAAGGTTTTTTCAGGGAAAGACATTCAAATAAAGGAAACCAATTTGAAATATTTTGGAAAAAATTTTAGATATTTCTTTTCCCTTTTTTCTTATTTTTTAAAGGAGATTAAGATTGAAAAAGACACCAATTTAATTATTTCGTCTTCATTTTCTGTTGCTAAAGGAGTAAGAAAGACAAATAAAAAGCAACTCCATATTTGCTACTATCAAGCTAGAAATCAAAGATATTTATGGGACAATAAGGGCATATATTTTAGCAAGCTTATTAGAGCCTTTTTGTCTCCTGTTTTAACTATTTTAAAAAGAAAAGACATAAACCAGTCTAAAAATCCAGACTATATAATAGCAAACTCAAAATATATTCAAAATTGGATAAAACAAAATTACAAAAGAGACTCTTTTTTAATACATCCGCCTGTGGACATTAACAAATTTCCTGTAATTAAGGAAAAAGAAAACTATTATGTTACAGCAGCAAGACTTGAGCCATATAAAAGAATAGATTTACTAGTTAGCACATTTAATAAGCTAAATGAAACATTAATTATTGTTGGGTCAGGAAGTCAGAAGAAAAAACTGATGGATCAGGCAAATGCAAATATTAAATTTATTGACTATGCCAACTCTGAAAATGTTCATTCTATTGTTGGTAAGGCAAAAGCCTTTCTACATGCTGGTCTTGAAGATTTTGGAATAGCCCCAGTGGAAGCCCAAGCATGTGGAACACCAGTAATTGCATATGGAAAAGGCGGTGTTTTAGAAACAGTAATAGATGGTTCTACAGGCATTTTTTTTTTCGAACAAACCTCAGAGGCAATTTTAAAGGCAATAAAGCGTTTTAATCAAACAAAATTTAACCCCATTAAGTTAAGGGAGAATGCAGAGCGCTTTAGTAGACATATTTTTGAAAAAAAATTCAAATCATATGTTTTAAATAAAACCAAAGAATGGCAAGGAAAAAACAAGGAAGGTTCTCTAGATATATTAGACCAATAACATATCTAATAGACTTATATATAATAAACTTTCTTGCTATTAAATATGTTTTTAACAATGAGTTTTTACAGCCTTATTGGGTTTTTATTTTAATTTCAGCTTCATGGATTATCATTTCAATTTTTTCTAGGTTTTATAATGTTTATAGATACACTCCTGAGATAAGAATATTAAATCTTCTTTTGATCCAATGTCTTCTGTTTTTGATTATAATATTCTCTGTTTCTGGAATATTTCCATTTTTAAGTATTTCCCCAAAGCAAATATTAATTTTTGTATTATATAGTGGAGTTTTTATTGGAGCAATCAAGTTTGTGATCTACTATTTTATGTTAAAATTTAGAGCTGATTTTGGCGGAAATTATAGAAGAACAATTATAATAGGAAATGGGGCAGAAAGCAATAGTTTAGAGAAATTCTTTCAGGAAAAAACATCAACGGGGTATAGACATGTTAGAACAATTCTGCCCAACAAAGAAGAGGATATAGAGAAATACTTTAATTTTATCTTAGAAGAAAAGATCGATGAAATATACTGCTCATTACCTTCTTTAAGTGAAACACAAATAAAAGCAATTATTGATTTTGCAGAAAATAGCCTAAAAACAGTAAAGTTTATTCCAAGCTTTGAAAATTTATATTCAAAGAAACTTAAATACGAAACGTATGACTATGTGCCCGTACTTTCTTTAAGAAATATTTTATTGCAGGAACCATTTAATAAATTCATAAAAAGACTATTTGACATTGTTTTTTCTTTATTTATTATAGTCTGCGTATTATCATGGTTAATTCCTGTATTGGCAATAATTATTAAATCAGAATCTAAAGGAACTATATTTTTTAGACAAATAAGAAACGGCTATAATTTTAAACAGTTTTACTGTTACAAATTTAGATCTATGAAAATTAATGCTGAAGCAGACACTGCGCAAGCCACTAGAAACGATAAAAGACTTACTAGGGTTGGCATATTTCTAAGAAAAACCAGCATAGATGAGCTCCCACAATTTTTTAATGTATTAGCAGGTAATATGTCTGTTGTTGGCCCTAGGCCGCACATGGTTAATGAAAACAAAAAATATCTTAAATCAATAGATAAATTTATGGTAAGACATTTTATTAAGCCAGGCATAACAGGCCTTGCTCAAGTCAATGGATACAGGGGCGAAATTGAGACACACATAGACATTGTTAATAGAATTAAGTATGATATTAATTATATTGAAAATTGGTCTTTTTTGTTGGACATCAAAATAATAATATTAACTACTTTTAATTCACTAAGAGGAGAGAAAAAAGCATATTAATTTTTTTATTCTCAGACATCTAGTATTTTTACTACCCTATATAAAAACTTATGAATATACTTGTTTTAGGTTCTGGCGGAAGAGAACATGCTTTTGCTAAAAAGATAAGATCAAGCAAGCATTGCAAAAATTTATTTATCGCCCCAGGAAACTCAGGCACAGCACAAGTTGGTCAAAACTTAAGTATTAGCTACAATGACTTTCAAGAAATAAAAAAAGCAGTTTTACAGCACCATATTAATATGGTGGTTGTTGGACCAGAAGACCCTCTTGTAAATGGAATCCACGATTTTTTCTTAGATGACGATGATTTAAGTAATGTCATGATTATAGGACCACAAGCTAAAGGAGCTCAGCTTGAAGGCAGCAAAAATTTTGCAAAAGAATTTATGAATCGTCACAACATTCCAACAGCGGCTCATCAAACATTCAATAAGAATCAAATAAATGAAGCAAATACGTTTTTAGAATCATTGTCACCTCCCTATGTTTTAAAAGCAGATGGTCTTGCAGCAGGAAAAGGAGTTTTAATAATTGAAAATTTAGATGAAGCTAAAAAAGAGCTTGATAAAATGTTATGTGAAAATAAGTTTGGAGAAGCTAGCTCTCAGGTTGTTGTAGAGGAATTTTTAAAAGGAATAGAGCTTAGCTGTTTTGTGATTACTGATGGAGAATCCTACAAGATTCTCCCAACCGCCAAGGATTATAAGAGAATAGGAGAAGGAGATCAGGGGTTAAATACAGGAGGAATGGGAGCCATCTCTCCTCCGCCTTTTGTTGACGATCTTCTTATGAATAAAATAGAACAAACCATAATCAAGCCTACTATTGAAGGATTAAAAAAAGATCAAATTCCTTTTCAGGGATTTGTCTTTATAGGATTAATTAAGGTAGATGAAGATCCGTATGTAATTGAATATAATGTTAGAATGGGGGATCCAGAAACTGAAGCCGTGTTTCCTAGAATTCAAAATGACATAGTAGAAGTTTTTGTATCTCTTTATAATCAAACTTTACAGGGCCATTCTATATTAATTGACGAAAGGTCAGCAGTTACTGTGGTCGTAGTTTCCGGCGGTTATCCGGAATCATATCAGATAGGACATGAAATTACAGGATTAGACAAAGTTAATGGCTCTACAGTCTTTCACGCTGGAGCAAGGCCAGAAAACAACAAAACAGTTACTTCTGGAGGGAGAGTTTTGGCAATTACTTCTTTATCAGAGAATTATAAAGAAGCACTAAAAACTTCATATAGAAATATTTCAAAAATAGACTTTAAGGATATGTATTACAGACGAGATATTGGATTTGATTTATAAATAAGAGTGTGCTGTGATAGTTTTGTTTTCTTCATTTTTATCATCAAAAGATTTTAGCTGTATCATCCAATAAACAAAAGCAGTAAATCCGGTTAGAAAAAAGAACCAGCCAACAATATTAGACATCCACCAGTCACTTTCTCCCAATGATCTAAGAAAATCAAAAGGTAAAAAGAGATAATTGACAAACAAATCTTCTATTCCGTAAAAGAATCCTCTCATTTTAAATTAAATTAATTTACTTTGCAAATATACAAATCTTTCTATGATTACAAGGTTTTTTGGCAGATCTAGAACAGTTCATTTTTTTATACCTATAATTTATTTGTTTATCCTTGTTTTTTTTCAAAGCCATAAGCTTGAAGGGACAGACAGCGCTACGGGTTTGCTTATGTTTCAACTGCCAATTATTGTGTTATTAGTCCTTTCACTTTTGCTGTCTTCTTTTATAATTACAAAGAATAAATTGACAGAAAAAAACAACTACCCAATAGTTGCTTTTATAGTCTTTTCCACGGCCTTGTTTCCCAAGATGTTTTTTGTGGACATCATTCTTGCTAATCTTTTTGTTTTGCTTGGAATTAGAAGAACAATTAGCCTAAAGTCTGGAAAAGACGAATTAAAAAAGCTGCTTGACTCTTCACTTTGGATAACTTTTGGCGCTGTTTTATTCCCGCCTCTACTTCTTTTTTTACTGGTTGTTTTGTTAGCAGCGTTTTTGCATTCTTTTGTTAATATTAGAACAATTGGTGTCATTATTATTGGATCAACAGCTGCTTTATTTGCCTCATATTTGATTGAGATATCAATATTTGATTTTATTGCTTTTCCAGAATTTATTAAGGAGTTTTTTAACGAAGCTATACTCATTTACAATGGCCAATATAATTTGATTTTTAATACTCCAGGCCGAATAGTATTATTAATAATAATGATGCTTGGGCTAGTAGTATATTTTATAACATATGGGAATAAGTCTATTGAAAACACAAAAACATTTTCAATTATTTTATTAATTTTTCTCATTGCATTTGCTGTAAGTGGATTTAATCTGCTTGAAGACATGTTCATTTGTTTTTTATTTCCATTCCTAGTATTAGCAAGCAAAATAATGGAAACTATAAGTTATAAATGGACGTTAGATATTGCGGTGATTTTGCTAATAATTATAAATATTATTTATTTTAAATGAGGTATCTTTGAGAGATATGTTTACAAAAAAGGCAATAAAAATATTTAATCAGGCTACAGCTGATTTTAAAAAAACAGGAAGTATTGATCAGGCACTAACAAATCGATATAGTCCAACAGAAGAATACATTGAAAGCTTACTTTATAAAAAATCATGGATAGACACGATTCAATGGGCTTATGAAGATATAATTAGAGATCCTAATATAGATCCAGTCGAGGCACTTAATTTAAAAAGAAAAATTGATTTATCTAATCAGGACCGCACGGACACAGTTGAACTACTTGATGAGTATTTTTTTAAAAAATACTCTCATATTAAGGCCTTAGAAAGCGCTACAATTAATACAGAAAGCCCTGCTTGGGCTCTGGACAGATTATCAATCTTAGAATTGAAAATATATCATATGAATATTGAGGCAGGCAGACTAGATGCAACCGAGGTTCATAAAAATAATTGTTCTTTAAAATTATCAGTATTAATTCAGCAAAGAGATGATTTGTCAACAGCCATAGATGAGCTCTTAAACGAGATATCCGGCGGATATAAATATATGAAGACCTATAAGCAAATGAAAATGTATAATGATGAAGAGCTTAACCCAATACTAAGGAAAAACAAACAATAGTTTCTATAAATTATTTTGGAATCAATTAAGCATATTTTAATTATTAGGCTTACATCAATGGGCGATGTGGCCATGACAATTCCAGTGATTCGAACTGTTATAGAACAATACCCAAAAGTTAAAATTTCAATTTTAACAAAACCTATATTTCTAGAATTATTCAGAGAATTTAAGAAAGCTAATCTAATAGCATTTGAAACAAAAGGGAGGCATAGCGGATTAATAGGGATATTTAGATTAAAAAATGAATTGAAAGAGTTAAATATAGACGCTGTAATTGACCTACATAATGTACTAAGAACAAATTTTTTAAAATTTTTATGGGGAATAAATTTTCATCAGATTGATAAAGGTAGAAGGCAAAAGACAAGTTTGATTAATGGCACAGTGTTCAAACAAATAAAGACTACCCATCAAAGATATTTGGATGTATTTAATAAGTTAAACATGAATGTAAGTATCGCAAAACCAGTCTTTCCAAAAAAAACAAACCTAGAGAAGTATAACAAAAAAGTAATAATAGATTCGAATAAAAAGCTAATTGGTATAGCTCCGTTTGCCAAGCATGAAGCTAAAACCTATTCTTTTGAAAAGATGAAGAGAGTTATAGAATATGTTTCAGAAGAACATATAATATTATTGTTTGGCGGTGGAGAAATTGAGGGAAAACTTCTAGGCAAAATATCTGAAAATAATAAGAATGTTTTTAGCCTTGTCAATGGGTTTACCCTTTCTGATCAAATGGATTTTATGTCTAACCTAGATTTAATGATCTCAATGGATTCAGCAAATGGACATTTAGCAGCAATGTATGGAGTTAAGGTAATTACAATATGGGGAGTTACACATCCTTATGCAGGGTTTCTTCCTTTTAATCAAAACACAGAAAACTCTATTATGCCTGATAGAAAGAAGTATCCTAAAATACCGACTTCCATCTATGGTGATAAATACCCAGAAGGTTATAAAAATGCAATTAACAGCATTTCAACTGAAGAGATAATTCAAAAAATAAAAGAAATTCTTTAAACATCATCATAGTCAATAGAAACAGTTTCAGTTAACGGAAATGCTTGACATGTTAAAATTAACCCATCTTCTATTTCACTGTCTGTAAGTATATGGTTTTGTTCCATTTTTGTATTACCAGAAATTACTCGACCAATGCATGTTGCGCACGCACCTCCTTGACAAGAATATGGGGCGTCTATGTCATTTTCAAGAGCTGAGTCTAAAATAGTTTGCTCTTTTGAGCCTTTTATAGAAGATTCAAGCCCGTCAACTTTAATAATAATTTTAACTTCTTCACTCAAAATAGATTCTTTAATTAAATTAAAAAGAAAGCATATAACTTTTGACAAATGTATAAAAACTTGACTATTTTTGGTCTGATAGGCAATATCTATAGATTATTTCTGTTAATATTTTACTCATGCTAGATAAAACAATATATAAATATATTTTCATAGGATTTATAACAGCTTTTGTTGTTGTAGGTTGTTCTAGAAAAAAAGACAAGTTTTTAAATAAAAACTTTCACTCTATTACTACTAAATACAATTATCTATATAACGGGAATAACTTATTGAGTGAAGCGCTGGAATCATTAAATGATCAGGAAAAAGACAATTTTTGGAAACTAATCCCAATAGAAAAATATAATTCAGAAATAACAGAAGACAATTTTGAAAAAAATTCTCAGACACCTTTTTCACAAGCTGAAGAAAAAGCAGCATTAGCTATCCAAAAACATTCAATGAACATAAATGGAAAAGAAGCAAATCCAATTATGGATGAAGCGTATATATTGCTTGGGAAATCTAGATATTATGACCAAAGATTTATACCGTCCCTAGAAGCATTCAATTATATACTATTTAAACACCCATCAAGCCAGTATATTAATCACATCAAGATATGGAAAGAAAAAATTAATATAAGGCTAGGACAGAATCAAAGAGCAATAGTAAATTTAAAAGAATTAATAAACAATAATAAATTAGAATCACAAGATTTAGCTCAAGCAAATTTATTTTTATCGCAAGCATATATTAACACAAAAAGTCAAGACAGCGCAATAGCTTGTTTAAAGACAGCAAGAGGCTTAATTAATGAAAAACCAATTAAGGCTAGATATAACTATATTTTAGCACAGCTATATGACTACGTTAATTATAAGGATAGCGCAAACACATTATATGATGAAAACATAGATTATAAAAGAAAAATTCCAAGAGAATATATAATTCATTCTCATATTAGAAGAACCGCTAATTCAGACTCTATTAATAACTCAATTATTGAAATTAAAGAGCTTGTTGATAATATTGAAAATACTGTTTTTTTAGGATCTTTATTTCATCAATTAGCATTATTGAATCTAAGACAAGGCAAAGACAGCATTGCTGTAAAACTCTTTAATAACTCACTAGAGTCAATAGTTAACGATGATTATTTAGAGACTGAAAATTATCAAAACTTAGCAGATATAAATTTTGAAAATAAAGAGTACTTAACCGCAGGGCTATATTATGACAGCACCTTGACTAAACTAGAAAGAAAAACAAAATTATATAGAAAGATAAAAAAGAAAAGAGACAATTTGCAAGACTTAATATTATATGAAAAGATTACAGTGACCAATGACAGTATATTGTCTTTAGTTAATATGGATCACAAAGCTAGAGAAGTATATTTTGAAACATATATTGAAGAATTAAAAATAATACAAGCCCGGCTTAATGAGGAAGAGGAAAAAAACAATAATTTTGGAACGCAAAACTTACTTGACCAACAAAAGTCTTCATATGATGAAGCTGTATTTTATTTTTACAACCCTACTGCCGTCGCATATGGTAAGGGAGCGTTTTCTAAAAAATGGGGAAAAAGAAAACTTGTAAATAATTGGAGATGGTCTATTGAGTTTGATGATTTAAAAAATGAAAATGAAGGAATTGTCAATTCAGAAATACCAGAAGATAGCCTCTACAATGTAAATTATTATATAAATAGAATACCTAAATCAATAAAGGTTATTGATAGTATCAAATTGGTTACAAACGATGCTTACTATAAATTAGGAGCAATTTATAGGGATCAATTCAAGGAATTTAAAACATCTAATCAAAAATTAACTACGCTATTAAGCAGCAGCCCTGAAGAGTTTTTAATTCCTCCAGCAAAATATTCAATTTATAAAAACCATATAAGCCTAGGAGATAGTGAGCAGGCTGAATTAATAAAGAATGATATTATTAATAATTTCCCCAAATCAAAATATGCAGAATTTTTATTAAATCCAGAGGAAGCAGTTTTGGCAGTTGAAAATAATCCAACAGAAATTTATAATACTATTTATCAGGAATATAGCGATGAAAACTATATAAAAACAATAGAACTTTGTGATCAAAACATTAAGAAACTTTTTGATACTCCAATAATCTCAAAAATAGAAATGTTAAAAGCAGTTTCAATTGCAAAGGAGTACGGTTATGAGCAGTATAAGGAACAATTAAACTTTATACAACTCAATTATTCAAACTCTATTGAGGGCAAGGAGGCAGAATATATTTTAAAGAACGTTTTACCTCTTCTGAGCAGTAAGGAGTTTTCAGAAAACGCAACTTCTAACAATTTTAAAATAATATATGAGTTCTCTACTCCTTTGGAAGAAGAAATAACAAATTTCATTACATTTATTAATAACGCAATAAATGAAATTGAGTTTTTAGAATTGAACACCTCTAAAGACTATTACAATAATATTGCTACATTTGTAGTTCTACATGGATTAAAAAGCTATGACGGGGCCATGGGATTAGCTGAAATGTTAGATAAAAAACCGGGGATTAAAAACAACAATTCTTTTGTTGTATCGTCCGAAAATTATAAAACAATTCAAATCCATAAAAATTTAGAGGAATATTTAAAATAACAAATATATGAGCAACAATAGTCAACAAAACATGATCACTCAAGGAACAACCCTTGTTGGTGATGTCTTTAGTGAAGGTGATTTTAGAGTTGAAGGCAACATCAAAGGAAACATCAAAACAACAGGAAGAATTGTGGTAGGGAAAACAGGAGTTGTTAACGGTAGTTTAGAAGGCGAGGATGCTGATTTTGAAGGAGGCTTCACAGGAAAATTAAAACTTTCAGGAAAATTAACTTTAAGATCTTCAGCCTATATTGAAGGAGAAGTAGAAATAGGGAAATTAGCTGTTGAGCCTGGAGCGACCTTCAATGCAACCTGCAGCATGAAAGGTGGAGTCAAAGAATTAAACAAAAGTGAAACAAAAGAAGCAGCTGAAAAACAAGAAAAAACGGCATAGTTTAATTGTATTTTCACAAATTGGATTACAGATGTCTATAATTATTGCGTCTGGTGTGTTTGTTGGATATAAGCTAGATGAAATATTTCAACATGAATCTAGAATTTTCACTATTATATTTTCGCTGCTATTTATTTTGCTTTCAATTTATTATGTAATTAAACAGACGTCTAAATACTCGGAATCGGATAGAAAAAATTTAGACTAAATGAAGTTTTTTCCTCCTTTTTTCATACTATCATTGTTTTTGTTTTGCACTCATTATTTTATTCTTAACAACACAACAACAGTCGAACTTTTTATTTCTTTACATGAGATCTACCTGTTTAACATTTTGTCAGTTACAATAATTTATTGCGTACTTTTTGTAAATCATAAAGCAGCATTGTTTTTTAATCCTTTAGCTCTCTTTATATTTTTGACAATGATTAAAATGGGGTTAGTTATTATTATTTTATTTCCATTATTTGACATGCCCAATGAAAATCTAACACTTGAAATATTAAACTTTTTTGGAATTTATTTTGTTTTCCAAACATTAGAAATAATAGGCTTAAAGCTCTTGTTAAAATAATTGATTTATTGTTAGTTTTTTTTATTTGAAATTACATTTTATGTATGTACATTTGCAACCATATTATTAGATAATAATTTAGCAAGAATGTCTAACAAATTTTTTCTCCGTTTTATTTATATTTTTTGCTTTTTATTTTATGGCCTTTCCTATTCCAGTAACACGTTAGAAAAGGACGAATCTGAAGACTTTGATGTTAACTCAATGATAATGCATCATATAATGGACTCCCATGATTTTCATATTTTAGATTGGAATGGCCATGCTGTTTCTGTGCCATTACCAGTTATTTTGTGGACAGAAAATGGACTGATAACTTTTATGTCTTCAGCATTTCACCATGATGACTCGGGCAGTGTAGTTGTTAAACGAAATGGGCTATCATTTGTGAAATATCATGAAGAGATTTACTATGCAGAGTCTAATAAGGGAAACAAGCATATTCAATTAGACGCTTCAAACCACCCCACAAACCAAAAGCCTCTAGACCTATCAATAACTAAGCTCGTTTTTTCTATGTTCCTCTCGATTTTTATTATTCTGATTTTATTCAGATTATCAGCTAGGTCATATGCTAAATCTAAAAATGGAGAACCTGTTGGAATTGCCAAGTTTACAGAACCTATAATTCTTTTTATTAAGGATGATGTGGCAACACCATTTCTGGGTGAAGAAAAAGCTGAAAAATATGTGCCTTTTCTTTTAACTTTATTTTTCTTTATTTGGATAAATAATATAATGGGGCTAATTCCAATTTTTCCATTTAGTGCAAATCTAAGCGGAAACATTGCGTTTACAGGCATATTAGCTTTGATAACTTTTGTGATTACAACAATAGTTGCAAACAAAGACTATTGGAAACATATTTTTTGGATGCCAGGCGTCCCTGTGCCTATGAAATTATTTTTAGCACCAATCGAATTTTTGGGAATTTTTATAAAACCAGTTTCTTTGATGATAAGGTTATTTGCAAATATTTCAGGAGGTCATATTATCGTATTAAGTCTAATTTCTTTAATATTTATTTTTAAAAGTTTATGGCTAGCTCCAGCTTCCATTTTCTTTTCAGTTTTTATATATATTATTGAAGTATTAGTAATAGCCATTCAGGCTTATATATTTACCATGCTTACAGCCTTATATATAGGCAGCGCAATGGAAGAACATGAACATTAATTAACTTAAAATTTAAAACATGAATTTAGTATTATTTTTATTACAGGAAGCGGCAGTTGACTATGGAGCATTTGCTGCTATTGGAGCAGGATTAGCTGCTGTTGGCGCAGGAATTGGAATTGGCGGAATTGGTGGTTCAGCAATGGACGCAATGGCTAGACAACCTGAGATGCAAGCTAAAATACTGACAAATGCAATTATTCTTATTGCTTTTATCGAAGCAGTTGCATTATTTGGGATAGTTGTATCATTAATAAGCTAGGAAGACAAAATTAATATTGTCAAATTTTTAACTATTTAAATTAACAACTATGGATTTAGTTACACCTGATATAGGCCTATTAGTTTGGACAGGAATTTCTTTTGGACTTTTATATCTAATTCTTAAAAAATTCGCTTGGGGACCAATACTTGGAGCTGTTAATGAAAGAGAGCAGTCAATCAAAGATGCTCTTGAAGCAGCAGACAAAGCAAAAGAAGAAATGGAAAGTCTAAAAGCTGATAATGAAAAGATTTTAAAAGAAGCAAGAGCTGAAAAGGACGCCCTACTCAAAGAAGCAAGAGAAATTAAATCAAAATTAATTTCAGACGCTGAAGAAGAGGCTAAGTTAAAGTCAAAGAAAATGGTTGATGAAGCAAAAACTGCTATTCAGAATGAAAAAAATTCAGCAATGAATGAATTAAGAAATACAGTTGTTGATTTATCAATTGGTATTGCAGAAAAAGTAATTTCTGAGGAATTAGCAGATAATGATAAGCAATTAAAAATGATTGAGGATATATTAGAAGATTCAAAATTAAAATAAATGAGGTCTAGAGCAGCTATAAGATATTCAAAAGCTATTTTTCAAATAGCAACTGAATCAAATAGTCTTTATATGGTAAAGAAGGATATGGATGCAATAATCATTGCTCATAGATCTTCTAGCGATTTTAAAAATTTATTAAAAAATTCTCTTATAAGCTATGCTGATAAGAAAGAAATAATTGCAAATATATTATTAGACATGAATGATGACACCAGTAATTTAATAGATCTTTTAATTAAAAACAAAAGGCTTTCAATTATGAACGATGTGGCATATGGATTCAATGAAATTTATAATCAAAAAAATAATATAGCAAAAGCAACTGTTGTTACAGCAATACCAATTTCAGAAGTGATTAGATCACAGGTTTTAAATAAAATAAAAACACTAAGTGATAAATCTGTAGAGATTGAAAATATTATTGATAAAACCATTTTAGGAGGTTTTATTTTAAGATTTGAAAACACAGAATATAATGCAAGCTTTTCACAAAAGCTTAATAAATTAAAAAGTGAACTTATACAATAAAAACGAAATATAGAAAACATGGCAGAAGTAAATCCTGCTGAGATATCAGCAATTTTAAAAAATCAACTTTCTAAGCATGAAAGCTCTATATCTCTTGATGAGATAGGAAGTGTATTAAATGTGGGAGACGGTATAGCAAGAGTTTATGGGCTATTTAATGCTCAATATGGAGAATTGGTTGAATTTTCCAATGGTACACAAGGGATAGTGTTAAACCTAGAAGAAGACAATGTCGGTGTTGTCTTGCTGGGTGTTTCTACAGAAATTAAGGAAGGCGACACCGTTAAGAGAACTTCAAGAATCGCATCAGTTAAAGTCGGAGAAGGTATTGTGGGGAGAGTAGTTGATACATTAGGAAATCCAATAGATGGAAAAGGTGATATAAAGGGTGATCTTTATGAAATGCCTTTAGAAAGAAAAGCTCCAGGGGTTATATATAGACAGCCCGTTAATGAACCATTACAAACTGGAATAAAATCTGTTGACGCAATGATCCCAATTGGAAGAGGTCAAAGAGAATTAGTAATTGGAGATAGGCAAACAGGAAAAACAACGGTATGTATAGACACAATATTAAATCAAAAGGAATTTTTTGATGCGGGAGAGCCTGTATACTGCATATATGTAGCCATTGGGCAAAAGGCTTCAACTGTTGCAGGTATTGCCAAAATTTTAGAGGATAAGGGAGCCTTAGCTTATACTACGATTGTTGCTGCAAACGCATCAGATCCTGCAGCTATGCAAGTATATGCTCCTTTTACTGGAGCTTCGATTGGTGAATATTTTAGAGATACAGGAAGGCCTGCCCTTATTATATACGATGATTTATCTAAACAAGCAGTTGCTTATCGAGAAATTTCACTATTATTAAGAAGGCCTCCTGGTAGAGAGGCTTATCCAGGAGATGTTTTTTATCTTCATTCAAGACTGTTAGAACGAGCTGCCAAAGTAATTAATGATGATTCAATTGCAAAGAATATGAATGACCTGCCTGGATCGCTCAAGCCTATAGTTAAAGGAGGAGGCTCTTTGACTGCTTTGCCAATTATTGAGACTCAAGCAGGAGACGTTTCCGCATATATACCTACAAATGTTATTTCAATTACTGATGGCCAAATATTTTTAGAATCAGATTTATTTAATTCAGGAGTTAGGCCTGCAATTAATGTTGGAATTTCTGTTTCTAGAGTAGGAGGTTCTGCACAAATAAAGTCTATGAAAAAAGTGGCAGGAACATTAAAATTAGACCAGGCTCAATTTCGTGAATTAGAAGCTTTTGCAAAATTTGGATCAGATCTAGATGCTGTTACATTAGGGGTAATTGAAAAAGGAAGAAGAAATGTTGAGATTTTAAAACAAGCTCAAAATGATCCATTTAAAGTTGAGGATCAGGTCGCCATTATATATGCAGGGTCTAAAAATTTACTTAGAGAGGTGCCTGTAGATAAGATAAAAGAATTTGAAGCTGAATATATTGAATTGCTTAACAATAAGCATTCAAAAGTTTTGAGTGAAATCAAACAAGGAAAATTAACGGATGATATTATAAGCACCCTAGAGAAAGTTTGTAGTGAGCTAACATCTAAATATTAATATACTATGGCTAACTTAAAAGAAATTAGAAATAGAATTTCTTCAGTTTCTTCTACTATGCAGATTACAAGCGCCATGAAAATGGTTTCAGCAGCTAAGCTTAAAAAGGCTCAGGATGCTATTGTAGCCATGAGACCATACTCAAATAAGTTAACAGGGATATTAAAAGATTTGTCTTCTTCAATTGATTCAGATAATATTTTTATTCAAAATAGACCAACTAATAAAACCCTAATTGTATGCATTACCTCTAATAGAGGTCTCTGCGGAGGTTTTAATTCTAATATTATTAAAGAATGTATCAGCATAGCAAATGAGAAAAACAGTCAACAACTATCTTTCTTTTGTATAGGAAAAAAAGGAAGCGATGTATTATCAAAAAAACATAATGTTGTTGTAACCAATAATGAGATATATGATGATTTATCTTTTGATAATGTTAAAAAAATAGCAGACCTATTAATTGAAAAATTTGTTGGCCAAGAATATGATAAAATACAAATAGTATATAATAGATTTAAAAATGCAGCTACTCAAATTGTTACGAAAGAGCAATTTTTGCCTATCTCCCCAGATGAGAGTGAGGAAGAGAATAATCAGGATTATATTTTTGAACCATCCAAGTCAGAGATTGTAAATGAGCTAATTCCTAAATCTCTTAGAACACAGTTATTCAAATCACTACTCGATTCTTATGCCAGTGAACATGGCGCTCGTATGACAGCAATGCATAAGGCAACGGATAATGCAACTGAACTAAGAGATCAATTAAAACTTACATACAATAAAGCAAGGCAAGCAGCTATTACAAATGAGATTTTAGAAATTGTTGGCGGGGCAGAAGCTCTCAATAATTAAAACATCTACTACAGGGTTTTTGCATTCCTATAATTATTAGTTTAATTTTAGATTATAAAGAAACATAATTTGAAAAAATTAGTTCAACTTTTTAAGCAAACATTCATATATGGCTTAGCAACAGTATTCCCTAGGATAATAAGCGTGTTATTGGTTAGGGTACATACTGACAAAGCTGTATTAGAAAATGTGTCAGACTATGGGAACTTGTCTTTAATATTTTCATATGTAATTCTATTTAACGTCATTTTGTCTTATGGCTTAGAAACAAGTTTTTTTAGGTTTTTTAATAATGATTCTAATAAAGAAGATGTATTAAGTACTTCATCTATATCAATTATTTTTACATCATTTCTGTTTTTTGCCCTTGCATCAATTTTTAAGTTTGAAATATCTGAGTTTACGGGGATAGAGACTCAATACTTAACTCTAGTTTTATGGATATTAGTTTTAGATGCTTTAGTTGTTATTCCATTTGCATATTTAAGAGCGAAAGGGAATGCTATAAAATATTCTATTATAAAAATAATTAATGTAATAGTATATTTTTCTTTAAATATTTTTCTCCTAATTTTCCTTAAAAAGCTAGCAATAAACAACAACCTGCTAGATCAAATATATGTTCCTAATCACGAAATTAGCTACATATTTATTGCCAATTTAATTGCAAGTGGCACAACCTTAATTTTATTAATTCCATTTTACTTTAAGATCAATTATAAATTAAATATTGATTTATTAAAGAAAATGTTGACCTATGCTTTCCCAATTCTTATTTCTGGGCTTGCTTATTCAATTAATGAGACTTTCGATAAAATCCTATTAGATTTTATTTTGCCAGAATCTATAGCTAAAAATCAGATAGGAATGTATGCTGCTTGCTATAAGCTAGCGCTATTTATGACCTTGTTTTCAACAGCATATAAACTAGGGATTGAACCATTTTTCTTTAAAGAAGCTCAGGAAAAATCACCACAAAAAACATATGCTTTAATATTAGAAGTTTTCGTTATTTTAGGATGCTCTTTGTTTTTAACAGTTATTGTCTTTGCAGATTTATTAAAGATAGTTTTTATAGGTGATCCAGAATATTGGCAAGCAATGAAAATAGTTCCAATTATTTTATTAGCAAATTTTTGCCTAGGAATTTATCAGAACTTATCGGTATGGTATAAAATAACTGATAAAACTAAATTTGGAGCTTATATTTCAGTTTGTGGAGCAATAATTACATTGTTTTTGAATATTCTTTTAATACCAAATTATGGCTATGTAGGCTCAGCAGTTGCTACTCTTTCTGCATATTTATCTATGGCAATTATTTCATATTTTCTTGGCAAGAGACATTATCCTATCCCTTATAAAACAAATAAATTAAGTTTTTATATTATTTTTGCAGTAGTCCTATCTATTACATCTTTCTATTTTTTTAGGGGCAATATTTATATTGGTATAGCTTGTCTATTGTTATTTAATCTGACAATTTTAGTAGTTGAAAAATCAAGTATTCGTTTATTAATTAAAGGATTTAATGAAAATTAAAATTATAAATAAATCACCTCACAGTTTACCTAAATATGAAACAGAAAACTCTGCTGGCATGGATATTAAGGCCTTTATTGACAAGAGCATTATATTAAAACCTATGGAACGAATTGTTGTGGGAACAGGTCTATATTTATCTTTACCTATGGGTTTTGAGGCTCAAGTTAGACCTAGAAGTGGATTATCGATAAAAAATGGAATTACAGTATTGAATTCACCAGGAACAATTGACGCCGATTATAGAGGTGAGGTAGGAGTAATTTTAGTTAATTTATCAAAAGATATTTTTACAATAAATAATGGTGATAGAATTGCCCAACTAATTATTGCTCAGCACTCATCTATTAGATGGGAAGAGGTTAAAAAATTAGATAAATCAAATCGCGGATCATCTGGGTTTGGCAGTACAGGAATTTAGACATTAATGATTAAATGAAGAGATCAAAATATTTAATAGTAATAATAATAATTCTAAGTGTAAGTTCATGTGCTTTGAAAAAGGAATATGTTATTGGAGACAGCAAGCGTTTAACTGCTAAAAAAATTATAAAAAGTATTAATGAAAATGAACATGATATTAAAACATTTCAGGCACGAGCTAGAATAGATTATTTTAGAAAAAATAAAGTTAAAACAAACACTGCAACAATTAGAATATTTTCAGGAGAAAAAATTTGGATTAGTGCACCTCTTGGCGCAATTAGACTTCTAATAACCAATGATTCAATTAAGTATTATAACAAGCTCGAGAGAAATTATATAAAAACAAGTTTTTCATATATAGAAAATATTATTGGTTTAAACATTACTTATGAAATGTTAGAAAAACTCCTTTTTGGTCAGCCAGTGCTAGAACTAAGTCCAAAAGATTTTGCAAAGCAATTAAACATGAAAAATAGTCAATATGAAGATAAATTACGCTCATATATATTTAAAAAATTAATAGATTATGAGGAAACTCAATTGCAAGGTTTATTTTACGTTAATCCATATAATTTCAAATTAAACAGTCAAAAATTCTTCAACTATAATGATAAAACACCCCAATCTATTAATACAATTTCTAATGACAGTCAAAAAGCGTTTAGCATAAATTACAAGACCTACAATAGCATAAATAAACATGTTTATCCTAGAAAGATATTATTTTTAGATTGGAATAATAAATCTATTAATATAGATATGAAGTCTGTAATTATTGATAAAAAATTAAATATACCATTTAGAATTCCTAAGGGATATAGTCAGGTAATTGTTGATTAATATGATGAGATATTTTCTAGCCTTACTGTTTTGTCTATCTTTTTTTTTCAATCAAGCATTATCCTCCCAGACCAAATCTGATCTAGAACAAAAAAAGGAGCAGTTAGCTTTTGATATAAAAAATATAGAGCTATTAATTGATAAATCTAAAAATAAGAAAAGAGAACTACTTACTAATGTAGAGAATCTAAGATTTAAAATTAAACTTCAACAAGATTTAATCATAAATATTAATAATCAATTAAATTTAATTGTAGATGAAATTAAGACAAATAATATAGAATTAAACTCACTTTTAAGTAAACAAAAAAAAATCAAGAAAGATTATGCTGCAATGGTGCTTAAGTCTTACAAGCACAAGTCAAATATTAAT
>CABXHU010000009.1 GCA_902512065.1 uncultured Bacteroidota bacterium | reverse complement strand
CATTACTTTAAAAGCATCAGATTTATTGGATGCATCTGCTCCATTTCCAATCACAAAAGCGGGGGCAGATGTAGAAAATGAACCATCTCCTGTTACTGTTGAACCTGAAGAATTATATTGTCCAATTACTGTTGAGGCATAATCACTTGCTGTTGTGTAGTTTCCCATTGCTGTAGAACGAGCTCCACTTGCTGTTGTGTAAAACCCTGTTGCTGTAGAACGAGCTCCACTTGCTGTTGTGTAAGATCCTGTTGCTGTAGAACGATTTCCACTTGCTGTTGTGCTTAATCCGATTGCTGAAGCATCATTGCCTGAAGGATTTGTATTGTTTGTACTTACTTGCGCATTCATACTAAATGAGATTGTTAATGCTAAAAGTGTAAATAGTTTTTTCATCCTGAATTATTTTTTAGTTAAGATAGTGAGTTCTTTAGAGTTTTGCTAATTAACTACAACATCCCCGCTTATTGTAATAGTTCCTCTATTAATTAAATTTCCTGATAAAGTAAGATCAGCATCATCATTTACTGTCAAAGTAGCGGAAGCATTAACTGTTATATTTTTAGCAGCCGCACCGGAAGATGAAATGACAGGATAATTTGATGCTCCTGTTGGTATTAATACATTTACATCAGTAGTGGGAACAGCTCCTGTTGACCAGTTTTTAGCAGTATTCCAGGCTGTTGTAGATGCAGTAGTTTTCCAAATAGCTGTATGAAATTTAGGCGTCCAATCAATTCCTGCAGTCCATACTGTCCCACCATATTCAAAAGCTCCAATATCTGCAGCTGAACTAACATTAGTGTGAGGCACAAGAAGATTTAAAGCTGAAGTTGTTGAAACACCTGTATCCACGGTAGTTGTTGGAGATATCCCTGCGTTAACTAGTGTCACATTATTGGTTGGAACATAATCAGCCTCTGATTTACCATCACTGCTATCATAGACAATTAAATCATCAATTATAGTGCCTGATGTATATGGAGTAATTCCTGTTCTAGAAACATTAATTTCATCAATATTTGCCTGAGAACTTCCATTGCCAGTTCCTACATAATAAGCATCACTGTCTATACATGCTCTCCAGCTAGAGCCGTCTTTAAGATATCCAACATCTGACCCTCCGCCATTTCCATAAATTGGCATTGGGCTATTAGAGGTTAATGAAAATGATTGAGAAGTTCTATGAGAGCCAATTCTTTCTGCTAGATTATTATAAAGCCAAGTGTTTGTATTAGAGCAAGCTTCAGATAAAAGCACAATATCATTTTTACCATTTATTGTATTTAAAATAGTGTTATGGGCAATTATCTGATTATTGCCTTTTGCCATTAACCCATTTGTATTATCAGCAATATTGTGATGCATCACACCATAATTGCCAGCCCCTGAAGGATCATCTGATGCGGCATCATATCTGTATGCATATTTTTCAGTGTCATAAACAAAATTGTGATGCACATTTGAGCCCTCAACAAAGTTTGTTGTTCCTTGAAATACTGCTCCATCAGATTGCAACAAACCCGTATTGCTAACTTTATTATATGAGAACTCTGAATCTTTTCCTGGCAGCACAGTGGCAGAACCGCCAGTGGTGTGAATGGTGTTTTTAGTAAATGTATTATCTTCTGCATTGCTCCCAGAGTATATGGTCACCATCAACCCTTCCAGATCAGAAACACTCCAATCTATATGATGAAAATAGTTGTTTTCTATAGTATTATTAGTGCCTTTAATTCTCAAAGCTTCTCCTTCTGCGTTTTCAAAAAGACATTTTTTTATGGTATTATAATGTGAATTTGCGTCTATTTCTAAAACATTTAGCGTTCCTACACCATCTGTTGTGCCAAGCATTCTTTCTGATGCAGTTGGATAATAAAAATTACATTCCTCTATGCTTATGTAATTTGAAGGCGTGCCATTAGTCCCTGTTATTTTAAGAGTTGTAGCAAAGAAATTTATTCCCTTTAATGTGATATAATTAGCTCCGCTAAATGTGACCCTGTAATCAGTTGTTTTAGCTTTAATTGATCTTGATGAAGGGTCTAGCCCATCGTCCGGGAAAAGATATAATATGTCATTTGACTTATCATGAAACCATTCATTATTTGTATCCATAAAGCCTAGTTTTCCTTCGAAAAAATAATAATGATGCTTGTCCTTATATTGACTATTACTAATGTCACTACTGTTATAAGTAATCACATCATCACCAGGATCATTCTGCGTATGACCTGTCATCGCTACAGCCCATGTTCTAAAAGATCCAATATTCAAAATTCCTATGGATTCATCAAGATCTAAAGACCCTGGATCATGTTCATCCTCATCAATTGTAAGTGATCCATTTGAGCTATTATCTTCATCACCTTGAGCCCAAGTAGAATGAGAAAAAATAGAATCATCATTAAATTGAGCATTTGGCCATCTAGCATTTACCATAGGCACATCATCAACAAAAAGCTGTGTTATATCAGTATCTCCCGAATAAGACAATTGGTATGACCCTGAAACTGAGTTGTAAGTATTCCAAGTACCACTTATATCCGCCGTCCCATCAATTGTAACAACCTCATTGTTATAATTTTGAATAGTAATCACATTTCCTGAGCTACCATCTTGAGTTATGGTAATGGTTTCTCTATATGTTCCTTCTCTTAAGTATAAAGTATCTCCTGCTGAAAGCTGTGTTAATGCATAAGTAATCGTCTCCCAAGGTGAAGAAATGGACCCATTATTTGAATTACTACCGCCTGAAGCTGATGGAGCTACGTAATAAGTACTGGAAAAGGAATTTAGAGAAATTAGAAATAAGAGCGGATAGAGAAAAAATTTCATTGGGCTAAAGTAAAAAATTATTCAGACTTAGCCCCCCAGCCTCTAGCTTTTAATTCAACAGAAGATTCATCTCTTAAAATTAAATTACACCCTGCTTTTACTTCTTTTATATATCCTATGACAGTTAAATTTGGATTTGCTTTAATTTTTGGATAATCCTTTTGTGAAATAGTCATAAGTAATTCATAATCCTCACCTCCATTAAGGGTTATTGTAGTTGAATTAATATTAAATTCTTCACAAGTTGATATTAGCTGAGGGTCCATTGGTATCTTGTTTTCATATAGATCACATCCTACCTTGCTTTTCTTACAAATATGTAGCAGCTCAGAAGACAATCCGTCACTAACATCAATCATGGATGTTGGCTTTACTTTTAAATCAGATAAAAGTCTTATAATATCCTTTCTAGCTTCAGGTTTTAATTGTCTTTCTACCAGATAAGTGTATCGATCAAGATCTGGCTGATTTTTTGAATTTACCTTAAAAACTTCTTTTTCTCTCTCTAAAACCTTTAATCCCATAAATGCTGACCCTAAATCACCAGTGACAACAATCAAATCATTAGCTTTTGCACCATCTCTGTAAACTATATCTGATAGGTTTGCTTCTCCTAACGCTGTTATAGAGATAGTAAGTCCTGTAACAGAAGATGTTGTATCGCCTCCTATAAGGTCTATATCATATTGATTTGCAGCTAATTCTATACCTGAGTACAATTCTTGTATTGCCTCAAGAGGGAACCTGTTAGAAATAGCGATAGAAACTGTAATATGTTTAGCATTAGCATTCATGGCATATATATCAGATAAATTAACCATAACTGCCTTATATCCAAGATGTTTTAATGGCATATAGCTTAAATCAAAATGTACCCCCTCAATCAGAAAATCAGTTGATACTACTACTTTTTTTGACTTATAATCTAATACTGCGGCATCATCTCCTATAGACTTTATTGTAGATTTATGCCTAATTTTTAGATCCTTTGTTAGAGTTTCTATCAGGGAAAACTCACCAATATCCTCTATTTTTGTTGAATTTTTGTTCTTATTCTCTAACATGAAGGCAAATTTACATTCTTTTTCCTTAAAACATTGTTAATTATATGTGTAATAATGGCAAAATTGTTAAAAAAATACAGTTTAGTTGTATATTTGTAGTCCAGTAAATTTTAATAGTGTGATCAGTATTACAGACATTGCCCGAAATGAGGTAATAAAATTAATGGAAAAAGATGGTTTTAACCATGACACTGACTTTGTAAGAGTTGGTGTGAAGAGTGGTGGATGCTCAGGACTTTCATACGAATTAAATTTTGACAATAAGACTGAGAATGATGACAAAATTTTTGAAGACAATGCTATTAAAATAGTGGTTGATAAAAAGAGTCTATTATACCTGGTTGGAACAACTCTAGAATTTTCTGGAGGGCTAAATGGCAAAGGGTTTGTTTTTGTAAATCCAAATGCTAATAGAACATGTGGATGTGGAGAAAGTTTTTCTCTATAATATATAACGTATGAGCAAGTATACTGAAGACGATTTAAAAAAAGAATTAGAAACCAAAGAATATGAATATGGTTTTTATACAGATCTTGAGTCTGACACCCTCCCTATTGGGTTAAGTGAAGAAATCGTAATAGCTATATCTAAGAAAAAAGAAGAGCCTTCATGGATGACTGATTGGAGATTAGATGCCTATCAGACGTGGAAAGAAATGCAAGAGCCTGACTGGGCTAATGTAAATTACAAAAAGCCAGATTTTCAAAAAATCTCATATTACTCAGCACCATCAAATAAGCCAAAATATAATAATCTTGATGAAGTAGATCCCGAATTACTTGCAACATTTAAAAAACTAGGAATTTCTATAGATGAGCAAAAAAAACTTACTGGAGTTGCTATGGATGTAGTAATTGACTCTGTTTCTGTCGCAACTACTTTTAAAGACACGCTAAATGAAAAAGGAATTATATTCTGTTCTATTAGTGAGGCAATAAAAAATCATCCAGAACTAGTAAAAAAATATATTGGGTCAGTTGTACCAAAAAAAGACAATTTCTATGCCGCATTGAATTCAGCAGTATTTAGTGATGGCTCATTTTGCTATATCCCAAAGGGTGTAAAATGCCCAATGGAATTATCAACATATTTTAGAATTAATGAAGCTGGAACAGGTCAATTTGAAAGAACATTGGTGATTGCAGACAAAGAGAGCTATGTAAGCTATCTTGAAGGATGTTCTGCTCCAAGTAGAGATGAAAATCAACTACATGCAGCGGTCGTGGAACTAATCGCACTAGATGATGCAGAGATCAAATATAGTACCGTTCAAAACTGGTATCCAGGGGATTCAAAAGGAAAAGGAGGAGTTTACAATTTTGTAACTAAAAGAGGTGTTTGTGAAAAAAATGCTAAAATATCATGGACACAAGTTGAAACTGGAAGTGCTGTAACATGGAAATATCCATCATGTATTCTTAAAGGAGATAACTCGGTGGGAGAATTTCATTCAATAGCTGTAACAAATAATTTTCAACAAGCTGATACAGGAACTAAAATGGTTCACTTGGGTAATAATACTAGATCAACTATTATTTCAAAAGGAATTTCCGCTGGGAAATCTCAAAACAGCTATAGAGGGTTAGTACATATTAGTCCTAGAGCTAATAATGCTAGAAATTTCTCTCAATGTGATAGTCTATTAATTGGTAATAGTTGTGGAGCTCACACTTTTCCATACATAGAAACTAAAAACAAATCAGCTCAAGTGGAACATGAAGCAACAACTAGCAAAATAGGTGAAGATCAGATATTTTACTGTAATCAAAGAGGTATTGATACAGAAAAAGCAATTGCACTAATCATTAATGGTTTTAGCAAAGATGTATTAAATAAGTTGCCTATGGAATTTGCAGTGGAAGCACAAAAACTTCTTGAAATTAGTTTAGAAGGTTCCGTTGGATAATATATAAATAAATGATATGCTTAAGATAAATAATTTACATGCAAAGGTTGAAGATAAAGAGATCTTAAAAGGTATTGACCTTGATATTAAAGCTGGAGAAATTCATGCTATAATGGGGCCAAATGGTTCAGGAAAAAGCACCTTAGCCTCAGTAATTGCTGGAAAGGAAGATTATGAAATTACAAAAGGAGAAATACTATACAACAATGATTCTATTGATGAATTATCAGCAGAGGAAAGAGCACATAAAGGAATATTTATGTCATTTCAATATCCAATTGAAATTCCTGGCGTAACCATTACAAACTTTATTAAGACTGCAATTAATGAAACTCGTAAAGCTAGGGGTGAGAAAGAAATGCCAGCTAATCAAATGTTAAAACTATTGAGAGAAAAATGCAGTATGCTAGAGATAGATAGAAAATTTTTATCAAGATCCATAAACGATGGTTTTTCTGGTGGAGAAAAAAAGAGAAATGAAATTTTTCAAATGGCAATGCTAGAGCCCACTTTATCAATTCTAGATGAAACTGATTCAGGTCTAGATATTGATGCGTTAAAAATTGTTGCCAGTGGAGTTAATAAATTAAAAACCAAAAGCAATGCTACAGTAGTTATTACACATTATCAAAGACTCCTTGATTATATTATACCTGATTATGTACATGTATTATTTGACGGAAAAATTGTTAAGTCAGGAAATAAAAATCTTGCCATAGAATTAGAAAAAAAAGGATACGACTGGATTAAAGAAGAAATTAATAATTAAATATAATGATTGATTTAAAAGAAAAATTATTATCATCATTTATAGCTTTTGAAAATCAAACTAATATTGATAGCTATGTTCATGACATTAGGTCTGAGGCTATTAAACAATTTGAATCAATTGGATTCCCAACTAAAAAATTAGAAAACTGGAAATACACCTCATTAAAAAATCTCTTAAATAATGACTTTAGTGTATTGACAGAATTAAGTAATGTGCTTGAATTTAAGGATATTAAAAAATATTTAATTGATGATATTGATTCATATAAAATAATTTTTGTTGATGGAAAGTATTGTTCTCATCTATCTGAAACCACACATGAGGGGATGGATATTTGTATTTTATCAGCTGCCTTAACTAAGTCAAAATACGATCTTATAGTTGAAAATTATTTCAATAAAATAGCAAATGATGATGGGATTACTTCTTTAAATACTGCATTTGCAACTGAAGGGGCATTTGTGCATATTCCAAAAAACAAACTTGTAGAAAAGCCCATTCAAATCATTCATTTTTCAACTGGAAATGAGTCATCACTTATGTTTCAGCCTAGGAACATGATTATTGTAGAAGAAAACTCACAGGTCCAAATTATTGAGAGGCATCAAAGTCTAAGTGAGAATAAAGTATTTACAAATAGTGTGACTGAAATTTATGGTGAAAAAAAATCTATAATTGATTATTATAAAATTCAAAATGATAATTTACAATCTTCATTAATTGATAATACATATGTTAATCAAGAACGAAATAGTACATTTTCAATGCATACTTTTTCATTTGGAAATGAGCTAGTAAGAAATAATTTAAATATTTCTCAAAATGATGAATTTATTGAAACTACTATAAAAGGTGTTACAATTATTGGAGAGAAACAGCATATAGATCATAATACACTTATTAATCATAATAAACCAAACTGCAATAGCCACCAAGATTATAAAGGAATTTATGACAATAAATCAACTGGAGTATTTAATGGAAGGGTGCTGGTTAAAAAACAAGCACAAAAAACAAATGCTTTTCAATCAAATAATAATGTATTGCTTTCAGACAAAGCCACTATAAATGCAAAACCTCAGCTTGAAATATATGCAGATGATGTAAAATGCTCCCATGGTTGTACAGTAGGACAGTTAGACAAAAATGCATTGTTTTATCTAAAATCTAGAGGTATTCCCCATAAGGAAGCGACGGCACTGTTAATGTATGGTTTTGCAAATAATATCCTTGAAAGTGTAAAAATTCCTGAAATTAAAACTAGGATAAACCTTCTTATTGCTAATAAATTAGGAGTAAAAATTGGGTTCAATTTATAAATGAAAAATACTGCATTTAATATAGTCTCGATTAGAAATGATTTTCCTATACTTAATTCAAAAGTAAATGGCAAACAACTAGTATACCTAGACAATGCTGCTACTACGCAAACTCCTAAAGTTGTAATTGATTCATTAGTATCATATTACTCAAAGATTAATGCCAACATACATAGAGGGGCGCATTATTTAAGCCAAAAAGCTACTGAGGCATATGAGCAAGCAAGAAAAAAATTTCAAAAACATTTTAATGCAAAAAGTTCAAATGAGATTATATTTACTTCAGGCACAACTCACAGCATTAATCTAGTCGCTAATGGTTTTGTTAATTTATTAAAATCTGGAGATGAAATTATTGTCTCTCATCTTGAACACCATAGCAATATTGTTCCTTGGCAAATGTTATGTGAAAAAACTGGTGCAACTATGAGAGTCATTCCAATGAATGAAAAGGGTGAACTAATTTTTTCAGAATATGAAAAACTATTATCAAATAAAACTAAAGTAGTTTTTGTAAATCATGTTTCTAATGCACTTGGTACAATAAATCCAATAAAAGAAATAATTAGAAAAGCACATAAATTTGGTTCAGCTGTTTTAATTGATGGAGCTCAAGCACTTCCTCATTTTAAAGTAGATGTAATTGATTTAGATGTTGACTTTTATGTTGGTTCAGCTCACAAACTCTATGGTCCAACTGGAGTTGGTATTCTGTATGGAAAAGAAAAATGGTTAAATAAAATCCCTCCATATCAAGGTGGCGGAGAAATGATTGATGAAGTAACTTTTGAAAAAACGACCTACGCTAAACTTCCAAATAAATTTGAAGCTGGAACTCCAAATATCGGTGGTGTTATTGCTTCAGGTGTTGCTATTGATTATATAAATAAAATTGGTTTTGAAAATATAGCAAAGAGAGAAATAGAATTATTAGACTATGCAACTAAAAAACTACTTGAAATTGATGAAATAAAAATTTATGGAAATTCTTCTAATAAAACTTCTGTTATTTCATTCAATATTGGAAGCATACATCCTTATGATATAGGCTCTATTATTGACAATGAGGGAATAGCAGTTAGAACTGGACATCATTGTGCGCAACCAATAATGGATTATTTTAATATTTCTGGGACTATTAGAATATCACTGAGTTTTTATAATACTATTGAAGAAATAGACTCATTAATCAATTCAATAATGGTTGCTAAGAAAATGCTTTCATAAATTTATTAGTTATTGAATTTTAAATAAAATAAATTGACAATAGAGGAAATACAAAACGAAATAATATCTGAGTTTGACATGTTTAATGATTGGATAGAAAAATATGAGTATATCATAGATCTTGGAAAAAGTTTGCCAGTTATAAAAACTCAATACAAAACGCAAGAAAATATTATTAGAGGGTGTCAAAGCAAAGTATGGCTTTATGCAGAAAATATTGATAATAAACTTATATTTACAGCTGACAGCGATGCTATAATTACAAAAGGAATTATAGCTATATTAATTAGAACATTTTCAAATCAATCTGCTGAAGAAATAATTAATGCTAAGACAGATTTTGTTGAAAAAATTGGATTAAAGGAACATTTATCTCAAACAAGAGCAAATGGATTGTCAAGTATGATAAAACAAATTAAATTATATGCAGTTGCATATTCAAATAAATAAAAATGACTAAAAAAGAATTTAATCCAAACGAAATAGGGGAAAAAATAATTGATGTTATTAAGACTATATATGATCCTGAAATTCCTGTTAATATTTATGAGCTTGGATTAATATACGATGTTTTAGTAAATGAAAATTTTGATGTCAAAATACTAATGACACTAACTACTCCGAATTGTCCAGTAGCAGAAACACTTCCCGTGGATGTAGAAGATAAAGTAAAAACTATTAATGGAATTAAAAGTGTTGAAGTAGAGATAACATTTGATCCCCCATGGACTCAAGATCTAATGAGTGATGAGGCAAAACTTGAACTAGGAATTTTATAGATGATACACTATAATGTCTAAAGATATTATTAATAGAGTAGAAAAAAGCAGCTTAATCTCAATTGATCTTGAAGATTATTGCCTGTCTGGGAAAAGACATCAAATAGATTTAAAAAACTGGCTAGCAGATGAGCTATATCTAAAGGAAAAAGAATTTCGAGTAGCCGTAAAAAATCATGATTGGAAAAAATATCAAAACTGTTTTGTAGCAATTAATTGCTCAAGTAAAGCCATAATGCCTCCATGGGCATATATGCTAATATCGACTGAATTAACTACATATGCTAAAAAAACTGTTATAGGCAATTTAGTTGATTTGGAAAGAAAAATATTTGAAGATGAAATCCAGAAAATAGACCTAACTCAATACAAAGATAAATCTGTTATTATTAAAGGTTGCTCTAATAATAAAATTCCTATGTCAATATATTATAATCTATCTTCCAGGCTTCTTCCTGTAGCAAAAAGTATTATGTATGGTGAAGCTTGCTCTTCAGTTCCAGTTTTTAAAAAAAAGGACTAATCCATTTCAGGATATAAAAAGTCATTATATGGAAATCTTGTAACATGAATTTTCCGAACCTCATTATACAAACAACTTTTTAGTTCTTCAATATTAGTTTTATTTAATGCGGAAATAAATTTTACTTTGTCTCCAAGCTTATTCATCCATGTTTGCTCCCATTCATGAATTGTAAAATGTTTCTTACCTCGTTCAACTGTTAAATCATCATCATCAAAATCCACTGGCTGATAATTGTCTATTTTATTAAATAACATAATAGAGGGTTTCTCTAATGATTTTATTTCATCTAATGTTTTTTCAACTGCATTTATATGCTCCTCAAAATTCGTGTGAGAAATATCAACTACATGTAAAAGCAAATCTGCTTCTCTAACTTCATCAAGAGTGCTTTTAAATGACTCAATTAATTGAGTAGGGAGTTTTCTAATAAACCCAACTGTATCACTTAATAGAAATGGGAGGTTTCTTATTACAATCTTTCTTACAGTTGTATCCAAAGTAGCAAATAATTTGTCTTCAGCAAATACTTTTGATTTACTTAACAAATTCATAATTGTAGATTTTCCTACATTTGTATAACCTACAATAGCTACTCTAATTAGCTTTCCTCTATTGCCTCTTTGCACATGCATTTGCTTGTCTATTGATCTAATTTTATCTTTCAAAAGAGATATTTTATCTCTCACGATTCTTCTATCTGTTTCTATTTCAGTTTCTCCAGGACCTCTCATGCCAATTCCTCCTTTTTGCCTTTCTAGGTGAGTCCACATTCCCTTAAGTCTAGGCAAAAGATATTGACATTGAGCAAGCTCAACTTGTGTTTTTGCATAACTAGTTGTAGCTCTTTGAGCAAAAATATCTAGAATTAAATTTGTTCGATCTAGAACTTTACAATTAAATATTTTACTAATATTCCTTTCTTGGGTAGGTGATAGTTCATCATCAAAAATTACTGTACTAATATTATGATCTATTATAAAGTCCTTTATTTCTGAGATTTTTCCACTTCCAATAAAAGTTTTTGGATTGGGCATATTCATTTTCTGTACAAATCTCTTTACGACTACCCCTCCGGCTGTAATTGTTAAAAAATCTAACTCATCTAAATAATCTTTAGACTTTTCAACTCCTTGATCTTTTGTGACAATTCCAACTAAAATAGTATTTTCCAAATTATATTTTTAGGGTAATTACTAAAGGCTATAAATTTACAATTCTAAAAAAAAATTAATACGTAAAAATATAGTGAAAAATATGATTATTTTAATTTTCCGTTTGTATATTTATTTATTCATGAGAAAGACAGCGCTATTTTCATTATTCTTTTTGATTTATTCACTAACTGGACAAGCCCAAGAAAATACTACAGTAGATTGTAATGGCGGACCTGTTACTACTACTTTCTGCTATGATACAGGATTAGAAAATTCATATTCGTTTATTAGCAGTGACGGTAGCCCATTAAATCTAACCATTGATTCTGGTGAAGTAGAAAATGGTTGGGATGAATTAATAATATTGGATTCCGATGGAACGGAACTCTATAATGGATATGGTAATGGTGGAGATGTTTCTGGAATAAGTTTTCAGTCATCTGGCGATAACATAACACTTATTGTAGATGAAGATGGTAGCATTAGTTGTGTTTCTAGTACTTCTATAGATCCTATAACTATGACTGTTTCATGTGCAACTTGTGTAAACCCAACAGTTGATTTTGAAATGGTTAGTGATTGCTTGAATGCTCCTCAATTCTATATAGATGTAGATATTTCAGATTTAGGTTCTGCAGGAAGTGCTACAATCTCTGATAATCAAGGAAGTGCTAATGTAAGTGCATCAACTACTGGCACATATCAACTTGGACCTTATGCAAATAATACTGATGTGCAAATTAATGTAGCAAATGATGATGATGCTAACTGCTTTGCAAATAGTGGCTCAATGACTCAAGACTATTGTGCAGTAACTCTTGTTGACTGTGCAGCAGGCCCAATGTCAACCTCTTATTGCTATGACAATAATGATACCACGCAATTTGAATATGTAAGTTCTGATGGATCTCCATTAAATCTAACAATAGATTCTGGAGTAATAGAAAATGGATGGGATGAATTATTAATTTTGGATTCAGATGGCGTAACACAATTATACTACGGATATGGTAATGCCGGAGATATTTCTGGATTAACATTCCAGTCAAGTGGAGATACAATATATTTTGCCATCCAGTCTGATGGCTCTATTAGTTGTGGCTCAGGAAGTACAGCATACTCTGGAGGTATTGACTATACGGTGGCTTGTGCTACATGTACAAACCCAATAGCAGAATATACAGTTATTGATGATTGTGCTAACGGAGATCAATTCTTAATTGATGTAAATATAACTAGTATGGGAGATGCAGGATCCTTAACAATATCAGACAATTATGGGACAGCCACTGGACAAGCTACACAAACTGGAACAGTACAAATGGGACCATACCCATTCCTAACCGACATAATAATAACCGTATCGAATGATCAAGATGTAAATTGTATAATTAATAGCGATGCTATTCAATTATTTTCTTGTCCGCCTGCAAATGATAATTGTAGTGGTTCTATAGAAGCTGTAGTAAATACTGATCAGTCCTGCCTACTGACTACCTCTGGGACATTGTCTGGCGCTTCTCCTTCCGGGAATGCTAGTTCATGCTTGGCTAGTGCTGATGATGACGTGTGGTTTAATTTTATTGCCCTAAGTGAAGTTCAGCTACTTTCAATTGTAGATATCACAGGATCAACAACAAATCTAGGACATGCCTTATATATTGGAACTGGAGATGTTGATTGTAATACATTAACTGAACTATATTGTAGTAATGATACTTCTAGTATAACGCCAGACCTAACTTCTGGGGCTACATATTATGTAAGAGTATTTTCAAATGGAACAGATAATGAGAATGTTGATTTTGAACTATGCGTTAAAGATGCTCCTGACAACACAGCTTGTGAAAATGCATCAAATTTCTGTGGTGAAGGTGGTGCATTATACGGATCCAATATTTTTGATTTTCCAAGTTTAGGTCAAATTGCTTGCTTATATACTACTCCAAATCCATCATGGAATATTCTTCAAGTTGGTGAATCTGGAAATATAGATATACAGATTGTTCAAAATACTGCATTTGATGATAATGGAAATCCTATTGGTAATGGCCTAGATGTTGATTTTGTTTTATGGGGTCCATTTGATTCTGATGAAGATTTCTGTGAGCCTGGAGTCTTAGACCAAGGATGTCCGGATCCTGGAAATTGTCCGAATAATACATCTAATCCTAATTTCTATCCCTATGGAAATATTGTTGATTGTAGTTATTCCATATATAGTGTAGAAAACCTGACAATTGAAAATGCGGTAAGTGGAGAAATTTATGTGCTTCTTGTAACAAATTATTCTAATCAATCAGGAATAATTCAAATTGAGCAAACAAATGCTGGAGAGACAGGTGCAGGATCTACCATTGCGAGTATTGAAGTAGATTTAGGCGGAAATCAAGATTTATGTGGATACCCGAATTATGAGCTAAATGCAAATTCACCATTTGCAGATTATTATGAGTGGTATCAAGATGGTGTAATGATTGCTGATGCTAATGATGCAATCTTAGAAGTTACCGATACTGCAGTATACAGTGTTATTGTTTATGATCAAGAATGTAGTGCAACAGCTGAAGATTCTGTTACTATTAATTTTTATAGTGAAGCTACTGCTAATCAAGCAGATGATCTAGTAACTTGTGATGATTCAAGTGCAGATGAAATTGAAGATTTTGATTTAAGTATAATGTCAAATAGTATTCTGGGGGATCAAAATAGCTCTGAATTTGTTGTTACATATTTCCTAAGTATAAGTGATGCTCAAAATAATATAAGTCCTATTTCATCTCCCTATACTAATGTAACAAATCCTCAAACTATTTATGCTAGAGTTGAACACGTGGATGCAGTTGGTTCAAGTTCAGGCTGTTTTGCAACTACAAGTTTTGATTTAGTTATATCAGGTCCAATTCCTGATGCAATCTCGCCAGGAGAAGTAATTATGTGTACAGATCAAAGCGAAGATGGAATAGAAAGTTTTAACCTTTCAGATCAAAATGATGTTATATTAAGTGGTCAGGATTCTGAATTATTTGACATTTCTTATTATCTGTCAGAAGCAGATGCTTTAAATTCAACTAATGTGTTAGATCCAATTATTGAAAACTCAACAAATCCTCAGACTATTTATGCAAGAGTGGAGAGTAATGAAGCTTATGATTGCTATACAATAACTAGTTTTAATTTAGCAGTATGTCAAATTCCTGAAGGAATATCTCCAAATGGTGATGGATATAATGATGCCTTTATGCTAAATGGGTATAATGTTAATACACTATATATCTATAATAGGTATGGGACACTAGTATACAAATCAAATAATTACAATAATGATTGGGAAGGACAATCAAATGATGGAAAAAAATTGCCAGTTGGAACATATTTTTATCATATAGTTCATGATGATTATTTAAACAAAACTGGATGGGTATATTTAAACTATTAGATTACTATATTTTGTATTTGGGTTTTACTAAAATATACACTAGTTTTATTATAGCTAACTGATTCAATACTACAATTTTAATCTATCTGAAATTTTTTTTAATGATTATGAAAAAATATACGCTATTTATTTTATTATTAGTATTTGCCCAATATTCCTTTGGTCAAATAATTAATGAGCCTGCAAATTGGCCAAATTCTAACTGGACAACCTATGGAAATTACGGTGCAGCAGGTCTTTTAGCTGATCCTGCTACTGACAGTTCCTTTAGTTTTGATGATGATGCTACAGGAAGTTCATCAGAGGATGATATCGCATCAGAATCTCCAATTATTGATTTAACCACAGCATATAATGGTAGTGAAAATCAAATAGTAATTAGTGGAAGCTATAATCACAATGATATTGGAGGAACACTTTCTGTAGATTATTGGGATGCTGATGCATCAAGCTGGGTTTCCGTATTAGAATTAGGAGATACTTCAGCTGATACTTCAAATTGGTGTGGAGGAACTCTAGTAGTATTTGAAACTGGTTTTGATATTGGTAGTTTTAGTGCTAATCAATTATCAAATTTCAAATACCGATTTTCATATGATGATGCTGGTGGATGGCAATGGGGTTGGTGTATAAATAATGTTAACTTAATTTCAAACGGTGGTTCTGTTCCAAACTGTGATGCTGCTGTAACTTCTCCTGCTGATGGGGATACCAGTGTATTGGTTAATTCTTCAGTTAATTGGAATTCATCTAGTGGATTCCCTGACGGATATTACTTTTCATTAGGAACTTCTAGTAGTGGAACTGACGTTCTAAATGCTATAGATGTGGGTAATGTTAATTCATATGATTTAACTAATCTTGACTATAGCACTACATACTATATTACAATACTGCCATACAATGGCTCTGGATCAGCTACAGATAATTGTACCTCTTACAGTTTTACAACTCAAGCAGATCCAAATACTACAGTAGATTGTAATGGTGGACCTGTTACTACTACTTTCTGCTATGATACAGGATTAGAAAATTCATATTCGTTTATTAGCAGTGACGGTAGCCCATTAAATCTAACCATTGATTCTGGTGAAGTAGAAAATGGTTGGGATGAATTAATAATATTGGATTCCGATGGAACGGAACTCTATAATGGATATGGTAATGGTGGAGATGTTTCTGGAATAAGTTTTCAGTCATCTGGCGATAACATAACACTTATTGTAGATGAAGATGGTAGCATTAGTTGTGTTTCTAGTACTTCTATAGATCCTATAACTATGACTGTTTCATGTGCAACTTGTGTAAACCCAACAGTTGATTTTGAAATGGTTAGTGATTGCTTGAATGCTCCTCAATTCTATATAGATGTAGATATTTCAGATTTAGGTTCTGCAGGAAGTGCTACAATCTCTGATAATCAAGGAAGTGCTAATGTAAGTGCATCAACTACTGGCACATATCAACTTGGACCTTATGCAAATAATACTGATGTGCAAATTAATGTAGCAAATGATGATGATGCTAACTGCTTTGCAAATAGTGGCTCAATGACTCAAGACTATTGTGCAGTAACTCTTGTTGACTGTGCAGCAGGCCCAATGTCAACCTCTTATTGCTATGACAATAATGATACCACGCAATTTGAATATGTAAGTTCTGATGGATCTCCATTAAATCTAACAATAGATTCTGGAGTAATAGAAAATGGATGGGATGAATTATTAATTTTGGATTCAGATGGCGTAACACAATTATACTACGGATATGGTAATGCCGGAGATATTTCTGGATTAACATTCCAGTCAAGTGGAGATACAATATATTTTGCCATCCAGTCTGATGGCTCTATTAGTTGTGGCTCAGGAAGTGCAGCATATGCTGGTGGTATTGACTATACGGTGGCTTGTGCTACATGTACAAACCCAATAGCAGAATATACAGTAATTGATGATTGTGCCAATGGAGATCAATTCCTAATTGATGTAAATATAACTAGCATGGGAGATGCAGGATCCTTAACAATATCAGACAATTATGGGACAGCCACTGGACAAGCTACACAAACTGGAATTGTGCAAATGGGACCATACCCATTTCTAACTGATATAATAATAACAGTATCTAATGATCAAGATGTAAATTGTGTGATTAATAGCGATGCTATTCTAATGTATGCATGTCCTCCAGCAAATGACAACTGTGATCAAGCTACTGTAATTACTCCTAACTCTGATTCATCATGTACAGAATCAGCTTCTGGTAATTTAGTTGGTGCAACTCCTTCTCCAGAGGGAAATACTTGTGGTGGTTCTGCTGATGATGATGTATGGTTTGAATTCACTGCTACATCAGAAAATCATGCGATAACTATATATAATATAGTGGGCAACACACAAGACTTATATCATGTGTTATATGAAGGAAGCCAGTGTGATGATTTAACTCAAATTTATTGTAGTGATGCTGATGATAGTGTAGCAAATGGATTAACTATAGGCAATACGTATAGCATAAGAGTGTATTCATATACTGCGGCTCTATTAGACTATTTAACATTTGATATATGTGTTTATACAATCCCTCCTCCAATAACAACAAGTGAAACAGAATATACAGTGGAAGAAATTGTAACAGAAGTCTTAATAAATTCTGAATGTAACCAAGCATTTAATGTTACCTATAGTACTGGAACTGATTATGGCAGCACAAATGGAATAGGATATTTCGAGTCAAATGGATCTACATGGCCTTTTGAAAGTGGCCTAATTATGACCTCTGGTGATATTGCAAATGCAGTAGGCCCAGAAAGTGGAGTGATCAGTGATGGAACATATGCTTGGGTGGGAGATGCTGATTTAGAAGCAGCTATTCCTGGATTAAATGCTGGAGACACAAACAACGCCTCAATCCTTGAGTTTGATTTTGTTCCTGTGACCGACCATATGAGCTTTGATTTTATATTTGCAGCTGAAGAATATGGGACATTTCAATGTACATTTACGGATGCTTTTGCATTCCTATTAACAGATACCGCTGGGGTTACTACAAATCTTGCAATTGTCCCAGGGACTACTGATGCCATTTCTGTTCTATCTGTTAGAGATGATGAATGGAATCCTAATTGTCCATCAGTAAATGAAGAGTTCTTTGGAAATTATTATGGCTCTGGAGGTTTAGCGCCTCTTACAAGTCCTACAAATTTTATTGGACATACAATTCCTATGACTGCTGAAGCTGATGTTATACCAAATGAATTATATCATATAAAATTAATTGTAGCAGATGATGGCGACACGCTATACGATTCAGCAGTATTTATTGATGCTGGAAGTTTTGATATTGGAAGCTTAGACCTTGGAGAAGATATTTTACTTTCTTCAGGAAACGCATTATGTCAAGGACAAGAAATGACTTTGAATGCAGGAGGATTACCTAATAATTCTACCATTGCATGGTACATGGATGGGAACTTAATTGAAGGAGAAAACGTAGTTAACTTAACTGTAAGTGAAACAGCTTTTTATAGCGCAACTATAACAATTGATAATACAGATTGTGCATACTCAGATGAAATTTTAATTGAATTCTTTCCTACTCCAGATATTTCTGCAGTTGAAGATAATATATTAAAATGTGCAAATGAATCTTATATTCTTGAAGTAGATGTAGCTAATAGTGCTCAAATGAATTCATTAACATATATATGGTCATTGGATGGTGTAGATTTACAATGGGGGTCTGATAATACATATAATTTAGATGAAATTGCAGAAGAATCTGGCGAATTCATTGTAACAGTATTTGATGACACAACTTATTGTTGGGGTCAAACTACTATTCAAGTAGGTTTCTATGAGAATAGCTATTGTATTGATCTTCCTCAGGGACTATCGCCAAATGGAGATGGTTATAATGATTGCTTAATTCTTGATCATCTTGAAGATAGAGAAGATATTGATAAAATAGAAGTGTTTAACAGGTATGGAACAAAAGTATATGAGTTAAACGAATATATAGATCAATGGTGTGGTAGAGATCAAGACAATGAGGAATTACCAGTTGGAACATATTTTTATATTATATATTTTAACTCAGATAAAGAGCCTATAACAAGTTGGATATATTTAAATTATTAACAAGTCAAGAAGTAAAAAAATGAAAAAAAATATTATAATACTGTTACTTTTCTTTTTTGCATTATCAATTAATGCTCAACAAGACCCTCAGTATACTCAATACATGTATAATATGAATGTTATTAACCCAGCATATGCTGGATCAGTAGAGGGAATTGGTATTGGTATGCTATACAGAAATCAATGGGAAGGATTGGAAGGAGCTCCTAAAACTGGGACAATGAATATTCACTCTGCTATTGGGAAAAATGTAGGATTAGGGGTTTCAATAATTTCTGATAATATTGGTCCTGTTAAGGAAACTAATGTTTATGCTGATTTTTCTTATACTTTAAATCTTTCCAATAGTAATAAATTAGCCTTTGGATTAAAAGCTGGTTTTACCTCACATGATATTGGATTAATAGATCTGAATATAATACACCCTAATGATCCTTTCTTTGCAAACAATATTAATGAGACTACTCCTAATATTGGTGCAGGACTTTATTTTTATAATCCAAATCAATATTATGTATCTGTTTCAATGCCTAATATTTTAAATTCAGTTCATCTGGATGCTGATGACTACAATATTGGATCTGAAACTCAGCATCTCTTTGCTGCAGCTGGCTATGTCTATGATATTTCTGAAGATTTTAAGCTTAAGCCGCACGTATTTATGAAATATGCTTTTGACAGTCATGCAAGTATTGATATAAATGCGAATTTATTTATGTATGATCTAGTTGAAGTTGGTATTGGATATAGATTAGATGATGCAATAACCGGAATGATAAATTTTCAAGTAAGCCCCTCTATTAGAATTGGATATGCTTACGATAATACGCAATCAGAATTAAATTATTATACAAAATCATCTCATGAGATCTTTATCAATTTTGATATTAGCTTTAGAACTAAAGTTTCAAGATCTCCTAGATATTTTTAATCATAAGATAGAATTACTATGAAGAATATTTTTACACTTTTTACTTTAACCTTTTTGAGCATTACAACAGTCTATGGTCAAAATAATAGTACAAAAAAAGCAGACAAACACTTCTCAAGATTAGAGTTTGTTAAAGCTTCAGAAGAATACTTAGAATTAATAAATAAAGGTAATTCTGGGGATTATGTAATTAGTCAATTGGCAGAATCCTATTATAACATATTTAATACTATTGAAGCTGAAAAATGGTATAGTAAAATTGTTGACTCATCAGATGCTGAAGTAATTTATAAATATGCGCAAATGTTAAAAGCAAATGGCAAATATAAATTGTCTAATGAATGGATGAATAAATTTGCGGACATGAGGCCATATGACAATAGATCAACTGCATTCAAAAAAGACCCAAATTACCTAACTAAAATAATTAACAAAGGCAAAAGGTTTAATGTGCAGAATTTAGATATTAATAGCGAATACTCTGATTTTGGTGGTGTCATTTTTGAAGATAAAATGTATGTCACTTCCGCTAGAAATGATAAAGGAAAAAAATATGGCTGGAATAATGAACCTTTCTTAGATATCTACAAATTTAACGTTGATGATGGTTCATATTTAAATGAAGAAATCCTTGATGATGTAATAAATACAAAATACCATGAAGGATTGGTTGCATTTAGTCCAGATGGAACTACAGTTTATTTTACTCGTGAAAGCTTTTTTGACAAATCATATTACAAAGATTCTGTAACTAACAATCAAATTGGAGTAATTCATTTATATAAAGCCACACGCTGTACTAAAAAACATATTACATGGAAAAATAATGGAAAATGTCAATTTTCTCATTCTTGGAGTAATGCTACCCGTCTTGAAATTAATAGCCCTAATTATTCAATAAAAAATCCCTCAATTAGCTGTGATGGTGAAATGATTTATTTTTCTTCAGATATGCCAGGAGGATTTGGAAACTTTGATATATATGAAGGGGCATTAGATAGCATTGGAAATATAACTAATGTTAAAAATCTAGGACAAAAAATTAATACTGAAGGTCAAGAAATGTTTCCCTATGTATGCTGTGATAAAATATTATATTTTTCTTCAGATGCTCATTTAGGACTTGGCGGATTAGATGTGTTTTACACTAAACCAGTTGATGGAAAATGGACTACCCCAAGGAATGTTGGTATTCCTGTTAATAGCAATGCTGATGATTTTGCTTTTATTCTTACGGAGTCATGTGAAGATGGATTTGTGTCATCTAATAGATCTGGAGGAAAAGGAAGTGATGATGTTTATGCTGTAAAAAAATTATTACCGCTATGTGATATTTTACTGACTACAAATATTCTGGATTCTAAAACAAAAGAGCCTATTTCATTTGCTACTACATCTATTTCAGATAATACAGGCATAGTTGATAATACCAAAATGACCTCTGAAAAAGGATTAGCTGAATTTATGATTGAATGTGAAGATAAAATTCAATTAACGGTAAGTAAAACAGGGTATGAAAGTAAAATGCTTGATCTTACTTTTACCGATATTCCTCCACCAGTATTGGATGTGTATTTAGACCCTCTTGAAGAAATAATAGTAGAGGAAAAAATAAATCTAAATCCAATATATTTTGATTTTGACAAATCAAATATTACAAATAAAGCAGCATTTGAATTAGATAAACTTGTTGCTATAATGGAGAAATATCCAGAAATGATTATTAGAGCAGAATCTCATACTGATTCTCGCGGCCCAGCTTCATATAATAAAGGGCTTTCTGATAGAAGAGCAAAATCTACTGCACAATATGTTATTTCTAAAGGAATAAGTGAAGATAGAATAACTGGAGTTGGGAAAGGTGAAGAAGAGCCTAGAGTTGATTGTAGCCAAGGATGTTCAAAAGAAGAGCATGCTCAAAACAGAAGATCAGAATTTATAATAGTATCAAGATAAATTGTAATTAAAAAAGCCTCCATTTGGTGGAGGCTTTTTTAGCTAATAAAATTTTGTTATTAGTTAGCAATTCTAATATTGTCAATTTCGTAAGTTCCATCAAAATCAGCGTCGCCACCTCCAACATATTTAAATGCAAAATTCACTGTTCCTTCTGCGCAAGAGAGGTCTACGATTCCCGAATCAAACCATTCAGAATAAGAATCAGAATCAGCGGTGATGTATGCAGCAGGAACAACCCCCCATTGTGCACTTGAAATACCTTCAGGAGTACCATCCCAGTTTTTAGAAAATTGTAACTCTAATGTACTACCATCCGAGTAGCTATTGGATGTTTGGAATGTCAAGGTCGCATTAGGATTTGCTGTTAAATCTATTGCAGGAGTAATTAACCAAGCAACAGAACTAGCATCTCCTGATTGATAGGAGCCGATTCTAACAGAAACTCCTAAAGATCCGCTACCAGAATAAGCTTCAAATGTTTCAGTTCCCAATTCAATATAGTTAGTCCATCCGTTCCCCGAAACTGAAGTATAAGGGTCTTGTGTTTCAAAATCGTCTTGAAATAAAATATTAGATCCTTCGGCACTGGCAGTCCCGCAATCAATGACAGGAGGGTCACATCTTGGAGAATCAAAAACTACATCATCTTTTGAATTTAGCATAATAACTAGGTCATCACCAAAATAATCTTTTGTCAATACTCCAGACAGAGTACCGCTTCCATCAGTCGGTAATAGATTCTGATCAAAGCTAGCATATGCACTAGTCTCAAGTTTAGGAGCATAAGGGTTAAATGTTCCTACACAAGTTTCTAAAGCTCTTTGAGTATCGTAATCATCATATGGATCTACATATGTCAAACCTGAAAGATTATTTGGAAATTGTACAGATTCTATACTAATAAATTGACCAATATGAGACGCATCAATCTCCGGTAAAGTTAAACTAAGAGGTATAATCTCAAAAGTATTTGAAGATCTTAAAATAACTTCAGAAGCAAAATTTTCATTAAGTTCTTCAATCTCATTACCATTAAGACTCCCTCCAATAGTTAAAACACTATCATCATGTGTAGGTCCTATATATAGATTTTGAAGCTTAATATAAACCTCCCTACCTATATTATATTGATTATATGAGTCTACTTGATTTATTGCTACCTTAATACCAGCTGTTGGGCTATCAGGAGTATCTTGCATATAAAATTCCTTATAAAAATTACCAGTCATATCGGATGATACTACATAGCCTTTAACAGCAATATTTGATTCAAATTGCATAGCATTACTTGTATTCCAAAGGGATTTTACTTGTGAAATAGTCATTAAGTCAACCTCACCATTATTGATTTGATCTAATAATTGAGTTAGATCCTGATTTTCTTCTAATCCAGCACTTTCAGGAATTGAATAATCATCATCCTGAACACAGGAAAAATTAGGTATTGATAAAAAGATAATTAAGGTAATTAATTTAAAAAGTTTCATAATGTATAGTTTAAAATCTAAAATATAAGTTTAAAAAATAGTTCGTCCCTCTACCATACCAGTATTTAGGCCCAAAAACACGTTTAGGATTATTAACATCGTCTAATAGTTCATGGTAGTTTGCATTTCTACCTTGTTCAAATCCACCAGTTTTATATTCCTGGTTTAAAAGATTATTAATGCTTGCAAAAAATCCAATATAGTAATCTTCAATTTTCCATGATTTACCCCCAATAAGATTAACAACCATGTAGTCATCAAATTTTTCTTGTCTTAGTAAATCTCTGGCAATATTTGTGTTATACTCTGTAAAAGGAAGTCCGTCTTGAGCTAAATAAAAATTTTGACTCCTTGTAAGTGGACTTATATCCACATATGTGTTTGTGAAAAAATTTGTTGTTAATCCCATCCACCAGTAGTTAGGATCTCTATATTCAAAGCCAACTGAATATGCTCTTTGAGGTCCTCCAGCTAATTTATAATTCTCCAAGTTTGAATTACCAACAGGAACAGTATAATTATCAGCTCCTAAATATAGATATGGATTATTGTCATATGTATACTGACCTATTGAAGCAGCTCCTTTTAACTTAACACTAGAGATAATTTGAGCTTCTATTCCTAATTCAAGTCCAAAATATTTTTTATCTATTCCTTGAAGTATTTCTTGTATAAATTCTCTTGTGTCTTGAAATCCAATTACTCCATCAGCATAATAAAATGATATTTCATTTGCGTCTTTTATGGTTGTATAAAACCCTGTCAATCTACCATTAATTACTGAAGATCTAAAAATATAATTTGCATCAAATGCCATTATCTTTTCTTCACTTATTGGATTATTATTTATTAATCCATTAGCATCACTTCCAACTACATTATGATTGGCTCTAGAGTTAGTAAAAGTATTTCTAATAGATGGTGCTTTTTGAAGATAAGCTGAGTTAAAATCAAAAATGTGTTTTCCTGACAATTTATATGTTATTCCTGCTTTTAATCCATATCCCGTAAAGCTTATTTTATCACCCATTCCAAGTGAATTACCTGTATTTGCTTCATTGTCATATAATCCTTCTCTTTGATATTCCATGTTAGTATAACTTCCTGCCACAAAAAAATCTAATTTGTCATATTTAAATAACAACTTGCTATAAGCTGTTAATTCATTAGCATGAATAGTATAATTGTACTTAAATGTGTCTCCATTTGAAACGACTAGGTTTGGATTTTGCAAGTCATATTGAAGATTATCAAATGAGTCTACATTTAAATATCCTGTATGACTGCCAAGCATATCTGTAACCTCTGCAAAATTGTCTGAAACTAAATTCCTATAATTTAGCGATGAACTAAAGGAGATATTATCATTAAAATCATTTTTGTATATAGAACTAATTGTTAGCTGTGTATCATCACTTCTGTCCTCATAAAGCACATAAGCAGCATTTACATTAGCAATATTATTTGTAATATTCGCATCATATATTCTATTCCAATTTATTTGACCATTATTAACAAAATTTTCTTGTGCCAAATACGCTCCTGCATAATCAGGCCCGTCATTATCAGCTAAAAAATAACTTGGTAATCCTTGATAATATGCCGGAGATGGGTTAGCTCCTCCGCCATAGTCTAAACGACTATTTCCTAATTCGCCAAATTGAAATCCAAGATTGGTTTGCAATGATGATTTACTGTCAATTGTCCAATAATGATTTAAAATAACAACAGGCTCTACAACTCTTTTTACACGTGAATTTCTTTTTTTTCCATCATGCCATCCCCAATATTCATTATATTTTGTATCCTGTAAATCATATACTTCTTGAGTGTTTGGGGATGATTTACCTCTTCTATTAGGAGCATAAATCGCTGCAAGATTAAAACTATGCTTGTCATTTAATATTTTTTCAACCGAAACAAACAATGAATTTGAATCATAAAATGATGCATCTTGATATCCTTCATTTCCCCATCTTCTACCCATTGAAATAGAATAAGCCCAGCCTTTATCATCTAATCCAGATGAATAGGTTGCCATCAATCTATTTGTATAGCTTCTATTAGAGGATGAATATGTAATTCTTCCTCCTTGAGAATATTCTGATGCTCTAATATTTATATTACTGGATCCCAAAATTCCTCCAAAATTATATACAGAAGGAGGTATGCCATTAGATAATTCTTGATTTCTTAAAACATCATTTAATCCTCCCCAATTACTCCACTGCGGCCTCCCGTTATACATTTTATTCATATTAATTCCATTAATTAAAACATTTGCGTTCTCTGAATCTAATCCTCTTACCTTAAAAAATGAAGAGCTAAACTCATAAGCTGCTGTTCTATAAAAAACATCCATTGAAGAATTTAATAATCCTGAAATATTATCTGATGCTGAAGTATCGTCGTTTAATTCATCATCACTTAAAGAAATACTAAATAAATCCTCAATAAAGTTGTCTGAATTATCAGCAGCTGTGGAATCAACAGCTATTTCAATAACAAGATCCGATTGAGCATACGAATTAATTGAATAAAGAAAAAAAGAAAGGCAAATAATCAAGTATTTGTTCATTATATAAATTTTTATTTATCAGCTATTAATTTTATGCCTAAATTTAATGCTTTATTTAATACAAATTAATTCATATTACAAAATTTTTAAACATAAAATGAAAAATTACATATTAACCATTCTATTAGTAACTATATCATTAAATATACTTGCTCAAGAAAAAAGAAATTTTAAAATACACACTATTGCATTTTATAATGTTGAAAATCTTTTTGATACTATAAATGATGTAAATAAAAATGACGAAGCAAGCCCAATGATGGAGATAAAATTTAATAGATCTGAAATATATAAAAAGAAGGTGGATAATATGGCAAGTGTTATTGCTGATATTGGGTCTGATTTAACAGGTAAATTGCCATCAATAGTTGGTCTATGCGAGGTAGAAAATAAGAATGTAATTGAAGACCTGTTAAAGAACAAGCATTTAGTAAATAAAGATTATGAAATAGTACATTATGACTCCCCCGATGAAAGAGGAATTGATGTAGGCCTTATTTATAATAAAAAAGTATTTAAATTAAATTCTACGAAATCACATGAATTAATAATATATGATAACAAAACTTCAAAAAGAAATTATACGAGAGATCAGCTAGTAGTAAGTGGAGTACTTGATGATGAACTAATTCATCTAATTGTCAATCATTGGCCTTCCAGGTCTGGAGGTGAAGAAAGAAGTAGAGCTGGAAGAATTGCAGCAGCAGAACTAAACAAAATGATTATTGATTCCTTGCAAAACAAATATCAAAATGCAAAGATAATTACTATGGGAGATTTTAATGATGACCCACACGATGATAGTATGAAAAAGGTTTTAAATGCTAAAAAAAATATTAAAGATGTTAAAGTAAACGGAATCTATAATCCAATGGAATCAATTCTTTCTGATCAAGGGATTGGATCAAATGCATACAGAGATGTATGGCAATTGTTTGATCAAATATTAGTAACTGAGCCCCTATTAAATAAAAAATATGACAGTTATCAATTTTATAAGGCTGGAGTATTTAATAAGTCATACCTAATTAATAAATCCGGAAGATATAAGGGCTATCCATTTAGAAGTTTTTCATGGGGAAGTTTTACTGGCGGATATAGTGATCATTTGCCTTCCTATATTTATTTAATAAAAGAAATTAATTAATATCAATAAAAAAAGCCCACTTTAAAAAGTGGGCTTTTTTTTTATATACATGATTAAGGTATTAGAACCTGTATCTTAAACCAACATTCCATGTTCTACCCATTCCAAAATATCCTTGGTTTGCCGTATCAATTCCATCATATAAAACTCCATTTCCATCACCAGCAGCGATATTAGTTCTTAATTCATTTATATAAACATTATCCATAACATTATTAACATTTAGTCTAACATTTAATGAATGACCATCTTCACCTACATACATCTTATATGACATACCCATATCAACTACATGATAGCTAGGAACCTTTAGGTTTTCCTTTACAGCTCCTACATCAGCATAAAGATTGTCATAGAATCTTATATCTGAATCCCAAGAGAATCTTTCAGCTAACTTAACATCAATACCTAAACCAGCTGTAAACTGAGCAGCATCACCTACTTTTCCTCCATCTACATCACTGCTAGAAGTACTGATCACGTTTTGATCTTCATCAGTAACTCTGCTAAGAGCTTCACCTACATAAACCCAATCACCTACAGAAACAAATCCTTTAAGTGTATATGGCATGTCAGGTTGAGGCTTAGCTGTAAAGTCTACTTCAATCCCTTGATGTAATTGCTCTACACCTTCATTTGTTGTAAATGTAACAACATCATTTTGAACATTAAATGAAGTAACTACTCTGTCTGCCCATGATGTTCTGTACAAATTAACATTAGTAGAGAAATTTGGACTTGAATAACTATAACCCGCCTCAAGACCAATTACTGTCTCATTAGAAGTTAATGGGTTAACTTGATTGGTATAATTCAAGTAAATGTTATCATGATATGGCTGACGAGAATAATACCCAGCATTTACAAACACTTTCCCATCAGTACCAAGATCCCATCCAGCACCTGCTTTCGCATTGTATCCAATGTTATCTACTTTTTCTGAATCAACACCGTCAGTAATTCCACCTGGAAGAGCTGTTCCAGTAGATTGAGATGAAGTTCCATCAATTAATGTCTGATCAGCATATTGATAATGATCAAATCTCTGATGTGATTGACTAGAAACTGCTCCTTGAAAGAATGTTGAGAAATTATCAGAAGTATATTCTAACTGAGTAAAAACTCCAGCATATGAAATTCTTTCATCATTACTATAGGCAATTTTTTCAGATTGATCAAATTTAGCAAAAGTAGCGTACCAAGGATTAGCAGCCATATCTCTTGCTGTAATAACATTCTTATATGTTCCATAAGAACCATAAGTTTGATGATTATTATTTTGATCTCTTAATCTAATATTCTCCTGCCAAGTTTGTAATCCATGGAAATTCTCTACAATTCTAAAGTGTTCTCCATAGTATGTTCTCAAATCAGCTCCAACATTTAATGTAAGATTATCACTTAATGTCTTTTCATACTTCATTACCATTCCAAACCAGTTGTGCATATTCATTGATGCTCTTGTAATATATCCACCTTCTGCAGCATAGTTTCCTCCAGCACCAGATGTAGATAAATTATAACCATAAATTGCATCATAATCTATATTACCACGATCATTTCTAATTCTTTGACCTCTACCTCCAGTACCTCCACCATTACCTGTAGAAGCATATAATACTGTAGATAAACTTGAAGAATCATCAATATCCCAATCCCAGTTTAAGTTAAATACTGGCTTGTGATAAAAGTTTCTTCTTTCAGTCATATATGTATCTCCATACATACCCCAGTTATTGTTATATTTTCTACCATACTCTAAATAGCTATCAAGACTTTTTCCAAAGTTTTGGTCATGCCATTGTGGAGCACCAGTCATTAGAAAATTTAAACTGTGCTTATCATTAACATCATATCCAACAGATAGAAAATACGTTTGTCCTTGACCCATTGTTCCTTCATTATAACCATCACCTTGCCAGTGACTCATTAAGAAACTAGTAGCCCATTTACCTTTTTTTCCGGTATCATAAGAGTATGTAGCTTTTAGATAATTATCATTACCAAAACCTGCATAAGCAAATCCTCCTTCTCTCTTGTCTGTTGACTTCATAACAAAGTTAACAGTACCTCCAACAGAAGAAATAGCTAATTTAGAAGCTCCTAATCCTCTTTGAATTTGAACTACACTAGCAACATCATTCATTCCAGACCAGTTTGACCAATACATTTTACCATCTTCCATACCATTGATCGGTTGACCGTTAAGCATGTAAGCTGTGTTGTCTTGTTCAAATCCACGAACTGCAATTCTTGTGTCACCAAAACCACCTCCTTGACCTGCAACATATACAGAAGGAGTATTAACAAGAGTCATTGTGATATCTTGCGTACCTATCTTTTTCTGAATTTCGCTACCTTTAATTGTAGAAGTAGCTACAGGAGTGTTTCTGTCTTCAGCAAGGTCAATAACCCCACCTCCAATTAAAACAACCTCCTCTAATTCTTGAAGATCTAATGAATCATTATCATCTTCTTGAGATACAATTGCCAAAGAAAAAAGAAAAACTAAGGCAACTAATAAATTTTGAGTAATTTTTTTCATAATTTATTTTTAGTTTAGTTATTTATAGTGCAAAAATAGGTATTATTAATTAAATACCAATATTGATAGGTTAATTAATTATAAATACAATTATTAACAAATTTTGGTTAAATAGTAGGGTTTTAAAAACTATATATGATAATATTAAGTTTTTGACATGGAAAATATATAAGTTAGATCAATATTTTGCTATATCACTCTGTCTATCATATTTTTCAAAAACGCATACAAATTCCATAGGCTCATTCTTATTATTGATTACTCTATGAAATTTCCCTTGAGGTATTAATACTACATCATCTGCTTTTACTGAAAACTCTTCCTCTCCCAAAACCATTATACCATCTCCTTTAGTGAAAAAATAAACTTCTTCAAGGTCATCATGTAAGTGGCCTCTAGTAGATTGGTTAGGTTTTAGAGTAGTTTTTGACAAAGTCATATGTTCAAGTAAATTATTGTCTTCTAAAACATAAGTGTCATTTTCCTTAGTAATTTCTCCTCCAATATTTTTCGTGTTTACTTTCATTTTATGTTATTCAATTTAGCTTTCAAAGGTAAGATATAATGATCAAAATTAGATTTTAAATTGTTAGAAACTGGTTTTCCAGGTGGTAGTTTTTGTTTAAATGGATCTACCTGCTTATTATTTCTCCAAAATCTATAACATACATGTGGCCCTGAAGTATTTCCTGTCATACCAACTCTGCCAATTACATCCCCTTGTTTTACATAAGTCCCTTTCTTTATTCTTCCATTTTTCTGCATATGTAGATATTGTGTTGAGTATTTATTACTATGTTGAATTTTTACATAATACCCATTCCCTCTAGTATAAGAAGATTTTACTACTCTACCATCTGCAGTAGCCATTATTGGAGTCCCGGCTGGGGCTGCAAAATCTGTTCCCTTATGAGGCCTAACTTTATTACCATAATATGCTATCCTTCTTTTTAAATTATATCGTGAAGAAATATTACTAAATCTAAGGGGAGATCTTAAAAAAGTTCTTTGTAAGCTATTCCCATTATCATCATAAAATTCTGGAGTTTCTTTAAGTGAATCTGTAATAAAATGAAATGCATATATTTCTTCATTATTATGTGCAAAATACGCTGCATCAATACTTTTAATGCCTACTAGTAATGTGTCTTCAATATATCTTTCATTATATATAATTTTAAATCTATCTCCCTGTTGTAATCTAGAAAAATCAATTGTCCATGCATAAATATCAGAAAGCTGATTAATTAATTCCCAGGGTAATCCCTGTTGATCCATTGTTTCAGACAAACTACTATTTATACTTCCAGAGGTTGTTTTCCTTACAATTTTAAAAGGCTTTTTCTTATTATAAGCAACTATTGAATCAAAATTGGCAAAATCTATAACTACATAATTTAACTTATTTGGCTGATAAATAAAATATAGTGGTTGTTCTAAGGAATCTTTAGTAGATAAAATAGTATATGGCTTGCCTGCAGTTAGCCATCGAATATCAAATGAATCTTTTATAGTTTGAACTATTTTATATATCTGAGGATAAGACAATTTTTTATTAATTAATATCTCACCAAAACTATCTCCAGACCTTATTGTATCACGGGAAACCGTATAATTATCTATTTGAAATCCAAATTCAATTTTTGGTTTTATTTTTTCTGTAGTATCAAAAACACATGATTGAATTAAAATAAATAATAGTAAATATTTTAAAATATAAGGTCTAATTATCATAAAAATTGAATTTCAAATGAATTATTTAAACTTTTAAATGACTGCAAATCAACTCTAATTGACCCAACTGCTAAATCTGCTTTAATTTTAACTGGGATTCTGTTTTTATCAGCCGTTACCCATATTGTTAAACTTTCTTTTTCTTTAAATATTCTACCAGAACTAACATAAGGTTTTATTTTTAAACATTTTATTTTACCAAATTTAGTATTAATGATTTCAGTTAACAAATACTTCATCTTCATTTCATTGTTTTGATTGTCAAAAAAAGTATTTATTGTAATCTCATTATTCTTGTCAAGATTCTTTAAATCAAAATTTTTTCTTAAATGATATATAATCGAAATCAAATCATGTGAATTAAATTTAATATTAGCCTCTTGAATTTTATTGGTTTTCTTATTATTAATTCTTGCTTTCTTAAGTTCATGGTCAAAATAAATTAATAGATTTTTTATGTATCCTCCTTCACTGATTTTTCTAATAAATTTATAAGGACGAGTATCTTCTATATCAAAATAACTCTCATATCTATCATTAACTTTAAAAAACCAGTTTATTGGACCAATTGTTCGGCCAATAGCAACTGCATGAAATAATTCCTTGTTGTCTAATGTGTCTTTATTAAGCTGAATTGTAGCTTCTCCAGCCTTTAGCCAACCGCTATATGATATTTTGTATTTTAACCATTCTCCAGATTTAAATGGTTGATGTTCTTGAGAATTAATCAGATTAAAACTAATTATCAAGAAAAATAAAATTGCTCCTTTAATGTTCATCAAAGACATTGAATAATTTTTCAAAAATAATAAAATAGAATTTTAAAAATTATCTAGACTTATAATAGTTATATATCAATAATGCTCTAGAATTTCCAACAACTTTTTTAAGATCCTTTAGCTTTGCAATTGAAATTCCTTTATTGGATTTAAATTGATTTAATAAATCTATAATGGTTTTCCTCCCAATCCCTTTTATTTGTTCTAATTCATTTCTAATAAGACTATTAGCTCGCTTATTCCTATGATGTTTTAAGCTAAACCTATGTGCTTCATTTCTTAATTGTTGAATTAATTTAAGTGTCTCTGATCTCTTATTTAAATATAAAGGTGTGGGATCATTGACAAAATATATTTCTTCTAATCTTTTTGCAATTCCTATTAAAACTATTTTTTTTTCTAATTTCAATTTTATTAATGCATTCAGTGCAGAAGAAAGTTGTCCCTTTCCTCCATCTATGACAACTAGTTCAGGCAATGACCTTTTTTCTTTTAATAATCTTGAATACCTTCTATATACTATTTCTTGGATCATTGCATAATCATTCGCTCCAACAACTTGCCTTATATTAAAATGCCTGTACTCTTTTTTGTTTGGTCTAGCATTTTTAAACACTACACATGCTGAAGTAGAGTTAGTGCCCTGTAAATTTGAGTTGTCGAAACATTCAATATGAAAAGGCTCTTTTTTTAAGCTTAAATCTAATTTTACTTGATTTAAGATTCTTTTGTAGTGTGATTGTGGGTCTATATGTTTCCTTTGCTTAAGTTGATTAATTCTAAAATGCTTAACATTTTTTAAAGACAAATCAACAATATGTTTTTTGTCTCCACTTTTTGGCAAAGATATCTTTATGTTTTTTTCTAAATCTATACTAATATTAGTATAGATTTCATTTGATTTAGAATTAAATTTTGACCTAATATTAAAAATACCTAATTCTAATATTTGATTATCATTCTCATCTAATTTCTTCTTTATTTCAGTATTATATGATCTTACTATACATCCATAAGAAATTTGTAAAAAATTAATATATGCATAATCATTTTCAGAAATAATTGTAAAAACATCAATGTTATTTATTTTTGGATTAACTATCGTAGATTTAGATTGATAATTCTCTAGTGCAGCTATTTTTTCTTTAATTTCTTGAGCTTTTTCAAAATCCATATTATTTGAAAATTTCTTCATTCTTTGCTTCATTTCAGTTTGAAATTGACTGAATTTCCCTTTAAGAATTTCTTTAACTGAATCAATATTTTGCAGATATTGATCTTCTGTTATCTTAAGCTCATTTGATTTTATTACATTTCCTATATTAAAACCAAGAATTATTGAATGCCCATTTCTTCTGAACAACCTTAGAGATAGTTCGTCTTTTGTGTTATTGATTTTTTTTTCTGTTAGATTATAATTACTTAGCCTTATTGGGAACAAATTAGTTATTAAATCAATTAGCACATTCACAGTTTTTATTGAAGTAAATGGTCCATAATATTCCGATCCGTCATCTAACAACTTTCTAGTTATAAATAATCTTGGGAACCTTTCATTTTTAATACATATCCATGGATAAGATTTTCCGTCTTTTAATTGAATGTTATATTTGGGTTTGTGCTTTTTAATTAAATTATTTTCTAATAATAAAGCATCTGACTCAGTCTTTACAATTATATGTTTTATAAAAGATATATTAGAAATTAATTTTGCTGTTTTTCCCTTATGGCCTTGATTAGAAAAATATGAACTTACTCTCTTTTTTAAATTTTTAGCTTTTCCTATATAAATAATCTTATTTTTCGCATCTAAAAATTGATATACCCCAGGATTATTTGGAAGGTTTTTGGAAATGATTTTTAAACTCTTAACATCCATTGATAAAGGATTATTAGAGATGTCAGCTAACTATTTTTGCATATTTTTAGCTGCAATACTTAAAGTAGCGTGTGGTACTAATTTGAGCCTCCTCTTACTAATTAATTTTCCTGTAACTCTACAGACACCATAGGTCTTATTTTCAATTCTGATTAATGCAGTTTTTAAATCCCTAATGAATTTTTCTTGTCTTAATGCGAGCTGTGAATTAGATTCTTTACTCATAACACTGCTCCCTTCATCAAAAGCCTTAAAAGTAGGTGCTGTATCTTCCGTACCATTATTATGATCATTCATGTATGCGCTTTTTATTAATTCCAGATCATGTTTTGCTTTACCAATTTTATCTAAAATTAATTTTCTGAATCTTTCTAAATCTTTATCAGAATATCTTGTGCTTTTTATTGCCATAACTTCATTCTTTAATTAAAAATATTTTTGTTTTAATCTTATCAAATTCAACTTCTATTCCTCTTTCTAGCTTGTTTTTCAATTCAATAGAATTTGCTAATGTTTCGGATTTTATATATTCAATATTATTATTTATTGCTCTAGATATTCTTTCATTCTCCAGCATAAATATTTTAATTCTATCAGTGACCTCAAACCCAGATTCCTTTCTAATAGTTTGTACTCTGCTAACTATTTCTCTAGATATGCCTTCGTCAATCAAATCATCGTCTATAGTAATATCTAATGCTACAGTTATGCTTCCTTCATGTGCCACCAACCATCCTTCAATATCATTTGATAAGATTTCAAAATCCGTGACATCGAAAGTAACATTTTTTTTGTTAATTATTAAATCAATTTTAGATCTAGTTTCCAAGTCCTGAATTTGTTCTGAAGTTAAATTTTTAACAACAGTAGCAATTTCTTTCATTTCAGCACCAAATCTAGGGCCTAAAGTTTTGAAATTTGGTTTTACTTCTTTTATTAATAAATCTGAATGTCCTTCAATAAATTCAATTTTCTTGACATTTACTTCTCTTTTTATTAGCTCTTTAACTGCTTCGATTTGCTCTTTTTGTTCATTACTGTTCACTGGTACCATTATTTTATTTAATGGCTGTCTTACTTTAATCTTTTCCTTTGCTCTTAACGATAATGTAAGAGATGAAATCTTTTGAGCATAGTTTATTTTATCCTCCAATTTTAAATCTATCAATGATGAGTCGGCTTTAGGAAAGAATTCTAAATGAACACTATCTTTTTTATTAGAAACTATATTTTTAGTTAAATCTTGATAAAGCTTGTCCATAAAAAATGGAGCAATTGGAGCAGAAATTTTAGAGATGTTCAACAAGACTGTAAATAAAGTTTGATATGCTGAAATTTTATCTAATTCATAATCTCCTTTCCAAAATCTTCTTCTACTTAGTCTAACATACCAATTGCTTAAATATTCTATAACATATTCTGAGATTGCTCTTGCTGCTTTTGTAGGCTCATAATCATTATAATAATCATCTACCTTTGCAATTAATGAATTTAATTCAGACAAAATCCACCTATCTATTTCAGGTCTATCATTATGGTCTATATTTTTTTCATTATAACTAAAACCATCAATATTTGCATACAATGCAAAGAAGGAATATGTATTATATAAAGTACCTAAGAATTTTCTTCTAACCTCATCAACCCCATCAATATCAAATTTTAAATTATCCCATGGATTTGAATTTGATATCATATACCATCTAGTTGCGTCTGCTCCATAATTCTCTAATGTTTTAAATGGGTCAACTGCATTACCTAATCTTTTTGACATTTTTTGACCGTTCTTGTCCAAAACAAGGCCGTTTGAAACTACATTTTTATATGCATTAGAGTTAAAGACTAAAGAGCTAATTGCATGAAGCGTATAAAACCACCCCCTAGTTTGATCAACTCCTTCAGCAATAAAATCTGCAGGATAAAATATGTTGTTATCGATTAGGTTTTTGTTTTCAAAAGGATAATGCCATTGAGCATATGGCATACTCCCTGAATCAAACCATACATCAATTAGATCTGTTTCTCGATACATTTTATGTCCACTTTTTGAAACTAAAATGATTTTATCTACTACATTTTTATGTATATCTATCTTCCTATAATTTTCGTCTGAATAATTTTCTGGCTCAAAATCTGAAAAAATATCTTTTGACATAAAACCATTTTTAACAGACTTATCTATTTCTTTTTTTAACTCTTTTAATGATCCTATACATATTTCTTCAGAACCATTTTCAGTTCTCCAAATAGGTAGTGGTATTCCCCAAAATCTTGATCTTGATAAATTCCAGTCATTAACATTTTCTAACCATTTACCAAACCTGCCTTCACCAGTTGATTTTGGTTTCCAATTTATTTCTTTATTTAAAGCTACCATTGAATTACTAATTTTTGAAGTCTTAATAAACCAAGAATCTATTGGATAATATAATATTGGTTTATCTGTTCTCCAGCAATTAGGATAGCTATGCTTATATTTTTCAACCTTAAAAGCTCTATTAGCCTTCTTTAATATAATTGCAATCTCAACATCAACTGATTTTTCTGGAATTTTATCATCATTATAATATTCATTTTTTACATACTTTCCTGCAAGCTCTTTCATTTCAGGCCTAAATCTTCCTTGCAGATCAACTAGAGGCACTAAATCTCCATCGCTGTTTTTAATTAACATTGGTGGAATTTGAGGATTGGCTTGCTTTGCTACTAAGGCATCATCTGCACCAAAAGTTGGAGCCGTATGAACTATTCCTGTGCCATCGCTTGTTGTAACAAAATCTCCATGAATAATTCTAAACGCATTTTCAGGATTTTCAGCAGGCAAAGCATAACTTAACAATTGTTCATATTTAATGTCTAATAATTCTTTCCCTAAAAAATTATTAGCAATGTAGAAAGGTGTTTTTTTCGATTTAGATTCATAATCCAACAAATCAGACTCATTAGTAATTTCAAAATAATTTCCAGAAAATAACTTATGAATTAAGTCTGTAGCCAAAATCACCTGAATAGGTTTAAATGTATATTGATTAAAGGTTTTAATCAAAGTATAATCAATCTTTGAGCCAACTGTTAAAGCAGTATTACTTGGCAATGTCCAGGGAGTAGTTGTCCAAGCTAATACAAAAACATCTTCTCCATTGTTCAAAAAGTCTGGAAGATTATTGTTTTTAATTTTAAATTGTGCAGTTACAGAAGTATCTGTAACATCCTGATATGTCCCAGGTTGATTTAATTCATGTGAGCTAATTGCAGTACCTGCTTTAGGTGAATAAGGCTGGACTGTATAACCCTTATACATTAGATCTTTACTATAGATCTGTTTTAACAGCCACCAAACACTTTCCATATATTTTGAAGTATAAGTTATGTATGGGTTTTCCATGTCTACCCAATAACCCATCTTTCTAGTAAGATCATTCCATATATCTGTATACTTCATTACAGCTTCCTTACAAGCTTTATTATAGTCTTCAACACTAATCTTTTCCCCAATATCTTCTTTAGAAATACCTAAACTATTTTCAACACCAAGTTCAACTGGCAGGCCATGAGTATCCCAGCCAGCTTTTCTTTTTACCTGAAATCCTTTCATAGTTTTATATCTTAAAAAAATATCTTTAATTGTTCTGGCTAAAACATGATGAATTCCTGGCAATCCATTTGCTGATGGAGGCCCTTCATAAAAGATATATGGAGTTTTTCCATCTGCATTAGAAACAGATTTATTAAAAATATCATGCTGTTCCCAATAGGATAGAATCTCCTGGCTTATCTTGGATAAATCTAATTTTTTGTATTCTGGAAAAATCATATTGTTTAATTGATTTCAATCAGTGTCTGAAAATAGTAAATTTAGTTAAACTAATTTAGTTTTATTCACTAAAGATTATAAGAATTTATTATGTAATATGATCAACTAATTCGTCTATTTTTGAAAGTGAGACTATATTAATTTTATTAGAAGTTAATTTATCGCTGTATTTTGAGATAAATATTTTTGAGAAACCTAATTTTTCAGCTTCCTTAATTCTTTGCTCTATTCTTTGGACAGGTCTTATTTCTCCCGACAATCCTATCTCAGCTGCAAAACAATAATCTTCAGGAATTTTAATTTCATTATTTGATGATAATATAGCTGATACAATTGCCATATCTATTGCAGTATCCTCCACTTTAATCCCTCCAGTTATATTTAAAAATATATCCTTCATCCCTAATTTAAATCCAACTCTTTTTTCCAATACAGCTAATAACATATTTAATCTTTTTGAATTAAAACCAGTGCAACTTCTTTGAGGTGTTCCGTAAACTGCAGAGCTAACCAGCGCTTGAACTTCTATCATAAAGGGCCTAGAACCTTCAATTGCAGCAGAAATTGCACTTCCACTTAGCTTTTGATTGGAATTACTTATTAGTATTTCTGAAGGATTTTTTATTTCTTTTAACCCATCATTTAGCATTTCATAAATTCCTATTTCATTAGTTGATCCAAACCTATTTTTTTTAGCTCTAAGAATTCTATAAAAATGATTTCTATCTCCTTCAAATTGAAGAACAGTGTCTACCATATGTTCTAGTATTTTAGGACCTGCAATATGCCCTTCTTTGTTAATATGTCCAATAATTAAAACGGGAATTGAAGTTGATTTCGCAAAACTTATTAATTCAGCAGTGCATGTTCTAAGCTGAGTTATACTGCCAGAAGATGCATCAACTAATTGAGAACTTAATGTCTGTATTGAATCTATTACTAATACCTGCGGATTAATTTTTTTTACTTGATTAAAAATATTTTCAATTTTATTTTCGGTAAGAATATAGCAATTATCATTTTTATAGTTAATTCGATCTGCTCGCATTTTAATTTGCGTTTGGCTTTCCTCACCTGACACATAAAGAACTTTATGGGATAGCATTAGAGATAATTGAAGAAATAGTGTGCTTTTTCCTATTCCTGGTTCACCCCCAAGTAAAACAAGAGACCCGGGGACAATTCCTCCGCCAATTACTCTGTCAAATTCATTGTCTTTTGATATAATTCTATATTGATCATTAATTTCTATACTACTAATTTTCTGAGGATTTGAGTTAGTATTATTTATTGAATTATATGAGCCTTCTTTATTTTTCTTAGATGTGTTTATTATCTCTTCTTCAATACTATTCCACTCCTGACATTTATTACATTGCCCTTGCCATTTTGAATATTGTGATCCACATTCTTTACAATAAAAAGTTGTTTTAATTTTACTCATAATTAATAACCATAATAATCAGCTATTTCGTCAGCTCTTTGAAGAAGATACTCTTTTGTTATTCCAGCAATATCATCCATATTATATGCTGACCTATAAATATGCATAGCTTTTTCAGCATCACCAGTTTCTTCATAAAATCTACCCATATAATAACTTGGCAATATTGTTTCCTTGTATTTGTTAGTGGCTAACTTTGCTAAATCCTTAAAAAAATGAAATTTTTCTATTTCATCTATACATTGTTCAATAGCTATAAAATCATTAATTGACATCTCTTTATTTACTCCAAAATGATTTTCAATTTTTTCATATTTATCTACAAGGTATTTTACAGGAGAAGTTTTTAATCTTAAAATAATTGAATCATATTCGGTCCTGTTTATATCCTTATATATAGAGAACATATCCTCGATTGAATGAGGAATCGTGTAGGCTGGAAGTGTAAAGTGTGATGGTGTTTCAAGATTTTGGAATGTATAGTGAATATTACCTCTATCTAAGGAATCAAGCTTCTGATTAAAATTTAATACATCCTCCGAAATTGATTGTAAATCTTTTTCTGATGTGCTTAGATAGTAGTATATATTTTCATTAGAATACATTAAATATTCTGAAATATATTCCTTCATTTTATTAGTGTATTTTGGACTCACAACTATATAGCCATTCATTACTGGGACCTTTTTTAGCAAGAAAAAATTAATAAAATTTGCTGTTCTCTCATGCCCAACAGCAACTCTATATTGAGTGGTCCTATATTTTTTATTTATGTAGGGTAATAGTTCTTGAGTTACAAATTCAAAAAAATTAGCAGTAGATGATATGGGGGTGTAATTTATGTTATCTAAAACACTTGTGTCATTATATCTAGAATCAATTTGATTTATTCCCACAACAATTGATTCAGGAATATCACCCCAAAAAGACATATAATCAACATTTCCTGAAACTACTTCAAATAAATAATCTCCATCAAATACAAGAAATAATGGATATTTTTTTTCCTCATCTAAATCATAATCTCTTGGTAATTGAATTGTTATTTCCCTTTCTGAATTTAATTTAGCAGAATAGATTTTATCATAAATATTTTTATTTCTAATAGTGTCAGAATCTTGAGCTAGTATAGAAAATGATGAAAGAAAAAATATAAATAATAATAAGTCGCGCATGTTAAGCTTTTTTATCGTTAACAAAAGGTAATATAATTAAAGATAAACCTCCAAAAATTATTATCATTAATGTCTGTGAAGTCCACATTATCCATCCAAATGACAAACTTGAAACAGAGCTTATTCCAAACCAACTAAAAGATAATTGAACAGCAAGAGGATAAGCGCCAATTCCACCAGGAGTAAACATAATAGTGAGGCTTGCCAAAATAAATGAAATTAAAATTATTGAAAATGATAAATCTGGCAACTCCGCTATTGCTTTAGTAGTGACTAAGAACATTAATACATACATAAGCCAAATAAATATGCTGTGAAAAATAAAAAGCCACTTATTTTCAAGTTTAAATATTATCATAAACCCTTCATACAGCCCTTTAAAAAATTCTTGCAATTTAGAAATGATCGGTAATGTACTATTCTGTTTTCTTAAAATAAAAAACAAAATGCTAGCTAATATTATACCGGCTAGAAATAAAAATTTTATGTTAATAAAACTGCTTGCATCTAATAATTTTTCAGATATAAGTTCATAATTAATGAATAGTCCTATTATTATTAATATACTAATACACAGCACGTCTACTGCTCTCTCAGCTACAATAGTTCCAAGACCTTTTTCTAAAGGAATTCCCTCATACTTATAAGCAATAGTTCCTCTGGCAACATCTCCAGCTCTAGGAATTGTATAATTTATTAGATAACCAGAAAAAACAGCTAAAACACTATTTAAAAAACTAATATTATACCCTAAAGGCTTCAATAAATATTTCCATCGATAAGATCTAGAAACATGACTCAGTCCACCTAAGATCACTCCAAAAAATACCCAAGAGTATTTTGCATTAGCAAATGATTTAATTATAGAATTAATATCATCTTGGCTAAGAGTAGAGGCAGAGTAATATATACAAGCTAGCCCTATTGAGACAGGTATAATTGATTTTAAGTATTTCAAAATATTTACTTTCAACTTTTTAATTTAATTGATTGTTTTCTTCATTAGGAAATATTATAGAAGGGTTAAACCTTTTTGCTTTATCAAAATCCATTATTGCATATGTAATTAAAATTAATGTATCTCCTAAATTAACTTTCCTTGCAGCTGCACCATTAACTGTAATTTCGCCTGAATTTCTCTCCCCAGGAATTACATAGGTTTCGAATCGCTCTCCATTGTTATTATTCACTACTTGAATTTTTTCTCCTTCAATGATATTAGAAGCTTCCATTAAGCTTTTATCAATTGTAATACTTCCTATATAGTCTAAATTTGCTCCTGTTACTCTTACTCTATGAATTTTTGATTTCAGTACCTGTACGTTCATTATTAAAATTAATTTAATGCAATGTTATCTATTAATCTTATTTCCTGTAATTTAACTGCTATAAATGCTCTATATTTTTTATCAATTATTTTTTTATTTACAGGAACTAAAAATTCTGATTCTGCAATAGTAAAATATTCTAATTCCATATTCTCTATATTATCAAAAAAATTGTTAACATGATTATATATCTCATCTAAACTCATAGAATTAAAATTAATTCTAGCATAGTTAATGACTTCAAATATTTTTCCTGCAAATTTTCTATAAGATCCTGTTATCTTTGAATTTCTGGAACTTAATGCTAGGCCATCCCTTTCTCTAATCGTTTCACAACTAATAATATTTACTGGAAAATTGTTCTCAATAACTAGTTGTTGAATAATCCTTAATTGCTGATAATCTTTTTCTCCAAAATAAGCATTATTTGGTTTTATTATCTCTAATAGGTGGCTAACTATGGTAGCCACACCATTAAAATGTCCTTTTCTGTGTTGGCCTTCCATAAATTTATCTAACCCTTGAAAATTGAATTCTTTAATAGATAAATTCTCATCATAAATCTCACTAATTTCAGGAGCAAAAACAATGATGTCCTTTGAAGCAGAATCTAAATAATTACAGTCTTTTGTTAAATTTTTAGGATAAGAAATTAAATCTTTCTTATCATTAAATTGAGTTGGATTTATGAAAATACTGACAATTGTATAATCATTTTCTTTCATAGATCTCTTTATTAATGACATATGGCCTTCATGCAATGCTCCCATTGTAGGAACTAGCCCAATTTTAAACTTATTTTTCTTTAGATCATCTCTTCTGATAATTAAATCAGATTTTTTTCTAAACAGAATCATTTTAATAAAAATTTAACACCTTGTAAACTTAATACATTGCAATTAATCTGCATAATTTTTGTAATTTTGCTTCCTTTTAAGGGCCGCTTTTTAAATTTAGGGATTATGAAAAACAAAAAGATTTTATATGTATCATCTGAGGTAGTACCCTATTTACCAGAAACAGAAATCTCATCCATGTCTTTTGAAATTCCTCGAATGGTCAACAAACAAGGGGGACAAATTAGAATTTTCATGCCAAAATATGGGAGTATTAATGAAAGAAGGCATCAACTTCATGAAGTAATAAGATTATCTGGATTAAATTTAGTGATTAATGATCTTGACATGCCTCTAATTATTAAGGTAGCCTCTATTCCTAAAGAAAGAATACAAGTTTATTTTATTGATAATGAAGACTTTTTTAAAAGAAAGGCAACATTTACTGATGAAAATGGGAAACTATTTAAAGATAATGATGAGCGTGCAATCTTTTTTGCTAAGGGTGTAATTGAAACCATTAAAAGACTTAATTGGCCTCCAGATATAATTCATGTACATGGATGGCTTTCATCATTCTTTCCTTTATATCTGAAAGAAATGTATAAAGATGAACCGATTTTTCAAAACAGCAAGGTTGTTACATCTGTTTATGGCACAGGATTTGCTGGTTCATTAAACAAGAAATTATTTGATAAAATCATGTTTGATGAAATTGAAGAAAATAAAATTGCCGATATAAAGAATCCTAACTATAATAATCTTATGAAAACTGCTATTGATTTTTCTGATGCACTTATAGTAGGTTCAGAAAAAATGCCAAAAGAACTTCAAGATTACTTAGATAAATGCAAAAAACCTGTATTAGGGTATCAATCCAAAGATTCATTTATAGAAGAGTATTCAGAATTTTATAACAAATTGTTGAATTAAAGATTAATTAATAATGAAAAGTTTTCCAAACAAAATTTATTTATTTATAATTTGTTTCGCATTGATATCAATTCAATCTTGTGAAAAAGATTTTACTAGTCTTGAATCTGATGTCATTAATTCAGATAATGCAATTAATTTTGAAACTAAATCAATTGAATATCCAATTGTAACTAGTTCAAAAAGCCTTGATCCAGTCCAATCAAACAATTTGCCTTCATTTCTTCTTGGATATAATAATCATGCAGTATATGGTGAATCTACTTCTAGCTTTGTAGGACAAATGGTTCCAGATCAATATGATCCTGACTTTGGTGAAAACGCTGTCCTCGACTCAGTCATACTAACTATCCCGTATTTTAGTAGAGGTGTAGAGACAAGTGATGATGATGATATTACATATGAACTTGATTCAATATATGGGGGTTCTCCTATTAAGATTTCTGTATACAGAAATAATTTCTTCTTAAGATCTTTTGATCCATATGGAGAATTTGATGATACTCAAAAATATTATTCTAATGGCTCGTTGTCCAATATAGAATCCATTAGTCAAGGTCAATTAGAAGGTGATCTTCTATTTGAAATTAATGATTTTGTTCCAGATGCAAGTCAAATTAATCTAACTGAATTAGACACAAATGATGTGGCTTTTGTCTCTCAAAAAATAGCTCCTGCTTTAAGGATTAGATTAGATAATGAGGTTGATGAATATTGGCAAAATTTAATTTTATCAAACCAAGATGACCCTGTATTAAGTAACGAGTATAATTTTAAAGAATTTTTTAGAGGATTATATTTTAAAGTTGAGAGTATAAATTCAGAAGGATGTATGATGCTTTTAAATTTGGCATCTACTAATACTAATTTAACAATTCACTATACATCTGACACGCCTATTACTTCAGAAACAGATACAGGTAGTGTTGATGATATAACAACATATCAAAATGATTATGTTCTTAATTTCTCTGGTGTTCTTTTAAATGTTTTTGACAACAATTTTTCTGTTGATGTTACAAATTCAGATGATGTTAATGGAGATGAAGTCATGTATTTAAAGGGGGGAGAAGGATATATTGGAATAGTTGACTTATTTAATGGGACGGTAGAAGATGAAATGGGAGATCAAGTTGATGCATTTGATCATTTTAAAAGTTTCTTCTATGATGATATTTCAGATGTCCCTTTAAAACTAATTAATGAAGCCTATATTGAATTTTATGTAGATCAAGGTTTAAATCTAGAAAATGAACCTGACAGAATATACATATATAACTATGAACAAAATATGAGTTTAATAGATTATTATCTAGATCAATCAGTAAGCTCAACTACAATTAATGCAAAAATTAATCATCTTGAGCCTCTTAAAAGGGTTGATGATGAGCCTGAAGGTCAAGGAATAAAATATAAAATTAGAATAACAGAACACCTAAATAATATAATTTTAAATGATTCAACAAATTCTAAATTGGGACTAGGGATAATTAATGATATAACCGCTACTTCATTCTTTAATATTTTAAATGATGAAACGGAAGATGAAGATTTACAATTAGCCTCAGGAACTATATTAAGTCATAAGGGGACTGTTCTTCATGGCAATCAAAGTCAACAAGAAGACAAAAGGCCTAAAATTAAAATATACTATACTGAGCCAGAAGACTAATATTATAGACATTATAATATTTAACAAATTTTGTTTCACTTCATTTAAATAATTTTAAATTTATATAAAAGACAAACTATGTGTGGAATTGTAGGCTATATAGGACCAAATGACGCATCCCCAATAATATTAAATGGTTTAAAAAGGCTTGAATATAGAGGTTATGATAGTGCTGGAATTTGTTTATATAATAATGGTAAAATAATTTCTAAAAAGTGTAAAGGGAAAATAAACAAATTAGAAAAGAAGATTTCTAAACTTAAATCCTTTAGTGGTTTTATGGGAATAGGTCATACAAGATGGGCAACCCATGGAGAGCCAAATGATAACAATTCACACCCGCATTCTTCAAATTCAAATGAATTACATATTGTACATAATGGAATTATAGAAAATTATTCTTCTTTAAAAAAAGAGTTAGTAGATGAGGGGTTTGTCTTTTACACAGATACTGATACAGAGGTCTTAGTTAATTTAATTGAACACATACAAATTAAAGAAAAAATAAAGTTAGGCGAGGCAGTTCAATTGGCTTTGAATTATGTAGTTGGAGCTTATGCAATTGCTGTTATAGATATTAAAAAACCCGATGAAATAGTAGTTGCAAGACTAGGGAGCCCTCTATGTATAGGCATAGGGAATAACGAATATTTTGTTGGCAGTGATGTCACTCCTTTTTTAGATCAAACAAAAAATGTTATCTATTTAAATGATGGAGAGATGGCCATAATTCGCAATCACAAACAGACTCAATACAGAAAAATAAAAGATGATTCATTTACAAACCCAACAGTTGAAAAATTAGAAATTGATTTAGCTAAAATTCAAAAAGGAGGCTTTGATCACTTTATGTTAAAAGAAATCTATGAACAGCCTAAAGCTGTAATCGACACGCTTCGTGGTAGACTAAAAATAAAAAGTGGTATAATAAAAATGTCTGGAGTGGATGATTATATTGATAAATTTCTTTCAACAAATAAAATTACTATTGTTGCTTGTGGTACTTCTTGGCATGCAGGATTGATTGCTGAGTATATGTTTGAAAAAATTGCTAAAATTCCCGTAGAGGTTGAATATGCTTCTGAATTTAGATATAGAAATCCTGTAATAAATAAATCTGATATAATAATAGCCATATCTCAGTCAGGTGAAACAGCTGATACGCTAGCTGCAATAAAACTTGCTAAAAGTAGCGGTGCCTTTGTATATGGCATATGTAATGTAGTTGGCTCTACAATTAGTAGAGAAACTGATGCTGGATCATATACTCATGCTGGTCCAGAAATTGGAGTAGCTTCAACTAAAGCATTTACTACACAAATGACTGTTCTTTATCTTATCGCTGTTAAACTAAGTAAATCCAAAGGAATAATATCTTCAAAAAAATATCGTGAATATATATATGAACTAGGCTCTATTGAGAAAAAAATTACTAAAGTACTTGGCACCAACAATAAGGTCAAAAAAATTGCTAATAAAATAAAAGCCTCAAGTAATTGCTTATATCTAGGAAGAGGATATAACTTTCCAGTTGCACTTGAAGGCGCGCTAAAACTTAAAGAAATATCCTATATACATGCAGAAGGATATCCTGCAGCTGAAATGAAACATGGCCCAATTGCTCTAATTGATAAAAACATGCCATCAATAGTTATAGCAACAAATAAACTTTATTATGATAAAATATTAAGCAATATTCAAGAAATAAAATCTAGAAAAGGGAAAATAATTGCAATAGTTTTTGAAGGTGATAAAGAAATTTCAAAAATTGCAGATGAAACAATTGAAGTGCCTGAAACAATTGCAGCGCTAACACCATTTGTTACAACAATTCCCCTTCAGCTATTGGCGTATCACATTGCTGTTAAGCTAGGGAAAAATGTGGACCAACCTAGAAACCTTGCAAAGTCAGTAACGGTGGAATGATTTGTTGCTATAACTATTGATGTTTTTTCTTGTTAGCATTCTTTAAACATTGAAATTATAAAATAGTATTTTAAATATTCTTTAATTAAATTTATCCGAAATTATAATTATGCCTTTTACCAATGATGCAATAGTATTCGGAATATTAATGATTTCCCTTGGATTTGTCTTTTATACTGAATCAAAGGAAAATGGGTTTTGGTATAAATTTTATAAAATTATTCCAGGTCTATTAATGTGTTATTTTATTCCTGCAATATTCAACTCATTAGGAATAATTTCTTCTGAGGAATCTCAAACCTACTATATAGCAAGCAGATATTTATTGCCTGCATCATTATTATTAATGACATTAAGTATTGATTTAAAAGCAATATACAATTTAGGCTACAAGGCGCTGGTTATGTTTTTTACTGGAACGGTTGGAATCATAATTGGAGGGCCAATATCAATCTTGATCTTATCATTTTTTTTCCCTGAATTATTTAACGGTGCTGGTCCAGATGCGATTTGGAGAGGATTATCAACATTGGCAGGAAGCTGGATTGGTGGTGGAGCAAATCAAGCAGCAATGTTAGAGATATTTGAATATAATCCACAAAAATATGGCGGGATGGTCTTAGTAGATATTGTAGTCGCAAATATTTGGATGGCTCTAATATTGTTTGGCATTGGAAAGAAAAAAGCAATTAATAAGTGGTTGAAGGCTGATACATCTGCAATTGAAGAACTGAAAGAAAAAGTTAGTTCATTCTCCAACAGTAATAAAAGAATTCCAAACTTAACAGATTATATGATACTACTAGGAATTGCATTTGGAACAGTTGGTTTTTCCCATCTAGGAGCTGAATATATTTCTGAATTTCTAACTTCAAATTTTGAAATAATTGCTGATAAAAGCTCAGGGTTATCCTCTTTTGCATCTAAGTTTTTTTGGATGATATCAATTGCAACATTTATTGGAATTGGATTATCATTCACAAAAGCTAGAAATTTTGAAGGAATTGGTGCTAGTAAAATTGGTAGTATTTTTATCTATGTACTGGTCGCAACAATTGGAATGAAAATGGATTTAGGATCTATTTTAGATGAACCTAAACTAATTCTAATTGGAATAATATGGATGTCAATTCATGCATTTTTATTAATTATTGTTGCAAAATTAATTAAAGCTCCCTATTTCTTTTTAGCTGTCGGAAGTCAAGCTAATGTAGGTGGTGCCGCATCTGCGCCTGTTGTAGCTGCAGCATTTCATCCATCTTTAGCCACTGTTGGCGTGTTACTTGCAGTTTTTGGATATGTAGTAGGAACCTACGGAGCAATGATTTGTACTTATTTAATGGAATATACCTCTAATCTGTAATTAGCTTATATGAAAAATTTAAATTTATTTTTAGCAGTTTTAGTTTTAAATATCTTTTCTTCCTTTTCACAAAACCAAGGAAGTATTATTGGTGAAATATTTGATAGTAAAAGTCAATTACCATTGCTTGGTGCAAATATTATTCTGGATGAGACATCCATTGGAGCAATCAGTGATGAAAACGGTTATTTTATAATAGAAAATATCCCCACCACAACATATAATATTACCATAAGCTATATTGGCTATCAATCTCAAAAAGTATATAATGTTATTATAAAAAGTAAAGGGAATCCTAATCTAAAAATATTTCTAAATGAATCAAGTGAAACATTAGATGAAGTTGTTATTACTGAAAGCCCATTTAAAAAAACTATGGAATCTCCGCTTTCAATAAATACTTTTTCTGCAGTAGAAATTGAAAGCTATCCTGGTGCAAATAATGATATAACCAAGGTTGTACAAAGCATGCCTGGACTATCTCCATCGGTAGGCGGTTTTAGAAACGATATAATTATTAGAGGGGGAGCTCCTAATGAAACTGTGTACTATTTAGATGGCATTGAAATTCCAAATATAAATCATTTTAGTACCCAAGGAAGTGCAGGAGGTCCAAGAGGAATGATTAATATTTCATTTATTCAAGAGGTAACCCTATCAACTTCTGCTTTTGGTGCTGAATATGATAATCCATTAAGCGGGGTTTTGTCATTTGAGCAAAAAAATGGAAACAGTAATCAATTTTCAGGAAATCTAAGAGTTGGAGCTAGTGAATCTGGATTAACATTTGAAGGCCCAATTTTTAATAAACCTAATGAAGAAGTAAAAACTACAATGATATTTTCATTGAGAAAAAGTTATTTGCAATTTCTATTTAAATTAATCGGACTTCCAATCAGGCCAGACTATTGGGACTACCAATGGAAGATTCATCATAAAATTGATAAGTACAACTCAATAAATTTTATAGGATTAGGATCAATTGATGACTTTTCAGTTGAAGCGCCTGATGATTTTGATGCGCAACAACAGGCTCAATTAGAACAAGTTCCAATTATTCAACAAAATACCACCACTACTGGAATTTCATGGAAAAGAAAATATAAAAATCAAAAGGGTCAATTAATGACTTCATTAAGTACTAATAAATTAAAAAATATTTTTTCCAGATATTCTGATAATTTAAATGAATCTGGGCTGTTATTTAGAAATGATTCTCATGAGTGGGAGACCAAACTTAGGGTTAAGTCTATAAATTATTATAAGGATTGGAAACTTAAATGGGGGGGTAATTTTCAATTATCAAATTACTTTAACAATACTGAAAATTTATTTTTGGGGCTAAATTATAATACACAAATAGATTTTTATAAATACGGATTCTTTGCAAATGGATCTAGGAGTTTCTTTAATAACAGATTAGATTTTTCAATTGGATTTAGGGTAGATGAAGATACTTTTTCAACAGGGTCTAGTTTTCTAGATAATTTCTCACCAAGAGTTTCCTTATCTTACGCCATTAGTGATGATAGAAAATGGAGATGGAACATGTCTGTTGGCAAATACTATAAAATGCCAACCTATACAATGCTTGGATATCAAAATAATAATGGAGAATATTTAAATAAGAATAATAAATATACTGAAAGCAAACATTTTGTGACTGGGATAGACTATAATTTATCTAATTCATCTAAAGTTTCAGTTGAAGCATTTCTAAAAAAATATGATAATTTCCCTGTATCAGTAATTGATCAAGTATCACTTGCTAATAAAGGCGGGGATTTTGAAGTCCTTGGTAATGAAGAGGTAAGTGCCGTTGGTAAGGGTAAAACTTATGGAATAGAGGCGTTATTTCAACAAAAATTAACCAATAATTTCTATGGAATTTTCTCATATACCTATTTCCATAGCAAATTCTCTGGTTTTACTTCTGAATACTTGCCTTCAGTATGGGATAGCAGACACTTAGTGTCTTTTAGTAATGGATATAAGTTAAACAAAAACTGGGAGTTAAGCTCAAGACTTAGGTTTGCTGGTAAAACACCTTATGTGCCATATGATCTAAATGCAAGTATGATGAGCTATCCTGAAATGGTGTTGGATTATTCCAGATTAGGTGAAGAGAAATTAAATAATTTTAGTCAGCTAGACATCAGAGTAGACAAAAAGTGGAATAAGGAGAATATCTCTGTAAGCTTCTATTTTGAAATATTAAATATTCTATCTCAAAAAATTCCATTACCTCCAGAGTATGGATTAAATAGAGATTCCAATGGAATTATCATTAATCCTCTTGAATTAACAGAGGTAGAAATTAATAGAAATACGCCAATCCCAACATTTGGATTTTCATTAGATTTTTAAGAAAAAACCCCGTAATATATAATTCTCACATATATTATTCACATATATTATAGCCTAAATATTTAATAATTTAATACTTAAAATTGTTTTAAAAATGTCAAATTTTTATAAAATCCTGTGCAGATAACAGATTATATAAGTATATTGTGCTATCAAAAATTAAACTAATAACTAGATTATGAGAACAATTCTTAAAATTTTTATGATGTTATTTTGTGTGTTTTCTTACGCACAAACTACTGTAACTGGTAGTGTTACTGATAGAAACAGCCAACCTCTTCCCGGAGCAACGGTTGTCATTGTTGGTACTTCTACAGGTGTAGTTGCAGATTTCGATGGAAATTATTCTATCACCT
>CABXHU010000008.1 GCA_902512065.1 uncultured Bacteroidota bacterium | reverse complement strand
CTTAATTAAAATAAATAAATTAAAGGATAAAAGAATCGGAAAACTGAAAAAGAAAATAAAAGAAGATATTGTAAATTTAAAAATAAAAATAGATCAAAACAGATTTGAACAAGAGTTAATTTATTACATAGAAAAATATGATATCAATGAAGAGATTGTCCGTCTTAATAGTCATTTAAGCTTTTTTAATAAAGTAATAAATGGGAAGATTCCTAATGGGAAAAAATTAGGGTTTATTAGCCAAGAAATGGGTAGAGAAATTAATACTATTGGGGCTAAATCATATGATGCTGAAATGCAAAAAGCAGTGGTTAGAATGAAAGATGAATTGGAAAAAATAAAAGAACAAATTTTTAATATTCTTTAATGAAAACAGGAAAACTAATAGTTATTGCAGCTCCTTCAGGATCAGGTAAAACCACAATAGTTAAGCGCCTAATATCTGAAGTATCATTAAATCTAGGATTTTCTATTTCAGCAACATCTAGGAGAAAAAGAGAAAATGAAGTTGATGGAAAGGATTATTATTTTTTATCCGTAAATGAATTCAAGAAAAAAATCAGCTTAAATGAATTTATTGAATGGGAGGAAGTTTATGAAAATAATTTTTATGGTACATTAAAATCTGAAACAAGTAGTCTAAATAATTCTGGTAAAAATCTAATTTTTGATATTGATGTAATTGGAGGGCTTTCTATAAAAAAAACATTTCCTGAGAATACATTAACTATTTTTATTCACCCTCCATCCTTAAAAGAATTAGAGAATAGATTAAGAAATAGAGGTACTGAATCTGAAGAAAAGATAAAAATGAGACTCTCAAAAGCATCTAAAGAGATGGCCATGTCTGTTCTTTATGATCATTCTATTGAAAATAATAACATTGAAGAAACAGTGACTAAAATAAAATCAATAATTAATAATTTTATTTAATTCTACTCATGAAAATTGGACTCTATTTTGGGACATTTGATCCAATTCATCTTGGACATATTAGTATTGCTGATTTTCTTATTAATAATGATTTTTTAAATGAAGTTTGGTTTATAGTAACACCTCAAAATCCTGAAAAAAATATTAGCAATTTAACTGATTTCACTCATAGATTTGAAATAGTTAAGATTCAAATAAAGGATGATAATAATTTAAAAGCCAGTGATATTGAACTAAATTTAGAAAGACCTAATTATACTATAAACTCCCTAAAGCATATCTCCAATAAATTTCCAAATGATATCTTTAGTATAATAATTGGCGAAGACAATCTAATTAATTTTAAGAACTGGAAAGATTATCAAGAAATACTAAATTGTTATAAGATATACGTATATCCTAGGTCAACTAAAACAAATAAAAGTCTCTCAATAATTAAACACAGTAATATTCAAATAATAAAAGCTCCTCTGGTAGAAATCAATTCAACTAATATAAGACAGCTTATTAAAAACAGGGGCGATGTAATAAAATTTATTTCTAATAATGTATACGAGTATATAACTAAACATAATCTATATATTTAAAAAATATTATGAAAAGTAATCTAAAATTTTGTGTAATTGGAAGTGGAAGTTGGGCTACAGCAATAGTTAAAATTTTATCTGAAAATCTTAAAGAAATTAATTGGTATATAAGAAAGGCAAATAATTTAGAGTATATCCTTAAACATTCTCATAATCCTAATTATTTAAGCTCTGTAGAGCTAAATATGAAAAAAATCAATGTTAGTGATAATATAGATGAGCTTATTAGTAATGCCGATGTATTAATTATTGCTGTTCCTTCTGAATTTACAAGTAGTGTACTAAAAAATATTTCAATAGATATTTCAGATAAAATTGTAGTATCTGCTGTGAAAGGCATAATCCCTGAATCAAACCTATTAGTAGGAGAACATCTTGAAAAAGATTTTAAAATTATAGAAAATAATTTTTTAGTACTCGGTGGGCCATGTCATGCTGAAGAAGTGGCTCTAGAAAAACTTTCATATCTAACTATTGCATCTTCAAACAAAATGTTAGCAAAAAAAATAGCCTCAAAATTTATGTGTTCATATATCTCTATAAAAACTAGTGATGATGTAATAGGCATAGAATATGCTAGTATGCTGAAAAATATCTATGCAATAGCTGCTGGAATAGCGCATGGACTTGGGTATGGAGATAATTTTCAAAGTGTATTGATGAGTAGCTCTATAAAAGAAATAAATAGATTTATTGAGAAAAGGTATAGAATGAAAAGAGATATTAATGATGCTGCATATTTAGGAGACTTATTAGTTACCGGATATTCAACTTTCTCAAGAAATAGACTCTTTGGCAATATGATTGGGAAAGGTTATTCAGTAAAATATGCCAAAATGGAGATGACTATGATTGCTGAAGGATACATGTCAACAAAAAAAGCATACTTAATAAATATAGAATCAAAATCTAAAGCAATCACTCCTATCATAGATGCTGTATACAACATATTATATTTAAAAAGAAGTCCGAAAAAAACTTTTAAAAAACTATCTGAAAATTTAGGCTAAATAGTAGACTTAAATTGTTTAATAAATCTTACATCATTTTCGCTAAGAAGTCTTATATCATCTATTTGATGTAATAATAAAGCAATTCTATCAATGCCTAATCCAAATGCATATCCAGAATATTCTTTAGGGTCAATTCCGCAGTTTTCCAACACATTTGGATCAACCATCCCACATCCCATAATTTCTAACCAACCTGTCCCTTTAGTCATTTTATAGTCTAAGTCATTTTCAAGTCCCCAGTAAACATCCACTTCTGCACTTGGTTCTGTAAAAGGGAAATATGATGGTCGAAGTCTAATTTTTGATTTCCCAAATAACATTTTTGTAAAATATTCTAAAGTTTGTTTTAAATCAGCAAAACTTATATTCTTGTCAATACATAAGCCTTCAACCTGATGAAAGAAACAATGTGATCTAGCAGAAATTGCTTCATTTCTATAAACCCTTCCAGGAGATATTGTTCTTATAGGTGGTTTATTATTTTCCATATATCTAACCTGAACTGAACTTGTATGAGTCCTCAATAAAATATCAGGATCTTTTTCTATAAAGAAAGTATCCTGCATATCTCTTGCAGGATGATATTCAGGCAAATTTAAAGCTGTAAAATTATGCCAGTCATCTTCAATTTCTGGGCCTTCACTTATAGTAAATCCTATCTTTGAAAAGATGTCAATTATCCTGTTTTTTACTAAAGATATAGGATGTCTAGATCCAATTGCTATTGGATCTCCAGGCCTAGTAATATCATTAATTGATTTAGATTGACTTGAGCCCTCTGAAATATCTAAAATTAAATCAGCCATTTTTTGATTAGCTACATTTTTTAACTGATTTAATAATTGCCCTACTTCTTTTTTTTGACTATTATCAATTGTTTTAAATTCAGAAAATAATTTGTTAATTATTCCTTTCTTTCCTAAATATTTTATTCTAAAAAGTTCAATTTCTTCAGAAGATTTAGATTCAAAAGAAGAAATGTCGTTTATACTAGATTTAATTTTATCTATCATTAGCAAATTGAATAAATCAAATTTAATAAAACTTAGTTAATGATGGCTTTCTTCATTAATAAAATGTGTCATTTAACAAATATCATAATAATATAACAAGTATAATTTATTATTTTTAATATTAAGATATCTAAATGAGCGGAAATAGCATTGACATAGTAATATCAATAATTTTAATATATGGAATAGTTCGAGGCTTTTATAGAGGTCTATTTTTGGAAGTATCATCATTAATTGGATTAATATTAGGCTTATACTGTGCCATTAATTTTAATCCAATTATTAGTAAATATCTTAAAGAATTTATTTCAATAGAAGAAAATTATATCGCCATTATATCTTTTATAATTACATTAATTATAGTAGTTATTTTATTAAATCTAATTGCAAAATCATTAACTAAACTAGCAGATGCTATTGCTCTTGGCTTGCTAAATAAAATTGCTGGAGCATTTTTTGGATTAATTAAATATTTTATTATCTGTATGGTATTTGTGCTTGTATTTGATAAAATAAATTCAACAGTTAAAATAGTAGATGAGTTAACTATTTTAAATTCCATTTTTTATCCTTCTATAAGGTATATAAATCAAGAACTATTCCTTGTGTTTATTACATAATTTAGAAATCTGAACTATACGGAAGTGATGAATGGTGTAGATCAATTTTTAATTTTCCATTCACCAGCTTATATCCAAAAGTATATTCAACTTTTATAACATTACTGTCATTAGACTTAAAATAATAATTCCCCATTGCAATTGCTCTATTGTTGTCTAATATTATGTTATGGTTTTCAAATTTAATGTCTGTCCAAGATTTCTTAGCAAAACCATCATCTTCTTTACAAAAGGCATTTTCACCTCCAATAAAATAGGATAAAGCCATTTCTATTGAGCTTCTAAATTGTTGCGAAGAGGCCATAGTCGGCTTAAAAAGAACTGGCCCTATTTCAAAAAAATATAAGTCATCTAGGAAATCCATTGCACATTTCTTACAGGCATTATCATCTTTCAAAGTTCCGATTTCAATTACACCCTGTGCCCATTGATTCTGAGATTTTATAACTTGCTCTTTTGTTATCATAATATTTTTACATCAATTAATTGAATATACCCAATTTGACCATTAACTAATCTAATTTTAATCCAATTATTATAGGTTTCCATTACTTGCACCTTAGTCCCTTCATGTAACATAAATAAAGTTTCTGACCTAAAATTTGGTTCAGTTTTTAAATCTGTTTCATATGAATAAATTATAGCATATTCATTATTGATATAGCTATTATATCCATTATTTCCGTTAGTTAATGATGCTAACATAAATATAGCTGATATACATAAAAGTATAAATGCTGTTCTTTTTGCTTTACTATTATTAGAAAAATAGTAAGATAAAAATAATGCTACGATTAAAAAACTAAAAAATATAGAAATGTAGCCCCAAGTTTCAAAATAAAAAATATTTGACACACGATTAAAGATTGATTCTATTAGAGGAGTAGTGATTGGGTCTATTTCATCGACTAGAGAATTATTAGCTAATTCTAAATTATCAAGTATTTCGCTATCATTTGGATTTAATTGAATTGCTTTTTCATAATAATAAATTGATGAAGCAATGCTGTCTATCTTATAATAAGAATTTCCTAAATTATAATACAACTCAGCTGAGTGTAAATCATTCTTAATTATTTCTTTATAATTATTTATGGCCTCAATGTAGTCTCCTTTATTATATAGTTCATTAGCCCTAGAAAAGATATTCTCAACATTTACCTGAGCTGATAAAATGGAGGTAAAAAACATCAACATAATATTTATAGTAGCTATAATATTTTTCATTTTATTTCATTATTGATTAATGTTATTAACTCCAAAGCTCTTCTATAATCGTTGTCCATATCAACAGTATCAAAAGGAGTATATCTAGCCATTTGACAATTATTAAATATGTCTTCTAATAAATTTATTGTTTTTAAACTTACTGATTTATTTAATAAAGATTCTCTAACTTTCTTTGCGTTATACTCACTATTATCAAATAGCAAAATTGATTTTAAATAATTCATCATAGCCTTATCTAAAGCTTCGTAGAATTTTGTTTTATTATCAATATTTTTCTTGGCATCTGACAGATATTTTTTTCCTAATTTTTTTGCATTATTAGCTCTAATCCAGTTTTTATCATTTTTCTTATTATTTAAAATTCTTTGTATTATTAAAATGATAAATAATATGGTAAAAGGCAGTAGTAAGATGATCCAAAATATTTTGGAATAGAAAAATATCTGTTGGTTAATTTTCTTAAATTTTGTTTTTGTCTTGAAAGACAGATTTCCATATTGCATTAAATCTACCTTATTTGAAGGTCGATCTTCTGCATTATTTTCTATTCTAGAATTATTAGTAATAGCTCCCTTTACGTTTATATAATTTTGTGTAGAAGTTTGTGTTTTATATTTAGAGTCATTAGGATCAAAATAATTAAATGAAATTCTAGGAATAGAATATTTTCCAGCAGACGAAGGAACTATTGTATATTGATCTTTTATACTTCCTCTAATCCCCTTAAAATTTGTAGTTAATTTTTCTGATCTTTCTGGCTCATATACCTCTAAAGACTGGGGTAAATTAATTGAGGGAAAAGCAAATAAATTAAAGTTACCGTTCCCTTTAATTTCAAGATCTAACTGAAATGCTTCAGAAAGCAATAATTCCTTTTTTGAAGTGGTTACAAATAAATCAAATTTCCCTACAGCTCCTGAAAAATTATTTGGTCTACCCATTTCAGGAAGTGGCTTAACTTGCACTTTTAGTTTTCCTGCAGAAACTGTTTTATTTACAGTATTGTTTATTATTTGGCCAAAGAAGTCTCTTCTATTGCTAGGAGTTTGAACTGTAATGTCTAATACAAGTGGTTCAATAGATAGGTCTCCAATTTTTTGAGGATATAAAACTGTTTTACGTAAAATAACATATCTATATGGCTCTCCTTTATATGTTCCGTTTTCTACCATTAAATTTTTAATATTAATGTTTTTACTCCAGAAATCTGCATATCTTGGAGCATCTAATTCTCTCCAATTATTTACGCCCGTATCAGGAGATACGTATAATTTATACACAATTGATATTGGTTCATTTAAATATGGGTTAGTCTTTGAAACTTCAGCAACTAAATGTATATTTTTATCTGCTACATACAACGGGTCATTTGGATTCAATGGCTTATCAACTGCACTAGTAACTACTAGTTTAAGAGCCATAGTCTTATAAATTTCATCACCAACTTGTATAGAAGCCTGGCCAATTTTAAAATTTCCCTTTTTCACAGGAGATAAAAAATAGGTGTATGTTTTGGAGTATGATTTTTTACCATTAATCCATGAATTTTTAATTGACTGGCTTGGGCCAGCTACAATTCTAAAATTCTCAAATTCTGGTGGAGTAAAATTATCACCATCCTTATCAATTATAAAATCAACTCTAACTCGCTCATTAATACCTAGAGAGCTCTTGCTTAAATTAGCTCTAAAATTAACTTGAGCTGATATAATACAGCTAAAAAATCCAAACAATATAACTAATAAAATATTTCTCATTACCAATCTTTTTCAGTTACAATCTTAGCTCCTTTTTGTTTCTTTTCATTAATTTTTGCCTGAACCTTATTCTCTTCATTATTCATAGCCTTCAATAAATTCTTAATTTGCTCAGGAGATAATTTTGCTGATCCTCTTTCCTTTGATGGATCATTTTTTTTCTTATCCTTATTATTATCTTTCTGATCCTGCTTATTATCATTCTTGTTCTGGTCATCCTTATTCTTTTGTTTATTTTCATCTTTCTGATCCTGCTTATTATCATCCTTTTGCTGGTCATCCTTATTCTTGTCATTCTGGTCATCTTTGTTCTTGTCATCCTTATCATCATTCTTCTCATCATTCTTGTTTTGCTCATCAGCACAAAGCTTTGCTAAAGATAAATTATATCTTGTTTCATCATCATTTGGATTGTTTCTTAAAGCATTCTTATAGGCTTCATGAGCCTCTTTACATAGATTTTTTTTCATAAGAATATTTCCGATATTATGATTGATTCTATGTTTTTCATTATTTGACTTTGCATGTTTTAATGCCTCAGCCTGTCTTAGTAATGCTTCATCATATAATTCTTCTTCATAATATTTGTTTGATAAATTATAGGGCGCTTTTATATTTGAAGAATTCATTGATATCGCCTTTCTATAATTATTCTCAGTCATAAGAAAATCTTTTTCATAATTTATATTACCATCATACAAGTATTTATTATAAGATTCGTTCTGACCAAATAAATTAATGGAAAGGAAAAATATAACTATAATATGTAAATACTTCTGTAATACCATCTATATATTAATTTTCATTAAATAAATTTAATTTTTTTACCCATAATGTTTTAGTATCAAATAAAAAAACTTCTATAAAAAGCATGAAAATTCCTATGGCTAAAAACCATTGGAATTGGTCCTTATATTCAGAGAACTTTTTAGATTCAAATTCTTTTTTTTCAGTTTGGTTTAAAATACCTTTAATTCTATCAATTACGAATTTTGTGTCTAGCCCATCAATATATTCTCCTTTAGTTGCTTCAGCAATTTTTACTAATACATCCTTATTTAATTTTGTTATGACCACTTCCCCTTTACTATCTTTTTTATAACTCTCTACAATACCATTTCTTTTTATTGGAATTGGAGCGCCCTTATCCATTCCTACTCCAATGGTATAAATAATAATTCCTTTCTCGGCTGCAATTTTTGCCATATCTAATGATATATCATTATGATCTTCCCCATCAGAAATAATTATTAAAATTCTTTCAATTTTATTTTCATCATCAAAATATGTGGTTGCAAGTTGTATTGCTTCATCTATAGCAGTTCCTTGAGATGATATCATATCCGTGTTCATGTTTTGTAAAAACATTTTGCCTGAAGAATAATCTGTGGTAATTGGTAATTGTGGAAATGCCTTGCCAGCATATGCTACAATTCCAATTCTATCTCCACTTAGGTTGTTTATAATTTGATTAACTAGCTGCTTAGATTTCTCTAGTCTACTTGGAGCTACATCCTCAGCTAACATACTTCTTGAAACATCAATTGCAAATACTATATCAACTCCAAATCTTTTAAAAGTCTCCATTTTAGTTCCCATTTGAGGATTAATCATGGATAATACAAGAAAAATTAAAGAAAAGAAGATCATGAAAATTCTTAGATAAGGTTTAAATAATGAAATATTTGGGCTAAGCCTTAATATAATCTCATTTGATGCAAATCTATTTTGAATCTTTGATTTCCAAACTCTATCTATAGCAAATAAAATCACTACTAATATTGGGATAATTCCCAACCACAACCATGATATTTCTTCTATTTGATACATTATATAAAACTTCTAAACAAAGTAAATTTTAAAATCATTTCCAATCCAATTAGTATTAGTGCAGGCAAAAGAAAAAGTCTGTATTTTTCTTGAACATTATAATATTTAAATTCTTCAATATCTGATCTTTCAAGCTTATCAATATCGTCATATATCTCTATTAATTTACTATTATTCGTTGCTCTAAAATATTTTCCTCCTGTCATGTCAGCAATTTCTTTTAAAAGCTTTTCATCTATTTCAACTTTAGCATTTGCATAGTTAAATTTTCCTCTAGAATCAATGCCTATAGGAGATAGTGCCATACCATTAGTCCCTAATCCAATTGTATATATTTTAATGCCAAATTCATTAGCAAGTTCTGCTGCTGTTAAAGGGTCTATAAATCCTGAATTATTTACACCATCCGTTAATAAAATAACCACCTTACTTATAGCCTTACTATCTTTTATTCTGTTTACAGAAGTTGCCAGGCCCATCCCTATAGCAGTGCCTCCTTCAATAATTGTATTATATTCTATTTCCCTTAAAGACCGGAGAATAATTGACTTATCACTAGTTATTGGGGTCTTTGTATAGCTTTCACCAGCATATTCAACAAGGCCAATTCTATCAGTTGTTCTACTTCTAATAAAATTTGCAGCCACATTTTTTAATGCTTCTAGTCTATTTGGTTTTAAATCTTTTGCCAACATACTTGCTGAAACATCAATAGCCATAACAATATCTATCCCTTGATTATTTTTAACTCTTGTAGACATGTCAGTAACCTGAGGTCTTGCTAATGCAATAATCAGTAACGTTAAAGCAATCATTCTAAAAATTCTAAGAATTGGCTCAAGCAATACAACAAATGATTTTGACTCTGAGAATGCTTCTGAATTAGAAAAATTCAAGGTATTAGATTTGTACTTGCCTGTATAATAATACCATAAAGCTAATAATGGTATGGCTGCCAACAACCATAAAAATTCAATATTTAAAAATTCTATTTTTAAAATCATTATTGTTGCTTTTTAATTAATTCAACTGAAGAGATAACATTGTCTGTGATGTCATTTAAATAAATATCATCCTTCTGAATTATAATTAGTTGTTTAAATCCATTCTCAGTAAAAAATCCTAATATTGAATATTTCCCACTTATTATTTTATCACTATTAGAATCCATAAAATCTGCTGAACCATATACTCTAATGCCTTCAGCCTCATTAGCAGTAGTAAAATTTTCATACTTAATTACAATATTACTCAGGCCCATAGTTTCTATTATATCAAGAGAATAATCAATGTATTTTTGAAAATCTTCTGGCTTAATTTTATCATTGAATTTTGTATTTGAGACATAAATCTGCATTGAATTATCATTGTTTTTAAACGAGAACTCAGATAAATTTGTAGAGTTTAAATATTTAAAATTAGGCTCTGATAATTTTCTTGTTAATACCTCTGGTGTTTCAATGGTGATTCCAGGAGCACCATATTCAGTAGTAACCCAATTTTTTGTCTCTAATAAAATTAAATTATCATTTCTAAGTATAGTGTCCTTAACATATGTAAATCCAAATAAAATACTTGAAATTAAAATACCCGAAACCAGAATCCCCGTAAAGACTATGATGGCTTTTTTGATTTTTTTGCTCCTTTCCTGCTTTAACAATTTTTGATGAAATTCATAGTCTTTTTTTAATTCTTGCATTGTAGGTTCTGGAAGGATATTATTAATCTCATCTACTATAATCTTAATTTTTTCAGTGTCTTTTTTTGCTATATCTTCATCTGGATGATATTTAGCAAATTTTACTAAGTCTGCTGTTTGCAGGATCTGATGTAAATTATTTAATGTTGATGTGGTTAATTTTAACTCACCGCTTGATTTAATTTTTTTTAATTCAAATAATAACTCATTTGTTGTGCTTTCCAGTGAATGATCAAAAACCTTAATTTCTAAAAAGTTTCTTATAATAAAACTTAATTTGGAATAATATCCCTTTGCGCCCTTATCAGCAGTATATCCTGATCTTATTAATACATTTATATCATCCTTGGCTTTTTGATACGGAGACTTTTCATATTTAAATTCCTTATTCCCAAATATTTTATTTCTGTAAATGTATAATAAAACAAGAATTAAAATTAAAATTAAAATAGACATATAGTCATTTGCAAATGAATTTGCTCTAGTTAAAAATATGTCAAGCTTACTCATCTCTATATTAGGCTTTATTGCGTATAATCCTTGTTTAGATGTATCAACCTCAACTAATTTAACTTCAATTTTTTTTGAATCTGAAAATAATGTAGTATCTCCAAAAACAACCTTCTGTTTTGAAAGAATATAGCTTGCTGCATCAAAATTAGTTAGCGCATATTTCTTTGAAACTATATATTTATCATTAGATACTATTGTGTCTGTATCATAAATTTTTAACACTTCCATTGAGGTAAAACTCTCTGACTCAGGAAATTTAATTTCAGGCAAGCTATCTGAATATATCTCTAATTTATAGTTGATTTCTTCTCCAATAAAAATACTAGTACTATCAATTGAAGTCACAAGCTTCTGTGACATTATAGATGTCGTAACTCCTATAAATAAAACTATTAATATTCTAAAGTTATTATTGATCATTTTAACTTATCTATTTCTAAAATATCTTAATAATTTTTTCTGATAACTATCTGTTGTAGAACACTCAATAATCCCTGCACCAGCCTTCTTGAAATTCTCCTCAAACAATTGGATTCTATTTCTATAGTAGTTCTCATATTTTTTTCTAATCTTTTTTGAACCAGTATAAACCAGTTTCATTTTATTTGCCTCATTGTCCATTAGATGAACTAATCCTAAATTGGGTATAGTAATTTCACTTTTATCATATACTCTAATTCCTGTTATATCATGTTTAGATGAAATAATTCGAAGTGAATTAGAATAGTCCTCTGAAATAAAATCAGACATTAAAAAAACAATAGCACGATTTTTTAAAATTTTAGATACAAATTGAAGCGGTGCATTTATATCAGTCTTTTTATTAGTGGGTTTAAATTCAATTAATTCCCTTATAATTCTTAAAATATGTGGCTTACCTTTCTTGGGTGGAATGTATAATTCAACTTGGTCAGTAAATAAAATTAATCCTACTTTATCATTATTTTGATTTGCAGAAAAAGCTAATGTTGCTGCTATTTCTATTAAATATTCATTTTTAAATGTTGAAGAGGTTCCATAAAATTCTGAGCCAGAAATATCAACAATCAACATCATTGTAAGCTCTCTTTCTTCCTCAAATACTTTTACAAAAGGTTCATTATATCTAGCGGTCACATTCCAATCAATTGCTCTAACATCATCTCCTATTTGATACTGTCTTACTTCACTAAAGGTCATTCCTCTACCCTTGAAAGTAGAATGGTATTCTCCTCCAAAAATATGATCAGATAATTTTCTTGTTTTTATCTCAATCTTACGAACCTTTTTAAGTAGCTCTTTCGTATTCATTAGAAATTTTTATGAATTAATAAATTCATTAAGGGACTTCAATCTCATTAACTATCTTATTAATGATGTCAATGGATGTTAAATTTTCAGCCTCTGCCTCATAAGTGATTCCGATTCTATGCTGCAACACATCGTGCACAACAGCTCTAACATCTTCTGGAATTACATAACCTCTTCTGTTAATAAATGCATAGCATTTTGATGCTAAGGCTAAATTTATACTTCCTCTTGGAGAGGCTCCAAAAGAAATTAATGGTTCAAGGTCTTGTAAATTATATTTTGCTGGAAATCTGGTTGCAAAAATAATATCAAGAATATAAGATTCTATTTTTTCATCCATATAAACCTCATTAATAAGCTTCTGAGCTTTTAATATTTGTTTAACAGTAACAACTGGTTTAATTTTTTGTTCAACACCTGAAAGATTAGACCTAATAATAGCTTTTTCGTCATCCATTTTAGGATAATCAATAACTGTCTTAAGCATAAATCTATCTACTTGAGCTTCAGGGAGGCTATAAGTTCCCTCTTGATCTATTGGATTCTGGGTAGCCATAACCAAAAATGGCTTATCTAAAATGAATGATTCATCTCCAATTGTAACTTGTTTTTCCTGCATAGCTTCAAGAAGGGCGGATTGTACCTTAGCTGGTGCACGATTAATTTCATCAGCTAAAACAAAGTTTGCAAAAATCGGTCCTTTTTTTACAGAGAACTTAGTCTGTTTCATGTTATAAATTAAAGTCCCAACAACATCTGCTGGTAATAAATCTGGAGTAAATTGTATTCTGCTAAAACTACCACTAATAGCCTTAGACAGCGTATTTATTGCTAGAGTTTTTGCTAATCCTGGCACACCTTCTAACAATATGTGTCCTTGACCAAGCAGTCCTATTAACAATCTTTCAATCATTACTTTTTGGCCAACAATTACCTTGTTAATTTCAAAAGTTAACAGGTCAATAAAGGCGCTTTCCTTCTTTATTTTTTCATTAATTTTCTTAATATCTACTTTCTTTTCCATGATATTACAATTTTATTAGTTTAATAATCATAAGTTATAACCATGCAAATTCGAAAATCATTCAGGAATAATCTGTTAATAATTGGTTAAAAAAATCAATTTTAACATAATTTTTAACATTTTCTTTGATAATTTAGTTGTAGAGAGCAAATATGGAGACAAAAACAGTTTTAATTACAGGGGCTACTAGTGGAATAGGCAAGGCTACTGCATATAGGCTTGCACAATCAAAAATGCAATTAATTATCTGTGGAAGAAGAACGGAAGAATTAGATAAAATTAGAGAAGATTTATCAAAATTAACTTCAGCTACCTCCTTATGTTTTGATGTTTCAGATAATCAACAGGTAACTACAGCAATTGGAAGTCTTCCAGAAGATTTCCAAAATATTGATATCCTTATCAATAATGCTGGGAATGCTCATGGATTAGATAAAATTCAGGACGGGAATACAGATGATTGGGATAAAATGATTGATAGTAATGTTAAAGGGGTTCTTTATGTAGCTAAAGCAGTGATTCCAAGAATGGTTGAAAAATCTTCAGGTCATATTATTAATATAGGCTCACTTGCAGGCAGAGAGGTTTATGAAAAAGGGAATGTCTATTGTGCTTCAAAACATGCTGTGAATGCCATTTCAAAAGGAATGCGAATTGACCTAAATAAGCACAACATTAAAGTCTCGGAAATAAATCCTGGACTAGTTGAAACTGAATTTTCAAAAGTTAGATTTAAAGGGGATGCTATTGCAGATACTATTTATAAAGGCTACAAAGCCCTTGAAGCAGATGATATTGCTGAAATTATTGAATTTGTGATATCTAGACCTCATCATGTAAATATAGCAGATGTGCTGATTCTTCCACAAGATCAAGCTAGCAGCTCAATCATAAATAAACAGTAATTATAAATCAAATTTGATGCCCTGAGCTAATGGCAGCTCATCAGTATAGTTAATTGTATTTGTTTGCCTACGCATATATATTTTCCAAGCATCAGAACCTGATTCTCTTCCTCCACCAGTATCTTTTTCTCCTCCAAATGCACCTCCAATTTCAGCACCAGAAGTACCAATATTTACATTAGCTATTCCACAATCAGAGCCTGCAGCTGATAAAAACTTTTCAGCCTCTTTCAAGTTATTTGTCATTATTGCAGATGAAAGGCCTTGCTTAACATTATTTTGAATTTCTATTGCATTGGTGACATCACCCGAATATTTTAAAAGATATAAAATAGGGGCAAATGTTTCTTCTTGTACTATTTCAAAATCTGGTTCTGCCTCTACAATAGCTGGTTTTACATAACAACCACTTTCATATCCTTCGCCAGATAATACTCCTCCTTCAACTATAATGTTTCCTCCCTCTTTTTTTACTTTTTCTAATGCTTCACTATACATTCTTACTGCATCAGTGTCAATTAATGGCCCTACATGATTAGATTGGTCTAGTGGGTCTCCAATTTTAATTTGCCCATATGCACTTACCAATGCATCCTTAACAGAATCAAAAATTGATTCATGAATAATTAATCTTCTAGTCGAAGTACATCTTTGGCCAGCAGTTCCAACCGCTCCAAAAACCCCGCCAATTACAGTCATCTTAATATCTGCATCTGGAGTTACAATAATAGCGTTATTTCCTCCAAGTTCAAGTAATGATTTGCCTAATCTTTTCCCTACTTCTGACGCTACAATTTTTCCCATTCTTGTTGATCCTGTAGCTGAAATTAATGGGATTCTAGTATCCTTAGTCATAAATTCCCCTACTTTATAATCTCCATTAATTAGACAAGAAATTCCTTCAGGTAAATTATTTTCTTTTAAGACTGAGGCAATAATATTTTGACATGCAATGGAGCAAAGTGGCGTTTTTTCGCTAGGTTTCCAGACACATACATTTCCACAAATCCAAGCAAGAGAAGTATTCCATGCCCAAACAGCAACAGGAAAATTAAAGGCTGAAATAATTCCAACTATTCCCAAGGGGTGATATTGTTCATACATCCTATGTCCTGGTCTTTCACTATGCATAGTCAGCCCATGAAGTTGTCTAGATAATCCTACTGCAAAATCACATATATCAATCATTTCTTGAACTTCTCCCAGACCCTCCTGAAAGCTTTTTCCCATCTCATAAGAAACTAGCATTCCTAAAGGCTCCTTAAGTTCTCTTAATTTATTTCCAAATTGTCTTACCATTTCTCCTCTCTTAGGTGCTGGCATTGTTTTAAAGGTTTTAAAAGCTGACATAGCTGATTCGATTACTTTTTCATAATCATCTTTTGTAGTTGAAGTAACAGATCCAATTACACTTCCGTCAACTGGGGAAATACTATCTATATTATCTCCAGAAGCAAAGAACTTTGTCCCAGTGGATGTCCCTAGATTGCTGGAAGCTATACCTAATTTTTGTAGAGAAATATCAATTTTCATAATAAATTATTTTTATCTTGAACGAAGATAATGATTTCTAATATTTATTAAGAAATATTTACTTTAAATGAGATTTTTTTACATTCTAATATTACTGATATGTTTTAACTGTCAAGAAAATAAGACTAATAATCAGCCTGTAATTGCTATACATGGAGGCGCAGGAATTATTCTAAAAGGAGACTTATCGGTCAAGAAAGAAAAATTAATAAGAGAAAAATTAGATGAGGCAATAAGTCATGGATATGAAATTTTAAAATCTTCTGGAAGTAGTACAGATGCTATTGTGGAAACAATAAAAATTCTAGAAGATTCACCATTATTTAACGCAGGGAAAGGGGCAGTATTTACTAGCCAAGGAACCATTGAACATGATGCTTCAATAATGAACGGAGAAGATCTTAATGCAGGAGCTTCCACAGGCACTATGCATATAAAAAATCCTATTACTCTTGCCCATTCTATAATGACTAATTCAGAGCATGTGTTTCTTTCTAGAGAAGGTGCAGAAGAATTTGCAAAATTAGAAAATCTAGAAATGGTAGAACAAGAGTATTTCTTTACTGACTTTAGATTAAATCAACTAAAAAAAGAACAAAATTCATCTTCAAAGTTTGGCACTGTTGGATGTGTGGCAATGGATAAAAATGGAAATTTAGCTGCTGGTACTTCTACTGGTGGAATGACAAATAAAAAGTGGGGGAGAATTGGAGATTCTCCAATTATTGGAGCGGGAACATATGCTAATAATAAAACATGTGCTATATCATGTACAGGATCAGGAGAATATTTTATGAGATCAGTTGTTGCCTATGATGTTTCCGCATTAATGGAATACAAAAACAAATCGTTAAAAGAAGCGGTATCTCATGTTATACATAAGAAGCTTCCTTCAATTGGAGGAGATGGAGGGCTAATTGCTATTGATAATAAAGGGAATATAGAAATGGCTTTTAATACCCCTGGAATGTACAGAGCCTCAATAGATAAGAACGGCAAAAAAAATATAGCTATATATTTTGAGTAGTTTATTAAATCTCTGAAATTCTTAGTGTATTTACCATGCCTCTTGACTTAACTGGCATAGCTGCTAAATTAATAACCATATCGCCTTTTTTTGCATAGCCATTTTTAGTCAAAATTTTATTAATGTGTTCTATTGATCTATCGGTTGACACCTCTTTATTATAATAAAAAGATTTAACCCCCCAAAGTAAACTTAGACGGCATAAAATTCTTTTATTAGAAGTGAATACTAATATATTACAATGTGGTCTCCATGATGATAGTTGAAACCCCGTATATCCACTATTTGTCATAGTTGTAATAGAGGATGCATTAATCTCATTCGCCGTTTTAGCAGCATGAAAACAAATAAATTTAGTTATATATCTCTCTGTTTTTATTGTAGGTGGTTCTGCAGGCACTACAATTTGATCTGAATACTCTACAGAATTAATAATTTTTGCAATCTGAGAAACAACAGCAGATGGATGTTTTCCAATTGAAGTTTCTGCTGAAAGCATTACTGCATCTGCTCCATCCATAACTGAGTTTGCAACATCATTAACCTCTGCTCTTGTTGGTTGTAGGCTTTCTATCATACTCTCCATCATCTGAGTTGCTATAATCACTGGGATTCTTGCCTTTTTTGATAAATGCACTAATTTCTTTTGAATTAATGGAACCTCTTGAGAAGGAATTTCTATTCCTAAATCTCCCCGTGCTACCATTATTCCATCAGCATGTTTAATAATACTCTCAATATTATCTAATGCTTCAGGTTTTTCAATCTTAGCGATTATTGGAATCTTAGCTTTAGAAAGCTTGGCTTTAGAAAACCTATCAATGATTTTTTTTAATTCAATTAAATCTTTTCCATGTCTTACAAATGATAAGGCAATCCAATCAGCCTCTAAAGAAATTGCAAATTTTACATCCTTTATATCCTTTGTAGTTAATGATGGGGTTGATATTTTAGTGTTTGGGAGATTAACTCCTTTTCTAGATTTTAAACAAGCCTTATTTAAAGCCTTAAGCGTGGTCTTATCTTTATTATTAGTTCCTATAACTTCAAATGCATATTTTCCGTCATCAATTAAAACCTGATCTCCTTTTTTAACATCCTTTGGAAATTGTTTATAATTAATATGGACTCTATTTTTATTGCCAATGAAAGATTTACCTGAATCTGCAAATATTTCATCTCCTTTATTTAGATTTATATCTTCTTCCAGCTCACCAATTCTAATTTTAGGCCCCTGCAGATCAGCTAAAATTGCTACATTATAATTATACTTAGAATTTAATTTTCTAATGATATCTATATATGAGAGAATTTCTTCATTTTTAGCATGAGAAAAATTAATTCTAAGTACATTTACGCCGCTTTTTATTAAAGAATGAATGGCCGTTTTTGATTTACATGCTGGCCCTAGAGTTGCTACAATCTTGGTTTTCTTTAAATTAATTTTCATTATAAAAAGATTAAATTTTCCTTATTCTTTAAATCCTTATTTATGTTATACAAGGTAATAATTTGTGGGATATTTTTAATTTCTTTAATAATATCTTCTAAATCTACCTGATTTTCATTGTTTTCAAGCTTTAGTAAAAAATTGACATTCTTATATTCAGATAATAAATTAATTTTTTTTACTAATTCATTTGATAATTCAAAAAGATCATTGCTGGTGATATTAGTAGTAAAATTATGATTATATATATTGGATATTAAATTCCATTTCAAAAAATTATCTTTATCTATATATTCAAATACTGAAAAATTCCCTTTAGAATCTATAAAATTTAAATCAAATTCTTTTCTTGATAAATTAAGTCCTAATTTTTTATTTAAAAAATAGGCTAATCTAAAATCTTCTAAATCAGTATGAATTGCTAAAAGACTAAATTCTTCACTAAAAGAATCCTCCAAATTTAACTTACTTATTGTCAACTTAAATAAACTATTATATAAAGATATAACTTATTATTCTCTATGACAATCAGATAAGATTAAATAACTATTAATTTGTTTTCTCCTTGTCTTTTAAAATATCTTCTTGGAACATAAAAAAAGCTCTTTTTGATGCTTTTTCCTCAGCCTTTTTTTTAGATGTATCTCTAGCCTTAGCAATAATTTTTTCATCTACAGATAACTTAACAGCAAAATGTTTTATAGATTCATTTCCATTATCCTCAAAAGTATTATACACATAATCCTTTTTATTCTTTTGACACCATTCAATAAATAAGCTTTTATAACTAATAATCTTATTTTTTAGTCTTTCTAAATCTACATGTGGATCAATTACATTTTGAAAGATGAATTTCTTACAATATGGATAACCTTTATCTAAAAAAATTGCCCCTATTAGTGCTTCAAATAAATTGCCGTGTATATTTTCGCCATGATTTTCATCAGCTATATTAGATTGAACAAAACTTATTAAATTTAGTTCAGCACCTAATTCATTTAAATGATTTCTGCTGACAATCTTAGATCTCATTTGTGTTAAATATCCTTCGGAGCCATCTGGAATATTTTTAAACAAATAAGAAGAAATGATTGAACTTACTATTGAATCTCCTAAAAATTCTAGCCTTTCATAATTAATAGCTATTCCATTAATATCTCTACGGTTAAGAGAGCGATGAATAAAAGCTCGTTTGTAATATTCTAATGAATTAGGGCTAAATTTTAGAAGCGATTTAATTTGATAATAAAAGGGGTCTTTTCTTTTGTAAAAAAAATCTTTTATTCTCAATATTGACATAATTAATCTAATTTTTTAAATAATACACAAGCATTGTGTCCTCCAAATCCAAACGTATTACTCATGGCAATATTTACATCTTTCTTTTGCGCCTTATTTAGCGTAAGATTTAAATTTTGATCAATATTTTCATCTATATTTTTATGATTAATTGTTGGTGGAACTAGGCCATTTTTCATAGATAAAATAACTGAAATAGCTTCAATTGCTCCTGACGCACCAAGCAAATGCCCTGTCATAGATTTAGTTGAGTTAATATTAATGTTGGGAGCATGTTTTCCAAAAATTTCTGAAATAGCTTTTAATTCTGCTATGTCTCCCAAGGGTGTTGAGGTTCCGTGAGTATTAATTGCGTCTACATCATTTGCTTTTATATTACCGTCATTCAGACAATTCTGTATAACTGCCTTGACACCTTCTCCTTCAGGATGTGGAGCTGTTATATGATGAGCATCGGAGGATAATCCTGCGCCAAGCAACTCGGCATAAATTTTTGCTCCTCTAGCTTTTGCATGTTCATATTCTTCAAGAATTAATGTGCCTGACCCTTCTCCTAAGACAAATCCGTCTCTAGTGACATCAAAAGGTCTAGATGCAGTTGAAGGAGAGTCGTTTCTTGTTGATAAAGCATGCATTGCATTAAATCCTGCCATTCCTGTAATATTTACCCCTGCTTCACTTCCTCCAGAAACGATGACATCGCAATATCCTAGTCTAATATAATTCAAAGAATCAACTAATGCATTGGCTGAAGAGGCGCATGCAGAAACAGTAGTATAATTAGGCCCCATAAATCCATATTTTATAGAAATATAGCCAGGAGCTATATCTCCAATCATTTTAGGAATAAAAAATGGATTAAATCTAGGCGTTCCATCTCCTTCAGCAAAATTCAATACTTCATTTTGAAATGTCTCAATTCCTCCAATTCCTGAACCCCATATTACCCCTACTCTTAGCTTATCTATGGCTTCAAGATCAAGACCAGAATCCTCAATTGCTTCTTGAGTTGAAACCATGGCATATTGAGTAAATTTATCCATTTTTCTCTGTTGTTTTCTATCCAGAAATTCAGAGATATCAAAATTCTTTAATTCACACGCAAATTTTGTTTTAAATTTTGACGTATCAAAATAAGTAATGGGAGCCGCACCGCTTTTTCCGCTGGCAAGTCCTTGCCAAAAATCCCCAATATTATTCCCTATTGGGGTCAAAGCGCCAAGGCCAGTAACAACAACTCGTTTCAAAGCCATGAAAAATTGATTGGTTAGATATTCTCGATGTAAGAAATTGCTTGCCCTACAGTTGCTATATTTTCTGCTTGATCATCAGGAATTTGAATATTAAATTCTTTTTCAAATTCCATTATTAATTCAACCGTGTCTAATGAATCTGCTCCTAAATCGTTAGTGAAGCTAGCTTCGCTAACAACTTCATTTTCATCAACGCCTAATTTATCTACTATAATAGCTTTTACTCTTGATGCAATGTCTGACATAATTTTAGTTTTTTATATTTATAATATAGTTAGGGTGCAAAAATAAAAAACTTTATTTTAATTTAACTATTTCAATAAAAAATTTACAACTAGTTATTAAATGGAATCATATCAAATTATAATCTTTGCTTCAGGCTCAGGATCCAATGCAGAAAATATAATTAATTATTTCTCCAAAAAAACTATGAAAATAAATTGGCTTATCCTTACTAATAATTCAAATGCTGGAGTTATAGAAAGAGCCAAAAGACTTAAGATTGATTATAAGGCTTTTTCTAAAGAGGATCTTTATAAAAATTCCTTTTTAAAATATCTCGTTTCATTAAATCCTACATTAATAATTCTAGCAGGATTTCTTTTAAAATTGCCAGAGACAATTATCAATAGTTTTAATCAAAGAATTATCAATATTCATCCATCGCTATTGCCAAAATATGGGGGAAAAGGAATGTATGGAATACATGTTCATAGAGCAATTATTGAAAATAAAGAAAGTGTTAGTGGGATTACAATTCATTATGTAACTTCAAACTACGATGAAGGGCCAATTATTTTTCAAAAAGAAGTTAACATAGATTCCTCAGATACAGCAAAAGATTTAGCAAATAAAATACATAATTTAGAGATGGATTATTTCCCAAAAGTTGTTGAGAAAATATTAATTAAATGAGCAAAAAAAAGAAAAAATATTATGTAGTGTGGGAAGGGAATAACATGGGGGTATTTAATACATGGGATGAATGTAAGCTGCAAACAAAAAATTATAAAGGAGCAAAATATAAGTCCTTTGAAAACAAAGAAGAGGCGGAAGTTGCATACAGTATGTCATATTACGATTACATGAATGATAAGTCAAAGAAAAATAGTAGTGATCCTCCAAATTATAATTCAATTTCTGTGGACGCTGCCTCAAGTGGTAATCCAGGTATAATGGAATATCAAGGGGTTGATACTAAATCTAAAAAGGTACTATTTAAACAAGGGCCTTTTAAAGAAGCTACAAATAATGTTGGGGAATTTCTTGCGCTTGTACATGGATTAGCCTTTCTAAAAAAATTAAAAAACAATCAAATAATATATTCTGATTCAATAACTGCAATTAGCTGGGTAAAAAAGAAAAAATGTCAAACAAAACTAACTCCAAATGAAAATAACAAAGAAGTTTTTAAGTTAATTGATAGGGCAATTAATTGGTTGATGACCAACTCTTATGATAATCAAATTGTTAAGTGGGAAACAAAAAAATGGGGAGAAATTCCTGCAGATTTTGGAAGAAAATAATAACAATACACTAGCTTTGCTGCTTAATCTAAATTGAAAATGAATAAACTTTTAATAGTAGGAACTGTTGCCTTTGATTCTATTGAAACTCCTGATAATAAGGTTGAAAAAATACTTGGAGGAGCAGCTACGTTTATTGGAATTTCTTCGTCATTATTTAATATTAATAGTGCTATTGTTTCTGTAGTTGGAGGAGATTTTCCTTCAGAATATATTGAAATGTTTAGAAAAAGAAGGATTGATGTTGCTTCCTTAGAAATTAAAGAAAATGGTAAAACATTTTTCTGGGCTGGGAAATATGCTAAAAACATGAATGAAAGAGAAACTATAAAAACTGAAGTAAATGTCCTTGCAGACTTTAACCCTGTTGTCCCAGAAAATTATAGATCACCTAATGTTATTGTGCTGGGGAATCTTGATCCTATTGTTCAGCTTAAGTTAATGGAACAAATTGATAAGTCTCCAACAATTACAATTCTTGACACCATGAATTTCTGGATGGACAATACTATGGATAATCTAAAAAAAATTATTTCCAAAGTTGATCTAATTTGTATAAATGATGAAGAAGTAATACAGCTTTCTGGATTAGACTCTCTTATTGAAGGAGCAAAAGAAATATTAAAGATGGGCCCAGATTTTATCATTGTAAAAAGGGGTTCATTAGGTTCTGTTTTGATTAACCAGTCTAATGTATTTGAATGCCCTGCATTCCCAGTGAAAAAAGTTAAAGATCCTACAGGGGCTGGTGATTCATTTGCTGGAGGACTTGCTGGGTATTTAACTAAAGTTAATTCATCTTCATTTGATGAAATAAAAAATGCTGTTATATATGCAACGGCGACAGCTTCCTTTTCAGTTGAGGGCTTTGGAATAAACGGAATTGAGAAGATTCAATACAATGATATTGTAAAGAGAGCTGATTTTATTAATAAACTTTTATAGTTCAATAATAATTTTGTTTTTTTGTAAACCTACATTGATCCAATAAAATGAGTGATGAGTTAAAACATGAATGTGGTATTGCTCACATTAGACTTCTTAAGCCATTAGATTTCTATAAAAAAAAATATGGCAGTCCATTTTATGGAATAAATAAAATGTATTTGCTAATGGAAAAGCAGCACAACAGAGGACAAGATGGGGCTGGTTTTGCTAGTATCAAGCTTGATGTTGATCCAGGGAAAAAGTTTATTAGTAGAATTAGATCTATAGAAAAACAACCAATCCAAGATGTATTTTCTAAAATAAATAATAGAATTAATTCTGATCTTAAAGATAATCCTTCTCTTGCTGAAGATACTGTAAAGCTAAAAGATACTGTTCCATATATTGCTGAATCATTACTAGGTCATGTCAGGTATGGAACATTTGGAGGTAATAGTGTTGAAAATGTTCAACCGCTTCTTAGACAAAATAATTGGAAGCATAGAAATTTAATTCTTGCAGGTAATTTCAATATGACCAATGTGGCTGAACTTTTTAATAACCTAATAGAGCTAGGGCAGCATCCTAAAGAATATTCTGATACGATCACAATTATGGAGAAAATTGGCCATTATTTAGATGATGCTGTAAGGAAAATGTATAAGGAGTTAAAAAAAGAAGGGCATTCAAAAATGCAGTGTTCTAAATTAATTTCTGACAGATTAGATATTTCTAGAGTTCTAAAAAAGTCTTCAAAAAATTGGGATGGAGGATATGTAATGGGGGGATTACTAGGGCATGGAGATTCATTTGTGATGAGAGATCCTGCAGGGATACGTCCTGCATTTTATTATAAAGATGAAGAAGTGGTTGTCGTAGCTTCTGAACGACCTGCTATTCAAAATGCATTTAATATTGATTTAAATAAAATTAAAGAACTAGACCCTGGATGTGCAATAATTATAAAAAATAAAGGTCAGGTTCAGATCAAAAAAATAAAAAAGGAAACAGAGCTTAAAGCATGCTCATTTGAAAGAATATATTTTTCAAGGGGGAATGATGCTGATATATATGCTGAAAGAAAAAAATTAGGGAAGCTAATTATGCCTAAAGTTTTAGAAGAAATAAAATATGATATAAAAAACACTGTTTTCTCCTATATACCAAATACTGCTGAAACTTCCTTTTTTGGAATGGCAGATAGTATAGAAGAATTTCTTAATCAAAGAAAAACTGAAGCAATAATAAAAAACAAAAATCTTTCTGAAGAAAAAATCATTGATATTTTATCGGAAAGACCGCGAATTGAAAAGATTGCAGTTAAAGATGTTAAATTAAGAACCTTTATTACAGAGGATAATAGTAGGGATGATTTAGTTGAACATGTATATGATGTTACTTATGGAGTAATAAAACCTAAAGATTCGTTGGTCATTATTGATGATAGTATTGTTAGGGGGACAACTCTTAAAAAAAGCATATTAAAAATGCTAGATAGACTACGTCCAGTCAAAATAGTAGTGGTATCTTCAGCGCCTCAGGTTAGATATCCTGATTGTTATGGCATTGATATGGCAAATCTTGATAGTTTAATTGCATTTAAAGCTGCTCTAGAGCTTCTTAAAGACAATGAGAAATCTGAATTATTAAAAGAAATATATGCTAAATGTAAAGAGCAAGTAAATTTGCCCGATAAAGAAATTCAGAATTATGTAAAAGACATATATAATATGTTTACAGCAGATGAAATATCTGATAAGATTGGTGAGATATTAAGCGTACATGTCAAAAATGCTAAGGTTAAAATCATTTATCAATCCATAGAAAACTTACACGAAGCGTGTCCATCACATACTGGGGATTGGTATTTTACTGGGAATTATCCAACTCCTGGCGGAAATAGAGTGGTAAACAATGCTTTCATTAATTTTTATGAAGGAAATAAAAAAAGGGCTTATTAAGCATTTTTAAACTTTTTGCTTACAACCCCCCAATTCACTAGATTAAAAAATGCATTAATATAATCTGGTCTTCTATTTTGATAGTTTAAGTAGTAGGCATGCTCCCAAACATCAATTCCCATTATTGGTGTACCTCCACATCCAATTCCAGGCATCATAGGATTATCCTGATTTGCAGAAGAGCAAATTTCTAATGCCCCGTCCTTCACGCATAGCCAGGCCCATCCAGATCCAAATCTAGTGGCAGCAGCTTTTGAGAATTGTTCTTTAAAATCTTCAAAAGACCCAAAACTAGAATTTATTGCAGCTTCTAATTCGCCTCCTAAATCTTGTTTGTCGTTTGGATTTAATATTTCCCAAAATAAACAATGATTGTAGTACCCTCCTGCATTATTCCTTAACCCCATGTTATTCATATCTAGGTTCATTAAAATATCTTCAATATTTTCACTAGAAATATTCACTTTTTCCAAAGCATTATTTAGATTGTTTGTATATCCATTATGATGCTTTGAGTGGTGTATTTCCATTGTCTTTGCGTCGATATGGGGCTCTAAAGCAGTGTATTCAAATCCTAATTTAGGCAGTAAAAAACTCATAATATATTTATTTGATTAGTAAACAAATTTAAGATAAATCTATATAAAAATCAACAAGTATTAATTAACTTGTGTAATAAGAAAATGTCTGTAAATAACTCCTATAAAATATATAATGCCTCTGCTGGAAGTGGTAAAACTTTTAATCTTGTAAAGGAGTACTTAATCCTACTTTTAACAGCAGAAAACAACGATGCCTACAAAAATATTTTAGCCATTACTTTTACAAATAAAGCTGTTAATGAGATGAAAAGCAGAATTGTAAACAGACTCATTGAGTTTAGTGATAAAGAAAAAATAAATAAAGACAGTGCTATTATAAAAGAGATTATTAAAGAAGCTAGTCTTACAGTAGAGGCTATCAATATTAAATCAATTCAAATCTTAAAACATTTATTAAAAAACTATGCTTCTTTTGAAATTTCTACTATTGATAAGTTTACTCAAAGAATTGTTAGAAGCTTTAGCTACGAACTAAACATAGATGCTAAGTATGAAGTAGAAATAGATGAAGAAGATCTTTTAAATAAAGCAGTGGACAGACTCATTTCAAAAGCAGGAGAAGAAGGTGAATTAACAAAAATATTTATTGATTATGCGTTTGAAAAGGCAGATGATAATAAAAGTTGGGACATATCCTTAGATTTTAGAAAAATTGCTAAAATATTAGTTAATGAAAATAGCTATGAAATTATTAAAGGGATGCAAAAAAATTCTATTGCAGAATTTTTGGAATTAAAAAAATATCTTAAAGTCTTAAGAAAAAGTAGCCTTAAAAATAGCATTACTTATGCTCAGAAAGCTCTTAGTCTAATAAAAACAAATGGGATTGAGGAAAAAAGTTTTTCTAGAGCTACATTGCCAAATCATTTCAATAAAATAATTAATCAAAATTATCAAGGCATATACGATAATCAATTAGAAAATACTCTAGCTAATGGCCATTTGTATTCTAGTAAAATAGATCCAGATGAAAAAAGGTTAATTGATTCAATTCAAGATGATTTACTAAAAATATATAGGATAGCAAAAACCGCTGTATATAAGGTAAAACTATATAATAATCTATTAAAAAATATTACGCCTTTATCTATAATTAATGCAATCAATGATGAATTAATTAATCTTAAAGAGGAAAACAACACCATTCCTATTTCAGAGTTTAATAAAATTATTAATGAAGAAATTAAAAATCAACCTGCCCCATTTATATATGAAAAAATCGGGGTCAAGTATAAAAATTATTTTGTTGATGAGTTTCAGGACACATCAAATTTACAATGGGAAAATTTAATTCCATTAATTGAAAATTCATTGTCTAGTGAAAATGCCAGCCTAACAATTTCTGGTGATGCAAAACAATCGATATATAGATGGAGAGGAAGTAAAGTTGAGCAATTTATAGGGCTAATTAACAATGTCAACCCTTTTAATATAAAGCAAAATTTGATTAATCTTCCTGTTAATTATAGGAGCTCTAAAAACATTGTTGAATTTAATAATGCCTTATTTACTCATATTGGTTCTTTAATGTTTAATAATGATTATTTCAAAAAAAACTATCTAGAGGCATCACAAGAGATTTTTCAAGCTAAAGAAGGATATGTAAATATTCGATTACTAAGCAAGGAAAAAAATACTGATGAAAAACAACTGTATAATAATAATGTACTAGAAATAATCCATTCATGTTTAAAAAACGGGCATCAATTAAAAGATATCTGCATAATTTCTAGAAAAAGAAAAGAAGGGGTAATAATCGCTGATTTTCTAACCAAAGAAGGAATAGACATAATATCTTCGGAATCATTGCTAATAAATTCATCTCCAGATGTTAGATTTATTATAAATACAATTAATTACTGTATTAATGAGGATACAAATAGCAAGTTAGAACTATTAAATTACCTGTATGAAAGCAAAGAAATATTTGGCTTTAAAGATGATTTTATAAGAGAGTTTATTTATTTGAATCTAAATACTTTTTATAAAAGCTTCGAAAAATACAGGCTGTCTTTTGACAAAAATTCATTAGCTAAGCTGTCAATATATGAAGGAATAGAATATATAATTAATAGTTTTAATATTAATCATGAGTCCAACTCATATCTGCAGTTCTTTCTTGACTTTACTTTAGAATATTCCAATAGATTCAATTCATCTTTATACGAGTTTTTGAATTATTATGAAGAAAAAAAAGAAAAACTAAGTATTGTAAGCCCCTCAGAAACCAATGCTGTTGAACTTATGACTATACATAAATCAAAGGGATTAGAGTTTCCAATTGTTATTTACCCTTATGCCGATCTAGATATATACAAAGAAATTGAACCAAAAGAGTGGTTCCCAATTAAAGATGAGAAAATTTCAAATTTTTCTCATCTTCTTATGAGTTTTAACAAGGATGTTGAACATTACAATTCTGATGGTAAATCAATTTTTAATCTTCACAAATCCAAACAGGAAATAGATAACATTAATTTGCTATATGTTACCTTAACTAGGGCTAGGAATGAATTATATATTATTGGATCTCAATGTCTTGATAAAAATGGACAGGAAAATCTTAATCTTTATTCGGGTCTCCTAATTAATTATTTAAAAAATATTCAAAAATGGTCAGATAATAAGGAGTCATACCATTTTGGATCTCCTACAAAGAACCCTAAAATAGCTCAACAAGAAGACAGTGTAATCAAGACAGAAAAATTTATCTGTAACCCAAGAGAAAGTCATGGAATATCACTGATATCAAAATCAGGATTAATATGGGATACTAAAAAAGAAAAGGCAATTGAAAAAGGGAATTTAATTCATAAGTTAATGAGCCACATAAAATCTAAAATAGATGTAGAAATTACAATGAACCAATTTCTAGAGGATGGTATTATCAATAATAATCAATACAAACAGCTTAATTCAATCATATTAACTATAATAAATCATCCAGAACTAAAAGAATATTATAACCTGGGGATAGTCTCTTACAATGAAAGAGAAATTATTCAAAAAAGAGGGGGAAACTTGATCCCAGACAGAATTGTCTTAAATAAAGATAATAAAGCAGTAATTATAGACTATAAGAGCGGAAGTCCAAAAAATTATCATGAAAATCAACTAAACTCATATGAAAAAGCTCTTAATAATATGGGGTATTCAACCCTAAAAAAACTTCTTGTTTATATTGAGTCTGAGACTGTTAATGTTAAAAGCTTTTAAAAAGCTAGATATTATAATGTCTAATGAAAAAAAAATTATAGAAGCAGTTTATCAAAAAACTTCGTAACTTAAGTCTACCTAAACCTATTAACTTATGAAAAATTTATATAAATTATTAATCGTATTATTCATCTTTGGCACTACTTCAATACAGGCACAAGATGAAAACAATCCATGGCAAGTTAGCTTTGGTACGCACGCTGTTGATCAAGAGGCTGATACAAGCACGTCATTTACTGAATTTTTTGATGTAGAAGATAACTGGAATATTTCTTCTCCATTTTCAATGTTTTCTGTATCGAGATACCTTGGAAATAGCCTGTCTCTAGGAGTTGGCATGTCTTTTAATAGTATTTCGAAATATGCAACTGGTTTTGAAATGCCTGAAGCTTCTGAGTATCACACTGCAGATTTAATGCTAAAATATAGCTTTGACAATGTGTTAGACTGGGGAGTCTGGGAGCCATTTGTTGGAGTCGGCCCAGGATGTACCTGGATGGGAGATGAAAATTGGATGACAGGGAACGTTACATTGGGAATGAACTATTGGATGAACGAACGTTGGGGTCTTACATTTCAATCAGAATACAAGCACAGTTTCGATGACGGAGTGATGGATGAAGGGGGATCTATGAAATGGTCTGCAGGAGTATCTGTTAAACTTGGTGGCAGTAAATCTGATTAATGACAAATATGAATACGCTTTTTAAAATATGAGCTATTCTAACCTATGACATCTTAGTATATATATTGAAAAAATGCAATTAAAACGGGGATTTGTTAGTTTATGTATGATTTAATAAAATTTAGATATTTTATAGTCAGATAAAAAAATAGGCTCTTATCAAGAATATTTACAGTAAAAACCTTATTTTTGCATAAACTAATTTATAGTAAATTCTTAATTATGAAAAAATTTTACAAATTATTATTAATCGGATTATTCATCCTTGGTACTACTTCAATACAGGCACAAGATGAAAACAATCCATGGCAAGTTAGCTTTGGTATGCACGCAGTAGATCAAAATGTTGATACAGGTACACAAATGCTTGATTTTTTTGATGTAGAAGATAACTGGAATATTTCTTCTCCATTTTCAATGTTTTCTGTATCGAGATATATTGGGAATAACCTTTCTTTTGGTGTTGGCGCATCAATGAACAGTATTACAAAGTATGCTGATTTTATGCAAATGGATAGAGCTTCAGAGTATCACACTGTAGATGCTATGTTAAAATATAGCTTAGGTGATGTATTTAACTGGGGAGCCTGGGAGCCATTTGTTGGAGTTGGTCCAGGGTGGACTTGGATGGAAGATACAAATTGGATGACAGGGAACCTTAGTGTAGGTATTAACTATTGGATGAATGAAAAATGGGGGCTTACATTCCAAAGTGATTATAAGCATAATATGGGCGATGGAGTTAAAATGCCTTCTGCTGGAATTAACCAGCGGCTAGATGAAGGTGGATCTATGAGTTGGTCTGCTGGAGTGTCTGTTAAGTTTGGTGGTACTGACACTGATGGCGATGGTATTTATGATGATCGTGATGATTGTCCTACAATTCCTGGATTAGAAGAGTTTAATGGATGTCCTGATACTGATGGCGATGGTATTCAAGATAGTGAAGATGATTGTCCGCTTCAAGCAGGGCCTGCAGAACACAACGGATGTCCTGATACTGATGGTGATGGCATTCCAGATAATAAAGATAAATGCCCTAAAGAAGCTGGTAAAGCTAGTATGGGTGGATGTCCTGATTCAGATGGTGATGGTATTGCTGATGTAAGAGACAATTGTCCTAATGTAGCTGGTCCTAGAGGTAATCGTGGTTGCCCATGGCCAGATAGAGATGGCGACTCAGTTGTAGATAAGGATGATCAGTGTCCTGATACTCCTGGAACTGTAGCAAATAATGGTTGTCCTGAAGGACCATCAGAAGATGATATGGCTAGAATAACAGAAATGTCTAGAGGTATTCAATTTGCATTCGGTTCAGCAATATTTACTGAAGGAACACCTCCAGTACTTGATGCAATTGTTGAAATCATTCTTAAATATCCTAAATCAAGCTTTAGTGTAGAAGGTCATACTGACAGCATTGGTACTAAAGGATTTAATCAAGGATTATCTGAAAGAAGAGCAAATGCCGTAACTAATTACTTAACTTCAAGAAATATTTCTTCATCTAGACTAAGTGCTTCTGGATTAGGTGAAACTATGCCTATTGATACTAATGTCAATAACGCAGGTAGAGCTAATAATAGAAGAGTTGAGATTATATTTGTAAAATAAAGTAATTCTTTACACTTTAATAAAGTAAAAAACGCTTCGCTAAATGCGAGGCGTTTTTTATTTTTATATAATGCAGAGTTTTCTACAAACTGTCCTTTTAGAATTAAAAAAAAATAAAACAAATCTTTCAGATTGTGTTTTTATTCTTCCTAATAAAAGAGCAGGCTTATTCCTAAAAGGAGCTATTGCTGATCATATTGATAATAATATTTTTAGTCCTGAAATTTTATCCATTGATGACTTTATCACATCTATTTCTGGACTATCTACCATATCAAATACTGAATTATTATTTGAATTCTATTCTGTTTATAAAGCCCATACAGAACAAGAGGAACAAAATGAATTTGAAGAATTTATAAAATGGGCTAGAATATTAATTAATGATTTTGATGATATTGATAGGGAATTGTGTGATGCTGAAGCAGTATTTAATTACCTGCAAGCTATAAATGACATAAATCATTGGTCACTAGGTGAAAATAAAACTTCAATAGTAAATAACTACATATCATTCTGGAAGAAAATTAAAGTTTATTATGCAGCATTCTCAGAACATTTGCTAGAAAAATCAAAAGGATATCAGGGGTTAATTTATAAAGAAGCAATTAATAATTTGGAAAGCTATATTGCCTCAAATGATAACAAACTACATGTATTCCTAGGGTTTAATGCCCTTTATAAATCTGAATCAATAATAATTCAAGAGCTGCTTCAATCAAAAAAAGCAGAAATTTTCTGGGATATAGATAAAGGAAGTATTAATTCTGAGTACAATTCCTCTGGACATTATATAAATCAATACATAAAATCATGGCCGTATTATAGAAATAATGATGTAAATATCATTTCAAATAATTATTTAAATAAAAAAAAGATTTCAGTAGTAGGGACTGCTAAGAATATAGGTCAGGCTAAATATATAGGGGAGATTATAGAAAAAATTAAAACTACAAGTCCAGTAGCACTAAATGATACTGCAATAGTTTTAGGAGATGAAAACCTATTAACTCCACTGTTAAATTCAATGCCTAATAAAATTGATGGCCTTAATATAACTATGGGTCTTCCGATTAGATTTTCATCAACAGCATCCTTGTTTGATAATTTGTTAAAACTTCATGGAGAAAATAAAAAATCCTTCTATTATAAAAATTTAATTTCAATCCTATCTCATGAATTAATTGCTCCACTATTAGACAATCATGATGGCGATCTATGCAAAATCATTAATACAAATAATATAGTATATACCAATCTAAATACACTAGCTAAAATCAGTCCAACTAATACAGAGTTGTTAGAAATGTTATTTGGAAATTGGACTGATACAAATACAGCAATTGATCGTTGTATTAAAATCATCTATATGATAAAAAATCATTTTGATGATAAGGGAAGTGAAAAGAAAATAACCTTTGAATATCTATACCATTTTAACAAGCTGTTTAATAAATTAAAACTACTACAAAAACAGTATAGTCATATAAACACAGTAAAAACATTGCATATATTATTTAGGGATACAATCAAAAATGAAAAAATTCCATTTAATGGCGAACCATTAAAAGGACTACAAATAATGGGAATACTTGAATCAAGAGTATTAGATTTTGAAACAGTAATTGTCTCATCATTAAATGAGGGGGTATTGCCAGTAGGCAATTCATCCAATACATTTATACCATTTGATGTTCGCCTTGAGCATAAGCTTCCAATTTATAAAGATAAAGATGCAATATATAGCTACCATTTCTACAGATTATTACAGCGAGCTAAAAATATCTATTTGCTCTATAATACAGAGGCAGATATAATTAATGGTGGTGAAATTAGTCGATTTATTAGACAATTAGAAATTGAGAAAGTACATGAAGTTGATCACAAAATACTTGTTCCAAAAACACCAATAATAAAAAAGAAATTACTTGAAATAAAGAAGAATAAAAATATCCTAGATAAACTGAATGAACTAACTAAAACAGGATTTACAGCATCAATGCTCTCAAGTTACATAAGAAACCCTATTACATTTTATTATCAAAAAATTCTAGAATTAAAGGATGATAATCAAATGGAGGAAACCATTGCCTATAACACAATTGGATCAGTTATTCATGATACATTAGAGGAATTGTATAAGCCATGTGAAAACAAACTATTAAGTATTAAGGATATAAATGGGATGCTGAAAATAAAAGATAAAATAGTAGATAAAAACTTTCAAAAAATATTTAGCCTAGGGAATCTGACAAAAGGAAAAAATTTAATAATAGTAGAGGCAGCCAAAAGATATATAGTTAATTTCTTAAAAAAGGAAATGAAAGATATAAAAGAAGGAAATGAGATAAAAATCCTGGCTGTTGAAAAAAAGTTTGAGACAGTAGTTGATCTATCAAATGAGTTAAAAAATATTAAAATTCGAGGTAAAATAGATAGGATTGATAGCGTAAATGGGGTAACAAGAGTGATTGATTATAAAACAGGAGGTCAGATAAAACAAACTGAGCTAAATATTAAACAATATGAAGAAATATTTAAGGACAAAAAATATTCAAACATTTTTCAGCTACTCTTCTACTGCCTAGCCATAGAAGATGAAAAAAAATTTAATTTACCAGTTGAGGCTGGAATTATATCCTTTAGGAATCTAGATAATGGTATAATAAAAACTAGATTTCAAGATAAAACCAATCTAGTAAGTCATGAAAAGATTAAAGAATACAAATATGGATTAGATATACTAATTAAAGAAGTAATACGTGTAGACATTCCATTCACTGAGAAGAAAGTATAAAATAAATATTAATTATTCACATTAACCTTAGAAATATTACTCTTTTTAATCCTATCGATATCGCCTGTAACGGTATTTACTCTAAATAATGCATTCTGACTATCTGAAATTTCTATTTGATACGTGCCAACCTGATTAGTTGAGGTAGGAATTGCAGAAAGAAATAATGCACAAACTCCAATAATTGCCAATAATATAAGTAATTGGTCCTTAATTCTATTTTTTATCATATTTTATATAAATTAAAATGCTTGAATAATATTCAAGATCTATAATATAAAATTATTTGTATCTTTATATTATATATGATACTAATATATGAATAAAATAACAATTATATATAATAATATCGTATAAATTATTGTAAAAATATGAACATTTACATTAAAAAATCTAGCTATACTACAAAACAGGGCAAATCTGCTATTTTATTTGATTGTTTTAGGGGTAAATACAGAAAAAAAATAAACACAAATGTTTACGTCCCATCTGATAACTACAATGAATTAGAAAATTTAATCATCAAATCTGATCCAAAGCATGTAAGCCTTAATATTGCCCTTAAAAAGCTTGAGGAAAAGAAAGATCTTGCTCTAGAGGGCTATACAGAAGAAAAATGGACTAATAAAGAGCTAGAAAATTTTCTCAAATCAGGCATAGAGCTATATTCTCTAGACGAATACGTTATTAATCAGTTTGGTGAGGCTAAAAGCAAAATAACTAGCAAGGACTACGTAAATGTGGTAAAAGTCTTTAAAAAACATCTATATAAGAATACCAGTATACAATTTGAAGAATTACTAGATATAGAGCTCCTTTTAAAATTCAAAGTCAATGCACTAAAAAATGGCCTGAAACAAAGCTCTATTAACTCATACGTAAAAAAATTAAAAGTAATAATGAATAATGCCTATAGAGATGGGTACATTAATGAAAGATTTAATATTCCTAAAAGCATTATTGAAGAAGTGATTCCAGATAAAAAAGAAACTATAACACATAAGGAGATAGAAGAGGGGATAGGTAAAATTGAAAATATTTATCAGGCACAATCAATAGCTCTTTTCTTATTAATGTTGTCCTGTAAAGGGATGTATCCAGCAGATATAATGAATTATAAAAAAATAGAAACAACTGACCCTGGCGAATTATTAATTAACAATTTATTTGAAAATGACTCAGCATATATAAAATTTAAAAAATCTAAAAAAAGCGACAAGCATAAGTATGTAAGAGTGAATCTTGCAATAAAGAAATTAGTAACGCTTTTAAAAATTACATTCCATATGACTCATTACAAGAAATATTCAGATATTCTTGCACCATATAATGATCCTTATCACATTTTTGCAATAGACATTAACAAAAACAACAACACATATAAGAATCTTTGGAATTTTTATCAGAAAATGATTAAATCAACTATTAATTATTCATTCACTTCAGCAAGAGATTCATTTAATATAATCCTAGAAGAACAAGAAATGACAAATCAAACAAGGAACATATTAACTGGTGATATTTCGGAAAAAGAATTAACACAAATCCATAGCCTAAAACTAATAGATGCTAAGGAGAAAATGAGAGATATAGAAGATCGTATTAATAGAGAATTCAGGCTAATTGATCTAGTTGAAATATTAACAAATAAATTAAAATTAATTGGAAATAATTTTGAGCATCTGGCGTTAGAAAAGTGGGAGACTCCAAAAGAATTTATTGCATCAATTAATAAATTCAACTAAATTTAAATTGAATAAAATACAATGAATAAAACCCTCAGCATATTATTTATTTTCTTCTTATCCTTTGGTTTAAACGCTCAGGAAATAGAAACAGATTCTTTAAAAGTCGAGGGATGGAAAAAATCAGGAATCACAAGCTTTATTGTTAATCAAACAGCTTTTAGTAATTGGATTTCTGGTGGAGAAAATAGTGTAGCAGCTACATTAACTGTAGACTATAATGTTAACTACTATAAAAACGGATGGTCATGGGACACAAAAATGATAGGATCATTTGGAATAAATAAAAATAGTGACAGCAAATATTTTAAAAAGATCGATGATAGAATTGAAATTAATTCATTAATCGGGAAGAAGTTTATAGAGAAATTTAGCTTTTCTAGTTTTTTAAATTTTAAAACTCAATTTGCAAAAGGGTATAAATATTCTAATCCATCCGATGATGTTGAAATTAAAGAAGAAACAACAAGATTCTTGTCTCCAGCATACCTACAGCTTGGTGTAGGTGTCTATTGGAAAGAAGATAACTCATTATGGGTTAATATGGCTCCTATAACTGGGAGACTAATTCTTGCAAGCAAAAAATTTACTGACAATCTAGCTGAAGGAGAAGAGTATTTTGGAGTACCACAAGGTGAAATATCTAGGTTTGAATTAGGAGCATCACTAAGTGCATATTACAAATTTGAGGTAGTTGAAAATGTACAGCTTGAACAACGAATCAATCTGTATTCAGATTATCTAGAAAAGCCAGAAAATATTGATGTGGATTATACAATTTCTGCATTTATGAAAGTCAATGACTATCTCTCAACTAACCTTATCATACAGCTCCTGTATGATGATAATGCCATAAAAAGAATTCAACTAAGAGAAGTGTTTGGGCTTTCTATCAATCTAAACTTATTAGAGCTGCCTACATTTAAATAGCCTATCTATTTCTCATTTTTGCCAGCATTCTTAGGATTTCCAAATAAAGCCATACTAGTGTAATTAATAATCCAAACGTGCCATACCATTCCATGTATTTTGGAGCTCCTTTTTCGGCGCCTTCTTCAATAAAATCAAAATCAATTACTAAATTAAGTGAAGCGATAACAACCACTCCAAGACTAAACAGAATACTAAAAGTAGAAGAGTTATTGATGTTTAAAACCGAAATCCCTGTTCCAAAAAAACTCATTATAAAATCTACTATGTATATTAAGACAATCCCCCCGGTAGCAGCAAATACGCCAAGCTTAAAATTCTCTGTAGCTTTTATAATCTTAGCTCTATATGCAAAAAGTAAAGACAATAGGATACAAACGGTTATTGTTATAGACTGTAACACAATTCCTTCGTATAAAGAATTATAAAAAAAAGAAATTCCTCCTAAAAAAAGGCCTTCTAACACTGCATAAATAGGGACAGTATATGGCGCCCATGTTTTTTTAGCCATTGTAGCTATTGCTACTATAAAGCCTCCTATAAAACCTCCCCACATAATTACTGGTGAAAAAGAAGTATAGCTAAAATAGCCTGCTACAAGTAAAATAGAAAGAGCTATTGCAGTTTTATCCACAGTTCCTTGAATTGTCATAACATCTGATGAATCTCTTGCTAAAGATTGATTAAATATTTTTGAATTTAATGCTGGATTTTTAGATCTATAAGATAAATGTTGTCCCATAATTTTAATAATTTTTGTGAGGCTAAAATACGAAAAATAGAAGATTTAATTTGCAGTACTCATAGAATATGGAACATCTTTTATTTTAGAGCCCCAATTAAAATTTGGTTTATCTCCCATATTAAAAATAATATTAGCACCTTCTCTTAAATCTTTATGAGAAAACCAATTTTTTGTGTATTGTGATTTATTAAACTTAAGCTGATTTACATACACGCTAGACTTATTATTATTCTTTGCTTCTATATTGATCTTATTTCCATTATCTAATGTAATTTCCATTGCATCAAATAATGGACTCCCAATAACATATTGCCCTGTCACAGGTGCTACTGGATAAAATCCCATAGCTGAAAAAAGAAACCATGCTGAAGTTTGGCCATTATCTTCATCCCCACAATAACCGTCAGGACCATCTCCATATAAATTATTTAATACATGTCTTACTTTTTCTTGAGTTTTCCAGGGTTCTTGTACATAATTATAAAAATAAATTGCATGTTGAATGGGCTGATTCCCATGAGCATATTGCCCCATATTAACCAATTCCATTTCTACTATTTCATGAATCTTAAATCCATAATAAGAATAATCAGAGGTTGGAGCTGTAGTAAATACATCATCTAATTTCTGAGTAAAACTTGTTTTTCCTCCCATTAAGTCAATAAGGCCTTTAGGGTCGTGAAGCACTGACCAAGTATAATGCCAAGAACTGCCTTCAGTAAAGGCTCCTCCCCAAGCATCTGGTTTAAATGGTGCTTGAAATTCTCCATTTTTTAACTTTCCACGCATAAAATTTGTAGAAGAATCAAACACATTTTTATAATAGCTTGATCGTTCCTTGAACATGTCAATTTCATCTTCAGGCCTATTTAATACTTCTGCTAATTTCCAAATGGAAAAATCGTTATAGGAATATTCTAAAGTTCTTGCAACATTTTCATTAACAGAAGAATCGTATGGAATGTATCCTAAATCATTATATAAATCTGCTCCTTTTCTTCCAACTGAACTTAATGGGCCTTCATTCTTAGAACTATTAAGAATACCTTGATATGCTGAGCTAATATCAAACTCTGTAATCCCTTTAATATAAGCTTCCGCTATAATTGAGGCAGAGTTTGAGCCTATCATACAATCCCTATGACCTGGACTGGACCATTCAGGAAGCCAGCCGCTTTCTAAATATGGATTCACCATAATCCCTTGCATTATTTCACCAAGCTTTTCAGGATATAGTAAAGTATAGAAAGGGAAAACTGCTCTGAATGTATCCCAAAATCCATTATCAGTATATAATGGGCCGTCTAGTACTTTCCCGTTGTATGGGCTATAGTGTATTTGTCTGCCCTGGTCATCATATTCATGAAATTCTCTTGGGAATAAAATAGTGCGGTAAAAACATGAATAAAATTTAATTTTATTTGATAGATCATCTTTAGAATTACCAGTGGTAACTCTAATTTTTGAAAGCTCCTTGTTCCAAACTTTTCTTCCTTGATCTACAATCTCATCAAAACTTAAATCAGCTGGCAACTCTCTTTTTAAATTTATTAAAGCCTGCTGATGACTAATAAATGAAGATGATATTTTAGCTTTAATTACCTGATTATCACCTGTGTCAAAAGTAACATATGCTCCTACATGCTCTCCTTTTAAGTTTTGTTTTGCATTGATTCTTCCAGACTTATTCCAAGTTCCTGAAACTGTAAATGACCTGTCAAATTCAATAATAAAGTAATTTGCAAAATTTTCAGGGACCCCTCCAGAATTGTTCCTTGCAATTCCAATGATTTTATTTTCTTCTGGGATAACTTCAATCTCTGAATTCTTAAAGAAAGCATCAATAATAAGATTTGCTTTGTCTGTTTTTGGAAATGTAAATTGGAAATAGGTCGACCTTTCTGTAGCAGTAAATTCAACAGTTGTGTTAATCTCATCCAATAACACTTTATAATAATGTGGCTGAACTACTTCATTCTTATGAGAAAATTTAGCTTTTCTTTTTTCTTCAAGAACCTTAAGCATCCCTATCCCGGGCATAATTGAAAAAGCTCCATAATCATTAATCCAAGGGCTTGGTTGATGAGTTTGCTTAAATCCAACCAATTCTGTGGCTTTATAAGTATAAGCCCATCCATCTCCCATTTTACCAGTTTGAGGTGTCCAAAAATTCATGCCCCATGGTCGTGCAATTGCAGGATATGTGTTCCCATTAGAAAGACTATGTGAAGAGTCCGTACCAATTAACGGATTCACATATTGAACTAAATCTTCATCATTAAACTCCAGGTAATTACTGGATAATAATCCATTGGGGATAAATATTAGTAAAATAAAAATAGGTAGTCTATGCATAATTTTTTTTTAGTAAACAATTGAAGCGGGTCTGAACTTTTTATCCTTTCCAAAATTATAGTTTGGCTTATCACCCATTATAAATCGTAATTCCCCTCCATCCATAATCTGCTTATGAGTTATATAAGAATGGTTATGGTCTTTCCCGTTTAATTCTACAGACTGAATGTATATATTCTGATCCGAATTATTATCTGCAATAATTTTAAATGATTTGTCTTCAGGCAAATCAATCAACACCTCATCAAAAAGTGGTGATCCAAAAACATATGCTCCGTTTGAAGGGTTAACAGGATAAAATCCCATTGATGAAAACATATACCATGCTGACATTTGGCCACAATCTTCATTGCCAGAAAGTCCGTCGGGCTGGTCTGTGTATAATTCATTGTTGATGTACCTAATCTTGTCTGCAATTTTATACGATTCTCCAGAATATGCATACATATAGGTCGTATGATGACTGGGTTCATTTCCATGAGCATACTGGCCTATTAATCCCGTAATATCCATTGAAGCTCCTTCTTCTTGCTTTGAAGACATGTTAAATAATTGATCTAATTTTTCTGTATACTTCTGATCTCCGCCAAGCAGTTCTATTAATCCTTCAGGATCTTGAGGAACAAGCCATAAGTATTGCCATGCATTCCCTTCACAATAATCATTAACTCTATGCTGTGCTGATATAGGGTCAAAAGGAGTTCTCCAACTTCCATCTGAAAGTTTGCCTCTCATAAATCTAGTTTCAGGATCAAAATACTGTTGATATGCTTTAGAGCGATTAGAGAAATACTCATAATCTTCTTGCTTGTTTAATTTTTTTGCTAGCTGTGCAATTGCCCAGTCACCTATAGCATATTCCATATTACTTGCAACAGATTCGGCCATAAAATCTGCCGGAATATAGCCGTATTTCATTAGATCTTTTACTCCTGGTTCAAAGTCTCCAGTAGCGCTTGTTTTAACAGCATTAAATACTGCCTCTAAATCTATTCCATCAAATCCTTTTAATGAAGCATCAACTACTACTGGAATTGCGCTATATCCAGGCATTGTGTTTGTCTCATTCCCTCTTAAATGCCAAACTGGTAATTTCCCTTGATGTTCAAAAATTTTAAGCATCGAATTAACCATGTCTCCAACGCGCTCTGGGTGAGTAATTGTATAAAGCGGATGTGCTGCTCTATAAGTATCCCAAAGAGAGAATAAAGTATAATTAGTAAATGTAGTGTCCTTATATACTTTTTTGTCGGTACCTCTATATTCACCATTAATATCATGATATAGATTTGGAGCAATCATCGTATGGAACATGGCTGTATAGAATACTCTTTTCTTTTTTATATCATCGGTTTTGATTTTAACCTTAGAAAGCTCAGCATTCCATTTTTCTTTAGCATCCTTCTTTACTTTATCAAAATTCCAGTGAGGGATCTCAGTCATTAAATTTTCTAAAGCATTTTCAGAGCTGACAGTTGAAACTCCCATTTTTACATAAACTTTTTCATTTTTTTTAGTTTTAAATTCCAAAAATCCTTTTACATATTTTCCTTTTTTCTCATCATTATGATGCCTTATATTTCTGTCATATAGAATAAAATCGTCTACAGGTTTTGATAATATAAGTGAAAAATATTCCCTTTGGTCAGCGGCCCATCCAGAAGAAAATCTATATCCTTGAAAAACCGTGTCATTAACTTTTTTCAAATATGTTTGAGTTGGCCTATCAGCACTTCCTTCCCCTAAATCAATAATAACTCTAGACTGATTGGAGGTAGGGAATGTGTACTTATGAAAACCTACCCGTTCACTCGCTGTCAATTCTACATCTATATCATATCTTTCTAAATGAACCTTATAATATCCTGCGCTAACAAACTCTTTGTTCTTTCTGTATAAAGAAGAATATCCTCCCATATGATTATCCTGAGACCCTGCATTAACCTTTAGTTTTCCTGTTGCTGGCATAATGGTAAGCTCTCCTAAATCTGACATACCAGTACCACTTACATTTAAATGACAAAAGCCTTTTACAATACTGTCTGAATAGTGGTATGAAGAAGACCAGTCCCATCCCTTATTAAAATTAGTAGGGCCAACCTGAACTCCGCCAAAAGGCACTGATGCTCCTACAAAAACATGTCCATGACCTCCTGAACCTATAAATGGATCAACATATTTAGTGAGATTATCTTCCGTATGTAGATTATTAAAAAAAATAAAATTTAAAACAACTATGGCAAAAATTATTTGTATTCCGTTTTTTGATACTTTCATTATAATTACATTTTATTTAAAACTTGGCGGTTTTTCTTCTTTACCCCAATTTGAATTGTTACTGTCAATAACTTCAAAATTTAATGTGCCTCCGTTTTTAATTTTATCCCACAAAATCCATGTAGAATTATGAGGAGTATTATTAAAAGTTAACGACTTTACAGTTAAACCGTCCGAAGAATTTCGCTTAATTAACAGCTCCTTCTTATTAGGTAAATTAATTAAAATATCTTGAAATTGTGGGATATTCATTGAAAACCCTCCAACTCCTGGGATCACTGGGTATAGCCCAATAGAAGCAAACACATACCAGGCCCCCATTGTTCCTAAATCATCATTTCCTGGTAGGCCAGACTCTCCGCTATTATACTGTTCATTTAAAATTCTGTTAATTGTTTTTGATGTTTTATCGGGCCTATTAATCCAGTTATATACCCACGGCACATGAAAGTCAGGCTCATTCCCAGCTGCAAACCAGTCTTCTTCATATTTTGCGTCTAGTCTAGTAAATAGACTGTCTAGTCTTTTTTCTGCTACTTGCTCCCCGCCAATTATATTTATTAATCCTTCTAGATTATAGGGGATCATCCAAAAATAGTTTTTATATGTTCCTTCTCTCCAATCATGATTTATGTTTTTCCAAACATTATTCGGAAATTTTGAATTAAGCCATTTAATCTCAGGATTGTAAATATTTTTCCAATTCTGAGCTCTATTAATAAGCATCTGAGCATCTGAGAATTTTTCTAACGCCTGTGATGCAAATTGAGCAATTGCAAAATCAGAAGAGGTATACTCTAACATCATTGAGGCAAAGGTGTGTCCATTGTTTATATATTCTGTGAGGTATGGTCTTATTTCTTGTTTTTGAGAATTAAGTCTTGGGATCATAGCTCCTCTATACATATATTTATAAGCTTTCTCATGATCAAAATCCTTGCCTCCAAAAGCATAAGAATTTGCTATTAGAATTGGAGTAGGATCACCTTGCATTATTCCAGTTTCAATATTTGCCAAGATCCACCTACCATAACCACCTGCTTGCTCTGCAAAATTTACTAAAGACTCCATCATATCACTACTCTCTTTAGGAAATAACATTGCTACTAGCTGCCCTTGTGTTCTATAGGTATCCCATACACTAAAAGAGCTATAATGATCTCTATCATCAGTTGTTTTATATTTCTTAAAATCGGCCCCCATGTACTCTCCATTTACATCACTAACTATATTTGGATGAACTAAACTATGATAAAGGTGAGTGTAAAATTGCACACGCCTATCTTTATCTGGAGTCTTGATCTGAATTTTATTTAAATGCTGATCCCAAACACTTTTTGTGTTATTCATATATTCCTGAAAATTTAAATTTAAATTTTCAGCAGCTAAATTCTTCTTTGCATTTTCAATTGATACAAATGAAATTGCAATTCTATAATTTACTTCATTTTCATCAGAGGTGTCAAATGTGAAAAAAGCACCTGAATTTTTTCCTTTACTAACTAATTGATCGCTTAATGTTCTGCCATTCCACGTGCCTACTTTGTTTGCTGGTCTATCAAATTCTGCTGCAAAATATATTTTATATGGTATTTCTGTTCCACAAAACTCTCCTCCTTTAGTAAACCCTTCACAAGTATAATTAGAGGTAATATCTATGCTAGCTTCCTTAATATATTTTGAATCTGAAGAATTAATTCCAGAGCCAATAATTACAGTCCCCTTTTCTGATTTATTAAATATAAAATTGGCTACTCCAGATCGTTTTGTAACAGTTAAATTGCTTGTGATACTGTCTTTCATTTCAACTGATAAATACCCAGCTGAAGCATTGTTAATGCTAGAATATTTTGGATATGAATTCATATCAAACGGAGAGGTTTTTATCGACCCAGCTAAAGGCATGACAGGGAAATTTCCAAAATTAGAGCAGCCAGCTCCATTTAGTTGGGTAATTACAAAACCTCTTTGAGGGGAAAAAAAACTTGGAGTAAATTGAACCATCCCAAAAGGGTAACATGCTCCAATAAAGGAATATCCACAAGCAAGAGCGTCCCCTTTAGAGCCAATTCTAGTATCAACTATATCTGAATATTGTTGAGAATATGAAAAAATAAATGAAAGACAAAAAACGATGAATATACTTCTTTTCTTAATCAATTTAATTTGAGTTTAAAATTAATCTGATGGGAAAGCTCCCATTCCATGAAATGTCATTTCAATAAATTGACAAGCGCTTCCACCTACAGTGGATACATATCTAATTCTTATATATCTAGTCTTTATATTACTTTGAATTGGATAATTTATATTGCTTAGATTTGCTCCATCAATTAATTGGGTGTCTAACAAAGTCCAACCACTTGATTCCATGGCCTCGGTTGACACAGGGCTAGAAGTAACATTATTTCCTAGGCTTTCAAATATTGGTAATGTTTCTGCTCCGTCCAAATTTTCTCTTCCCCAAATTTCAAGCTCAGTAGGATTATTTCCTGCATAACTCCAATGTGGTCTAAATTCAATACTACAATTTCTTAAATATGTTAATACCCCTAAGTCAATAGTAAAGTGGCCAGGAATGGCATTTTCTCCAGAATGATATCCATATGCATCACCAGAATAAAATGGAATATTATCAAATAAATAAGCAGATGGATTAGCGCTATAAAAAGTTCCTGGATTATCACTTGGCATATTAGATAAAGAAAATAAAGATTTGTCTAGCTCAATAGGTTGAGTGTTCTCTCCATAAAAAGTAAGTTCAGTTAGTTGAACGCTTTCACCTCCAACAGTCTCTGGGATTCTTATTCTAATAAATCGTTTAGTCGAAGTTGTTGGCGGAATAATAATACTCTGATATTGACTGTTTTCTCCATCAATACTTTCTTCATGTAATAAAATCCAGCCAGCACTTATCAATTCAGCCTCATCGCTTGATGATGTTTCTGCAAAATTTAAATTATCCCTTCCCCAAATTTGTATCTGTGTCGGATTGTTGCTGGAATTAATATTAGGGTCTAGCATTCCTAGATCAACTCTTCTCAAGACAGATCTCACTCCAAGGTCTACTGTAAAATGAAGTGGCAAATTGTTTGGTTCTGAAAAATACGTATGTGTATCGTCTCCATTCCAAGTGTCATCTCCATTAAACAAATACTCATCAGGATTAGCATTATTATAATTCCCTGGATTGTCGCTTGGCATATGAGCAAGCCTAATAAAATTTTTGTCCAGCACAGAATATGGAAGATCTGGTAATGTATACTGCATAGGATCTAATGCAATGGAGTCTATCCCGTTTAGCCCAGACTGAATTACAGAAGTTGTATGCATATTGCCAAAAGGTTTTAAATTAATTAGCCTAACCCTACTGTCCTCATAAAAAGCAGTGTCGCGTACGACTTCATCATATTCATTTTCATAATCAATTAAAGTATAAAGCACGTATTCTGATTCTGCATTGCCATAAAAATTTACATATTCACCGTCTGACTCAAAAGAGAACCCTTCAACCTCTCTAGGATCTTGATCAGAAACAAATATGTCTCCAACAACACTTCCTGCTACTACTTGTGATACTGATAAATTTCCAACAGGATCCTGGGTTGTTATGGTAAATTCATAAGACTTTTCATCTAAATTTGGCAGAATTAAACTATAAATACCATCTTCAATTATCCCTTCTTCAAGAGGATAAATATCTGCTTGATCTTCATATTCAACAATTATCTGATTTGAACTACCAAGAAATTGCGTTTGCCCCTCAAGTTGAGCTCTATAAAATCCGGGTCTTATTTTAAGGGTATCTAGCTTTCCCGCATAAATATTCTCTCCTTGTAAATACTCTTCATGTATAGAGTCAATATCTCCACAGGACACATTCCACATGATTAATATAAAAGCTAAAAAAGCTTTTACTAAATTTTTTATTTTATTTCTGTTTTTCAATATTAAATTAATTAATTAATGTCCCCCAAAATGACAGCTCCCCTATAACAGTCACCATTTGATTATTCCATGATTCTACATTTACTAGTCTTATATAGCGGATTTCGTATTGTCGTGCATCAAAATCAAATACAAAATCCTCTCCATTATCTTGAAACTCATAATCCTCTTGAGTGTTTGAGCCGGGGGGCAAGCCCGAAGGCTTGAATGATTCAAAAGTTCCCATGTACCTCCATCCATCGCCAGGCTGTCCTGGATTATAAATTGGCAGGCTATTTAAGTCTTCTCTTCCGTAAATTTCAAAGATTTTTGGATTCCCATGTTTATATAATTCTGAGCCTCCTCTTTGATAAAGCTTAAACCTGTTTAGCTTTGCTGTTTGGCCTAAATCTAATGTTAATTGATGTGGTAGGGGTAAAAAATTTGTATGACCACAATTCCATTGGTTGCTCCAATAACCATCCCAAATTTGATTTGCTGAAAATCCATATTCACTAAAACTCTCGTCTCCAGGCATTGATTCTATAGACCAGTAAGCTTTGTCCATAAACATATCTTCTAATGGTGTTTCTTCAAAACTTCTTGTAGTTGTTTGATTTCCCCACTTATCTTCAACATATATTACAAATACTGTTGGCTCTGCATCATATCCTCTAAAGCTATATGAACTACTAGCTTGACTTGTATAAAAAGATTCTCTAAACACTAAATTTCCGTCATCATCTAATGTTGACATATTTAAAGAAACTTCCGCTCTTGTTGGGTTTTCATATGCAATATTTATTCCTCCAAAATCTTGAGCACTGACCATAGAGTTTAATATAGCATGTATAGGAGCTTCTAAAGGAGATATGTTGACAACAACAGGTTCAGATTCATTTTCTCCTCTGTCAACAGCCACTACATCTACAGGGTACGTTCCTTCCTGAGCAAATCCAACAACACTCAATGAGTCTATTACAGCTGATACGATTACCTCTCTTGATAATTGATTTTCATCTTCAAAAGATGCTTTAATATAAAGAAGGTCTTCGTCTGTAGGAGGCGTAAAGAATATGACTGCTCCTCCAGGAGTATTTACAACTTCATTAATTGTAACTTTTTCAGGTGGAATTCCGTCAGAACCATAAGGGCCGTGTCCTGATTCTTCCGAACAAGTCATTATTAAAGAGAATGCGGTTATTGTAGTTACAATAATTAAAGCCTTTTTTATGTATTTTAAATTATTCATATTTAATATTATTACCATCCAGGGTTTTGAACTAAATTAGGATTCCTTAATAATTCATTTTGACTAATTGGCCATAAATAATCTTTTATCAAAAAGTTTCTGTAAAAGATATTCTCAATTTCATAAAATCCTTCAACATCAGATCTATATATATTCCATCCCCTAATAGGTCTGCTGAAATAATCACCAGCTAATTTCCACCTTCTTATATCCCAATACCTGTAACCTTCAAGCGCTAATTCTATCATGCGTTCCTGTCTAATTATATCTCTCATTCCTTCCTTTGATGAAGGTTTGCTGGGGTTGCTTGAGTGTTGTGACCATGTGGAAACTAAATCTGACCCAACGTCTAAGCCTGCTCTGTGTCTTACTCTTTGAATATACTCATAGACTTCAGCATCTGGTGAATCCTTAGTTTCATTTAGAGCTTCTGCATAATTTAAGTATAAATCAGCCATTCTTATAATAGGAAAAGAATACCCTTTTATTGTTGAACCTTGTAATGAAATTATGTTTTCATAATGAACTAATTTCTTAGCAAAATATCCTGTAATTGAATAAATCTCAAAGCCATTTTTACCCGATGGCGCACCTGCCTTAGCATTTAAATGAGGTATTTGTTCAATGTTGGTTGTTTCTAATGAGAACCACTTACCTCCATCAAAACCAATAGTAGAATAAAACCTTGGCTCCCTAAATAAATGCAATTTAGCTGTGCTATATTCATCCTCAACATAATAAGTATGATATTGATCATCTTCTGGTGTTGTTGCGACATCATATCTATTTGCATAGTCCCAATTTATATCTTCATCAATTGGCACGCCATTGTTGCTATAGAATGTCTCTACCATATTAAGAGTAGGCGCATGAGACTTTTTAGTATAATTGAACAGTGCTTGATGATCTGGTGTCCATCTCGGTTGACTCCACTGTTGAAGATCGCCTGTCCAAGCTGGTTCAAAAGCCCAGACTATTTCACTGTTAAAAGGATCTGTAATCCCTGCCCTATGTGATAATTCTTGAATAATTGTTGAATTGACGTCTCCATTTATTGGTAGTTGATCTGTAAATTGATACAACATATGGCCATTTGACTCCGCTGTAGAAATAGCATCTAATAAAGCATCTCTTGCAAGAATCCATTTGTTAGGATCATAAGTTTGATTAACTAGTTGATTCCCATTAGCGTCAATTAGTTCACTAAAATCTGTATTGCCATTAAATATTGGGCTAGCAGCTAATACTAAAACTTTAGCTTTTAAAGCTTTTGCAATTGGGAGTGTAATTCTTCCTTGTTCAGTATATATATAATTAATAATCCCTGGCAACGCATCGCTCTCAATAACCTCATCTAACAACTCAACTATATACTCCACTACATCATCAACAGATTCTCTTGGCACCTGTGCTTCTTCTGCTGATGCTCCTACATATATGTTGGTTTTAATTGTTGGAATTGGGCCGTACATTCTTAGCAGCCAGAAATGATAAAATGCTTTTAATACTTTTGCCTCTGCCAACCATCGCTGTCTTTCATCTTCCTCAAGACCAGGAACGGCAACTAAATTTTCTAAAAATATATTACAATCTCTTAGGGCCACATATAGGCTATGTCGAGCGCCTCTTCCCCCTTCCCAATAATTTAAATAAGGGGATGTAACATTTTGCATTCCTTTTGCCAGCCTAAAACTTGTTTCATTATTCATATAAAAATCATTCTCTGCATAATACCATACTTCATCCCCAGCCAATAAAGAGAAATTTTGTTCTATATGCGCATGCTCAGGAATATAAGTATAGCAAGTCGATAAAAATCTTTCTGCTGTTGCGCGATTATTAAATGCTAAATCAATTGTAGCAATATTATCAGGGACTACATTAAGAAAGTCCTTTTCACATGATGAAAATAAAATCATAATAAAAATTGCAATATATTTTTTCATTTTAATCATTAAAAGTTCATATTTAGTCCTAAATTAATTCCTCTTTGAAGCGGATATCCCAGCCCGTTTCCTCCCATTTCAACATCCCAAATCTTAAATTTACTAATAGTAAATAAATTGGTAGCGCTTAAATAGATTCTTGCAGATTCTAATTTAATCTTTTCAACAGCCTCTTCATTTATTGAATAGCCAATTTCTAGTGATTTTAATCTCAAAAATGATCCATCTCTTAGCCACCAAGTACTGTTTCTATTGTTATTATCTATCAGCTGGTCTGAAAGCCTTGGCCATGCCGCATACAAGTCTCTATCATTCTCAGACCAATGATCATTTGCCCAAGCTGTAAGCAGTGCATTATTACCAATAGCGGATCCGCTAGTATCTATAAATGGGGATGTTCTATAGGCGTCAATAAAAAATGAAGATCTAGCTGAACCTTGGAAGAAAAATGACAAGTCAAAATTCTTATAACTTGATGATACGCCAAATCCATAAATAATTTCTGGTGTTGTTGGATATCCAATCGGTACTTCATCATTAATGTCAATTACTCCATCATTATTAATGTCTTTATATTTTATATCCCCAGGCATATAATCTCCAAAAGTTTGAACTGGAGAATTTGCAATATCTGCTTCATCAATAAATAATCGCTCCGCTATATATCCCCATGGTTGAGATAAGTTTAACCCAATTCTAGACCTCCAAGGAAGGCCGGCTGTCACATAGTCTAATTCTTCATATACTTCATATTGACTTGTAGCATAAGAAAAATTTGCCCTTGCAGAAATAAACAGATCGCTGCTCAAGTCGTCCTTATAATCAATAGTAAATTCAAACCCTTTAGAAGAGGCTTCTCCTACATTGGCTCTAATAGGAGCTTGTAATCCCATTGTAGCTGGAATTTGTGCCCTGTCCATTAAAATATTTGATCTGTATTCAGTAAAATAGTCCGCCTGAAAATCTATCTTTCCAAATAACCCAAGCTCAACACCTAAATTCATCATAGTTGCCTTTTCCCAAGTAATTTGATCATTGGCATAACGATCAATACTAACTCCATTAATCCAATTACTAAACTCTTGACCAAACATAGATCCCATAGGCCCATCGTTTAAATTCACTTGAGAAATATAAAAGAATCTATCTGCAGAGCTTCCAATTTGATCATTACCTACCAAGCCATATGTTCCTTTAAATTTTAGTTTAGTAATGATATCTTCATAAGGCTTTAAAAAATCTTCATTAGATGCGTACCAGCCAAATCCAAAAGATGGGAAAAACCCAAAACGCTCACTCTTAGCAAAACGCTCTGATCCATTAAATCCAAAATTAAACTCTCCAAAATATTTACTATCCAGCGCATAGGTAAATCTACCTGAAAGGCCTAAATTTCTATATGGAAGTGAGGTTTGTAAGTTTCCATTATTAGCATATTTTTCCTCTCTAATAATTCCAACTAACATTCCTGAAACTTCGTGTCTTTCATTAATTGTCCTATTATAATTTAATGCCCCCTCAAAATAAACTGTGTTGGCAATAGTTTTAGCTCCTTCATGATATTCAAGATATTCTGTTCCCTGGTTTGGATTTAAAGCAATTAATGCATACTGATCGCTTTGGAAATCATAATTGGCTAAGGTGTAATAAAAAGGATTGTATTTTCTTTCTAAATTATAGAAAGAATATCTGGAGGTATTTACTAGAAATCTTGCCTTAAGTCCTTTGGTTATAAAATCTAGGTTTTGTTTTAATTCAACTGTAGCCAACAAATTATTGTAACTCTCATCCTTATAGCCTCTTATCATGTTTGCATATGGATTTAAATAATCTCCAAATTGTCCATAGTTTCCAAAGAGAATATGAGTTGAATTTTGAAACTGAGCATCAGGATAATAATACTTAGGATAAAGAACAGGATTGGTTTGCATTGCCTGCTTGTAAACTTCCTCTCCACCGCTTAAAGGTCCATTATAATCATCAAAATTTCCAGAAAATCTAACAGCAACTTCAGTGGTAGGAGTAAGGTTAATATTAATATTCGAGCGCAATGATATTCTTTTAAAATTTATATTATTATTAAAATTATTTTGTGGCTGAATTCTTAAATTACCATTGTCAGTGTTTACTGTGCTAGCTAAATAATATCTTGCTACTTTTCCCCCTCCACTAACGTTAAAATTAAATCTACTATTTAACGTGTAATCTTCTAGCAACTCATCAAACCAATTTATAGTAGGATAAGCCATTTGGTTTCTATTTGGATCCTGAGAAATTAATATTTTTTCCAAAGAATATATTCTTCCTCCCAATGGATTTCTAGTGGCTAATGCCTCATTATGCAAATTCATATAAGTAATAGGATCCGCAATTTCTACATTTTTAGTAGCAGCAGAATACGTTTTCTCATACCTCACACTTACTTTAACTTTTCCTTGCTTGCCCTCCTTTGTGGTCACCAATATAACTCCATTAGCTCCTCTTGCTCCGTAAAGTGCAGTAGCTGTGGCGTCTTTCATAATAGAAAAGCTTGCTATATCATCTGGCTGAAGCCTAGCCAAATCTGTAGAAGTCGTTTCTATTCCATCAATTAATATTAGGGGGGATCTTGCATAACCAAATGTACTAACTCCTCTAATAAAAAACTCTGCATTATCTCTTCCTGGCTCACCACTTCTTTGATAAGCAATAACTCCTGCAATTCTCCCAGCAATTGAAGATGTTAAATTACTTGTAGGCACTCTTAGTTCTGCTGGGTCAATTGATGTTACTGCGGCTATTACACTTTGTTTTTTTTGTTTCCCGTAAGCAACAACCGTTACCTCGTCTAAGCCAAAAAGATCTTCTTCCATTATAATGGATAAGTTTTTTTGACCACTCAATTGTATTTCTTGTGTTATAAAGCCAACATAGCTAATTAATAAGGTTGCATCAGGGTTGGCTTTAATAATAAAATTCCCATCAAAATCAGTAACTGACCCATTATATGTTTTGGCATCTTCTAAAATATTTACCCCTGGCAAAGGGACGCCTTTATTGTCAGTAATAGTCCCTGTAATTATTTCTACTTGAGCATATGTAAAGGAGTATTCCGCAAAAAAGAAACAAATAGAAAGAAGTCCTGCAAAGCGTTTTATTCTCATTTTCTGCATAGCCATAATTGATATGTATATGAAGATAAAAATATAATTACAATATTTAAAATAAGTCTTGCTAAAATTAGTAGTCATTGTAATTCCCCTGATATTTATTTTTGATTTAGGATATTTCTTTTTATCTTAATTATAGTATTAACTATAAAAATCATACTATGAACAAAACTACTCTTGTTCTTTTTTTTACTTTAATTTTAACATTTTCAGCAACGTCACAGGTATTAACTGTTGGTGAAAATGGTAGTGTAGAAGTAAAAAGTGGAGCCACACTTAATGCAGGAGGTTTAGAGATAAGCCCCGATGCTGATTACACAATTGCTGGCGCTAATAGTATTGAAAAAGCATTGACCGCAATATCAATTGATGGAGTGGAATCGATGGCCAGGCATTACGAAGCTGCAGAAGATTTAACAGGATTTACTGGAACTATTGTTTATAATTATGAGGACGCTGATATGAATGGTCTTACCCATTCCGCTGCACTTCAAATTTTAGACACTTCCGGTGGCTCGTGGATGAATTACGCAGACGAAGATAGTGCTGACTATACTGTTACACATGCTTTTGCAGAAGCTGTTCAAATTAAGGCAGTTACTGCAAATGATGCCGCATTGAGTATTGAGACGGTGGATGGAAATATGAGTATTTCAATTTATCCTAATCCAACAGCAGCAATTTTAAATGTCAAATTTGATAAAGACCTAGCATTGACAATTTATAATTTACTAGGTCAACAAGTATTACAATCTAATTCAAAAACATTAGATATTTCAGGATTAAACGATGGTACATATATTCTTGTAGCTAAGAATCTTGAAAATAATACAACTACGAATTTTAAAATAATCAAACAATAATTTAAAAAAATAATAAAATGAAAAAAATTAATATACTATTTATAGCATTATTT
>CABXHU010000007.1 GCA_902512065.1 uncultured Bacteroidota bacterium | reverse complement strand
AAAAATTGAAAAATGGACATATCGTTTAGGATTAGATTTGATGTCTTCAATAAGAATTTCTAAATTTTTTGTGGCATTATCTAAATTATCGAAAAGCTTGGCATCATATAATAACTTACCCATTGTCCCCTCTCCTTTGTTAATTTGGTTTGTTATACTATTCATGCTTGAAATAGTACTGTCTAAATTTGTAAGAATCTGGTTTAGATTAACTCCTGATATTGTAGTAGATACTTCATTAAATTTTTCTGAAGTCTGATTTAAATTATCTATGGTTGAACTTAAGTTCGAAGAATTGTTATCTATAAAATCATTTATATTTTTAGATGTATTAGATAAAGAGTTTGTAAGATCAGCAAAATCATCTATACTTGATTTAAGAGAATTTTTAGTTTCTTCATCAAATAGTGTATTGATATTAGATAAAACAATTTTAGCATTCTGCATTACCTCTTCTAATTGTAGTTGAATTTGAGGCATTATCTGGTTAACTAAGTCAGTTAGCCCTGGTTTAACAACACCTGTTAGAAAATCACCTGATTTAGCTACAGTTTTATTATCATAATCAGGGATAATAGCAATAGCTTTCCCACCAATAAGGCCTGTTTCATATAGTTCAGCTTTACTAGATTTTGAAAATTTAACATCATTATTAATAACAATATCAACAATAAGTTCTTTTGTGTTATTTGAATTGAAATTTATTTTTTGGACTTTCCCAATCTTATACCCATTTAAGGTTACAGGATTTGATGGGGCTAGTCCATCAACCTTTGAATAGATTACTTTAAATGTTCTAGTTTTTTCAAACAAATTAATCCCTTTCAGATAGTTGTAAGAAAAAACAGACATTAATGTTCCCATTATAATCAGAATCCCAATGCCTATTTCTTTTGTAAATTTCAAATTAATTAGTTTGTGTATGATTGCTTAAAATTAGCAAATAAATTCATAATACAGGTTGAATTACTAAAAATTCATATTAATCTCCATCTACTATTTTGCCATTTTTAAAGGTTACTACAAAGGATTTTCTGTAGCCTTTTGAAACAGCTTTTTTCTTATTTTCTAATATTTTATTATAATCATATGAATTGCCATAAAAATATCTATATAGTCTACCCTCTCTTATAACGGACAAATCTTTTAACCCCTTAAAATTATAACTCTTTAATTCCAGTTTTCTTTTACTTGCAGCTATTTGGACTTTATATACAATATTTTCTTTTGGTCTGTACTCAACCTCGTAATTTTCTCCAATTCCTAAAGCAGTTTTATATCTTTTTACTGCATTAAAAATATTATATGAAATATCTTTTTGCGCCTTAGAGGAATTTAAATAATCTCCTTCTTTTGGATTAGTTATAAACCCTGTTTCAATTAAAACACTAGGCATATAGGTGTTATGTAAAACCCAGAACCCTGATTGTTTTACACCTCTATTTTTTCTGTTTAATTTTTTAGCAAAATTGTCTTGAACAAAGCTAGCTAACAATATGCTCTGATCTAAATATTCTTCTTGCATTAAAGTCAAACCAATTAATGATTCAGGAGCTTCAGGGTCAAATCCTTGATAATTCTTTTCAAAGTTTTCCTCTAAGAAAATTACCTCATTCTCTTTTAGTGCAACATCAAAATTTGCTTTATTAACATGTAGGCCATAAACAAAAGTTTCTGAGCCATACACTCTACTATCATGAAAGGAATTGCAATGAATTGATATAAATAAATCTGCATCAGCTTCATTTGCAATCTTTGCTCTTTGTCTTAAGGTTAGAAATACATCTTTATCTCTTGTATATATAATCTCATTGCCATCATCCTTTAATTCACGTCCAAGATTTAAAGCTATATTTAGTACAATATTTTTTTCTATAATCCCATTTGGATTAGGTCTTCCAGGATCTTTACCTCCATGACCTGCATCGATAACAATTTTAAACTTTTCTTGAGAGAATGCTTCTGGAATAATAAAACAACTAACAGCAAGGTATATGAGAATAAATTTGGTTGTTAAAGTAAGGTTAAAATACTTTGGATATGATGAGATTTTACTCATACTTATATATATTACTCTCTTGAAAAATGCGTAACTTTATAAAAGTTTTCTATACAAGTTACTAATATACACTTATAAACATTGAAAACACTTAATTTTAACATACTTTTATTTCTAAGTTATTCATTGTTTATAAACACGATTAGTTTTGCATCTTCAGTAGAAAAACGTGGGTTTAAGCTAAGTTATTATAATCTACAAGTCAAAAGTGATTCAATTGTTCCGGTAAAGGATACTATTGCTGAAAAAAAATCTTTTTTATTAGACAAAGTAGTATACAATGCATCTGATTCAGTCTCAATTGATCCCAATAGAAAATCCATTCATTTGTATAACAATGCTAAAATTGTATACGAGTCAATGGAGATTACCTCTGGAATTATTGTTATTGATTACGGCACAAATGAGATATATGCTGGTAGAATAAAGGACAGCTTAGGTAATTATTCTCAATCCCCTGTTTTCAAACAAGGTCAGGATGTGATTGAGCCAGATTCTCTTAAATTTAATATGGATACGAAAAAAGCCATAATATTTAATTCTAGAACAGAACAAGCAGGTCTAAAAATATTATCAGAGAAAACTAAAAAGGAAAATGATTCAGTATATTTCATGAATAGGGCAAAATTTACAACATCAGCAGATATAGATAATCCAGAGTATTATTTTCTTTTAAGAAAGGCTAAAGTTGTTCCAGGAAAGAAAATTATTACTGGACCAACAAATATGTATATTGCCGATGTACCTACTCCGATAGGTCTCCCCTTCGCATATTTCCCATTATCTAATAAACGTAGTTCAGGGATAATTTTCCCTTCATTTGGTGAACAAAACAGTAGAGGGTATTTTGTTCAAAATGGTGGATATTATCTTCCTATAAATGACAATATAGATTTAACTTTACTTGGAGATTATTATACTAATGGAAGTTATGGATTTAGAGTTGAAAACATGTATGCTTACAGATATAGATTTAGAGGCAATCTTAGCTTCAGATACGAAAGCTTAATTCAAAGTGAAAGAGGTTTCCCAGATTATTCTAAATCATCAATATATAATTTAAGATGGTCTCATACTCAAGACTCAAAATCAAATCCAAATTCAAGATTTTCAGCATCAGTTAACCTTGGAAGCAGCAAATATTATCAGCAATCAATTAATCAACTTAATGCTGCAAACTACCTAAACAACTCTTTGTCTTCTTCGATATCATATTCTAAAACTTTTACTGGTGAGCCTCAAGTTAATTTAAGCCTTTCTGCCACTCATTCTCAGAACACAAACACCCAAGTAATTAATATGACTCTACCAACATTTCAAAGCAGTGTTTCTAGAATTTTTCCTTTTGCTCCAAAAAGTGGTACTAAAAAAGGGTTTTTACAAAACATTAATTTTCAATACAGTGTTAGAGGAGAAAATAGAATACAAACAACTGATTCACTTTTTTTTACTAAAGAAATGTTTGAGTCAGCAAAATCAGGATTTCAACACAACATTCCTCTAAGCACAAACTTTAAGCTATTTAAATATTTAAGCTTTTCTACTAGTGCAAACTATAATGCAACTATGGTATTTAATACTATTGAAAAGAGTTTTGATATCGATAACCAGGAGGTAATAACAACTGACAATAAGGGTTATGATGCATTTAATACATATAATTTTTCCGCTAGCCTAGGGACTACAGTCTATGGTATGTATGATTTTGGCACTGATAAAAATTTACAAGCAATTCGACATGTTTTACGCCCATCAATAAGCTATAGCCTTGCTCCTGCATTTGATCAATATTATGAGACATATGAGGTGGTTAGCGCTGATGGTCTAACCACTTCTGAGGTTGAATATAGTAGATTTGAAGGATCTATTTTTGGACAACCTAACAAAATGTATTCAAGCTCAATTGGACTATCATTAGCGAATAATGTCGAAGCAAAAGTCATTGATAAAGAAAGTGAAGACTTAAAATTAAAAAAAGTTGTGATTCTAAATAGTTTAAACTTTTCTACAGCTTATAATATAGCCGCTGATTCTTTAAACCTAAGCCCTGTGAGAATGACTGGAGGTACACAGTTGTTTAAAAACAAAATGAATATAAATTTTGGTGCAACTTTGGATCCTTATGCTTTAAACGAGAATAATGTTAAAATAAATAAGTTTAATATTAATGATGGCGGTGGTTTATTTAGGCTTACCAGTGCTAATTTAACCATGAATTATTCATTTAGCAGTAATGATACTGAGAAAACCGACAGGAATCAAGCATCTATTGATGAATCCGTTAGAAATGGAGGAAGAGATGATGATTTATTTGGAAGAGCTATGGATTTTGCAGATAATAGATTGAATCAAGAAAATGAAGATGAAAAAGAAAAGACTCCAAATGATTTATATAATTATAAGATACCATGGAGTTTAAGAATTGCTTATGCTGTAAATTATAATAATTCAATAGGTCAAAGTGAAATATCTTCTCATTCATTAATGTTCTCAGGTGATGTGCAGCTGTCTCCAAAATGGAGTACTGGAATATCTTCAGGTTATGATTTTAAAAATAAAGGGGTAACATACACTCAATTAAGATTCGAAAGAGATCTGCTTAGTTGGAGAATGAATTTTAGCTGGATTCCTTTTAGCAGTAATGCATCATGGAATTTCTTTATAGGAATTAAATCGGGAATGCTAAGCGACATTAAATATGATAAAAGAAGACAAAGAGATAAAATACTTTAATAAATTAAATTATAAACATGAAAAAAATAATTAAAACCTCTAATGCGCCAAAACCAATTGGCCCTTACAGCCAAGCAGTTATAACAAACAATTTGTTATTTATTTCAGGTCAGGTAGCGTTTGACCCAAAAACAGACACACTTGTCTTAGATAATATTGTAAACGAGGCTGAACAGGTGATGGAGAATTTAAAAGCCATATTAGAATCTGTTAATCTTACGTTTGAAAATGTTGTTAAAACAACAATTTTCTTATCAGACATGGATAATTTTGTAAAGGTTAATGGTGTTTATGGCTCCTATTTTAACGAAGACACTGCCCCTGCACGAGAGACAGTTGAAGTTTCAAGATTGCCAAAAGATGTAAACGTAGAAATATCAATGATTGCAGAGCTGTTAGCTTAGTAAAAGATTTCTGTGATAAGACAGAAGACCGTCAATAGGTCTTCTAATTATATTCCCAACACTTAAATTATATGCATTTAAGCATGATTCTAGCTCATTTTTTAAATAAAAGGATATAGACCCGCTAAAATGTATTAAAACCTCTTTAGCATCAGGGAATTGCATAATTTGACTTTTAATAAATGAGTCAAATCCTTTTTTTATTAATGCTTTAGAATATTCAGAATCTTTATTGGTTATTAAAAATTTAGCAAATTTAGCGAGGTAAGTATTTGGATTCGGTTGTTTATAGAGTTTGTCTTTTATTGTTTCAGCGCTTAAGTCAAATTCAGCCTCAAACTTTTTAGCAAGTTCTTCAGGTATTCTATTAAAATAATAATCTCTTAAAAGCTGTCTTCCAAAATAATTTCCACTAGCATCATCCATTAATATATAACCTAAAGATGTTATTTTTTGATCTACATTTTCTCCATCAAAATATGTGCAATTAGATCCAGTCCCAATAATACAGACAATTGATTTTTTACCAATTTCTGCAGTTGCATATATTGCAGCAAAAGTATCTTCTTTAACTGATACTCCAGTAGTATTTATAAAAACCTCTTCAAATACTTTTTGAATCAAATCTCTTGGAGGTTTAGTCCCACACCCAGCGCCATAAAAATATAACTTATCTACATCTTTTCTATACTTATAAAGATCATAATTATTAACTATTCTTTCCCTTATTATGTTGCTGTTTAGAACTTGTGGGTTTAAACCTAGCGTTTGTGATTCAAAAATAATCTTACCACTATTATCAATACCTGTCCAATCTGTTTTAGTTGAGCCACTATCTACAATCAGAATCATTTTTTTAGGTTTTTTCTAGATTATACGTTAATTCTTGTTATGAATTTCAATCATTAGCTCTACAAGCTTACTTGAATAACCATACTCATTGTCATACCAAGAAATAATTTTGTAAAAGGTAGAGCTTAGTTCAATTCCTGCATTTGCATCAAAATTACTGGTATGAGATGATCCTACATAGTCTTGTGAAACCACAGCTTCTTCAGTATAACTAAGCACCCCATTTAATGCACCATTAGCTTCATTTTTAAAAACCTCTTTAATGTCTTCATATGAAGTCTCTTTCTCTAGGATAACTGTTAGGTCTACAACAGATACATCAGCAGTAGGCACTCTAAAAGCCATCCCAGTTAGTTTTCCATTTAATGAGGGAATAACTTTACCAACAGCTATTGCTGCTCCTGTAGAGGATGGAATAATATTATTTAATGAGGATCTTCCTAATCTATAATTTTTTGCAGGACCATCTACTGTCATTTGTGTTGCAGTTGCAGCATGAACAGTTGTCATTAGCCCTTCTTTGATTCCAAAATTATCATGTAATACTTTTGCAATCGGTGCCAAGCAGTTTGTTGTACATGATGCGTTTGAAACAATTGTATGCTCACTTGTTATTTCATTATTATTTACCCCCATCACAAACATTGGTATGTCTTTAGATGGTGCAGAAACAGCTACTTTTTTTGCTCCAGCATCAATATGTGCCTGAGCTTTATCAATTGTTGTAAAAATACCAGTGCATTCTGCTACAACATCAACTCCAGCCGCTCCCCAATTAATTTTAGAAGGATCTCTTTCAGCAGTAACTCTTATAGAATTATTATTTACTACAAGGTTTGATCCATTGGTTTCAATTTTATCTTCTAGTTTTCCATGAACTGAATCATACTTTAATAGGTATGCTAAATGATCAATTTCTAATAAATCATTTATTGCAACAACTTCTACATCATCCCTTTTAAGAATTGCACGAAAAGTAATTCTTCCAATTCTGCCAAAGCCATTAATTCCAATTTTTATTTTGCTCATTTTTTATATTTATATTGACATTATATCAGAAATTTTCAATAATTCTGAATTTATTTTTGATTTTCCTTTTACCGCATCAATTAATGGGGTTAAGAATATTTTATTATCCTTAATTCCAACCATAACATTTGATTTAGTTTTTAATAACGAATCTACTGAACTAACTCCCATTCTACTAGCTAGAACTCTATCAAAACAACTTGGAGCTCCTCCCCTTTGGATATGGCCAAGAACTGAAACTCTTACTTCATATTCTGGCAAATGCTTCTCTACATAGTCTTTTAGTTCAAATACATTTTTTCCCGTTTTATCTCCTTCTGCTACAACTACTATACTTGATGATTTTCCTGTATTTTTGCTTCTTTTTAAAGATTTAATTAATCTTTTGAGTCCAAGATTTTCTTCTGGAATTAAAATTTCTTCTGCTCCAGCAGCCACACCGGTATTAAGCGCTATATGACCAGCATCTCTTCCCATAACTTCAATAAAAAACAATCTATTATGAGAGCTTGCTGTGTCACGAATCTTATCAATTGCTTCAACAACTGTATTTAGCGCAGAATCAAAGCCAATAGTGTGAGATGTTCCAAATATATCATTATCAATAGTGGCTGGAATTCCAATAACAGGAAATTTAAATTCTTTATTAAAAATATATGCACCATTAAATGTTCCGTCACCTCCAACTACAATTAGTGCGTCTATAGAATGATCTATAAGGTTGTTGTATGCTTTTTTTCTCCCAGATTTAGTTCTAAATTCAGAAGATCTAGCGGTTTTAATGAATGTTCCACCTTTGTTAATTATCCCCTTTACACTTCTGGCATTCATTTCTTCAAACATTCCGTTAATTAAGCCTTCATATCCTTTGTGAACTGCTATTGGGATAATACCATTGTATACACAAGATCTTACAATTGCTCTAATTACCGCATTCATTCCTGGAGCATCTCCACCAGATGTTAAAAAAGCTATTTTTTTTATTTGTTTCTTCACTGATTTAAGTATATGGCAAAACTAATAAACTTATAGTTAGTTTTTGTATAAGTTTTTAATTTATTTTGCATGAATAAGGCATTTAAAATCACATTAGAATATATTATTATTTTTAGTTGAAAAATCACAACATATACACATTAGGAATTGAAACTTCATGCGATGATACGGCCGCAGCTATATTACTGAATGACAAAGTATTAAGTAACGTTGTTTCAAGTCAAGATATACATAAAATCTATGGAGGTGTTGTTCCTGAATTGGCTTCAAGAGAACATCAAAAATTGATTGCACCTACAGTCAATACAGCTATTAAAGAGTCTGGCATAGAAAAGAATCAGATAAATTCAATAGCTTTTACAAGAGGACCAGGATTATTAGGCTCTTTGCTTGTAGGTACATCATTTGCAAAATCTATATCCTTAGGATTAAACATACCATTAATTGAGGTAAACCATATGCAAGCCCATATTCTCTCTATATTCATAGAAAATAACAATCAAAAACCTGAATTCCCATTTATTGCCTTGACTGTTTCAGGCGGACACACACAACTTGTAATTGTAAGAGATTATTTTGAAATGGAAGAGATTGGAACAACCTTAGATGATGCAGTAGGAGAAGCTTTTGATAAATCAGGAAAAATTTTAGGACTAGAATATCCTTCAGGCCCAATGATAGATAATTTAGCTAAAAAGGGTGATCCATTTACTTATAAGTTTACTAAGCCTAGAGTAGCTGCTCTTAATTTTAGTTTTTCAGGCTTAAAAACAGGGTTTATGAATTTTATTAATAAGGAATCCTTAGCTAATAACTCATTTGTAGAAGATAATATTAATAACATCTGCGCTTCTTTACAAAATACAATCATTGAGATATTGGTTGAAAAAGTATTGCTAGCTATTGAAATGACCAAAATTAAAAATATAGTTATATGTGGTGGTGTTTCAGCAAATTCCTCTTTAAGAGAAAAAATGAAACAGCTAGGTAATAATAACTCATGGAATGTTTATTTCCCAAATATTGATTATTCTACAGATAATGCTGCAATGATAGGTGTTGTGGGTTATTTAAAATATAAGAATTCTATCACAACTGATTTATCTAGCTGCGCTACAGCTAGATATAAAATATAAGCCGAATGAAATTATTCTTTAATATCGATCTTAATCATAATGACAAAGAATTATCCCTTTCTGATTCAGAACATAATCATTTGACTAAGGTATTAAGAAAGAAAGTTGATGATATAGTTTATTTAACTAATGGAAAAGGCTATTTATTTGAAGCGGTGATTGTTCAAATTAACTTAAAAGATACTAAACTCAAGATTTTAAGCTCATTAAAAAAACCTAAAATGAATTATTGTTTAAATGTTGCAATTTCTCCAACTAAAAAAAATGATAGATTTGAATGGTTTGTTGAAAAGGCTGTAGAAATAGGAGTATCTTCAATAACACCAATTATTAGCACTTATACTGAAAGAAAGACGCTTAATTATTCTAGACTAAATAAGATTGCGGTTTCTGCTATGAAACAATCGTTTCAAACATATTTACCAGTAATTAATCCAATAATTGATTTTAAAGATTATTTAAAAACCAATCAGAGCTCTAATAATTATATTGCACATTGTAATCAATCAGGTAAAAATCACTTATCTAGATGTATTGAAAAGAAATCCGACTCAAATATTATTATAGGTCCTGAAGGCGGTTTTAATAATGATGAAATAAAATTAGCAATGAATTTTAATCACATCCCTGTATCATTAGGGTCAAATAGACTTAGAACTGAAACTGCTGGAATTGTTTCTTGTCAAATATTTTCTGATTTTAATAACTAATATTATTAAATTTGTTTCATGAAATTAGATGAATTAACAAAGTCAATATTAAAATCTGTCTTCTCACTAGCATTAATTACTCTATTTGCAATATTTCTAATCAAAGTTAAGTCTGTAATCATATATATCACTATATCAATGATTCTAACGTTAATGCTAAGACCATTTTCATCATTTCTAAAGTCAAAACTTAGATTTAACAATCTTTTCTCATCTATAGGATCTTTATTGTTGTTAATTGTAATTATAACAGTATTGATAAGTTCATTTATTCCATTAATAATAGAGCAAGGCAAAAACCTGTCATTACTAAACAATAGTGAGTTAAAATCTAATATAGAAAACATTATAGTTAATGTAAATGAGTATTTTGAGACAAACAGTCTTAGTGTTTATGATTTTTTATCAGAGATCACTTTGTTATCTGATATTGACTTTGCATTTATCCCAAATCTACTAAACTATATTATATCAGAATTAGGAAGTATTGGCGTAGGATTATTATCTATACTATTTATTACATTCTTCTTTATTAAAGATGGAGATTTGCTGTTGACTAAAATCAAAAACATTCTTCCAAAAGAAATAAAATCAAATTTTTTAGAATCGGTAACTAAAATTAAAACATTACTATCTAGGTATTTTATTGGTATTGCAGCACAGATTACATTATTATTTGTTTTATATTCAGTAATGCTCTCAGTAATAGGGATTAACAATGCATTAGTAATAGCATTTTTATGTGCAATTCTAAATATAATACCCTACATAGGTCCATTAATTAGTATCCTATTAATGAGTGTCTTGACAATGACTGGGTATATTGATACATCATTAATTAATGAAATGCTCTCAAAAGTAGTATATATATTTATAGGCTTCTCAGTAGTGCAACTCATAGATAATTTTATTATTCAGCCATATATATTCTCTAAAAGCGTGAAATCACATCCATTAGAAGTATTTATTGTAATAATTTCTTCTGGAATGCTGTTTGGAATTGTTGGTCTTATTATAGCAATACCACTATATACAGCAGTAAAAGTTATTTACCTTTCTTACTCAGGAAAAGAAGCATAAAGAATACCTCCTGTTAGTAGTTTAATAAATCTTTGATCAGAGTATGTTTTAGCTAAATGACCTAATCCAGTATAAAATGCTCTACCTCCATCAAACTGATGACACCATGTAATGGGATGCTTTTTTCCATGTTTACCTCCATAATATGTAGATTCATCAAGATTTAATAAAACATTTATGTCTGGATTTAGATTATAGTAATTATACCATTCATCCTTAATCTCCCATTCATCATCTAAATGTTTGGTCGAAATATGTTTATTGTTTATTGTTTTTATTGTAGCATATGAAGTTCCTGGCGGATGACTTTTAAAGTATCCACCAACTAACTTTCCATACCAACTCCATTTATATTCTGTATCTGCAGCAGAATGAATACCAACAAAACCTTTTCCATTACGTATAAAATCTTCCATTATTTTCTGTTCAGTGATATTTAATATATCTGAGGTAGTATTTAAAAATATTATGGTATTAATATTTTTTAAATTCTTTGTTGTTATCACATTTGAATTCGATGAATGAAATACATTAAAGTTATTATTAGTTCCAATGATTTTGAGTAATTCTGTTCCTGCTTTTATTGCTGAGCGATGAACATAGCCTTTAGTTTCAGTAATAACTAAAACTGAAAAAGTATTTTGATCTGAACAATTTAAACATTCCATCTCTTGCTTAGGAAATAGAAAGGAAATAAAAATGTAGAATACTATGGTGTAATTATAGATCATTATAAAATTAATTAAATGAAGTTAATAAAAATTAATCACTAATTTTATAGACCTGAATTACATTAAATATGATTAATGAAACTGTTTTAATTATCGGAGCCAATGGTCAATTAGGCTCTGTTTTATCTGAAGAACTTCAAAAGATTCATGGAAAAGACAATGTAATAGCATCTGATATTTATTCAAATTCTACTTTTGATGGAGTTTATGAAATAATTGATGCCACAGATTTAAATGCTATAGAAAATATAGTAAATAAGTATGATGTAAGTCAGATTTATCATCTTGCAGCAATCTTATCTGCTAAAGGAGAGGCAAACCCTTTAAAGACTTGGGATTTAAATATGAGCATGATGCTTAATGTTTTTGAAGTTTCTAGAACTAATAATGTAAAAAAAGTATTTTTTCCTAGTTCTATAGCTGTTTTTGGAGATAAAGCACCGCTTGAAAACACTCCTCAGTCTGCATTTTTAAATCCTGCAACTGTGTACGGAATGAGCAAGGTAGCAGGAGAAAACTGGGCACAATATTATTTCAATAAATATGAATTGGATGTACGCTCAATTAGATACCCTGGAATTATTGGTTATCAATCTATGCCTGGAGGAGGCACCACTGATTATGCTGTTGAAATTTATCATAGTGCGGTTAAGCAAGAGAAATATTCATGTTTTTTAAACCCAGAAACTAAATTGCCAATGATATTTATGGATGATGCTATAAGATCAACTATTGAATTAATGCAAGCACCAAAAAATAGTATTAAAACAAGAACATCTTATAATTTAGGAAGTATGAGTTTTAGTCCAAGTGAAATTGCTTCAGAAATTCAAAAATTATATCCTAATTTTAAAGTTGAGTATAATGTAGATTTTAGACAAGAAATTGCAGATAAATGGCCAAAAAGCATCAATGATGATCAAGCAAGAGAGGATTGGAATTGGAAGCCAAAATATGATTTAAAATCGATGACAGTATTAATGCTAGAAAAATTAGAAGAAAAATATAATACAAGCACATTAAAATAAAACAATATGTACGGAGATATTAAGGAGAATTTACAAAAGCAATTAAAAGAGATTAAAGAAGCAGGCTTGTATAAGAGAGAACGAATTATAACTACCTCTCAAGATGTTGTTATTAAGGTTTCTACTGGTGAAGAGGTAATTAATTTTTGTGCAAATAATTATTTAGGCTTATCTAATAATAAAGAAGTTATTCAAGCAGCAAAAGACACACTAGATTCTCATGGTTTTGGAATGTCTTCCGTTCGTTTTATTTGCGGAACACAAGATATACATAAGCAACTTGAGAATAAAATTGCTGAATTTTTTCATTGTGAGGACACTATTTTATATGCAGCTGCTTTTGATGCAAATGGAGGTGTTTTTGAACCGTTATTAAGCAAAGAAGATGCAATAATTTCAGACTCCTTAAATCACGCTTCTATTATTGATGGCGTCCGTTTATGTAAAGCTACAAGATATCGTTATGCAAATAACGATATGAATGATTTAGAAGCTAAATTAATTGAGGCAAACAAACAAAATCATCGTTATAAAATTATTGTAACTGATGGTGTGTTTTCAATGGATGGAATTGTAGCTCAGCTAGATAGAATTTGTGATTTAGCCAACAAATATGACGCATTGGTTATGGTAGATGAATGCCATGCAGCTGGTTTTATTGGAAAAACTGGTAGAGGAACAATAGAATTGAAAGATGTTTTAGGAAGAGTTGATATCATTACAGGAACACTAGGAAAAGCTCTTGGTGGAGCTATGGGTGGATATACAACAGGTAAAAAAGAAATTATTGAAATTTTACGTCAGAGATCAAGGCCTTACTTGTTTTCAAATTCTTTAGCTCCATCAATTGTTGGAGCGTCTTTAAAGGTCTTTGAAATGATTTCTAAAGACACTTCATTGAGGGATAAATTGGAAGAAAACACTAATTACTTTAGAAATGGAATGGAAAGAGCAGGATTTAAACTTACTGGTGCAGATTCAGCAATAGTTCCAGTGATGTTGTATGATGCTAAGTTATCTCAAGACATGGCAAATGAACTCCTTAAAGAAGGCATATATGTTATTGGGTTTTTCTTTCCAGTTGTGCCAAAAGAGAAAGCTAGAATTAGAGTTCAACTATCTGCTTCACATACAAAAGAACATTTAGACAAAGCGATTAATGCTTTTATAAAAGTTGGAAAAGAATTGAATGTAATTTAGAAATACAAGAGTTTATTGATATTGTCTATTGTAGTTTGCAATACTATTTTATGGACTGAATCTTTAGGGTTTTGCATCTCTTTATTTAGTCTTTCTAATAATTCTGCAATAGTGTTATCTTTTGTCATTTTAATTATTTTAGTTTGCCTTTCTCTGTATAGTTTATTTTAAGTATGAATTAGCTTATATTAAAAACCCTCAACTAATTATTGAGGGTGAAATTGTGATCGCGACAGGATTCGAACCTGTGACCGTCTGCTTAGAAGGCAGATGCTCTATCCAGCTGAGCTACGCGACCATAACTGACTTCTTAATTAATTTGTCGGGGTGGCAGGATTCGAACCTGCGACCTCCGCGTCCCAAACGCGGCGCGATAACCGGGCTACGCTACACCCCGAAATGGCGGAGAGACAGGGATTCGAACCCTGGCGACACTTACGCGTCGACAGATTAGCAATCTGCTCCATTACCACTCTGGCACCTCTCCTTAGTACATTTTTATAAACTTCTAAGATAAAAATGCGGTTGCAAATTTAAGTTTTCAAGATTAAGAACGCAAACTATTCCTTTTGTTTTTTGGCTATATTTCAGGATACTCAACTCGGATGTGATAAATATTAGACAATTTCTTTTTAATTACACTTTTAATTGTTTTAATATCCTTAAATGTAATATCACAATTTTCAAACTGTTTATTTTCAATTTGTTTATCTATTATAGTTTCTACAAATGAGTTAATCTGCTCAATATCAGGATTGTCTAAACTTTTTGTTGCTGCCTCAACTGAGTCACACATCATAACTAAAGCTGTTTCTTTACTAAATGGCTTAGGGCCGTTGTACATATACTCATTAATTTTAGGATTGCGATTAAGTTTTAAATCTTTTTCATAAAAATAATACAATGTACTTGTTCCATGATGTGTCTTTATAAAATCTATAATTCTATTAGGCAGGCTACTCTTTTTAGCTATTTCCACTCCTTTAGAGACATGATTTAGTATAATACTCACGCTTTCTTTTGAACTTAAGCTGTCGTGAGGGTTTTTTCCTGTTACTTGATTTTCAGTAAAATATGATGGATTATCCATCTTCCCTATGTCATGATATAATGCTCCCACCCTAGCAAGCATAGAATTTGCACCAATTTCATTTGCTGAGGATTCTGCTAAATTTGCAACGTTCATTGAATGATGAAAAGTTCCAGGAGCTTTATTTGAAAGATCTTTTAATAAAGGAGAGTTAGTGTCTGATAACTCTAATAGTGAAACATCTGACATTAGGTTAAATATTTTCTCATAGATATATATTAATGGATATACGAATAATGTAAGAAGACCACAGATAATGAATAAAAGGAAATTAAATAATTCTATATTGTCAATATTGCCCTCATGAATTACAAAAAATGAAAAATATGAAATCATGTAAATACCAGTAATTTGACCTACTGTTATAAATAGATTTGCACGTTTATATAAATCATCAGATGAAATTATTGTTATTACCCCAGCTATTATATTTAGAAATATAAACTCATAGCTGTTAGGAACAATAAAACCTAAAAGCATTACTGTAACAGAATGAACAAAAAAGGCTATTCTTGAATCAAAAAAAGCTTTTAATAGTAATGGTAAAATACATATTGGTATTACAAAGACATAAGCAGAATCAATATTAACAACAAAGTTTGTAATTAATACTAGTAGGGTGATATTAAAGAAAATTAAAGAGAGCTGATTGATACTTAGATATATTTTCTTTCTAAATTTTCTTATAAACAATATTATCATTAAAAGTGAAAGTATTACAAGTAATGAGTAGGATGATATTATTAAATAATAATCTAACTTATTTGTGCTATTTGTTTCATATTCATTTCTTAAAGATTCAAGTATTTTTAGCTTTTCACCTTCAACAATTTCACCTTTTGATATAATTAAAGTTTCTTTTTCTATTACACCCCTATTTGGAGATAGATTTGCTAATGCTTCATTAATAGAGTTTTTAGTTAAGTCTGTATTTAGAGAAACATCTGATTCTAATAGATCAAACAGAATAGATACTATTTGAGGTTTATATTCTTGAATATTTAAAGAAATTACCTGATTATTAATTGAAGTCAATAATTCCTCTGGAATGTAAAAGTCTGAGAAAAACCCAGACGTTAACTGCTTGTTATCAATTAGCAGTGAAACTATTTGATTTGATTTGTAATCGTAGTTTTTATCAAGAAGACCTCTAGAATATATATTTGAAATTATATTAACCCCAGCATCCCTTATTGACCTAAGTTCTCTTCTGCTTAGAGTATTTATTACACTATCACTTGAGGGATTGTTTGTCTTTTCATATAATAGATTAAGTGAATTATTTAATACTAATGTGTCTTTATTAAAAAACACATTAGTGCTTAATCTAATTTTAGCTTTTTCTTCATCTAACTCTTTGTTGGTTTTCTGAATTGCAAAATCAAAAGGAGCATATAGATTGTCTGACTGCCATGGACGTCCATTTTCAAAACTATACTTAAACTTTCCACTTTTTGGAAAAAAATATATAATTACAGTACAGGAAAATATAAAAAGTAACAATCTGTAGATTTTACCCATATTAATCTTAAAACGATTAGTTGTATTCTCCATAATAATTATATAACAATCAAAATTAGTAAATATTACATATAGGTTATAATGATATTAAACAATTATTAATTTATTAACTTTATAATCTGTTAATTAATAAAATTTATTATGAGCAAAGAGGTTGTGATTGTAAGTGCAGTGAGAACTCCTATAGGAAGTTTTATGGGTTCCCTGTCTAATATATCCGCTGTTGATTTAGGAGCTATTGCTATTTCAGGAGCGCTAGATAAAGTTAATTTATCTTCTAATTCTGTAGATGAAGTAATATTTGGAAATGTCGTACAGGCTGGTTTAGGCCAAGCTCCAGCAAGACAAGCCGCAATAAAAGCCGGGATACCATCTTCAGTTCCATGTACAACAATAAACAAGGTTTGTTCTTCTGGATTAAAGTCAGTAATGCTTGCAGCACAATCAATTTCTTTAGGAATTAATGATGTAGTTGTTACGGGAGGTATGGAAAATATGAGTCAAATCCCTCATTATATTAATATTAGAAAGCCTCATAAATATGGAAATAAATCTATAATAGATGGCTTGCAGTATGATGGTTTAACAGATGTTTACTGTAATGAAGCTATGGGAGTTTTAGGTGATAAATGTGCAAGTGAGTATAATTTTAGCAGGGAAGATCAGGATAATTATGCTATCGAGTCTTACAAAAGATCTTCAAACGCTTGGAGAGAAGGTAAATTCAATAATGAAATAGTCCCTGTAGAGATTAATCTTAGAAATGGAGAAACATTAAAAATCAATGAAGATGAAGAGTATAAGAATGTTAATTTTGAAAAAGTATCTAAGCTTAGGCCTGCATTTGGTAAAGATGGAACAGTAACTGCTGCAAACGCTTCAACAATTAGTGACGGAGCATCTTCATTAATTCTTATGAGCAAGGATAAGTGTTCTGAATTAAAACTTACCCCTATTGCTACTGTAAAGTATTATTGCGATGCAGCACAAGATCCAGACTGGTTTACTACGGCTCCTTCTTTGGCTGTAAAGAAAATTCTTTCAAATAACAATCTAAGTATTGATGATGTTGATTATTTCGAATTTAATGAGGCTTTTTCTGTTGTAGCATTAGCAAATATGAAGATATTAGGCCTTAAAGCTGATAAAGTAAATGTTAATGGTGGTGCAGTTTCTTTAGGTCATCCATTAGGGTGTTCAGGAGCTAGAATTTTAACAACCCTAACACACATTCTTATTAATAATGATGCGAAAAGAGGTATTGCAGCAATATGTAATGGTGGTGGTGGTGCTTCAGCAATATTAATTGAACGTAATTAGGTTTATATGAAATATGGGATATGTAATCTTGGAATTGTACCTGTAAGATCAGAATCGTCAGATAAAAGTGAACAAATTTCTCAAGTAATTTATGGAGAAATATTTAGTGTTTTAAAAGAAAAAGCTAAATGGTCTAAGATTAAAAACAGTTTTGATAATTATTCTGGCTGGATTGACAACAAACAATTTAAAAATATATCTAAAGAGGAGTATAATTCCTTAAATAATGATAATCAGATTTATTCCTTTGATTTAGTAGAATTTGTAGAAAATACTAATCATGAACTAATTGCAATCCCTATAGGATCAAATTTAAATGGTTTAAACATTCTTAATCATAATTATGATGGGAATAAAATAACTAACAAACAAGATAAAGGACATATAATTTCTACAGCTATAAGGTTTTTGAATTCTCCTTACTTGTGGGGAGGAAGAACACCTTTTGGTATTGATTGCTCTGGGTTTACTCAAATGGTTTACAAATTAAATGGCTACAAACTTGAAAGAGATTCTAACAAACAATCAACACAAGGTTCTCCTTTGAGTTTTATTGAAGAAAGTGAACCAGGAGATTTAGCGTTTTTTGATAATGATGAAGGAGAAATAGTGCATGTTGGAATAATTATGGAAAATAATAAAATAATTCATGCAAGCGGCAAAGTTCGTATAGATGGAATTGATCAAACAGGTATTTATAATTCAGAAACTAAATCACATACTCATAAGCTAAGAGTAATAAAAAAAATACTTTAATCTATCTTAGTTTCAAGTTTTTCAGCAATAGCTTTATATTTTTTAAAATTATCTAAATCATCAACTGCTGAATATATATTTCTTAATGTTCTTACCGCACTTAAATTATTGTTGTCAAGGTCATAAACTGAAACTAAATACGGAATAGCTGACAGATATAAATCTTCCCTAACCAGCTTTAGCTCATCATATCTATTATAATCTGCATTAGAATTTCCTAAAGAATTCATTTCTTCTATTATATTCTGTTCTTTTCCTAATATTAAAGCAGCAGCATTTAGATAAGCTCTTTTATATGTCTTATCTATTTCTATAGCTTTATTATAATGACCCATTGCTTTATCTACATCACCTTTATCTGAGGATATAACTCCTAAGTTGAAATGCAGATCAACATTGTCTGGATCAATCTCAAGTGCTTTTGTGATTAGTTTCTCATAAGACTCTACATCTCCCATTGCCCATCTAATATTAGATTCAAGCAAGATTATGTTTATATCATTTGGATCAAGCTCATAAGCTTTTTCAATATAGCTTAAGGATTTTTCATAATCATTCTTGTTTTTATAAATAGCCGCCATAGATCTAAATACACTTAACTCAACTGATTCTAATTCCACATCAGTAGGATTTTCATGGGTGCCAGCTTTAATAAATAACTCTCTTTGATCAGGGCTAGTAAATCCTTGATTTTCACCAGACACCTTTTCAATGGCATAATAATTTGTGGTAATACCTGTGAATTCTATATCAATTAACTCATTGTAGAATACTAAAGCTTGATCAAAGTCTTTATTTTCTGTTGCAATTAAGGCTGCATTATACAAATAAAGGGTATCTCTTGGAGAAACTCTGTAAGACATTTCTAAATTTAAGTATGCATCCTTATAGTTCTCATTTTCAAGGCTATTTTTTGAATCCTCAACAAATCTATTAAGCATTTCTATTCGCCATCCCTCTGCTTTAGATGTATAAAGTTTAGTGCTTGATTCAGATTCTAGATCAATTGATGTATTTAAACTCTCTAAAGAAACGCTAGATTCTTCAATATTTGAATTTCCATTAGCATAATATGCCACACCTTTTAAGTAATGGTATTTTACTTTTGTTTTATTATCCATCTGGTCAATTAGTTTTTCTGCCAATGATATATTTTGTTTAGCAGCTGAGTAATCTTCAGATTTAATATTTTTTTCAGCAAGTTTCAATTCCTTTTTTTGAGCATATGTAGTATTAACAGCAAGGAATACAAGTATTATAAATATAATTTTATTCATAAATTAAAAATTTAATTATTCTTCAGTTTCTTCTTCTTCTTCTTCTTCTTCTTCTTTTTCTAATTCATTTGTGATCTCAAATTTTACGTCATTATTTAAGGGAGCATCATTAATTTCTTCAGAAGATGTGCCATTTTCAACAACCTCATTAACTTCTTCTGAAGATGCATCATTTTTAACATCATCAGTTATTACCTCAGAAGATGAATTATTTTCAGAATCTTCTAAAAACTCTGGATTTTCATCTTCTTCTTCATGCATTACTTTAGCAACAGCAGCAATTGAATCACCTTCTTTGATGTTAATTAATTTAACACCTTGAGTAGCCCTACCCATCACTCTAAGATCCTTAACAGCCATTCTTATAGCAATTCCTGATTTATTTATAATCATTAGGCCATTAGAATCATTAACATTCTTAATTGACACAAGATTGCCTGTTTTATCAGTTATAGATATTGTTTTAACACCTTTCCCGCCTCTATTAGTGACTCTGTAGTCTTCTAGCTTTGATCGTTTACCATACCCATTTGATGAGACGACTAGAATGTTGCTTTCCATATCATTTACAGAAACCAGTCCTATAACTTCATCTTTATCATGCTGAAGTCTTATTCCTCTAACTCCAGATGCACTTCTTCCCATTGGTCTTGTCTTTGCTTCTTCAAATCTAATTGCTTTACCAGACTTTAGTGCCATCATAATTTGACTTTCACCATTTGTTAATTTTGCTACTAGTAACTCATCACCTTCTTTAATAGTAATAGCATTAATACCATTAACTCTTGGTCTTGAGTATTTTTCTAATGAAGTCTTTTTTACTTGGCCTTTTTTTGTAGCCATTATTACATAATGTTGATTTATATAGTCTTCATCTTTTAAATCTTTTGTGCATATAAAAGCTTTTACTTTATCATCTTGTTCTATATTGATTAGATTTTGTATTGCTCTTCCTTTAGATGTTCTACTTCCTTCAGGAATTTCATAAACTCTCATCCAAAAACACTTTCCCTTTTGAGTGAAGAACAACATGTATTGATGATTTGTCCCTACAAATAATTTTTCTAGAAAATCCTCATTTCTTGTTGTTGATGCTTTTTGACCAACTCCTCCTCTATTTTGAACTCTATAAGCGTCTAATGGAGTTCTTTTTATATATCCTGCATGAGATATAGTTATAACTACCTTTTCATCAGGAATCATATCTTCAATAGATAAATCACCGCCAGAGTATTCTATTTTAGATCTTCTTTCATCTCCAAACTTATTTCTAACTTCTATTAGTTCAGTAGTTATGATATTCATTCTTCTATCTTCGTTGTCAAGAATGTCTTTTAAGTCTGTTATTCGTTCTTTTATCTCATTATATTCTGTTCTTAATTTATCTTGTTCTAAACCTGTCAATTGTCTAAGACGCATTTCAACAATTGCTTTAGATTGAATTTCTGACAACTTATATTTGTTCATCAAATTTTCTCTAGCTTCATCAGCATTTTTTGATGCTCTTATAAGCTTAATTACATCATCTATATTGTCAGATGCAATTATTAGACCTTCAAGTATATGACATCTTTCCTCAGCTTTTTTTAACTCAAACTTTGTTCTCCTTACAACAACATCGTGCCTGTGCTCTACAAAATACTTAATCATTTGTTTTAGATTAAGCGTTCTAGGCCTCCCTTTTACAAGACATACATTGTTAACACTAAATGATGATTGAAGTTGTGAATATTTGTATAGCTTATTTAAAACAATATTTGGAATCGCATCTCTTTTTAGAACAAAGACAATTCTCATCCCATTTCTATCTGATTCATCTCTTATTGTTGAAATCCCTTCAACTTTTTTATCATTAACTAAATCTGCAACTTTTTTTATTAAATCAGACTTATTTACTTGGTAAGGAATTTCTGTTACAATTATACATTCTCTACCAGCTACTTCTTCAATTTCAGCTTTTGATCTAACAACTATTCTTCCTCTTCCAGTATGAAAAGCATCTTTTACACCCTCATAACCATAAATTATACCACCAGTAGGAAAATCAGGAGCTTTTACAAAATTCATTAATTCATCAATTTCAATATCATTGTTTTTGATATACTCAATTGTACCATCAATTACTTCTGTTAAATTATGAGGGGCAATATTTGTAGCCATTCCAACTGCAATACCAGAAGCTCCGTTAATTAATAATGCAGGGATTTTTGTAGGCAATACTGTAGGCTCCTTAAGACTGTCATCAAAATTTAATTTATGATCTACTGTGTCCTTCTCTATATCTGCAAGCATTTCCTCTGATATTTTCTGCATTCTTGCCTCAGTATATCGCATAGCTGCAGGACTATCTCCGTCAATTGATCCAAAATTCCCTTGCCCATCAACTAGAAGGTATCTAAGGCTCCACTCTTGAGCCATTCGAACCATTGTGTCATATACAGAGGAATCTCCATGAGGATGATATTTACCCATAACATCACCTACTATTCTTGCAGATTTTTTATAGGAAGAATTGGATTTCACACCCATATCATGCATCCCGTAGAGAACTCTTCTATGTACAGGTTTTAGACCATCTCTAACGTCAGGAAGAGCTCTAGAAACAATAACAGACATTGAATAATCAATGTATGCAGATTTCATTTGATCTTCAATATTAATTGGTATCAATTTTTCACCATCATTCATATATAATTGTCTTTAATTTTTAGCTAAAAATTTTATATAACAAATATAATTAATTTAACCAATGAAATAAGGTTAAATCTGTTGTAAAAAAGTGTTATTTATTAACAATTTTTTTGAAATAAATTATGATAAATTTTGTGGGATAAATACTTGTTAAATATTATAATTACATATTGTTTAAGAATACAAGAATCCCTACATTTATTGAAAATTAATTTAATGGATGATAATTTTTCTCCTAAAGTAAAAGATGTTATTACTTACAGTAAAGAAGAAGCGCTTAGGTTAGGTCATGACTTTATTGGTACTGAACACTTAGTTTTAGGTTTGATTAGAGGTGCAGAAGGTAAAGCAATTGATATCTTAAATTTTTTAGATGTAGATTTAAATAGTTTAAGAAAAAAAGTTGAATCCCTAAATCCAGTTAATTTTGAAGAAGAAAAAAGCAATTCCAAGAAGAATTTACATTTAACTAGGCAAGCTGAAAGAGCATTAAAAACCACTTTTTTAGAAGCTAAATTATTTCAAAGCTCAATAATTAATACCGGCCATCTTTTGTTGTGTATTCTTAGAAATGAAAATGATCCCACTACGAAAATTCTTAATAAACTAGAAGTCAATTATAGTACAGTAAAAGAAGAATTTAAATCATTAATTGGAGACGAAGAAACTTCATCTCCTGAAGAAAGATCTTCAGATGATAATGATGACTATCAAACAGATCCAATAATTAAAGCTTCTCCAAAAGCTAGAAAAAACAAAAAATCTACCACACCTGTTTTAGACAATTTTGGTAAAGACTTAACATTATTAGCTGAAAACAACAATTTAGATCCAATTATTGGTAGAGATTTAGAAATTCAAAGAGTTTCGCAAATATTGAGTAGACGTAAAAAAAATAACCCATTATTAATTGGTGAACCTGGAGTAGGAAAATCTGCAATAGCTGAAGGCTTAGCCATTAGAATAATTCAAAAGAAAGTCTCAAGAGTATTATACAATAAGCGAATAATCTCTTTAGATCTAGCAAGTTTAGTTGCAGGAACTAAATATAGGGGGCAATTTGAAGAAAGAATGAAAGCTGTTATGAATGAGATAGAAAAGAATACTAACATTATTTTATTTATTGATGAAATTCATACAATAGTAGGTGCAGGTGGAGCAACAGGTAGTCTTGACGCTTCAAATATGTTTAAACCAGCACTAGCAAGAGGTGAAGTCCAATGTATTGGAGCTACAACATTAGATGAATATAGAAACTCAATTGAAAAGGACGGTGCTCTGGAAAGAAGATTTCAGAAAATAATTGTTCAACCAACTAGTGTTGATGAAACTATAGAAATATTAAAAAATATTAAAGAAAAATATGAGGAGCATCATAATGTTAATTATTCTGATGAGGCTATTCTTGCATGTGTAAAACTTACATCAAGATACATGACTGACAGATATCTTCCAGATAAAGCTATAGATGCATTAGACGAAGCCGGGTCTAGAGTTCATATAATAAATATTGATGTGCCTAAGCACATAAGTGATCTTGAATCAGACTTAGATAAAATTCAGTCAAAAAAGAATACAGCAGTAAGTAATCAAAAATATGAGGAAGCAGCTAAGTTAAGGGATAAGGAAAAAATAGTTGAATCAAAGCTCTTAAAAGCACAAGAATTATGGGAGGAAGAAAGTAAGAAAAATAGACAAACAGTAACAGAAGAGAATATTGCTGATGTAGTGTCAATGATGACAGGAATACCATTAAATAGAGTAAAAGAAACTGAACTTAATAAATTATTTGTCCTTGCAAATATTATTAAAGCGAAGGTGATTGGACAAGATAACGCTGTTGATAATGTAGTAAAATCAATACAACGTAATAGAGCAGGCTTAAAAGATCCAAAAAAACCGATAGGCTCATTTATATTTCTTGGTCAAACTGGAGTTGGAAAAACTCAGCTAGCTAAGGTCCTAGCAAAAGAATTGTTTGATAATGAAGATGCATTGATTAGAGTTGATATGAGTGAATATATGGAAAAATTTGCCATATCCAGACTTGTTGGAGCTCCTCCCGGCTATGTTGGATATGAAGAAGGTGGGCAATTAACAGAAAAGATTCGTAGAAAACCTTATTCTGTTTTATTATTAGATGAAATAGAAAAAGCACATCCTGATGTATTTAACATGCTTCTTCAAGTGTTTGATGATGGTTATCTAACAGATAGTGTAGGTAGAAAAATTGATTTCACTAACACAATAATAATAATGACTTCAAATATTGGTGTCAAAAAAATTCAAGATTTTGGTTTAGGTGTTGGTTTTGGAACAACTGCAAAAAAGTCGCAAGCATCTTCACTAAACAAAAAAACTATAACTGATGCATTAAAAAAGAAGTTTGCACCTGAATTCTTAAATAGAATTGATGAAGTAGTGATATTTAATAGTCTTACAATTAATGAAATTCATAAAATTATTGAAATAGAATTAGATAAATTATATGGAAGAATAATGGAGCTTGGATATAAAATTAAACTCACAAAAAAAGCTAAAGAATTTTTAGCTGAAAAAGGTTTTGACAAAGATTATGGAGCTAGACCATTAAAGCGAGCTATACAAAAATATTTAGAAGATCTTATAGCAGAAGAAATATTGAAATCTAAATTAAGTGAAGGTGATCAAATCAGAGTAGACTATAAGAAAAATTCTGAATCACTTAGTATAAAAACTTCAAAGTTAAAAGAGTCTAAAACATCAGACAATTAGACTGTCTTTGATATTTAAAGATTCGATAAATCTTACAGATGAAACTATGTAATTATGCATAACCTCATCATTCTTTATAAATTTCACTTCTTTTCTATAACTACCAACTAACTTTTCAATAGTTTTTGATGAACTTAAAGGTTTCTTGAAATCTAGCGCTTGAGCTGCTGTAAACATTTCAATTGCTAACACATATTTAACGTTCTCTATTATCTTATGCAATTGTAAAGCAGAATTAGCCCCCATACTAACATGGTCTTCTTGACCATTTGAAGAGGTAATTGAGTCTATGCTTGCTGGAGTTGCATACTGCTTATTTATACTAACAATACTAGCAGCAGTATATTGAGGTATCATAAAACCAGAATTAAACCCAGAATCTGTCGTTAGAAAAGTTGGCAAACCTCTTTTGCCAGAAATTAAGTTGAAGATCCTTCTTTCAGATATATTTGCCATCTCAGCAATTGAAATCTTTAAGAAGTCTAAGACATATGCTAAAGGTTGTCCATGAAAATTTCCTCCAGAAATAATTTTATTTTCTTTTACTGAAATAATGGGGTTGTCAGTAACTGAGTTTATTTCATCTGTTATTACTGTTGAAGCATATCTTATTGTATCAAGACTTGCACCATGAACTTGAGGAATGCATCTAAATGAATATGGATCCTGAAGATTAGATTTTTTGGCTTTTCTTATTTCGCTGCCTTTAGAGAATTTATTTATCCTATTTGAAACTATTAACTGTCCCTTATGTTTTCTAACATTATTAATAATTTTATCAAAAGGATCATATTTACAATCAAAAGATTCTAATGATATGGTTGAAATTAAATCTGCTAAATAGCTTATTTTATATGATTCTAAAATTGATGAGACAGCATATGCACACATAAACTGTGTCCCATTTAGAAGTGCTAATCCTTCTTTTGACAGCAGCTTAATTGGTTTTAATTTAAACTTCTTTAAAATTTTTGAAGTAGGATATACTTTTTCATCGAATATAACTTCTCCTTTACCTATAATTGGAAGTGAAAGATGAGCTAAAGGAGCTAAATCTCCAGATGCTCCAAGAGACCCATAGCTATAAACTACAGGAAGTATATTTTTGTTATAAAAGAAAATTAATCTTTGAACTGTCTTTACACTAACTCCACTATAGCCTTTTGATAATGATATTATTTTAAGCAATAACATTATTTTTATAATACTTGAAGGAATTTTATCTCCTACTCCACAAGCGTGAGAAACAATAAGGTTTTCTTGAAGCTTATTTAATTGCTTAGAATCTATTTTTATGTTATGTAAAGAACCAAATCCAGTATTTACCCCATATATAGGGTCTTCGCTGGAGTTAATTTTTTTATCTAAGTAAATTCTCGAATCATTAACTATCTTAACTTGAGTCTTTGATAGTTTAATTTTATGATTGCCGTCTAAGATTTTCTTAATCTGTTTTAAGTCTAAGTCTTTTGAGCCAATTATATGAGTTGTCAATTTATAATTTTTTATAAAAATAATAATGTATTTTTATTTAATTAAATTTGAAGGACAATAAAAATAAAAAATATGATGAACAATAGAATACTATCCGCTATAATTTTACTTTTAATTTTTTTTATTTTTTCCTGTAATCAGGATACTACAGTTAAAATTTCCGGAACTATTATTAACCAAGTAAATGATTCAATAGTTATTTCTGGTCCGAATGTTAATAAATCCATAAAACTCAGTGAAAATGGAGAATTTTTAGATACGATAAATATTTCTACAAACATATACACCTTAACTCATGGTAGAGAAAGAACAAGTATGTTTTTAAAAGCAGACCATTCTTTATCTATTTCAATAGATGCTAAAGATTTTGATAAATCATTAAGATATTCTGGAAAAGGCTCTTCTGATAATAATTATCTAGCTGCAAAAATGCTTAATTTATCTGTTAATCCTGTAGATTATAAATCAATGTACTCAATGGATGAAAGTGAGTTTATTAACCATATTAATGAAACTAAAGCTAATGATATAGCTTTTATAGAGTCTTTTGAAAAAAATAATACAGCTATTGACAATGAATTAAAATCTATTGAGCTAAAGGAGGTAGATTACAAATATTTGCTATCATTACAGCGTTACCCAGTATATTACAAGTTTTATGCAAAAAAAGAGCCAAAATATAGTGATTCATTTTTGACCCCTCTTAATGAATTGAATTATGTTAATAATAATGATTACGTTGTTTCTCAATCTTATAAATCACTTGTATTAGCTCATTTTTTTAATCAAGAAAAATTGTCTAATAATATAGAAACTCATTTTAGCGATCTATTAGAAGCTAATGCGCCTAACATTAAAAAAGATGTTGTTTTTCAGGGTAAATATTATTTAAGCGCATCATCTGAAAATAATGAGTTACTCTATAATAGTCTTATTAAAATGTCTAATGATTCTTCTCAAACAGCTGAATTAACAGACATATACAACAAGCTTCAATTGATAAAAAAGGGAATGAAATCTCCTGAGTTTTTTGATTATGAAAACTATAAAGGCGGAACCACTTCCTTATCTGATTTAAGAGGTAAATATCTATATATTGATGTATGGGCAACCTGGTGCGGACCATGTATAGCACAAATTCCTGCTTCAAAAAAAATGGAGAAACTTTATCATGACAAAAACATAGAATTTGTATACATCTCCATTGATGTTAAAGATAGACCTGTATATAACCATGATAAATGGAAAGAAATGATAGCGGAAAAATCATTAGGTGGAGTACAATTATTTGCTGATAATGCTTGGGACTCAAAATTTACTAAAGCATTTGTTATAAATTCAATTCCAAGATACCTATTAATAGGACCTGATGGTAATATTATATCAGGTGATGCACCTAGACCTTCTGATCAAAAACTAGTTGAACTTTTTGATTCACTAGATATCTAACAGAATGAAAAGAACTGCATTATATGATTCACATATAAGTCTTGGCGCTAAAATGGTTGATTTTGCAGGATACTTAATGCCTGTCCAATATGAAGGTGTTAAATCTGAACACTTATCAGTTAAACACAATATTGGCATATTTGATGTGTCACATATGGGAGAATTCATTATATACGGGAATGGCTCATTAGAACTTCTACAGCTTTGCCTTAGCAATGATATTTCAGTATTAGATAATGGTGAAGCTCAATATAATTGTCTTTTAAATGATAATGGAGGAATAGTAGATGATTTAATTTTATATAAACTCTCAGAGGATAAATACATGCTTGTTGTCAACGCAATTAACATAGAAAAAGACTGGGAACATTTATTATTAAAAAACAGTTTTGGAGCTCAAATGCAAAACATATCTAATGAATACTCATTATTATCTATTCAAGGACCAAAAACAACTGAAGTTGTTCAGCAATTAACAAAATATGATTTATCAACAATATCCTATTACAACTTTGTTTTAACAGAATTTGCTGATAAGAAAGATGTTATTATTTCTAATACTGGATATACTGGTTGTGGTGGTTTTGAAATTTATTGTAAAAATGATCAGCTTAAGGACATCTGGAAAAACATTATGAATGCTGGAAAAAAAAACAATATAAAACCAATAGGTTTGGCTGCAAGAGACACCTTAAGACTTGAGATGGGATTTTGTTTATACGGAAATGAATTAAGTGACAATATTACTCCTATTGAGGCAGGGCTAGGCTGGATAACAAAATTTTCAAAAGAATTTAATGGATGTAAGTTACTTAAAAGTCAAAAAGAAAATGGAACTGACAGAAAACTTGTTGGATTTGAATTAATTGATAAAGGAATTCCTAGAAAAGATTATGAAATTTATGATTCAGACAATTCTAACATTGGGGTTGTAACTTCAGGAACAATGTCTCCAAGTCTAGGAAGAGCAATTGGATTAGGCTATGTTAATGCTAATCTTTCAAAGAGTGGATCTATTATTTATATAAATATTCGAAATAATATGGTTAAAGCAGTTATTAGTAAGACTCCTTTTAAATAATATGGGAAGAGCGTTTGAATTTAGAAAAGCTAGAAAGCTTAAAAGATGGTCGGCAATGAGCAAAACCTTTACAAGACTTGGTAAAGATATTGTGATGGCTGTTAAAGAGAATGGTCCAGATCCATCAACTAACTCAAAATTAAGAGCAGTTATGCAAAATGCTAAGACTGCTAATATGCCTAAAGATAATATTGAAAGAGCTATAAAAAGGGCTAGTGAAAAAAATCAAGACAACTATAAAGAAATACTATTCGAAGGATATGCTCCACATGGAGTGGCTGTTTTGGTTGAAACAGCAACAGATAATAATACCAGAACTGTAGCAAACATAAGAAGTTACTTTAACAAAAATGAAGGAAATTTAGGCACTTCCGGCTCTGTTAGTTTCATGTTTGATCACACCTGTAACTTTAGAATTAATAAAGATGGCTTGAATTCTGAAGAAATTGAATTGGATTTTATTGATTTTGGAGTTGAGGAAGTTTTTATAGATGATAATGATATCTTAATCTATGCTCCTTTTGAATATTTTGGCGAAATACAATCTGAACTTGAGAAAAGAAAGATCGAAATAGTCTCGTCAGGGTTTGATAGAATCCCAAATACATTTAAAGAGGTTGATGATGAACAAAAAACAGAAATTGAAAAATTATTAGAAAAAATTGAAAATGATGATGATGTTCAAAACGTCTATCATTCAATGAAAGAGTAAAAAGCAATCAGCTCTTATAGAAACTAAGTTCTTTTACCTTTCCTTCTACCCCGTCAAAAAACTCTTCTATATAATTAAAATCAGATTGCATATTATCAGTAGTATAGAATGGTTCTGATATTAATATCTCTTTATCCTTAAAATTAAGAGTGAACATGATTATAGGAACATTTGCTTTCTTAGCTATATAATAAAACCCTGTTTTAAATTTTTCTACCCTCTGCCTAGTTCCTTCTGGGGATAAAGCAACTCTAAACTCATTTTTATGATCAAACATTCCTGAAATCTGATCTACTCTATTTAGTTTTTTCGACCTATCTACTGGAACTCCTCCAAGAAATTTGAGAATTATATTTAAGGGAAAGGAAAATATTTCTTTTTTAGCTATAAATTTAGAATTAATATTAGCAGCTGATCTTGCTAACATTCCTATATAAAAATCATGCGAACTAGTATGTGGAGCGGCGATAATAACTGCTTTTTTTATTGAATTTTGTGAAAAGTCAGTATTTCCACTGAATTTCCAACCTAGAATATTATTAAAAAGCAATCTTGCTATAAATTTAATCATCTACTTATTTTTCCAAATATCAATAGCTTTTTTTAAATCTTCATCAGTATCAATACCTATTGATTCAGTTTTTACTTCAGCCATTTTTATTTTGCACCCACTTTCAATAATTCTTAAAGCTTCTATTCTTTCATCTAGCTCTAATTCAGTTTGAGGTAGTTTTGATAATGAAATTAATGCATCCTTTCTATAGCCATAAACTCCAATATGTTTATAGCATGCATTATTGTCAAGATTTGTAATAGAGTAAATGGGTTTTCTTGAAAAATTTAAGGCATAATTATTATCATCTACTGAGACTTTAACATTATTAGGGTCATTAATTTCTTTATCATTACTTACTTCTTTCATTAAAGAAGCATAATTAATTTTCTTTTTTATGTCACTAGTAAAAATGTTTATTAACGTCTCAAGACTTGGCTTATTAATGAACGGTTCATCACCTTGAATATTAATAATAACATCTGCTTCTATATCAATACAGGCTTCTGCTATTCTGTCTGTTCCAGAGCTATATTCTTTTTCAATTAATAATGATTTTCCATTATTTGATATGATTTCCTGATAAATCTCTAGATCTTGAGTGACTACAATAGTCGAAGTGAATAGATTTGTATTAACTACGGCATTGTATGTTCTTGTAATTACAGATTTTCCACATAAATCCATCATTAACTTTCTATTAAATCTCGTTGAAGATAGTCTTGCAGGTATTAAAGCTATAATATTCATCTATCCAAAAATAATGAATTATAATCATAACAATTAAAAAGATTAAATCAATATTTATAGATAAATGTTTTTTGTGAACAATGATTTTTACAAACCAAAAAAAATTGTAGTTTTGCTGATACTATAATCATAAATATTATTCAATAATGTTAAAAGTATTCTTATTCTTATCGATTCCAATTGCAGTTGGCTTAGTATACATGGTTAAAAATAAATTTAATAACAACCAAAAGAAGTATCTACAAATGGGTTTATGGGTATTCATTGCTCTTTTTTCATACCTGTTATATAGTTCTATATCTGATGTTATTAAGTTTGATGAAGTAAAGAATTATAGATATCAATCCGTAATCAAAAATTTAAAAGATATTAGAGATTCGCAATTAGCTCATAGAACTATTCATGGACATTTTGAAAACAATTGGGATAGTTTAGTGAAGTTTGTTGAAAATGATTCATTTACTATTACTCAAAGAAGAGACTCAAGTATTATTGACAGAGAACTTACTAAAAGATATGGCGGAGTTAAGACATATAAGGATATAATTATTGTTGACACATTAGGGTTTGTTTCTGTAAAAGATTCATTATTTGGAATTAATAACAGATTTCAAAAAATGATGTATGTTCCCTTTTCTAAAACTGGTGCAGTAAAATTTCAACTTAAAGCAGGGTTCTTAAATCAAAACGGAATAGATATTCCAGTTTTTGAATCAAAAGTTATGAAAAAGGTTGTTTTGCATGACCAGAACTATGATTTAATATTTAAAGAAAATCAAGTTCAATCAGTAGACGGGGTTAATGGACCATCTTTAAAGATTGGATCAATGGACGAAGTAAATACAAATGGAAACTGGCCAAAAAACTATACAAAAGAAAAATAGGATAGATTTAACTTCTAATATAAAACTGTCCATTCATATTAGCTTGAATGGACTTTCTTTTTCTGTAGTTGATTTAATTACAGGTGATATAAGCTTCTATAAAAGACATGTTTTTAAAAAAAAGTCAACTCCAAAGAACTTATTAAAAGAATTAAAGAAATATTTTAAAGAGATTCCTGAATTAAATAACATATTTTCTTCAGTAAAAATCATTCATTACAATAATATATCGACTATAGTTCCTGAAGTAGTTTTTGATAAAAACAACGCTTTAAGCTATTTAAAATTTAATTCGCAAATTTTACAAAATGACTATGTGGCCTGTGATAAAATTTTCAACAATGAATGTGTTAATGTGTATATCCCTTATGTTAATATAAATAATTTTATTTTTAAAAAATTTAACTCTTTTATATACAACCATTATTCGTCAATTATTTTAGAAGAAGTTAAATCAAATGAAAAAAATTCAACAAACCCATCTCTATACTTAAATATTGACTTAAATCATCTTGAGATTATTTATTTTGAAAATAATAAACTTGTTTTTTACAACACATTTAATTATTCTTTGAAAGAGGATGTAATATATTATCTACTTTTTACTATAGATCAATTAAAATTAAACCCAGAAAAAATCCCACTAATTATTTCTGGAACCATTTCTGTTGATGATGAATATTATGAAATAATATATAAATATATCCGTAATGTTTCCTTATATAATTCAAATATAAAAAGTGATAATGATTATTATGAAGATTTAAAATCAGATCTAATTATAAAAAACAGTTTTTAAATGCGAATTATATCTGGAGAAAACAAAGGTCAGAGAATTAGTTTTCCTAAAAACCTACCTGTAAGACCCACTACTGATATAGCAAAAGAGGGTCTATTTAATATAATTTCAAACAACTATAATTTTAATGAGATTTCCGTGATTGATTTATTTGCTGGTTCAGGTAATATAAGTTATGAATTTTATTCTAGAGGAGTTCAAAAAATTTTAGCAGTTGATAATAATTATAAGTGTACCTGTTTTATAACAAAGCAGTCAAAATCATTGGAGATGAACATATCTGTTGTAAAAAGGAATGTATATGAATTTCTTGAACATAACAGAGTTAATGCTGATATTTTTTTTGCTGACCCACCCTACTCGGAAAATATGAAAAAATTAAATTCTATTATTGAACTAGTTTTAAATTCTGAAATGCTGAATGACAAAGGAGTATTAATAATAGAACACTTTAAAAAAATTAATTTTTTAGATCATAAAAGAATAGTTGATTCAAGAACATATGGAGATAGCTCCTTTAGTTTTTTTAAATAAAAAAGCAAGCATAATAAAATACTTGCTTTTTCTTAATTAAGTAGATCTATAAGCCGAATTCTGTACTTTTTCAAGCCCTTATCATTTATCTTGATAAATTGTTGCCAATTTATTCTAGCTGCCTACCCTCCAACATTGAGCGTACAACTCTTATAGCTGGTATACATGGCATTGCACCTCATAGAGTTTACCTGATTTCACTACAGCATTACCTGTACATACTTTCTGTTGCACTATTCCTGATCTTACAATCGGTGGCTGTTAACCACTATGATGTACTTTGGTGTTCGGACTTTCCTCTATATGAAATATAGCGATAAGGCGACCAACTTACTGCGCAAAAATACTCATTTTGTTTAAAACATAATATTTTAATAATTATTAGAGATAAATTTATAATTAGATAGCAATATTTTGTAAATTTAAAAACATGGGAGATTATCAGATATCTGCAAGAAAATATAGGCCAAAATCTTTTAATGAAGTTGTTGGTCAGGAAGTCATCACAACGACATTAGAAAATGCAGTTACAACTAAGCAATTATCTCAAGCCCTACTCTTCACAGGACCTAGAGGAGTTGGAAAAACAAGTTGTGCAAGAATACTTGCAAGAATGATAAATGAAGGAGGAATAGATGAAAACAATGATTATTCATTTAATATTTTTGAATTAGATGCAGCATCTAATAATGGCGTTGATGGAATTAGAAATTTAACTGATCAAATTAGAATTCCACCACAAACAGGTCATTTCAAAGTATACATAATTGATGAAGTTCATATGTTGTCTTCCAGTGCCTTTAATGCTTTTTTAAAAACATTAGAAGAACCCCCAAAACATTGTGTATTTATTCTTGCAACTACTGAAAAACATAAAATTATTCCAACCATTCTTTCTAGATGTCAAATTTATGATTTTAAAAAGATTAGTGTTGAAGAGATCTCATCATACTTGATTAATATCAGTAAGAAAGAAAAAGTTAAATATAACGAGAATGCAATCACTGTAATTTCTAAAAAAGCAGATGGGTCAATGAGAGATGCGCTTCAAATTTATGATAGAATATTAAACTCAAAAACAAATGAAATTTCTATCGAAAATGTCATGGAAGGCCTTAACATTATTGATAATCAAGTTTATTTTGACCTATTAGATCTTATACTAGAGAATAAGATTCCTGAGTTATTAGTTTTATCAAACACAATTTTGTCTAAAGGAATGCAAGGGGATTTGTTAATTTCAGGATTAGGAACATTTTTTAGAGATTTACTAGTAAGTAAGGACCCTAAATCAATATCTCTTTTTAGTACAGATAATGAAACAAAATTAAGATTTAAAGAAACTTCTTCTAAAATTGATTTAAACTATTTAATAGAATCTATTAATATTATAAATGAGTGTGACATTAACTACTCTAAGAGTATTAATCAAAATCTTCTAATTGAATTAACTCTTATGAAATTAGCATCATTAAATTATAATGATGAAAAAAAAAAGCTTAATTACAAAATAATTCCTGCTTCATATTTCAATTCGAATTTAATTATCAAAGAGAACATTATATCAAAAGAAGAGATAATTGATATTAAACCAAAATTAGATCTTAAAATAGATCAAAAATCAACTTCAAGATTATCCCTTAAGAGTATTGAACGCAAGGAAAATACTAATGACTTATCAACTAATGACATTATACAAGCACCGTCAGATAATGCTCCTTATACAGAATTAGATATAACTGCATTATGGGAGAAGTATTCAGAAATGATGGAAGAAAATGGCAGATATAATATTGCTTCGATTTTAAGAATAGACAAGCCTAAATTAAATAATAAAACTATTGAAGTTACTTTACCAAATTCAACAAATAAGATTGAATTAGAATCTGTGAAAACAGAAATGCTAGAATATTTTCGAGATAATCTTAAAAACAAAGATGTTTATCTAAACATCAAAGTTGATGAGGGAATTCAAGAAAAATTCATTTACACAGATAAAGACAAATATGATCTAATGAGAAAAAAGAATCCAAATATAGAAATATTAAAAGATACTTTTAACCTCTCTATATAATTAAATTGTCTCCATAGTCCTTTTCAGCATCAATTTTTCTAATTATACCATCAGCTAAGCCTATTCTAGGAATAATTATCTGATTAGATTTAGAAAATTTCATAGATTTTAGATATATTTCTGTAGCAGGAATAATTACATCTGCTCTGTCTATATTTAGATTAAATTTTATAACTCGTTCATCAAATGAATGATTATTCAATTCTACAAAAATCTCTTTAATTAAATCTATAGACATAGGCTCTGCTATTTTTTTTCCGGAAATTTTAAGGAGCTTATTAGCATTTCCTCCTGAAGCAATTGTTGAGATATGCTTATATTCCTTAGTGTTACTTCTAATCCACTTTTCATACTCTGTCCATATTTTAGTTTTAACTAAATTATTTAACATTCTAACAGTACCAATCCTAAATGATTTTGATTTAACAATTTTCCCTTTATTTATAATAGTTAACTCAGTGCTACCTCCACCAACATCTACATATAATAAATTATTGTAATCATTAAAATCCTTTGCAAAGACATTTGCTATAATAGCTGCCTCTTCCTTTCCTGGTATTACGTTAATTTTTAAACCCAGCTTTTCATAAATGGTATTTATAATCTTTTTTGAATTACTTGATTCTCTCATTGCTGATGTAGCACATATTTTATACTTATCAACCTTATTTACAGACATTAACAACTTAAAAGACTTTAGTGTTTTTAGTAGATCTTTTGCTTTTGTTTTTGATATTTTGTTATAAATAAAGACATCTTGACCTAATCTTATAGGAACTCTTATCAGGCTTATTTTCCTATATTGCTTTGACCTATTTGGAATTAAACCTACTATTAGCAACCTTATTGCATTTGACCCTATATCTATTGCTGCATATCTATTCAACTCTTGTGTATTCTTGATTATTTATGGAGAAAGTCTTTTTTTATGCCATTTAGAATTTTCTAATGAATAGCTAATTCTGTCATGCAGTCTGTTTTCTCTTCCTTGCCAAAACTCATATTCAGTTGGCATTACTATATATCCACCCCAATAATCAGGTTTTTCTATTTCATCATCTTTTAGCTTGGAAGAGAGTTCTTTATATCTATTTTCTAGTATTTCTCTGTTTGGGATTATCGAGCTTTGCTCGTTAGAAACATGAGCAGAAATTTTGCTTCCTTTAGGTCTTAAATTAAAATATTCCTTATTAAAATCATTATTCGTTTTTTCAGTATTACCTTTTATTATAATTTGTCTTTCTAAATCTTCCCAAAAAAAAGTTAATGAAACTTTATTATTAATATCTATTGATTTACCCTTTTCGCTTCTATAGTTTGTAAAGAAAATAAAGCCTTTTTTAGAAAAATATTTTAGGAGCATTACTCTACCTTTTGGATATCCATCAATTCCAATAGTGCTTAAAATCATTGTATTAATTTCTTTTCCTTTAGAATTTTTGTTTGAATCTTCAAACCAATCTTTAAACAGCTCAAAAGGGTTGTTAGGTGTGTTTTCCTCCAACAACTCATCTTTTGAATAATTCTGTCTATAATTACTTAAGTCCTTCATTACAGCATTGTTTTATTGAATTTTAAATGTATTTTTCTTTGCAAGAAGATAAATAACAGCCATCCTAATAGCGACTCCATTTTCTACTTGATCTAATATTATAGAATATTTTGAATCAGCTACATTACTTGATATTTCAACTCCTCTATTAATTGGTCCCGGATGCATGACTATGATTTTATGATCTAATGAATTCAAATGATTCATTGTCAAACCATAATACTTAGTATATTCTCTTATAGTTGGAAAAAAATTGTTTTTCATTCGTTCATTTTGAAGTCTAAGCATATTTACAGCATCACACCATTTAAGTGCTTTTTCTAAGCTATATTCAACTTTTACACCAAGCTTATGTAAATGTTTAGGAATTAATGTTTTTGGACCACATACCATAACATTTGCTCCCTGAAGCTGTAAAGCATAAATGTTTGATAATGCAACTCGACTATGTTTAATGTCGCCAACTATTAAAATATTTTTATTTTTTACTTCACCTAACTTTTCTCTAATTGAATACGAATCTAAAAGGGCTTGTGTAGGATGCTCATGAGCTCCGTCTCCTGCATTTATAATAGAAGCTGAAATCTTATTTGACAACATCATAGAAGCCCCTGGATTAGGATGCCTTAATACAATCATATCAACTTTCATTGAAAGAATATTGTTAACTGTATCAATTAGTGTTTCACCTTTTTTTACAGATGATTGTGATGCTGAAAAATTTATTATGTCAGCTGACAATCTTTTTTGAGCTAACTCAAAAGAAAGCTTAGTTCTAGTAGAATTTTCAAAAAATAAATTTGCAATAGTAACATCTCTTAATGATGGTACTTTTTTAATGGGCCTATTTATGACTTCTTTAAAATTATCAGCAGTTTGAAAAATTAAATTAACATCCTCAATAGTAAGCTGTTTTATTCCTAAAAGATGGTTAACACTTAATTCATTCATGATCTTGAGTTGATATTATATAAACATAATCCCCCATTACATCATCATCCCATTCAATTGATACCTTTTGATTTTTATATACATCTACCTGTATTCCTTTATAGTCTGGTTGAATAGGGAGTTCTCTACTAAATCTTCTATCTATTAAAATTAATAACTCAATAGATTTAGGTCGACCGAAGGACTCTATTGCTGTTAAAGCAGCTCTTACAGTTCTTCCAGTAAATAAAACATCATCTATAAAAACAACATTTTTGTTTTCAACAGATAAATTAAAATCAGTTTTACTAGGTTTTAATATCTTCTCACCTCTTCTAAAATCATCTCTATAAAAGGTTATGTCTAACAACCCATTATTAGGTTTTTCAATATTATATTCAGATTTTAAAATCTTCACAATCTTTTCACATAAATATTTTCCTCTAGGCTGCAATCCAACTAAAATTGTATTAGAAAATTTTTTATGATTCTCTGCTAATTGGCAAACTAACCTATCTATAGTAATTTTTAATTCTTTTGAATTAAGGAGTATTGTTTTTTTCATAGAAAATATAATACCTAAATATAAAAATTAAAAACATTAATAACGAATCAAAAAAAAACCTCTCATAATTGAGAGGTTCCTTTTTATTTTCCGTCCATTTTATCTTTTAGCTCTTTTAATTGTTCATTTACATCACCCAATGTGCTTTTGATTTCTTGCTTTTCTTTCGCTTTTGGCTTTTTCTTTTTAACAGGTTTTTCACTTTCTACGTCTTTTTTTGTATAAGTTTGAGAATGTGATAAAACAATTCGTTTTGAATCTTTATTAAATTCAATTACTTTAAAGTCAGCCTCTTCATTAACTTCCAATTTAGAACCATCTTCTTTAACTATATATCTAAGCGGAACAAATCCTGTTACCTCGTCATTAAATTTTACAATTGCTCCTTTAGGAACCATTTCTTTTATTGATGATTTATGTATAGAATTCATTGCGAATTCTTCTTCATATTTATCCCAAGGATTTTCAGTTAATTGTTTATGACCAAGACTTAATTTTCTATTATCTACGTCTAGTTCTAAAACAACTATTTCTATATTTTCATTTGCATTACAGAATTCACGAGGATGTTTTATTTTTTTCGTCCATGAAAGATCTGAGATGTATATTAATCCATCAACACCTTCTTCTAGTTCAACAAAAACTCCAAAATTAGTAAAATTCCTAACTATTCCAGAATGTTTTGAATCAACAGGGTACTTTTTCGTAATATCAGTCCAAGGGTCTGGAGTAAGTTGTTTTACTCCTAGAGACATTTTTCTTTCCTCTCTGTCAAAAGTCAGTATTTTAGCTTCAATTTGATCGCCAACTTTAACAAAATCTTGTGCAGATCTTAAATGAGTTGACCAGGACATTTCAGAAACATGAATTAATCCTTCAACACCTTCAGCTATTTCAATAAAAGCTCCATAATCTGCAATGACAACTACTTTTCCTTTAACTACATCTCCAATTTTTAAATCATCACCTAATTCTTCCCATGGATGCTTAGTCAATTGTTTAAGACCTAATTGTATTCTAGACTTATCTTCATCAAAATCAAGAATCACCACCTTAAGCTTCTGATCTAATTCAACAATCTCATTAGGATGATTAATTCTTGACCAAGAAAGATCTGTAATATGTACTAATCCATCAACTCCTCCTAGATCCATAAATACACCATAAGTAGTAATATTTTTAACAGAGCCTTCTAGAATTTGACCTTTTTCTAATTGTTTAATTATTTCTTTTTTCTGTAATTCTATATCTGCCTCAATCAATGCCTTGTGAGAAACCACAACATTCTTGAATTCATGATTTATCTTAACTACTTTAAACTCCATAGTTTTATTAACAAACTGGTCGTAGTCTCTAATAGGTTTAACATCAATTTGAGATCCAGGTAAAAAGGCTTCAATTCCAAATACATCAACAATCATTCCTCCTTTAGTACGGCATTTAACAAAGCCATTAACAACTTCTCCTGTATCATGTGCTGCATTAACCCTATCCCATGCTTGAATAACTCTTGCTTTTCTATGTGATAATATTAATTGACCAGAAACATCTTCCCTGATATCAATTAATACCTCAACTTTATCACCAATAGCTAAATTTGGATTATATCTAAATTCGTTTAATGAAATAACTCCTTCAGATTTAGCATTTATATCAATTATTGCGTCTCTGTCAGAGATATGAACAACAGTACCCTCAACAACTTCATTTGTTAGAGTCTCTACAAAATTTTCTTTAACTAATTTATCAAAATCTTTAAGCTTCTTTTCGTCAACTTTTTCAATTCCTTCTTCATAATTATGCCAATCAAATTCCTTAAGAAATTTGTCAGGTGATATTTCTTTTTTATTCTCTTTAGAAGATTCAGAAACTTCTTTAGACTCTTCTGGTTTAGGTTTTGCACTAGGTTTAGCTTCTTTCTTTTTAGTAGATTTTTTGGGTTTTGTTTCCTTTGAAGCCTCTTTAGGATTTATTTCTTTATCCTTTTCTGAAGTGTTTTCTTCAGTTTTTATTTCTTTCTTAGCCATAAACTAAAAATTTGTATTCTGAAAAGTTATCGACAGAATTAAGTAAAATTTATTTTCAGAAGAAGTTAATATATTCCTTATGTTCCCTTTGTCTTGTCGAATTATTACCAAAAGGAATGCGAATTTAATAATATTAAATTGAATAGCCTAATTTGATGATTTTAAAATTATAACTTAGAATCTATTAGTTTAATAATTATCTCTAACTGATCATTGATACTCAATTCTGAGTTATCAATTACTACTGCATCTTTTGCTATAATTAATGGAGAGTCTTTTCTTTTTGTATCCTTTGAGTCTCTATTTATAATATTCTGAAGAATATCTTTGTATTCTACTGTATAACCTTCATCAATTAATTCATCATACCTTCTTTTAGCTCTAACTTGTTCAGATGCTTTTAAAAAAAGTTTCAATTCGGCATTAGGAAAAACTACCGAGCCAATATCTCTACCATCCATCACTAATCCACTTTTGTTTTTAAAAGATTTTTGAATCTTAACTACAAACTTTCGTATTTCAGATATTTCTGCTACTAAACTTACATGTTCGGAAACTTCAAGGGTTTTTATTTCTCCTTCTATGTTTTTATTATTTAAATACATTTCAGAACATCCGGTTACATTATTTATTTTATAATCTAATTTAATTTCTGGCAACAAATTAATTAAGCAACTAATATTTTTTTTATTTAATGGAGTTAGTCCGTTTTTTAATGCAAAAAAAGTAATTGCTCTGTACATTGATCCAGAATTAACATAAACGTAGTTAAGATGCAATGATAATTGTTTTGCTAAGCTGCTTTTACCAGTTGAGGCATAACCATCTATAGCAATAATAATTTTTTTCATCAATTTAAATCAATTTGTAGACCAAGAAAACTAACGTTTGATGCGCTAGAATATCTTGCATGACTATAATTAAAACGAAGTTTGTTAAATTTAATTCCAAATCCAAATGATAATCCTGAAAAATTCTTTTGATCTATAATTCTTAATTCTTCTGCTCTTCTAAAACTATAACCTAAACGTAAATTAAAAATACTTTCAGGAAACAATTCTGCTCCAACGATAACGTGCCTTAGAAAATCATTCATAAAACTCACCTCCTCTTCAGTTATATTACCATCCAGGTCAATTATCAATCTAGAAGGATTAGATAATCCAATTGGCCATTTATGTATGTTTTCAAATGTAAAATGCCATTTTATTGGCGCATTTTCTACTAATTGAGAAAAACCCAAATCAACTTCGAATGGTAATTTCTCATTTATATTATCAAATGATTTTATTTGACCTCCAATATTTCTAAAAACTAATGCCACATCAAGCATTAAATCCTCATTTTTATAATAGAATCCAATATCACTGCCAATCCCTATAGAGTTATATTGCTCAAACTTCGATGTTATTAACTTTATATTAATGCCATAATAAATAGGTAATTCATTAAATTTATTTGCATACCCAGCTGATATTACTGTCTCATTACCTGTAAAATTATTTGTAGGTTCTCCAACTTCATTATATCCTTGAAAATCTCCATAATTTATATATGAAACACCAAAATGAAGAGTATTACCCCTATTATCTAATGTATATGCATATGCAGCGCTTCCATAAGCAATATCAGCAAAATAATTAAAGAAGTTTATCGATAAATTATTGTCCATTTCAGAATTTATTACTGATGGATTATACAAGGCCTGACTAACATCGTAGTCAAAATTTGTTATTGTTTTACCTCCTAAAGCTAATTGTCTTGGAGAAGAAGATATATTAAGAAATTGGTATGTAGATTCTCCAGCTATTTGTGAAAACACTGGGATAGTTGTAGCTAGTATTATAATTAATAAAGTATTCTTCATCTTAATTAAGAATAGATAATTATATGAATAAACTCTATTTATAGTTGATTATTGTAATGTTTTATAGTTTTTAACCTTTTGATTTGTTAGTGCTATATCAATGACATCGCTCATTTCACTAACATAGTGAAATTTCAACCCTTTTAAATACTCATTTTTAATTTCATTTACATCTCTTTCATTTTGTTTTGAAAGAATAATCTCCTTAATTTTTGCTCTTTTTGCAGCAAGAATCTTTTCTTTTATCCCTCCCACTGGCAAGACTTTCCCTCTTAAAGTAATTTCACCTGTCATTGCTATTTTTGATTTAATCTTCTTTTGAGTGTACAATGAAACTAAAGAAGTCAACATCGCTATTCCTGCACTTGGCCCATCTTTAGGTGTAGCACCTTCTGGGACATGAATATGTACATTATAGTTCTCAAACATATCTGATGATAAACCAAATTTATTTGCATTTGACTTAATGTATTCTAATGCAATTTTTGCTGATTCACTCATGACTTTTCCTAAATTCCCAGTGATTGAAAGCTTTCCTTTTCCTTTTGAAAGTATAGATTCAATGAATAGTATATCTCCGCCAACACTTGTCCAAGCCAAGCCAGTTACAACTCCTGCAATATCATTGTTTTCATATTTATCTCTTTCAAGCTTAGGATTTCCAAGAATTTTATTCATCTCTTCAATTGATATGTTTGGATTATACTTTATGTTTGTTGCTATATTTTTAGCACAATTTCTGACTAATTTTGCTATTTGTTTTTCCAACCCCCTTACGCCTGATTCTCTTGTATAACCTTCTGTTATTTTTTCCATAACAGCATTTGTAATTTTAAGATCTTTTCTTTTTAACCCATGTTCATTTAATTGTTTCGGCAATAAAAACTTTTTCCCTATTTGCACCTTTTCTTCTGTTGTATACCCACTAACATTAATTACTTCCATTCTATCTAATAATGCAGGCTGGATCGAAGAAAGATTATTGGATGTTGCAATAAACATGACCTTTGATAAATCATAACCTAACTCTAAATAATTATCATAAAACTCCTTGTTTTGCTCTGGATCTAATACTTCTAACATTGCCGAAGATGGATCTCCTATATTTGAATGAGCTATTTTATCTATCTCATCTAGAACAAAAACAGGATTTGATTTATCTGCTTTTTTAATGTTTTGAATTATTCTTCCAGGCATAGCTCCAATATATGTCTTTCTATGTCCTCTTATTTCTGCCTCATCTCTTAATCCGCCTAAAGAAATTCTTACATATTTTCTTCCAATTGCTTCTGCAATTGATTTTCCTAATGACGTTTTTCCAACTCCAGGAGGTCCATGAAGGCATAAAATAGGCGATTTCATGTCATTTCTTATTTTTAATACGGCTAAATACTCTATAATTCTCTTTTTTACATCATCTAGCCCAAAATGATCTCTATCAAGTATTTTCCTAGCTTTAATTAAGTCAAATTTATCTTTACTATAGCTATTCCAAGGTAAATCTAAAAGCAAGTCTAAATAGTTTCTTTGAACTGAATATTCTGCAACTTGAGGATTCATTCTTTGTAATTTAGCAATCTCCTTTTCAAAATGTTGCTTAATATTATCATCCCATTTCTTCTTTAATGCTCTTTTCTTCATATCATCAATCTCACTATCATGACTAACACCACCTAATTCTTCTTGAATGGTTTTCATTTGTTGATGAAGAAAAATTCCCGTTGTTGTTGATTCAGATCTGTTTGAACTTTTGATTGTATGTCATTTCTTATCTCAAGTTTTTTAAATTCAATATTCATGAATTTTAAAGTGTCCAATGCTCTTTGTTTCAAATCATTCATCTCTAGTAATTTCTGTTTGTCCGAAACAGGCAAGTTCATGTTAGATGAAACAAAATTGATTAAGAATGAATTACTTTCTATATTTTTTATAGCAAAAGATGCTTCTGATGGAATATTTGAATTTCGTTTTATTATATCCAATGAAAGTTCCTTAATTGAATCAACTATTTCTTTAAATTCTGAGTTATCATCTCCCGGATTGACTTCTGAAACATCTTTAATATTTGCTGTTATATATGGTTTTTCTGAGATTATCCTATCTATTTCAAATCTCTTTTTTCCCTGAATTATAACTGTGGTATTACCATCAGGCATTTGAAGTACTTTAAGTATTTTTGCTACCGTGCCTACTTTGTATATTTGATTTGGTTTAGGATCTTCAACTTTTTCGTTTTTTTGAGCTACAACACCCACCAGCTTGTTAAAATTATTTGCATCTTTAATTAATTGTATGGATTTATCTCTACTAGCTGTAATTGGAATAACAACACCAGGAAACAGAACAGTGTTTCTTAATGAAAGTATTGGTAATGTTTTAGGTAAATTCTCTTTAATTATTTCTTTTTCATCCTCAGTGGTCATTAAAGGAATTAATTCCGAATTTTCATCAATATCCTGAGCTGACAAATTGTCAATATTAAATATATTTTCTTGCGACATATTATTTATGTTTTACCCTATTAGCCAATAAACATATCTGTTAATACCTAAATAAAGTATTTTTTCAGTATATATTGTTCAATTTTTATGCCAATAGATTGTTGTGTTCTATCTTTTTATTTAATCTGATTAGAATTAGTGCACCTAGAACGAAGAAAACTTGAAATAATAATATTGAATTTCTCATACTTCCTGTAATTTGGTCTATAGTAGCAAACAGAGTCATGCCAATAACTATACTTAATTTCTGTGAAACATCATAAAAACTAAAATATGATGTATTATTTGTAGTATTTGGAATAAATTTAGAAAATGTTGATCTAGACAATGCTTGAATTCCGCCCATTACTAAACCAACTAAACCAGCAGCAACATAAAACTCAGTTGAAGATTCTATATAATATCCAAAAACACAGATAAGTGCCCATATAATATTTAATATTATAAGCGTTTTTAGATTTCCTATTTTATCAGATATTTTAGCACTAACTAATGCCCCAAACATTGCTAATAGCTGAATAAGTAATATGCTAAGAATAAGTCCAAAGGTTTTCTCTCCTTCACCCCAACTAATTTCAGCTTCACCAAAATAAGTTGCTACTAAAATTACGGTTTGCAGTGCTATACTATAAATAAAAAAAGCGAGTAGAAATGTTTTTAGAATTTGATTATTTTTTAACTGATCCCATACTGTCTTTAGTTCCTGAAAGCCAGAAAAAATAACACTTTTCTTATTAATTGATGAATTATCTAATGATTTTTGTGCATTATAGTATTTTCTTCCAGGCAAATAGTAAAAACTATATTGACTAAATACAAACCACCAGACACCAACCATTATAAAGGATAATTTCATTGCTATTATTTCAGCTACTACCCCATTTGAATCAGAAATTCCAAAATACTCTGGAAAATTAATCATTATAAGGTTAACTAACAGAAGGATAACACTACCGACGTAACCCATTGCATATCCTTTTGCACTTATCCTATCTTGTTGTTCCGGGGCAGCTATTTCAGGTAAATAAGAATTGTAGAAAACTAGACTTGCCCAAAACCCTATTAATGCAATAAAATAATAAAGAAGACTCAAGCTTAAATTATCTATTTCAAACCAATATAATAAGATACATGCAGCAGATCCAGAATAGCAAAAAACTTTCATAAAGAACTTTTTTCTCCCTGTATAATCGGCAATACCAGATAATAGTGGTGAAAGAAAAACTAAAATTACAAACGCGAATGCAGTCACATAACTAATAAGTGCAGTATTTTTAAAAGAATAGCCAAGAAAGTTAATGTAGTCATCAGTAATGATTCCGTAGTATATAGGAAAAATTGCTGTAGAAATTACAAGTGGATATACTGAGTTAGCCCAATCATATATAGCCCAAGCATTTAATAACTTTTTGCTTCCTTTTTTATATTTTTTCATATAATTAAGATACTTTTGCAGAAGGCTTAGTATAGTTTAATTATTCGGGTAAAAAGATAGTGATATATTTTGTATTATAGCCAATTAAATTGTTATTTATATGAAGAACCTATGGGTGTTATTAATCTTATTTGTATGTTATTCTAATAGTGTTTTCTCACAAGAAAAGATTGTTAATACTACCCAAAAAATACAACAAAATGATATGAGTAATAAAACACCTAAAGAATGGAGAAAAATACTAAATGATGAAGAATATAAGGTATTAATTGAAAAAGGAACTGAATACCCTCATACAGGGAAGTATAATACGCATTTTGAAAATGGAGTATATAATTGTAATGCTTGTAAAACCCCTTTGTTTACAAGTGATCAAAAATTTAAATCTGATTGTGGTTGGCCAAGTTTTGATGAAGCTGTAAAGGGAGCTATAAAATATGTGGATGACTATTCTTTAAGCAGATATAGAGTAGAAATTATATGTGCAAACTGCAATGGACATTTGGGACATATATTTGACGATGGCCCAACTGAAACAGGAAAAAGATACTGTGTTAATTCAGTAAGTCTTGATTTTAATAAGAAATCTAAATAATAAAAAAGCTTAAACGAAATGACAAAATATGATATAATAATTATTGGAAGTGGTCCAGGAGGATATGTAACTGCTATTAGAGCATCACAGCTAGGTTTTAAAACTGCTTTAGTTGAAAAAGAAAGTCTTGGTGGGATTTGCCTAAATTGGGGATGTATACCTACAAAGGCATTATTAAAATCTGCAGAAGTTTTCGAATATTTAAATCATGCTAATGATTATGGTTTTTCTACAAAAGGAATCTCTAGTGATTTTAATGCGATCATTTCAAGAAGCAGAAATGTTGCTGACGGTATGAGTAAAGGTGTTAAATTTCTTATGAAAAAAAATAAGATAGATGTGATAAATGGTTATGGAAAAATTAAACCTGGAAAAATTGTTGATATAGATGGGATAGAATATCAAGCAGATAATATTATTATAGCTACTGGTGCTAGGTCAAGAATACTGCCTTCAATACCTCAGGATGGAAAAAAAGTTATTGGATATAGAGAAGCTATGAGTTTATCCAAACAACCAAAAAAGATGATTGTAGTTGGTTCAGGTGCAATTGGTGTAGAATTTGCATATTTCTATAATAGCTTAGGTACGGAGGTTACTATAGTAGAGTACTTACCTAATCTAGTTCCTTTAGAAGATCAAGAAATTTCAAAAGAATTAGAAAAATCATTTAAAAAGAAAGGTATTAAGGTTTTAACATCTACAGAGGTAACATCAATAAGCACTAAAGGAAAAGGTGTAAAAGCAACTATTAAAACTAAAAAAGGTGATGAGGTTATATCTGCAGATATTTTATTATCAGCAACTGGAATAAAGTCTAATATTGAAGATATTGGTTTAGAGGATGTAGGTATTGCTGTAGATAAAGATAAAATACTGGTAGACTCTTATTATAAAACTAATATTCCTGGATATTATGCTATTGGAGATATTGTTCCAGGACCTGCTCTTGCACATGTTGCTTCAGCTGAAGGAATCTTGTGTGTAGAGAAAATTTCAGGACATGATGTTGCCCCAATTGACTATGGAAATATCCCAGGATGCACATATTGTTCTCCAGAAATATCTAGTGTTGGTTTAACTGAAAAGCAAGCTATAGATAAAGGATTTGATGTAAAAATTGGGAAATTTCCTTTTTCTGCTTCTGGAAAAGCTAGCGCATCTGGGAAAAAAGATGGTTTTGTTAAGGTTATATTTGATTCAAAATATGGTGAATGGCTAGGCTGTCATATGATTGGAGCTGGAGTAACAGATATGATAGCAGAAGCTGTTCTAGGAAGAAAGCTTGAAACTACAGGACAAGAGGTGTTAAAAACAATACACCCTCATCCTACTATGAGTGAAGCAATAATGGAAGCAGTAGCTGACGCATACGATGAAGTTATACATCTTTAATTAAATTTTCCCCATAAACTAATGGAATGAAATGGGAAACAGCAATAAATAATTTCAAAAATTATTTAAAAATAGAAAGAGGATTATCAAATAACTCTATTAGCAGTTATGAAAGTGATATTCTAAAATTATCTAATTTTATTTTAACTAAGAATAAATCTATAAGTCCATTAAAAGTTTCATCAGATTTAGTTAAAGAATTTATTTATTCAATATCTACTTCTATCAGTTCTAGCTCACAGTCCAGGATAATATCAGGGCTTAGAAGTTTCTTTGAATATCTTATTTTTGAGAAGTATATTTCTAATAACCCTTTATCCTTAATTGAATCACCAAGAATTTCAAGAAAACTTCCTGACACACTAACAATTAAAGAAATAGATAAGCTAATATCAATGATAGACTCAAAATCTAATGAATATGAGAGGAATGTAGCTATTATTGAAACACTTTATGGGTGTGGACTAAGAGTTAGTGAGTTAATTTCACTTAAACTTTCAGACCTGTTTTTTAGCGAAGGTTTTATTAAAGTTACTGGTAAGGGAAATAAACAAAGATTAGTTCCTATAAGCACACTAACCAAAAAGGTTATTAAAGTCTATATTGCTAATTCAAGAAAAAAAATAAAGATTAGTGAAGAATTTAGAGATGTAGTATTTTTAAATAGAAGAGGTAGTGCTCTTTCAAGAGCAATGATTTTTACTATTGTAAAAATATTAGCCAAGCTGTCTAATATAAAGAAAAGTATTTCTCCTCATACTTTTAGACATTCATTTGCTACTCATTTATTAGAGAATGGCGCTGACCTTAAAACAATTCAGCAATTATTAGGTCATCAAAGCATCACTACTACAGAAATATATATGCATGTTGATAATAAAATGTTAATTACTGCTATTAACAAATTTCATCCTAGATCAAGTACTAGTTAGATATATTGGCTTAGATATGTCTAATTCAATATGTATAAAAAAACCTACACAAGCATTTTATTATAAACTCCTTTTTAACAGGTTTAGGGTTACAAAGCTGATCAAAAATCTGAAAAATTTCAGCACGATTTAACAACTTAAACTCACCCTTTTTAATTTATTAGTGTTGAGTTTATTAAAAAACTAGTGTAGGTAGTTTTGTAGATTAAAAGTACATAAATAAATTATATTTCTTTTAATAATTCATTTAAATGAATTAGTCTATCTTCTAATGATTTATTTAAATTGTTTTCATCGATAGTCTTCTGAGTCTTTTTTGAAGCAATTTGTAGAGCACACATCGCTAGAACATCTTGCTTATCTCTAACAGAGTAATTTTCTTCAAATTCCTTTATCATTTTATTAATTTCTTGAGCAGCCTTTCTTAAACCCTCTTCTTGAGAAGGATGTATTGTCAATGGATAAACTCTATTGGCAATAGAAAGTTTAATCTTTAATTTTTCAGACATATATTTAATCTGATAATTGAGAAATACAGTAATCTATTTCTCTTATCAATGAATTGATTTCAATTTTTGTTTCCTCAATACTTTTGTTATCACTACCAGTAATAGCACTTGCAATTTTAAGAGCCTTGTATTTCTCCTTCATCGACTCAACTATTTCTTCATTGTCTAAATTTTTGGCAAGAGCTATATTTAATTTTTTTTCTAAATCTTCATTTTGATCTGCTAATCTGCTAATCTTAGCTAAAGCTTTGCCAACTTTTTCTTCAATTTTACTCGATAAAGATTCTAAATTATTCAATTTAACCTAAATTAATGCTATATAAACAAAGTTAATGTAGATAATTATTATTTTCAATTTTTTTAAAAAAATTAATTTATTTCATCAAAAAAAATGATATTTATAAAACTTTTTTTATGAGAATAGTGTTTTTCATTTTACTGATTACAAGCCATATTATTTTATCTCAAAATAAATCAGCAAATGAAGATATTACACCACTAGATATACCAATTAATTTATCTGGAACTTATGGAGAGTTAAGATCTAATCATTTTCATTCAGGAATAGACATTAAAACAAAGGGTGTTGAGGGGTTAAATGTCTATTCATATGACAATGGGTACGTAAGTAGAATCAAAATAAGTCATGGTGGTTACGGTAAAGCATTGTACATACTACATCCCAATGGGACAAGCTCAGTGTATGCCCATTTAAAAAAATTCTCACCTAAAATTGAAAAGATTGTAAAATCTAAGCAGTACAAAAAGAAATCTTATGAAATTGAATTTTTTCCAAAAGAGAATGAAATTAAAATATTAAAAAATGAAATAATCGCATTTAGCGGTAACACTGGAGGAACAACAGGGCCACATTTACATTTTGAATTAAGAGATGCTAATCAAATTCCTGTCAATCCCTTATTAAATTCGAATATTTCTATTAAAGACAGCATCCCTCCTTTTGTTAGTGAATTATTCTATACAAAAGACTCATATGATGTTCAAAATAAACATAAAATAGAAAAGATTTCCAGTACTAGATATCTTGCTGATACAATAAGAGATACAGGGAAAATAGGTTTTGGAATAGCGGCCTTTGATAAGCATGATTTAGCTAACAATAAAAATGGGGTTTCTAAAATATCTGCATATCTAAACGGCAATAATATATTGTCTATATCATTTGATTCTATATCATTTAATGAAACCAAACATATAAATACATTTATTGACTATGCCTTCTTTAAAAACAACAAAAAAAGAATACAAAAACTATATGTAGAAGATTATAATCCTTTAAAATTTTATAAAACTAAGTTAAATAACGGGTATATATCAATAAATCACGGAGAATCATATAGCTATGAAATACATTTAGCTGATGCAAATGGAAATACAAGTAGATTAACAGTTCCTATTATTGGAGATAGCTCAACAAATAATTTTGATAATAATACAAATGAAAAGTTCAATGAATTTAATCTTATAGAGACTAATAAAGATTATGAAATTGATTTTATTGATGCTAAGGTTTCTGTTCCTAAAGGGGCATTCTATAAAGACGTATTCCTTGATGTATCTTTTAAAAACGATACTCTTTCTATTGATAGAGACACTATCCCCCTACTTAAACCAATTACAATTTCTTTTAATATAGATCGTTATAATGATTCAATAAAAGACAGGTTGTTTGTAGGGAAATTGTCTGAAAATAATAAAATAGTGAATTACTCATATACAATAGATGTATTAAATAGTAAGGAATCCACCACAAAATCTTTGGGAAATTATATGATAGGTCTAGATACAATAAACCCTTCTATATCTCCAATTGGCTTTAAAAAAAATGATTGGATATCTAATTTTAATAATCTTAAAATACAGGTTAAGGACAATGAATCAGGAATCAAAAAATACAATGGCTGGATAAACGACAACTGGATCCTCTTTGAACTAAATACAAAGAAAGGGGTGTTAGTTTATGATTTTGATGATAATATCATAAAAGAAGCTAAAAATGACTTATATATAGAAGTTTTAGATAATGTCGGGAACAGATCTGAATACAGGACTACTTTTTACCGAAAACCTAATTAAAATTGAATAAAAGTAAATTAACAATATTAGTACTATCATTATTTTCATTAATTCAGTCATTTGCACAAAATGCTGAAATAATGGGGGTGATATTAGATGACAGCAATAATCCAATTGAAAATATAAATGTTATTTCAAATTTATCTGGAACTACAACAAATCCTAATGGCTTTTACTCTATAAGTGTGCCTTCAAATCAGGATATTAGTATTGAATTTACCCATATTAATTATAAAAAAATTAGTTTAAAATTTAATTTAAATGAAGATGAGATCTTTGAATTTAATCCTATAATGAATGAGAGTATTGAACAGATTGCTACAGTAGTTCTTAGTTCTAGATCTCGAGACAATTTTAGTGGTGTTTCAAATATTAATCCTGAAGTTATAAGAAAAATACGAGGAGCTCAACCAGGAGTTGAGAATTTATTAAAAACTCTTCCTGGGGTAAATATATCAAATGAACTTAGTACTCAGTACTCAGTTAGAGGAGGGAATTTTGATGAAAACCTTGTTTATGTAAATGATGTAGAAGTTTATAGACCTTTTTTAGTTAGATCTGGACAACAAGAAGGTTTAAGTTTTGTTAATACTGATCTGATAAAATCTGTAAAATTTTCTTCAGGTGGATTTCAGTCTAAGTATGGAGACAAGATGTCTTCTGTATTAGATATTAAGTATAGAAGGCCAGTAAAAAATAAATTGTCAAGTAACTTAAATTTATTAGGAAGTAGGATTTCTTCTGATTTGATATCTGATAATTCTAAAATTACTAATATTCTAGGGTTTAGATATAGAGATAATAGCCTTTTAGTTCAGTCTAGAGAAACTAAGACTAATTATAAACCTAGTTTTATTGATTTTCAAAATCTTTTTACTTACACAGTTTCAGATAAGATTGAGTTAAGTTTTCTATCAAACATTTCAATTAACAATTATAATTACAAGCCTAAAACAAGACAAACAAATTTTGGTACACTAGAAGATCCTACTGCATTAATAGTTTATTATGATGGGCAAGAGAAAGACAAGTATAAAACATTTTTTTCTTCACTAACAACTAAAATTAACTTAAGAAAAAACTTAATCTTAAAGGTGATTGCATCTACATTTAATACCGTAGAAAAAGAATATTTTGATATTCTAGCTCAATATAATTTAGGTGAAGTTAATAGTAGTATTGGAGATGAGAATTTAGGAGAAGTAGAATTCAGTGAAGGTATTGGAGCTCAATTAAACCATGCTAGAAATAGCTTAGATGCATTAATTTTTAATATTGAAAACAAACTATATTATAAAATTGATAATAATAATCTTGAATTCTCTCTTAAATATTCGTCAGAAAATATTGATGACAGAATCATTGAGTGGGAGATAATAGATTCTGCTGGATTTTCAATAGACCCCCCATTCATTAACTCAATAAGTCAGCAACCTTATGAATCAAACCAAGGGCCAATTCTTCCATTTAGTGATATAAGATCAACTAACAGCACGACAATCAAAAGACTGCAGTCATACCTTCAATGGAGTAAGATTTCAAACAATAGTTCAGGTGAATTCTATTATAATGCAGGGTTAAGAATGCATGGGTGGAAAATAAATGGGAATAAACTAAAAACCGTTATTAGCCCTAGAGTACAATTTGCAATAAAACCAAACTGGGAAAAAGATATGTTATTTAGGCTAAGTACAGGAGTTTATTATCAACCTCCATTTTATAGAGAATTAAGAGGATTTGATGGTAATATCAATTATGATGTAAAAGCTCAAAAATCTATTCATTTTGTTTTATCTAATGATTATTCTTTAAAAATATGGAACAGACCTTTTAAATTATTATCTGAATTATATTATAAGAAAATGGATGATATTAATACTTACACAATTGATAATGTAAGAATAAGATATTCTGCAGAAAATAATGCAAAAGCCTATGCATATGGATTAGATTTAAGATTAAATGGTGAGTTTGTTCCAGGAACTGAATCATGGTTTAGTCTAGGATATCTAAAAACTGAGGAAAACATAGACGAACAAGGATATATAGCTAGGCCAACAGATCAAAGACTAAAATTTGGAATACTTTTTCAAGATTATGTTCCAAATATTCCTGATTTAAAAATGTATCTAAACCTGATATATAATACCGGTGTTCCAGGTGGAGCTCCAAGCTATTCAAATCCATACAATTACTTAAATAGGCTGCCTGATTATAAAAGGGCAGACTTAGGTGTTTCGTATATAATAGTTGGAGATGAAAAAAAATATAAGAATGGATTTAAAAGCTTATTTGAAGAACTTACTATTGGATTAGAAATATTTAATATGTTTAATGTTCAAAACTCTATTACTAACACCTGGGTTAGAGATGTTTATTCTAAAAGGCAATTCTCTATTCCAAACTATCTTACTCCAAGAATATTTAATCTTAATTTAGAATTTAAATTTTAACCCAATAGTTTAACTACCTCATCGACAACTCTATCTATTTCTTCTTTTGTATTGTATATACTTAATGAAAATCTTACTGACACTTTATTGAGTCCATCATTGTCTAAGACTTCATTTAACACATGTGAGCCTGCATCACTTCCACTCTGACATGCACTACCTTTAGAACATGCTATTCCTAATAGATCTAGCTTAAATAAAAACATTTCAGCTTTAGATTTTTCTAAAGGAAACTGTACATTTAAAAGAGTATATGTAGATTTTTTAATGTCTCCAGAATAACCATTAAATTTTATATTTTTAATAGAAGTTTTTAATCTAGTAATAAAGTGCTCTTTAAGACTATATATATACTTATATTCTTCATCTAGTTTTTCGATAGAAATATTTAGAGCCTCTGACATACCCACAATATTATGAACACTTTCTGTTCCTGCTCTGTAACCTCTTTCCTGCATCCCTCCAAAAATTAAAGGCCTTATAGGACAATTCTTATTTATATAAGCAAATCCAACACCTTTTGGTCCATGAAATTTATGTGCGCTAGCTACGATAAAATCAATTTTAGTTTTTGAAAGATCCATCTTATAATGTCCCACAGACTGAACTGTGTCGCTG
>CABXHU010000006.1 GCA_902512065.1 uncultured Bacteroidota bacterium | reverse complement strand
GGCTCTAAACTAAGAGAAAAAGCTATGTATTATAGATTTGACTCATCTTATAGACTGGCTTTAAATAGTGTTTCATGGAAGATTCAAGAGAGGATAGATAAAGCCACTAGCCATTATAATAGCTTAAAAAGAAGCTATGATTCATCTGAATTTATTCAAGATGCTGAAATGAAATTAAACGAATTAAACGAATTAAAAACAACATAACAACGAGAATTATGGATTTAAAAAAGACTAATGCAGCTCAAACTACAGAAACTTATAACAAAGAAGTTATTGAGGAAAAAACAAATAATATATATGAAGCAATTTCTATAATTGCTAAAAGAGCTGAGCAAATTAAAGGTGATGTTAAAAAAGAATTAATTGACAAGCTTGAAGAATTTGCTACATATAATGATAGTTTGGAAGAAATCTTTGAAAACAAAGAACAAATTGAAGTTTCTAAGTTTTATGAAAAACTCCCTAAGGCTCATGCAATTGCTATACAAGAATGGTTAGAAGATAAAATTTACCACAGAGATAGTAATGAAGAAATAGAAGAATAACTACATGTCAATTTTAAGCGGAAAAAAAATCCTACTAGGCATATCAGGTGGTATTGCCGCTTATAAATCTGCAATACTTGCAAGACTATTTATTAAAAACGGGGCTGAAGTAAAAGTTGTAATGACACCAGATGCTAAGGAGTTTATTACCCCTCTAACACTATCTACATTATCTAAAAACCCAGTGTATTCTAGCTTTACTTCTGATGATGAAGATGAAACATGGAATAATCATGTAGAGCTTGGAATGTGGGCTGATTTAATATTAATCTCTCCTGCTACTGCCAACACTTTATCAAAAATGGCATCAGGTAATTGTGATAACCTGCTTATAGCTGTTTACTTATCAGCAAAATGTCCAGTTTATTTTGCGCCAGCAATGGATTTAGATATGTATAAACATCCGTCAACTAAAGAGTCTATATCTAAACTAACAGCTAATGGGAATATATTAATTCCTGCTGAAGTGGGTGAATTAGCAAGTGGTCTTATTGGTGAGGGAAGGTTGGCTGAACCAGATTCAATTTTAAATTTTATTGAGTCTGATATTCTAAACTCATTACCATTAAAGGGTAAAAAAATATTAGTTACAGCTGGACCTACATATGAGGCAATTGATCCTGTAAGATACATATCAAATCACTCTAGTGGAAAAATGGGATATGAGATTGCCAAAAAAGGCGCTGATCTTGGAGCAGAGATATATCTAGTAAGTGGTCCTTCAAATCAAAAAATATCACATAGATCTATAAATTTAATCAATGTGGTTTCATCACAAGACATGCATGATAAGGTAATGAAATGCTTTGAAGAGGTGGATGTGGTTGTAATGGCTGCTGCAGTAGCAGATTTTAAACCTAAAGATTTTTCAAATAAAAAAATAAAAAAGGACAATATTCAGCCAAATATTGAGTTAGAAAAAACAAAAGATATTTTATTAGAATTAGGAAAGCTTAAGAAAAATCAGTTTTTAGTTGGTTTTGCTTTGGAAAACGAAAATGAAATTAAGAATTCTTTGAAAAAATTAAAAGAAAAGAATCTTGATTTAATCATCTTAAATTCTCTAAATGATAAGGGTGCAGGTTTTGGAACAGATACAAACAAAATCACTATCATTAACAAAAATCAAGAGAAAACTAATTTTGATTTAAAAGAAAAATCTGAAGTTGCTCAGGATATTCTTAATCATATAATGACTGAAATAAATGTTTAGATTAATTTTATTTGTTGCTTTTTTTACAACATCTCTTTCAATTTCTCAAGAGCTAGCTTGTACAGTTACGGTTGACGCTAGACAGACTGGCAATGAAAATCTTCAGATTTTTAATTCACTTCAAAACCAATTAACAGAGTTTATAAATAACTCTAAATGGACAAACAGAAAAATTAGAAATAACGAAAGGGTTGAATGTAATATGTTTATTAATATTTCAAGCTATGATAATGATGTTTTTCAAGGAACCCTACAGATACAATCATCTAGACCTATTTATAACTCATCATATAATTCTCCAGCTTACAACTTTAATGACAAGAATTTTACATTTAGATATCAGGAGTTTCAAAACATAAGATTTAATCCTGAGGTTTTTGAATCAAACCTTGTTTCAGTAATAGCTTTCCATATATACATGGTTTTAGGAATTGATGCAGATACTTTTGAGCCAAATAGTGGAGATTTATTTTATAATCAAGCACGGAAAATTCTAGATTTTTCTCAACAAAATGGTTATAAAGGTTGGGCTCCTAATGACGGACTTCAATCACGATACTATTTAATTGATAACATTCTCTCTCCTACATACAAGGAATATAGAGCCGTATTATACAACTATCATTATAAGGGCTTAGATTTTATGTCTACAGATCTAAAACAAGCTAAGAATAATATAGCCAAAGCTCTTATGTTATTGGATCAAATGAATAAAAGAAGACCTAATTCATTTATTCTGAGAGTATTTTTTGATACCAAATCAAATGAAATACAAGATATTTTTAGTGGAGGTCCAAGCATACCGGTAACTAATTTAATATCTACACTATCTAAAATTGCTCCAAATCATTCTGATAAATGGAGAAAAATTAGTTTTTAAAAAAAAACACTAGTACTTTTAGTAGCCTAATTTAAATCAATTGTTAAAGACTTTATCAATAAAGAATTATGCTTTAATTGATAACCTTTCAGTAAGTTTTAATAATGGTTTGTCAATCATTACTGGAGAAACTGGTGCGGGTAAATCTATTTTAGTTGGTGGACTCTCTCTTATTCTGGGAAAAAGAGCTGATATATCAGTGGTGAAAGATATCTCGAAGAAATGCGTAATTGAGGGAGTTTTTGATGTAGGAAATTATAATCTAAAATCAGTCTTTAAAGAGAATCAAATTGATTATGAGACTGAAACAATTATTAGAAGAGAAATTCTAACCTCAGGAAAATCACGAGCCTTTATAAATGATTCTCCAGTGAATCTAAATCAATTATCAAAAATAAGTGGTTTTATAATTGACATACATTCTCAACATCAAACCTTAGAATTAACACAAAACAATTTTCAATTTGAGGTAATTGATTCAATTTCAAACAATCTATCAATTATTGAAGAATATAAAAGTACATTAGACTTATACAATACTAAATTAGAAGAACTAGAGGAATTAACTCAAAATAAAGATCAATTAATTAAAACCCTTGATTATAACTTGTTTTTGGCCAACGAAATCGAATCATCTAGTATTTTAAATGAAAGCTTGGAAAAATTAGAAGATGAACAGAAAAATTTAGCAAATTTTAGTTTTATAAAAGAAGAATTAGTTCAAAGTAGTCAATTGATTTCAGATGAAAAACATGGATTGATTGCTATGATGAATAACTTAAAAAACTCACTTAAACGTTTAAGTGAAAATTCTGCTTCATTTAGTGATATTTATGAAAGATTTTCATCAGTGTTTATAGAAGTGGATGATATTGCAGATGAGATTGAAAATAGTTCAGAGGGTTTAGAAGAAAATCCAGAGAAATTAGAAGAAATTAATGGTAAGTTAAGTAGTATTCATAATCTATTTAGAAAGCATTCAGTTTCAACAATTATCGAGCTTCAAGAGATTTATGAAAAGCTTAGTGATAGCATTTCAACTTCTGAAAATATTGATCAAAAGATTAGTGATGTTAGTATTGAGCGCGATGAGTTGAAGGGTGAATTAAATAAAAAAGCTGAATTGATTCATGACAACAGAATAGCTTCAATACCATATTTTATTTCTGAAATTCAGAAAATCATTCATGATTTGGGCATGAAAAACGCAAAATTTAAAATTGACGTTAACAAACAAGAGGCTTTTCACTTAAACGGAAAAGATGATATAGCATTTTTATTCACTGCCAATAAAGGAAGTGATTATAAACTTTTAAAGAAATCTGCTTCTGGCGGTGAGCTTTCAAGAATCATGCTTGCAATAAAATCAATTTTAGCAAACTATCGTCAATTACCTACTCTTATGTTTGATGAAATAGATACAGGTGTTTCTGGTGAAATATCACAAAAAATTGGATACATAATGAAACAGATGAGTAGGAAAATGCAAATATTCACCATTACTCATCTACCGCAAATAGCAGCTAAGGGTGAGTCTCATTATAAAGTATTAAAAACTCAGGAAAAGGAAAAAACTATAACAAATATAGTTAAATTAAATAGTGAGGAGCGAATAGTTGAAATAGCTACGATGCTTGAAGGAGACAAGATTTCTGCCTCTGCTGTAGCTCATGCAAAACAGCTTTTGAATTAGTAATTAAAATTGTTTAACTTACATAAAGATATATTAAGTCATGTCAAATAATCTATTAAAAGGTAAAAGAGGAATTATTTTTGGAGCATTGGATGAAAATTCAATTGCTTGGATAACAGCCGAGAGAGTTCATGAAGAAGGTGGTAGCTTTGTCTTGTCTAATGCACCAGTTGCTATGAGAATGGGACAAATCAATGAGCTTGCAAAAAAAACCAATTCACAGGTTATTGCTGCAGACGCTACTTCATTAGAAGATCTTGAAAATTTGGTGTCAGAATCTATGAAGATTTTAGGAGGAAAGCTAGATTTTGTTTTACATTCTATAGGAATGTCAATTAACGTTAGAAAAGGTAGAGCGTATACTGATCAAAAGTATGATTGGACTCAAAAAGGTGCTGATATCTCTGCTATGTCATTTCATAAAGTAATGCAGACTCTTTATAAGCAAGATGCTATGAATAAGTGGGGGAGTATAGTGGCTTTAACCTATATGGCTGCTCAGCGTGTTTTTCCAGATTATAATGATATGGCAGATAATAAAGCATACTTAGAAAGTATTGCAAGAAGTTTTGGCTATTTCTTTGGTAAAGATAAAAAAGTTAGGGTAAATACAATTTCACAATCACCAACTCCTACAACTGCATCAAATGGGGTTAAAGGTTTTGATGGTTTTATTACCTATGCAGAGAAAATGTCTCCGCTAGGTAATGCTACCGCCCTTGATTGTGCAAACTATACAATTACTCTTTTTAGTGATCTTACAAAAAGGGTTACCCTACAAAATCTCTATAATGATGGAGGTTTTAGTAACATGGGAGTAAGTGATGCTATAATCGATGATATATCGGAATAAAAAATTATAAATTAACAATTACATTATAAAAAAAAACTACATTTTAACACTGTTATTATCATTTCTATTTGCTGTTAGCTTTCAAGCACAAGTTGTGGTTGGCGAAGGTACAGTTGTAAATGAAGAAATGCCTATAGAGCCTTATTACAAATTCTCTTATTCTCAGGTAATATATCACGCCGGAGAGATTAATGCATCAGGTACCATTACAGGACTAAAATATACTGCTACTCAAGAAACTGATTTAGCTAATAGTAATGGTTGAAGGATATAGTGCATGGAATGGAGCATTTGTTTTATCAGTTTCTAGTACGCTAGGTGTTGATGAGATTGATTTATCAAATCTAAAAATATATCCTAATCCTACAGATGGTAATTATGTCACAATTAAATCACCAATAGGTGGTGATAAACAGATTGAACTATTTGATATTAATGGTAGAAGAGTGCTTAGTACTACTATTTCAGGAGATATGTTAGATATTTCATCTGTTAATACAGGTTTCTATATGATAAAAATTACTGTAAATGATTATCAAAAGGTTTCTAAATTAATTATTAAATAATAGTTTAGAAATAAAGACAAAAAAGACCTGGTTTTTAAACTAGGTCTTTTTTTATATCTACTTGTTTGACTAAATTTGATCTATGAATGAAAAAGATATTTCTTTTATTATCCCAGTATTTAATAGGCCAAATGAGATAAAAGAGCTTTTAGAGAGTTTTGTTAAACTATTTTCTGAGAAGGACTTTGAAATTGTAATTATTGAAGATGGATCAACGAATGATTGCCAAGAGGTAATAAATAATTTTAAGAATAAGTTAAATATTTCATATTACAAGAAAAATAATACTGGTCCAGGTGATTCTAGAAATTATGGGATGAAACTAGCAAAAGGAAGCTATTTTATAATATTAGATTCGGATTGTTTATTGCCAGAAGATTATATGCATCATTGTATGAATAATTTAAATCATAAATATGTTGACTTTTTTGGAGGTGTAGATGGATCACATGATTCTTTTAGTAATTTTCAAAAAGCGGTTAGCTTCTCGATGACATCTTTTCTTACTACTGGAGGAATAAGAGGAGGGAAGTTTAGAAAAAAATTATTTCAACCTAGAAGTTTTAATATGGGAATATCTAAAGAAGCCTTTTTAAAATCAAATGGTTTTGGAAACATCCATCCAGGTGAAGATCCTGATTTATCTATTAGACTTAATCAATTAGGCTTTAAGACAGCATTATATAGTAATGTTATGGTATTTCATAAGAGAAGGGTGTCAATTAGTAGTTTTTTTAAACAGGTCTACAAATTTGGTTTAGTTAGACCAATATTAAATCGTTGGCATCCTAAATCATTTAGATTGATATATTATTTCCCGACATTTGCTTTAATATTATTGATTCTTTCAATTATAGAATCAATTAACGGTAATTATATACCATTATACCTAATAGCTGGTTATATGTTATTAATCGTGATTTCTTCAACATATCATAATAAGAGTTTAAAGATAGGACTGTTGTCAATTATTACTAGTGCTATTCAAATTTTAGGTTATGGTTATGGGTATCTAAAATCAAGTATTATATTAATTTTTAATATGAAAAACATAGAAGATATTTTGCCTGAAGTGTTTTTTAGAAAGCAATAAATATGTTAAAGAAGCTAAAATCTGTATATAAGACAAGGAAATTTAATGTTTTCATCTTTTTTGTATTATTAGCTCTAGCATATTCAATGCTGTCTAAATTAACCGCTAATTATACTAAAACTATAGCATTTGCAGTAAAACCCATAGATATACCATCAGATCAAGTAGTGTTAGGCCAAACTGTTGATAGTATAGTAGTTGTTTTAAGTGGATATGGTTATAATTTGGCTAAATATTATTTAGACGAACCAATAATAGAGATATCACTTAATGATTTAAAGAAGGTTAAATCTAAATATCAGTGGACTAAACAAAATAATTATTCAGATCTACAATCAAAATTCAATGATCCGATTATTTTGATATCAACTTCTGTAGATCAAATAGACTTTATAATTGAACAATATGAATCAAAGAAGGTCCCATTGAAATTAAATTTAGAATTAGATTACAAATCTGGTTTTGATTCTTTTCAGCCTTATACACTATCTAAAGATTCAATAGCTATAACTGGTCCAAATTCTTTAATTGATTCAATTAATGTAATTGAAACAGAAAAATTAGTGTTAAATCAGATTGATTCAGATATTAATTCCAGTATTCGAATAAGCCCTTCAAAAAACAATAATGTTATATATTCAGAAGAGAGTGTAGGTTTTCAGCTAAAAGTAGAGAAGTTTACGGAAGAATCTATTAAAGTTCCTGTAACTATTGTAAATATTAAGGATGACATGAAAATTAATTATTTCCCTAAGATTGTTACAGTTTTATATCGTGTCAGCATAAGAGACTATAAATCTGTAAATCCAATGGATTTTAGAGTTGAATGTGATTTAAATACAATCAACAGTGAAAATTCTATTTTGATTTCAACAATTACAAAAAAACCCATTAATGTGAACAAATATAGGATAGAAAACAATCAAGTTCAATACGTAATTATAGAATGAAAAAAGTAGCTGTTACAGGAGGAATTGGCACTGGTAAAACAACTGTTTCAAAGTTGTTTGAAAAAATCGGGATTCCTGTATTTAATTCTGATGAAATTGCAAAAGAATTAATGCATAATGATAAGCAATTGCAAGCAGAAATTATAAAAGCTTTTGGCGATGAATCATATATTAATAATGAGCTAAACAGAGCTTATTTGTCGGATGTTGTTTTTAATGATGAAGCCTTACTAGATAAAATTAATTCTATAGTTCACCCATATGTTGCAAAAGAGTTTAACCAATGGTTATTAAATCAAAAATCTGATTATATACTATATGAGTCAGCTATTATATTTGAAAATAATAGTGAAGACATATTTGACAAAATTATATGTGTCATTGCTCCAGAAGAAGATGTGATTTCTAGAGTGATGAAAAGAAACAATTTTTCACGTAATAAGGTGATCTCAATCATTAACAATCAGTTACCTGATCAAATTAAAAGAAAGAAGTCAGATTATATTGTAGAAAATATTAATAAGCCTGATTTAACAGAAAGAGTATTGGAAATTCACAATATGATTATTGATTAAAATTTTTTGCAACATATGTTAACGATAGGTTAAATTAATTGATCCATTATATTTTTACCTTAAATTTGATTTATGAGTAAAAAAATCCTTATTCTCTTGATTACATTAATGAGTATTTCATTAATAGGTGTTATTATTATCCAAGGATTTTTTATTACAGAAATTTACAAGGATGCAGAAAGAAAATTTAATAAAGACACTAATTTTGCATTATCTGAAGGAGTTGAATGGTTAGAAAAAAGAGAGTTTAGGCGTTATGTAGTTAAATTTAGAGATTTAATAAGTAGTGGAGCTACAATAGATACAACAGCTATAAATAGCTTATACATCATAAAAGAAAGTGCAGAAAATGATGAGGTGATGATGTATAGAAATGCATTAATTGAAGAAAACCTGAAATTTCCCGCTCTAAGAACATTTGCTAAATCAATTGCCTCTGCTGCATCAAAAGATCCTGAAATTTCAGAAGACTCAATTAATCTTAGAAGAATTTCTAATGAAAGAGAAATAAAAGTTCTAAAGATTCAAAATGAAAGAGAATATGCTGGTATAAGCTCAGAACAATTTCTGTCAAAAATAGGTGAGATTTCAAAAAGTAAAGAAATTCTTTTTGAAACAGCATATCATGATCTTGCAAAAAAAAATACAATTGAAAGAAGGGTTGGTAATGTCATATCATTAAAGAATTTTTTAAAGTATAGATTTAAAAGAGTGAATATAGATCTTCCATTTGAGTTTGCAATTTTTAATAAAGGCTCGCTAACTGCTATTAAATCTGAAAATTTTAAATCAAGGAAGAATACTATTCAAGCAACACTTTTTTCAGATGAAAATAACGAAAGTGACTATCTTATTAAAGTTAATTTTCCTAGAAGAACTCCATTATTAGTTGCTCCAATAATTTCTATTGCCCTTGTTTCAATAATATTTACTTTTATTATAATAATTGTGTATATATATACTGTGATGATTCTGTTAAGACAAAGGCAAATTTCTCAGATTAAGACGGATTTCATTAATAACATGACTCATGAATTTAAGACCCCAATAGCAACCATTAATCTAGCGTTAGATTCAATAAAGAATCCTAAAACTATTAAAGATCAAGGTTTAATCAAAAAATACCTTAAAATGATTAAAGACGAGAATGAAAGAATGCATGATCAGGTTGAAAATGTATTAAGAATGTCTCAGCTAGAGAAAAAAGAGTTAGAAATTGATAAAACCACATTAAGTGTAGATGAATTGATAAAAATTGCAATCTCCCATGTTCAATTATTATTAGATTATAAAAAAGGTTCTGTAAGTTTAAAACTAAATGCAAATATGCAGGAGATATTTGGAAATGAGACACATTTAATTAATGTTATGGTAAATATTATGGATAACGCAATTAAATACTGTGATAAAGCTCCAGAAATTGCAATTTCTACTGAAAATATAAATGATAAAATTATATTAAAGTTTCAGGATAATGGAGTAGGAATGTCTAAAAATGTTCAAAATAAAATTTTTGATAAATTTTATAGAGAGCAAACAGGAGATTTACATAATGTGAAAGGCCATGGTCTAGGCTTGGCATATGTTAAAAAAATAATTGATTATCACAATGGTAAAATAAGTCTTGAAAGTGTTTTAACGAAGGGGTCTATATTTTCAATTGAGTTGTCTACAAAAAAATAAAGTATGAATGATAAAAAAAGAATTCTGTTAGTTGAAGATGATCCAAATTTTGGAATTATTCTTCGCGATTTTCTAAAAATGAATGATTATGATATTGTTTTAGCAAAAAATGGAATGGAAGGATTTGAGAAATTTAAAAAATACGATTTTCATCTATGTATACTCGATGTTATGATGCCATATAAGGATGGATTTACTTTAGCTGGTGAGATAAAAGAAGTTAATCAAGATATGCCTTTAATTTTTCTTACTGCTAAATCGTTAAAAGAGGATGTATTAAAAGGATATAAAATTGGTGCAGATGATTATCTTAAGAAGCCTTTTGATAGTGATGTATTATTATATAAGATTAAAGCAATACTAAAACGAAACAAATTAATTTCAGTTTTAGATACGGGAGAGTATGAGTTTAAGTTTAGTTCTTTTGAATTTAATTCTAAATTGAGACATCTTAAATTTAAAGATAACAAGCATGTTAAATTATCTCCAAAAGAAAATATGCTTCTAAAAATGTTAATATTACATAAAAATGACCTTATGCCTAGAGAATTAGCTTTAACAAGAATATGGAGAGATGATAATTATTTTACTTCTAGAAGCATGGACGTCTATATTGCAAAGCTTAGGAAACAACTTGAAATAGACCCTAATGTTAAAATAAATAACATTCACGGAGAAGGTTTTAGGTTAGTTATTGATTAAATCATTAATGTATTCAACAACTTCTTCAAAATTATAGTCAGGAGTTATCCATTTTGAATTTTGAATAGATTTAAACCATGTTAATTGTCTTTTAGCATACCTCCTAGAGTTCTTTTTAATTTCAGCTATACACTCATTTAATGAAGAATCTCCTTCAAGATGTTTAAATACTTCGCTATAACCAATAGTATTTAAAGAAGTTAAGTGTTTTAGGTTGTGTAATCCTTTAACTTCATTTATTAGGCCGTTTTCAATCATATTATCAACTCGAGAATTAATTCTATTATACAATAGATCTCTATTTTGATTTATTCCTAAAACAATTGTATTAAAATTTCTTTTCTTTTTGGTATTTTTTAGAAAACTTGAATATGGTTTTCGGGTAGATATAGAAACCTCTAGCGCTCTTACCAATCTTCTTGGATTATTTATATCTATTTTATTATAGGATACTGGGTCTAATTGTTTTAATTTTTCTTGAAGTTTTGCTATCCCTTTAAGTTCTAACTCTGAATAAATTGATTTTCTGATTTCTAAATTTATCTCTGGTATTTCATCTAGACCATATATAACTGAATTTATATACAAACCTGATCCACCCACTAATACAGCAACATTATTGTTTTTAAATATTGTATTTAAACAATTTAATGCATCTTTTTCATAATTAGTAATATTGTATTTGTCTTGAATACTTTTATTGTTTATTAGATGATGCTTTACTTGATTAAGTTCATTTTCTATTGGTTTAGCAGTGCCAATACTCATTTCCTTGTAAAATTGTCTTGAATCAGCAGATACAATCTCAGTTTTAAAGAATTTGGCAATCTTTATTGCTAAGCTTGTTTTTCCTACAGCTGTTGGGCCTATTATTGTAATAAGTTGTTTAGTCATCTATTTTACAAAGTCTTCAATATTACCTTTTTTATCTAAATTTACTAGAATTTTAAATAGTTCTAAAGTAGCCAATGCATCACCATCAGCTCTATGTCTGTTTTTAATTTTTATACCTAGACTATCAGCTAATCTCCCCAAACTATATGAATCTTTGTTAGGAATAAGTTCTTTAGACAATTCTATAGTGCATAAAGTTTTTCTACTATAGTTTATATCAATATTTTTAAACTCATTTTTTAACATTCTGTAATCAAAGGCAGCATTATGAGCTACTAATACACAGTTATTAGTTATTTCATTAATTTTTTTTGAAATAGTAATGAAATTAGGAGCATTCTTTAACATTTTTTTATTTATTCCTGTGAGGTTTTGAACAAATGGCTGAATTTCTTTTTTTGAATGCACTAATGTATGAAGATGGTCAGTTAAGATATTATTCTCTAGCCTATAAATAGCTATTTCGGTAATTTTTTCTTCATTGAATTTACCACCTGTAGTTTCTATATCTATTATTGCGTATATAATAAAGTATTTTAATTTCTTGAACCAAAAATAGAGCTACCTACCCTAATCATATTACTTCCATTTTCAATTGCGAGTTTATAATCATCACTCATTCCCATTGATAAAATTTTCATACTTGAATAAGAGTTAGAAAGTTCTTTAAAGAAATTGTTTAAAAAACTAAATTCCTTTTTAAGAATTACCTGATCATTTGTAAAACTAGCCATTCCCATTAAGCCTACGATCGAAACATTTTTTAATCCTTTAAATTCTTGAGAATCTAGCATATTTTTTGCTTCATTTTTAGACATTCCAAATTTTGTTTCTTCAGATGCAATTTTAACTTGAAGTAAACAATTAATAATTAAATTGTGTTTGAGTGCCTGACGATTAATTTCTTTTAATAATTTAATGTTATCTACACTGTGAATGAGCCTCACAAAACCAGCTATATATTTTACTTTATTTCTTTGTAAGTGCCCAATCATATGCCATTCAATATCTTTTGGCAATACTTCATGTTTTGCTGAGAGTTCTTGAGCTTTATTTTCACCAAAAACTCTTTGCCCATGATTATAAGCTTCCATTATCTGCTGATTAGATTTGGTTTTAGAAACAGCAACCAATTTTACTGAATTCTCAAGAGAACTATTAAGATTACTTAAATTTTTACTTATGCTCATCTAATACTTTTATTGAAATTGTTTAGCAACTATTTCTGCTTTTTTACTATTAGAATAGTCATAAAAACCTTCCCCAGATTTAACACCTAATTTTCCGGAATTAACCATATTTTTAAGTAGTTCAGAAGGTGCATATTTTATGTCTTTTAGTCCTTCATGCATGACTTCAAGTATTGAAATACAAACATCAAGTCCAATAAAATCTGCCAATTGAAGAGGACCCATAGGATGTCCCATTCCTATTTTCATTATGCTATCAATATTTTGGACCTTAGCAACACCAGTATGCAATGCTTCAATTGCTTCATTTATCATAGGCAGTAAAATTCTATTTGCAATAAAACCAGGGTAATCGTTGACTTCAATAGCAATTTTTTTAATTGTTTCTGAAAGCTCTATTATAGTATTCGTGGTTTGATCACTTGTTTTACGACCTCTTATAACTTCAACTAATTTCATAATAGGGACAGGATTCATGAAATGCATCCCTATAACCTTATCTTCTCTATTAGTAGCTGCTGCTATTTCTGTTATTGATATTGATGAAGTATTTGTGGCAAGTATAGTTTCTGAAGAGCATAATTGATCTAACTCTTGGAAAATTTTTAACTTAACTTCAATATTTTCAGTAACAGCTTCAATTACAAGTTTAGATGATTTTGCATCTGCTATATTAGTTGATGTTGAAAGATTGTTAAGAACTGACAATTTTTGATCATCGGATATAATATCTTTTTTAATCATTCTGTCAAGATTAATAGAAATAGTATTCATTGCATTTGATAATGAGTCTGAATTTAGGTCAATTAGATCTACTTTGTAATTGTTCATTGCAAAAACCTGAGCAATTCCATTACCCATAGTTCCTGCTCCTATAATTGATATTTTTTTCATTAATTAGTTATTATTAAAACAATTTATTATTTCTAGTGCAACTTTTAATGCTTTTTGACCATCTTCTAATGACACAATTGGATTAAGATCCTTTTCTATAGAATCAGCTAAGCTCTCCAGTTCACTTAATATAGCATTAGAATCTGAAATCACACACTTATCAATAGTCACCTGTTTTTTTACCCCTTCAGCATTTTCTAAAATTAATCCATTTGTAGTATCTCCATCAGAAAGATCATTCATCATAACAATTTCACAATCCTTTTTGTGGAAGTCTATTGAAATATATTTATTTTTTTGAAAAACCCTGAATTTTCTCATATTCTTTAATGAAATTCTACTAGCAGTTAAATTAGCAACACATCCATTTGCAAATTCAATTCTTGCATTAGCAATATCAGGAGACTTGCTAATAATAGATATTCCACTTGAAGATATATTAGTGATTTCAGACTTAACTAAGTCTAGAATTATATCTATATCATGAATCATTAGATCAAGTATTACTGGCACATCAGTTCCTCTAGGATTAAATTGAGCTAATCTATGAGTTTCAATAAACATTGGACTGCTTATTCTCTCTTTTGCATATAAATATGCAGGATTGAATCTTTCAACGTGCCCAACCTGACCTTTGACATTATTACTTTTAGCAAGACTAATTATTTGATTTGCTTCGTCTAAATTGTTTGTTATTGGTTTTTCAATAAAGATGTGTTTTTTATTAGCTAAAGCTTTAGATGCATATTGAAAATGGAATGGAGTAGGAGTTACTATATCAATAACATCAACAACGTCTATTAATTCTTCAAATGAATTATAATAAGCACATGAAAGTTCTTTTGAAACTATTTCAGAAACAGAAGAGTTATTGTCATAAAAACCTATTAGATTGTATCTTTTAGATTCTTTAAGAAGTCTAATATGAATTTTTCCTAGATGACCAGCACCAATTACTCCTATTCTTAACATAGATTGTTTTTGCAAATTTAATATATTTAAGATCAAATAATAGTTATAAATTTATTGATATTTATAAACTTACATTTAACTATAAGTATTGAATGATTCATTTAAACATAAAGGACTAAGAAATCGATTAGTAGAAACAATAAAATCTAAAGGGATTAATGATGAAAAAGTCCTTTTTGCAATTGGTAATGTTCCAAGGCATTTATTTATGGATTCTGGTTTTATTGATCATGCATATCAAGATAAAGCATTTCCTATATCTGCTAATCAAACCATATCTCAGCCGTTTACTGTAGCTTTTCAGACAGAATTACTCAAATTAAAAAAAGGTGATAAAGTTTTAGAAGTTGGAACTGGAAGCGGATACCAGGCTGCAGTACTTTGTGAATTGGGAGCTAATGTGTATACTATAGAAAGACAAGGGGAATTATATAAAAAGGTTGTCAATTTCCTGCCTTCTATAAACTATTATCCGAAGAAAATAATTTATGGTGATGGATATAAGGGACTAGAAGAAGAATCTCCATTTGATTCAATTATTGTTACCGCAGGAGCACCATTGGTTCCAAAAGCATTATTAAATCAGCTTAAGATTGGAGGAAGATTAGTTGTTCCTCTAGGTGAAAATATTCAGATTATGACACTGTATGTTAAGATCTCAGATGATAATTTTGATATAAAAGAGTATGGTGAGTTTCAATTTGTGCCACTTTTAAAAGAGAAAGAATAGATTATTTTTGATTTTTAATTTTTTTTAACCTGTCTAACGCCTTTTTATTATCCCTGTCTTTAATTGTTTCTCTCTTATCATAAAGTTTTTTTCCTTTTGCTAATGAGATTTCAATTTTAGCTAATCCTTTTTCATTTATAAATAATTTTAAAGGAATAATTGTGTTACTAGAATTTATTATTTCTTTCTGAAGTTTTTTTAACTCCTTTTTTTTAAGCAATAATTTTCTTTGTTTTTTTGGATTATATACTTCAATAATACTGTGTGAATATTTTTCAATATTCATATTTAAAATATATAATTCTCCTTTGTCGTCAAATTTGCAGAAACTTTCTGATATACTTACCCTACTTTGTCTAATAGACTTAATCTCTGAGCCATTTAGGACAACTCCAGCAACATATTTTGAAAGTAATTCGTAGTTGAATTTAGCTTTTCTATTAACTATATTAATCTTTTTACTCATCTGAATTATTCACTAAAAGTATAATTTGAAACAATATACTTTAGTTTACTTTTAATCGAATTAGAATTATTATAGGTTAAGAACTCATTACTTGGAAAAGGTAGAAATTTATTTTTTAGTAATCTTTTTTGTCTGGTTTTTAAAGCTCTTCTGTCACCAGAAAATTCAATAAAAAAATTCTCAAAAATAAATTCACTGCTTAAAGGAAATTTATCAACAAGCTCATTTGTTTTTAAATTTACTATTTGTACCTGTGCAATAATTTTAGCTGCTTTTGTTTGCCTAAATTCTATTGTTTTTGCCCTAACAGTTACAATATTATCAACTTTCATGTCATTCCCTAAACTATCCTTAACCACATTCCCGTTGTCATCTAATAGGTATTTTAAACCATCTTTCACTCTTTTTTCATTATTTTTCTCCTTTTCATTAATAATTTCTGGAGAGAATTCAATGTTTTTAAAAATTAGATTTATCTTATAATCATAATTGATTGCCGATTTATTTCTTTTTGAATAAAAACTTTGCCATAAACTTTTTAACCCATAAGTTTCAAAATCTAAAATATCATTTTCTAATTCTTCAGGTATTATTTTGTCAGAATCATTAGAGATCTCTACTAAAATATTGTGTTTTCCTCTATAAATACATTCTTCAATAAGGTTACGGGTTTGATTAAAATTTGGGTTTATTTCTTCAATATATATAAGTAGATAATATGCTTCTCTATAATTAGATTTAATATTATTCTCCATTAAACTTTTGACTGTATTATATAAATAATTTGAAGTTTTATATCTATAATCTATGATTTTATTATCATAGTTGTAAAAATTAAAATTAATCTTATTATTTTCAGATTTTAATGGAATAATTGGTTTAATCTTATTTTGTCTTTCATTTAGCGACAAATATGTTTGATAAACTTCTCTATATAATTCAGGATTTCCATCATCTATTAAATGCTCTATTTTTGATAAGTCTTTATCAACTGATTTATAATAAGTTTCATTAAGAATTAGGAAATATTCATCTTTCTTTTTCTTGTTTTTTATTGTTTTTATTTTAGATATAGTCTCTGAAATAGCTTTATCATAATTGCCGCTAGCAATATTATTTTTTATTTTTTTTGATGTACTACAACTAGAAAAAATAAATAACAATATGAATAGATAAAGTTTGCTTTTAAAAAAAGATGTTAATAAAAAATAATCCAATTTATATTTTTTTAAGTATGTCATATGAGTATATTGATTATTTTTGAGATAGTAATTTAATTTAGTAAAAATATGGAAAAAGATTATGAAATTTTCAATTTAATTGATAAAGAAAAATCCCGTCAAATTGATGGTATTGAATTAATTGCATCTGAAAATTTTACAAGTAATCAAGTTTTAAATGCCACGGGATCTATATTGACAAATAAATATGCAGAAGGATATCCTGGAAAAAGATATTATGGTGGGTGTGAGGTGGTTGATGAAATTGAAACTATAGCAATTGAAAGAGCTAAAGAATTATTTGGTGCTGTTTGGGCAAATGTTCAGCCACATTCAGGAAGTCAAGCAAATTCTGCTGTATACTTTGCTTGTTTAAATATTGGAGATAAAATATTAGGTTTTGATTTATCACATGGAGGACATCTTACACATGGTTCTTCAGTTAATTTTTCAGGGAAATTGTATAAACCTGTTTTCTATGGTGTAGACAAACAAACAGGTAGGTTAGACTATGATTTAATTATGGATATTGCTCAAAAAGAAAGACCTAAAATGATTATTGCAGGAGCTTCTGCTTATTCAAGAGATATAGATTATAAGAAATTCAGAGAAATAGCAGAGAGTGTTGATGCTTTATTATTAGCTGACATATCTCATCCTTCAGGTTTAATAGCTAAAGGAATACTTAACGACCCTTTACCATATTGTCATATAGTTACTACAACTACTCATAAAACATTAAGAGGCCCAAGAGGTGGGTTAATTATGATGGGAGAAGATTTTGATAATCCTTTTGGCATTAGACTTAAAAATGGATCATTGAAAAAAATGTCATCATTATTAGATTCAGCAATTTTTCCTGGGAATCAAGGAGGTCCTTTAGAACATGTTATTGCAGCTAAAGCAATAGCTTTTGGTGAGGCTTTAACAGATGACTACATGTATTATATACTTCAAGTAAAAAAGAATGCAGCTGCAATGGCTAAGGCTTTTGTAGATAAAGGCTATAATATTATTTCTGGAGGAACTGATAATCACATGATGCTCATAGATTTAAGAAATAAAAATATAACAGGAAAAGAGGCTGAAACAATTTTAGGTCAAGCGGAGATAACAGTTAATAAGAATATGGTCCCATTTGATGATAAATCTCCTTTTGTTACTTCAGGAATTAGAGTTGGTACGGCAGCAGTTACTACAAGAGGTCTAATTGAAGATGATATGGTTAAGATAGTTGAATATATTGATAAATCTATTTTAAATAAGGATAATCAGATTATGCTTAGTGAAATTGCAGTTTCTGTTAAAAAAATGATGAAAGATAAGCCGCTATTTAAGTCTTAATCATTCTGAATTATATGCTGATATGCACCTAAATCAGGATTAGTAGTTCTATCTACATTAAGTAAATCAAAAGGAACTATGGATGTATAAACCTGATTTCCTTGATTTATTGCTTCAGAATTAACACCTATAATCATATTATTTTCATATGGATCTAAAAAAAATGGATCTTCATTTAATATTAAGTTTTCAAAATGTTCTTGATTTCCAAAATCATAAATAGCTGTATTAAAACTGTTATTTATATCTGAAAATTTTAACAAGCAGTTGTTAAATTTGTAGTCCAGATTTGAGTCATCTAACTGTTCAATAAGTAATTCAATATTTTGACTACCATATATTATGCAATTATTAAAATATGCCTCTAAAACCTCATTATTTAATGTATTTCCTTCAGAGTCAATTAAATAGTTATTAAGTAAAAGCGCTGGAAATTGTCTAAATCCAGAATTCCAATAGTTAGTAATTGTAGAATGGGTAAAACTATACTTTCCACCATATGTTGCAGCAAAAGATGATTGGCCGGAATTATTTATAACTATATTCTCAGCTTTAATTGAAGATCCTTTAGCTAGAATACCAAAATTACTCGAGTTGTATATTTTGCTGTTTTTTATAAAAAGTTTCTCTTGATTTTCTTGAAAATCACCACTGAGGTAAAGACCAATAGAGCTGTTTTTGATTGTTGCATAATTAATTTCATTATTAATGCTTCCATCAAACAACCAAATTGTCCCCCATTGACCTGGTACATCTTCAAATATTGGCTCAAGCCTATCTCCTTCAAATATCACTTCATTTTCTAGCATTTCTTGATCTGAGCTAAATTCTCCATTTATTTTTATTGACGCACCATTAGTAACAATTAATCCTGAGTTTGCATGGAAATGAATTCTAGATCCTGGATTAATTATTAATAATTCATTTTCAGCAACAGCTGCATATCCGTATACTACATATGGTTTTTCAGAAGTGAAATTTAATTCATCTGTATTAAGAAATCTACCTTCTATATCTGTTTCATCATTAACTCCATCACCATCTATATCAAAACTTAAGGTTTCAATAATATATTCGTTAGTTTGATTATCTAGATATCTTTGAGGATAGATAAATACGGCATCTTTTACTAATGTTACAAGATCAACTTTTTGTTGATTTTCACCAGTATTGAATTGTATATAGTCAGTATAAAGAAACTGACTGCTTTGATCTGATAAATCTTCAATATCTACAGTTGTTTCTATAAAAATGTATAGACTATCATTAGCTAGGAGTTCAATGTTTTCAAAATATTTTCCTGCACTAGAATCTGACCCATAGATCCCGTCAACATTTAGTCTATAATAGGAGTTTTCTCCATTTCCTAAATTAATATTTGGAATTAAAATGTTATCATTGGAATTATTATAAACCTTTAAGTTATAGGTACTAGATCCTATATTTGTAAAAACTGTATCTAAGTATACTGTATCTTTTGAAAATGATAAATTTCCTGAACTTGTTTCAAAATCGAAGTCATTATCACAGCTGCTCCAAAAAATTGTAGCAATTAAATATGTAAATATTAACAAAAATCTTTTCATTTATTAAATGCTTGTCTTAATCCTAATTTCATCATTTAATAACGCAGGATATAAGTATTTTATTTGATGTTCTAATAATACCCAGTAATAATTTTCTAACACTTTCATTTATTTTTTTGGAAAGATTTTTATTTCAAAGAGCTTATCCCACATTTTTCCAGTCACAAAAATGGTGTTTGAAGTCTTATTATATGCGATACCATTTAATACATCTAAATCTCTATGGTTTGTTACTTTTTCTCTTAATGATGATAGATCAATAACACCTTCTACTACTCCATTCTCAGGATTTATAATTGCAATACCTTCAGCTCCATATATGTTTCCATATATTCTGTCATTAATCCACTCAAGCTCATTTATATTAGAAAGTTTTCTTTTGTTTGTGTGAGGCTGAATAAAGTTCAACTCTTCTAATGATTTGGGATCTAATAACCATATTTTATCTGTTCCGTCACTTTTATAGATTGTCTTTCCATCGTTGCATAGTCCCCATCCTTCTTTGCTCTTGTTGTATGAAAATGAATCAAGAATATTAAAAGTATTAATATCAAATATAAAGCCGACTTTTTCTCTCCATGACAACATATAAATCAAATTATCATTTATCGTTATTCCTTCAGCAAAATATTTCTTATTAATTTTTTTTCTATGCAAAACCTCCCCAGATTTATAATCAACTTTTCTAATTTCTGACTTACCATATCTTCCAACACTTTCATACAGCTCTCCATTATAAAACTCCAAACCTTGGGTATATGCATTTATGTCATGAGGAAATTCATTGATTATTTCATAGGAGTAGATTTTTGGAATTAAATTATTTTTTGGTAATGTTTTAGATTGATTTTCACTACAGCTAATTAATAATATTAATACAATAAGAGTTGTAATTATATTCTGAATATTTTTTTTTATCATGGCAGTGTTTAGTTGGGTAAATTTAAGCTATATATTTTTAAATTACCCAAAAAATATTATTGACTAATAGCAAAAATTGTATCTTTGCTTTGGCAAGTCCTACACAACTAGCTCCTGATTAATCCTCCAGAACGGGAACGTAGCAAAGGTATTCGGTTGTAGCAGTGTGATGTAGGTAGCTTGCCATTTTTTTTAACTACAATATGTATAAAGTAATCTTAATTACGGGGGGATCATCAGGTATTGGAAAAGCTATTGGAGAATATCTTAATGATAAGGGATACATTGTATATGGTACTAGCAGAAACATATCGAAATATCCAGAGTCTAAATTTAAACTATTAACCTTGGATGTTACTAGTAACGATCAAATAAGATCATGTGTAACACATGTTATTAATGAACAGGGCAGAATAGATGTATTAATAAATAATGCTGGAGTTGGTATTACAGGACCTTTAGAAGAGATTCCTGAAAAAGAGATTCACAAACATTTTAAAACAAATTTATACGGACCAATTAATATGATTAAAGCTGTTCTTCCACACATGAGAAGAGAAAAAAACGGTCTAATTATTAATATTACTTCTATTGCAGGTTATGTAGGATCTCCATTTAGATCAGTTTATAGTGCTGGTAAAGCCGCATTAGATCTAATTTCAGAAACATTAAATATGGAGACTAAAGAATTTAAAATAAATGTTGTTAGCCTTGCTCCAGGAGATTATTTAACAAATATACCTAAAGGAAGATTTCATTCTCCATTAATAGAGAATTCGCCGTACATGTCATCTTATAAAAAAGGGTTAGATATCATGAATAAACATATTGATTCAGGAGCAAACCCAAAAAAAATTGGAAAACTGGTTTATAGAATACTTAATTTAAAGACCCCAAATAAAAAGTATTTATCAGGATCATTTATTGAAACACTGGCTCCATTTTTAAAATTTATTCTACCTCAAAGATTGTTTGAATATATTGTAATGAAAAATTATTAGATACCGTATGTTAACAACTTCACTGACTATTGTCTAGTAATTATTGTAAATTTGAAATCCCAACTTAAACATTTATAATGAAATTTTTTATTGATACAGCTAATCTAGATCAAATTAAAGAGGCTCAAGATTTAGGAATACTTGATGGTGTGACTACCAACCCTTCACTTATGGCTAAAGAAGGAATAACTGGAAAGCAAAATATTTTAGACCATTATAAAAACATTTGCAATATTGTTGATGGAGATGTTTCAGCTGAAGTAATTTCAACAGATTATAAAGGAATGTTAGAAGAAGGTGAAGAGCTTTCATCTCTTCACAAACAAATTGTGGTAAAAGTTCCGATGATAAAAGATGGAATTAAAGCAGCTAGATATTTTAGTGATAATAATATAAGAACTAATGTTACTTTAGTTTTTTCTGCTGGACAAGCCCTTTTAGCAGCTAAGGCAGGAGCAACATATGTTTCCCCATTTATTGGAAGACTAGATGATATCTCAACTGATGGTTTGGGTTTGATTTCTGAAATTAGAGAAATTTATGATAATTACGGATTCTCTACTGAAATTCTTGCAGCATCTATTAGACATACAATGCATATTATTGACTGTTCAAAGATTGGCGCAGATGTTATTACTGCACCTTTAAAGTCTATTCTAGGGCTTTTAAAACATCCACTTACGGATATAGGATTAGAAAATTTTCTAAAAGACTACAGAAAAGGTAATTAATTTATCTATTTTTGCAAGCCTAAAAATAGATAAGTATGCTATCAGTTTCTAATCTGTCAATACAATTCGGAAAAAGAGTTCTTTTTGATGATGTTAATACTGTATTTAACAATGGCAATTGTTATGGTATTATTGGAGCAAATGGTTCTGGAAAATCAACATTTTTAAAAATATTAGCTGGGAAAACAGATCCTACATCTGGAAATGTTTTTCTTGAACCAGGTAAAAGAATGTCTATTTTAGAACAAGATCATACACTTTTTGATGAAAGAACAGTTCTTGAAACAGTCATTATGGGAAACAAAAGTTTATTTGACCTAAAATCAGAAATTGATAAGCTTTATGAAAATTATTCTGATGAAAATGCTGATAGGATAGGGGTTTTACAAGAAAAGTATGAAGAAATGGATGGATGGAATTCTGAGAGTAATGCAGCTTCGCTTCTTTCAAATTTAGGTATTGAGGAAGAATTACATCACAGGTTAATGAAAGATGTTGACCCAAAGCTAAAGGTTAGGATATTATTAGCTAAATCTTTATTTGGAGATCCTGATGTATTAATTATGGATGAACCTACAAATGATCTTGATTATCACACGATTAGTTGGTTAGAAAATTACTTAGCAAATTTTGATAATTGTATAATTGTTGTGTCACATGACAGGCATTTTTTAGATTCAGTTTGCACACATATTTCAGACATTGATTTTGGCAAGATCAATCATTACTCTGGTAATTATACTTTTTGGCATGAGTCTTCACAACTAGCCTTAAGACAACGTCAACAACAGAATAAGAAAGCTGAAGAAAAGAAAAAAGAATTAGAACAATTTATTGCAAGATTTAGTGCAAACGTTGCAAAAAGCAAACAAGCTACTAGTAGAAAGAAGATGATTGAGAAACTAAATATTGAAGAAATCAAACCATCTAGTAGAAGATATCCTGCAATCATTTTTGAAAGAGAAAGAGAAGCTGGTGATCAAATTCTAAATATAGAAGGTTTGAGCAAATCTACAGAGGGTGATGTACTTTTTAGTAATATAAATTTAAACCTTGCAAAAGCTGATAAAGCTCTTTTTTACTCAAAAGATTCGAGAGCTACAACATTTTTTTATGAAATTCTAAATGGAAATATTAATTCAGATTCTGGAAAGTTTGATTGGGGGATAACAACTTCCCAATCCTATTTACCTTTAGATAATAATGAATTTTTTGATAACAATATAAATTTAGTAGACTGGCTTAGAAGATGGGCTACAACTGAAGAAGAAAAAGAGGAGGTTTATTTAAGAGGTTTTCTTGGTAAAATGATTTTTTCAGGAGAGGAAGCTTTAAAAAAGTGCAACGTTTTATCTGGTGGTGAAAAGGTTAGATGCATGATTTCTAGGATGATGATGAAAAAAGCTAATGTTTTAATGCTAGATGAACCCACTAATCATCTCGATCTTGAAAGTATAACAACATTTAATAATTCATTAAAAAAATATAAAGCAACAGTTTTATTGACAACTCATGATCACCAATTTGCTCAAACCCTAGCTAATAGAATAGTAGAGCTAACACCAAAGGGTGTGATTGATAGATATATGACATTTGATGAATATATGCATGATGAAAAGATAAAAAATCTAAGAGATAAAATGTATAACTAATTTCCAGCTACCTTAATTCTGCACCAAATTCTTTAATAATACTATTAGTTATTCTATTCATTAAACCATCTATTTCTTTATCAGAAAGTGTTTTAGATTCATCTGAAATATTGAAGTTAAGACCATAGCTTTTCTTGTTTTTAGGTATATTCCCTCCAACATAAACATCAAAAAGACTAATGTTTTTTATAAGCTCTTTATTTGCTTTATATGCAATAGTATATATTGATTCAAAAGTTACATTTTCATCAATTAAAATAGACAAATCTCTTGATACCTCAGGATATTTTGGAATTTTCTTAGTTAATACAGGCTTCTTGTCTATGGATTTTATAATATTTGTCCAGTTTATTTCACCATAATATATTTCTTGATCAATATCAAAAACATTTAAAGCTTCAGTGTTAGCAATACCATAATTTGCTATTGTCAAATTATTATGAACTATTGTTTCTCCTTCAGTCAGGTTTTTATCTTTTACTGGGAGTGAATTTAGACTGTTTATATTAAGTTGTTCAATAATTGAGTTGATAATTCCTTTGATATAATAAAAGTCACTTTTTTCTGTTTTTTTATTCCAATTTTTAGATGATTTATTTCCAGTAATTAAAAGGCATAATTTTTCATCTTCTACGTATTTGTTTTTTTCTTTCAGGTATGTTTTACCAAATTCAAAAATCTTCAAATTAGACTGTTTCCTGTTAATATTATAAGATAATGCTTCAATTCCTGTAAACATTAAAGAGTTTCTTAGGTTTGATAACTCAGCACTTGAGGAATTAATAATATTAACATTAGTAGAGTTCTTAATATTTTTATTTTCTTCATTATATTTAGGTGGCACCAGAGAATTAGTCATTATCTCAATAAATCCAAGAGAAACTAAGTGATTAGAAATTTTATTTTCAAAATCACTTTTTGAAAACTGATCGGAAACTGTTAAAGATCTGTTTATTTTCTTTGATGCCTCTATATTGTTGTATCCATATATTCTTAATATTTCTTCAACAACATCAACTTCTCTAGTAACATCGTTCCTATACGCAGGGATTGATATGCCAAGATTTGATTCAGTGATACTGTCAATCTTTATATCCAATGATGTGATTATTCCTTTTATAATCTCTCTATCAATCTTTTTTCCAATTAGATTTTCTATGCTTTCAAAACCAACTATAATCTGTTTGTCTTCAATTTTTTTTAGGTATAGATCAACAACTTCACTAGAAACCATAGATCCCTTACAGATTTCTTTAATCAAAACACACGCTTTTAATAATGCAAGTTTAGTTATGTTGGGGTCAACACCTCTTTCAAATCTAAATGAAGCATCAGTATTCAGGCCATGGTGTTTTGAGGATTTTCTTATAGTAATAGGATCAAAATAAGCGCTTTCTAAGAAAATTTTAGTAGTTTTTTTAGAAACCCCAGAGTCTAACCCACCATAAATTCCAGCTAAACAGAGTGGTTTGTCTCCACTACAAATCATCAAATCATCAGTAGATAATTTTCTTTCTACTCCATCAAGAGTAGTAAATTTAGTTCCAGCCTTAAGGGTTTTTACTACTATTTTATCATCACATATATTATCATAATCAAATGCATGGAGAGGTTGTCCAATATCATGTAGAATATAATTAGTGATATCTACAATATTATTAATTGGGGATATTCCAATAGAATTTAATTTATTTATTAGCCATTCGGGTGAATTTTCTACAACAATATTCTCAATTAATACTCCACAGTATCTAGGAGCTAACTTTTCATTATAGACTTTAATCTTAAGATTGGTTGTTTTCTTATCAACTATAAAATCTGTAGCAGAAGGTTTAATTAATTCTAATTTTATGCCTTTTTGGAGTAATCCAGCCCTAAGATCTCTTGCTGTTCCAAAATGACTCATAGCATCAGATCTATTAGGGGTTAAGCCAATTTCAAATATTTTGTCATTCTCTATTTTAAATATTTTATCAAGTGGAGTTCCTGCCTTATGTTTGTTGTCTAAAACCATTATTCCCTCAGTTGATTCCCCTAAATTTAATTCATCTTCACCACATATCATTCCGGTACTAGTTTCCCCTCTAATCTTACTCTTTTTTATAGTCCATGAATCATCATCTGTGTATATTTTAGCGCCTACTGTAGCAACAGGAACTGTTTGATTTAATTCAATATTTGGCGCCCCACATACAATCTGAATATCCTCTTTTAGCCCTATATCTACTGTTGTTATTTTAAGTCTATCAGCGTTTGGATGTTTTTTACAAGATTTTACTTTACCTATAACAATGCCTTTTAAACCTCCTTTTATTGATTGAAAATCTGTTATCCCTTCAACCTCTAATCCTAATTCTGTAAGTGTGCTTGCGATTTCTTCAGCAGAGTCTTTTAGTTTTAAAAATTGTTTAAGCCAATTATATGAGATATTCATTTTAAATACTTAGGTTTAACAAATATAATAATAGTTACCTTCTAATGAAATCTAAAAAGTTTTTTTAAATTTCAATTATTATTAATAAGTCTGTTATATGAATAAATTAAACTATTTATTGGTGTTGCTATTTACTATCATCTCTTGTAGTGAAGATTATTCACTGCCTTCAGGCTCATATATTGGGGTTTTGCATACATCTGACAATCAAGAGATTCCTTTTAACATGTATTTATTAAATGATGGCTCAATTCAGATTTACAATCATAAGGAAATAGTTGATATGGAAAAAATTATTTATGAGAAGGATTCATTTATAATAAAATCCCCAGTATTTGAAGGATACATTAAAGCAAAGAGATCTAAAGAAGGTGTTAATGGGTATTTCACTAACAATAGTTTAGATAGAAAAATAAAATTTACTGCTAATAATGGAGCAGAAAGATTTAAAATAAAAAACTACAAAACTGTCAATGATTTTTCAGGAAAATGGAAAGTGGTATTTAATCCTGGAGAAGTTGAAGAGTATAATGCTATTGGAATTTTTGATCAGAATGGTTCAAAGATTTCAGGAACTTTTAGAACAACTACTGGTGATTATGGCTTTATGGAAGGAATCTCTGAAGGCAACTCAGTTATGATGTCTACATTTAATGGCGCTCGATCATACCTGTTTAAAGGTAATTTAGAGAATGACAATATAACAGGGTATTTTTATAGAGGTAATTATAATAAAATACCGTTTATAGCTTTTAGAGATGAAGAATTTAAGCTGTCAAACCCAAATAGTTTAACAATTATGAATGAATCTGCATCCAATAAATTTAAGTTTTCTTTTAAGGATAGTAGAGGAATTTTAGTAAGCGATTCCGATTCTATTTTTGATAATAAGGTTGTTGTAATTCAAATTATGGGAACATGGTGTCCAAACTGTTTAGATGAGACTGTTTTTATTTCAGACTTTATTAAGGAAAACAGCTATAAAGATCTAAGGTTTGTGTCATTAGCGTTTGAATATGCTAAAACAAAAGAGAAAGCTATTGAGAACATAAATAAACTAGAAAAAAAATTCAATATTAAATATCCAATATTGTTAGCTCAATATGGAACAAGCAATAAAGTTGAGGCTCAAAAGAAATTACCTTCACTTAATCAAGTTATTTCTTATCCGACATTAATTTTTATTGATAGGAATAAAAATGTCAGAAGAATACATACAGGGTTTAATGGGCCTGCCACAGGAAAAAAGTATCAAAAATTTAAGAATGAATTTAAAAATTTAGTAATTAAATTGATTGAGGAGCATTAGCTAATATAATTCCATATGTCATTATTTTTATTTAGGTGTTTGTAGGTTTCTAAAATAATTCTGTTTTTGTTTTTAGATATATTTTTATCTAAAGAAAGAATTTCTCTAACATATTTTCTAATTGTACTAATCATAATTTTATCTTCTATAAGGCTAGCTATTTTAAGAGGAATTATTCCGCTTTGTTGAGTTCCCATTATATTTCCCGGACCTCTTAATTCTAAATCTTTTTCTGCAATTACAAAACCATCATTTGATTTAACCATAGTATCTATTCGAGTTTTACTGTCATTGGTGGTTTTATTTCCAGTCATTAATATACAATAACTCTTATGCTCACCTCTTCCTACTCTTCCTCTTAATTGATGAAGTTGAGATAAGCCAAATCTCTCAGCGCTCTCTATTATCATTACAGAAGCATTGGGAATATCAACTCCGACTTCAATTACTGTTGTAGATACCAATATGTTTGTTTTTCCAGAGATAAATCTTTCCATTTCATAATCTTTGTCTTGCGCCTTCATTTTTCCATGTACTATGGAAATTTGATATTCAGGTAAAGGGAAGTCTCTTAATATACTATCATATCCATCTTCTAAGTCCTTGTAATCCATTTTCTCACTTTCTTTTATAAGAGGATAAACTATATAAATTTGCCTGCCCTTTAATATTTCTTCCCTTAAAAATCGAATTACCTTTAAACGGCTATTTTCTTTTCTATGTACAGTAACTATATCTTTCCTTCCTGGAGGCATTTCATCAATTACTGAAATATCAAGATCTCCATACACAGACATTGCCAGTGTTCTTGGGATTGGAGTTGCTGTCATAATTAAAATGTGCGGTGGTAAAACATTTTTTTTCCACAACTTACTTCTTTGTGCAACTCCAAACTTGTGTTGCTCGTCTATAATTGCTATCCCAAGATTATTGAATTTAACCTTATCTTCTATTAAAGCATGCGTACCAATAAGTAGTTGTATTTTTCCATTCTCAAGTTCGCTATAGATTCTATTTTTTTCTAAAGTTTTAGTTGATCCAGTAAGTATTTGTATATTGATATTCAAGGACTTACATATGTCTTTATAATTATTATAATGTTGAACTGACAAAATTTCAGTTGGAGCCATTATACATGCCTGGAAATTATTATCAATTGCAATTAAGGTTGCCATAAATGCAATTATAGTTTTCCCTGAGCCAACATCTCCTTGCAGGAGTCTATTCATTTGCGCATTACTGCCTAAATCATTGCGAATTTCCTTTAAAACTCTTTTTTGTGCATTTGTTAAGCTAAACTTTAGATGATTATTGTAAAAGGAATTAAATACATTTCCAACTTTTTTAAAGTCATACCCTTTAATTTTCTCTTTTCTATTTATATTTTTTTTAATTAACTGTAATTGAAGATAGAAAAGTTCTTCAAATTTTAATCTTTTAATGGATTCCATTAATATCTTATTAGATTTAGGTAAATGAATATTTACAATTGCACTATTCTTATCTAATAAATTAAATTCTTTAGTAATATATTCAGGCAGAGTTTCAATAAATTTTGAATTTATTTCAAGTAATAAATCTTTAATAATACTCCTAATAACTTTATTAGTAATACCTCGTTTTAATAAATTTTCAGTTGATGGATAGATAGGATCCAATGATGATCTTAACTTTAAAGTTTCTTTTTTATATAATTCAAGTTCTGGATGAGGAATATTATATATACCATTAAACAGGTTAGGTCTCCCATAAATAATATAATTTTTATTTAATTTAAGATTTTCTTTAATCCATTTGTGGGATTTAAACCAAACCAACTCTATAAAACCAGTATCGTCTTTGATTTTTGCAATTAATCTTTTTTTTCTTGGAATACCTACCTCGTAAATGTCAACTATTTTTCCTATTAGTTGAATTTCAGACTTCGTGTTCTGTATTTCATTGATTTTATGATATTTAGTTTTATCTACATACCTATATGGAAAAAAACTTAAAAGATCTTGAAAAGTGAATATATTAAGTTCTTTTTTGAAAAGTTTAGATCTATTAGGACCAACTCCTTTAAGATAATCAATAGGTGTTTTTAATAAACTGATGTTCATATTATTAAAATTAATATATTTTAAATTCTTATAGGTTTAATTCTAATAATTTATAGAAGAGAATTTGTTTATAAAATTTCATTTTTCTAATATCAATTAATAAATACATTAATTAATTTCACTATAAATGATATTGAATTGAATAATTATTTAAATAATCTTAATGAGGCTCAACTAAAAGCAACTTTACAAACAGATGGGCCAATGATTGTAATTGCAGGAGCAGGATCAGGTAAGACTAGAGTTTTAACCTATAAAATTGCTTATTTGATGACTAAAGGTGTAGATCCTTTCAACATTTTAGCATTGACTTTTACAAATAAAGCAGCTCGTGAGATGAAAGAGAGAATTGCAATGATTGTTGGAGATGAAGCAAAAAACTTGTGGATGGGTACATTCCATTCAGTCTTTGCTAGAATATTAAGAATTGAAGCGGAAAAAATAGGTTATACATCAAATTTCACAATTTATGATACAGAAGATTCACAAAAATTAGTTTCATCGATAATTAAAGAGCTTAATTTAGATAAAGAGATATACAAATATAAGAGTATATTTTCTAGGATATCTTCACTTAAGAACAGTCTTATTACTCCCAAAGCATATAGACAAAATAATGATTTAATTGAATCAGATAAAATAGCTAAGCGTATAAATTTTATTGATGTATATGTAGAGTATATAAGCAGGTGTTTTAAGGCAGGGGCAATGGATTTTGATGATCTGCTATTAAAAACAAATGAGTTATTGTCAAAATTTCCTGAAGTCTTAGCGAAATATCAAAATTTATTTAGGTATATATTAGTCGACGAATATCAAGACACAAATCATTCTCAGTATCTTATTATAAAGGCATTATCAGATAAATTTCAAAATATTTGTGTAGTTGGAGATGATGCTCAGAGTATTTACAGCTTTAGGGGAGCTAACATAAAAAATATATTAAATTTTCAAAGACACTATGATGATGTAAATATATTTAGGCTTGAACAAAATTATAGATCGACAAAAAACATTGTTAATGCAGCAAACAGTTTAATTGATAAGAATGAGAATAAACTTGATAAAGTTGTTTGGACTGAAAATGAAATGGGATCAAAAATTAATGTTACAAGATTACTTACTGATGGGGAAGAAGGCAGGTTTGTAGCTAGTTCAATATTTGAGACAAAGATGAAAAATCAATACAAAAACAAAGATTTTGTCATCCTATACAGAACTAATGCTCAATCTAGAGCTTTTGAAGATTCATTAAGAAAAAAAAATATTCCTTATAGGGTATATGGAGGTCTTTCTTTCTATCAAAGAAAGGAAATTAAAGATATTCTGGCGTATTTAAGATTAATTGTAAATAATTCAGATGAAGAAGCATTTAAACGAATAATTAATTTTCCTCCAAGGGGTATAGGTCAAACTTCTATTGATAAGCTAATTGTAGAATCTAAGCAAAGTAAAACAACTATTTATGATGTAGCAAAAAATATTGATAAATACAATGGAAATATTAGTGCAAAAATAAGAAGTAAAATTAGTGATTTTGTGCTTTTAGTTGAAAAAACAAAATTAATGTTAACAGAATCAGACGCCTTTGAAATAACTGAAGAGGTAATAAGGTCTTCAGGAATCTATAAATTGTATAAAGATGAGGAAACAATAGAAAGTATTAGTAGAATGCAAAATATTGAAGAGTTATTAAACGGGGTAAAAGATTTTGTAGATTTTCAATCTCAGAATACCCAATTAAAACCAACCATTGAAGATTTTTTACAAGATGTTGCTCTTGTTACTGACTTTGATCAGAATACTGAAGGTCAAGATAAGGTTTCATTAATGACTATTCATTTAGCAAAAGGACTTGAATTTCCATGTGTATATATAGTAGGTTTAGAAGAAAACCTCTTTCCTAGCGCAATGAATATTAACTCAAGAGATGAGCTAGAAGAAGAAAGAAGATTATTTTATGTTGCATTAACGCGAGCTGAGAAAGAAGTAAATCTTAGCTATGTTAATACTAGATATAGATGGGGAAAATTGATTGATTCAGAGCCAAGCAGATTTATTGATGAGATAGACGAAAAATATATTAATATTTTAACTCCTATTTCTAGCAGGCAATCTAATCTATCCTTTAACAATATTAATAGAAGTTTTAATAAAAAGAATATTAGATATAAAAAACCTAAGCCTAATATCTCTTCAAATTATGTAAAACTGAGTAAAAGTAATATTAAAACTAATTTATTTGACAATAATTTAATCGTAGGGAATATTGTAAGTCATATAAGATTTGGAAAAGGTGAGGTGTTAAAATTAGAAGGTAAAGGGAATGATGTAAAAGCTGAAATTAATTTTGAAAAAGGAGGTCTGAAAAAATTATTGTTAAGGTTTGCAAAACTTAAAATTATCTCATAAAAAAACCCAATCGTAAAGACTGGGTTTTTTATAGTGTTTATAAGAATTTAACTTCCTGATGTTAAATTCTTCATTTCTTTTTCAATCATATCATAGAATTGATCAATTTTTGGCATAATAACAATTCTAGTACGTCTGTTAATAGCTCTATTCTCTGCAGTTTCATTATCAACAAGAGGATCAAAATAACTTCTTCCAGCAGCAATTAACCTACCTGGATTAACATCTAGTTCTTGAAGCACTCTTACAATAGAAGTCGCTCTTTTAACACTTAAATCCCAGTTATCTTGCAATACACCACCTTCATAGGATCTACTATCAGTATGACCTTCTACCATACATTCAAAATCTGGTTTTCCGTTTACTACTACTGCTACTTTTGCTAAAATTTCTTTAGCTCGTTCAGATACTACATAGCTTCCAGTTTTAAATAAAAGTTTATCAGACAATGAAATAAATACTACACCCTTTTCTACATTAACCTCTATGTCAGGATCATTTATTCCAATTTCTTTCTTAAGACTGGTTACAATAGCTAGTGTTACACTATCTTTTCTAGTAAGTGCATCTTGCAATCTTGTAATTTTAAGATCTTTTTCTTGCATGCTTTCTAGAGATTTTTCAAGATTATCTGCACTTTTTGCTGTAAGTTCTAAATAATCTTTAGATTGAATAAATAACTGATCATTTCTTCTTTTTAAATCACCAACTCTTTCTTTATAAGCAACAACAAGAGTTTCTGCTGAGCTTTTTTCTTCAAGACATGAATTTAGTTTAATAGTAGCTGTATTCAATAAGTCTTGAGTTTTTTTGTGTCTATTTTCTAAAGAAGTAAATTCTTTTTTAGAGACACAAGAAGACATTACAAATAATGCTCCTAAACATAATAAAACTGTTTTTTTCATTTTTGATTTTTTTATTTTAATAATCCTTCTATAAAAGTAAAAAAAAGATAATTTTTAATTATACTTTTTTTAATCTTTTTAACCCTATGAAATAAAAAATAATACTATAAGTACTATAATGTTTGATTTTTCTATTTAATTTTTTTCTTAAGCCTATTAAATGGGTCAATCTTTTATAAAACGAAATATATCCTGTAAATATTGCTAAGCTATGTTTTATCCCCTTTGTCAACAGATAGAAAACAGAAACTATTAAATCAATAAAAAATTTAAAAAATAATAACACAAATAAATTGTCCTTGTAATTTTTTGTAAGCATATATAATTGATTTCTGAAATTTAGGTAAGTCTTTTTATGATTTCCTTTATTTAACGTACCGCCATTTAGATGATATACTTTGGATTTATAGTGGTATTTGACATCATAGCCTAAATTTTGTACCCTCCAACATAGATCAATCTCTTCCATATGTGCCCAAAAATCTGAATCAAACCCCTTAGCTAAATCAAAAACCTCTTTTCTAATAAAGAAACAAGCTCCACAAGCCCAAAATATTTTTGAAATATCATCATATTGTCCAATATCTTTTTCAATAGCATTATGGATTCTACCCCTACAATAAGGATATCCAAATTTATCTAAGAAACCACCAGCAGCACCAGCATAATCAAACATGTTTTTATTATTATAGTCAAGTAGTTTAGGTTGAATTATTGCAGTATTTTCTTCTAATTTAAAAAGCTCTAATATTGGATACGTCCAATTAGCTGATACTTCTACGTCATTATTTAAAAGGCAAATTATATCAGCATCAATTTTTTTAATGGCTAGGTTATATCCATGTGCATAACCATAATTCATTTCTAAATCAATAATCTTAATATTATTAAAGTTTCTTTTTACAAAATCTATAGAGTCATCACTTGATCCATTATCAATAATGTATATGTCAATATCATTTGGAGTATTACTAACAACTGAGGGTAAAAACTGTTTTAATAAACTTAAACCATTCCAATTTAATATTGCTACTGCTGTTTTCATTTATATTTTGGAAAATCTTTTACAAACTTATAACATTGATTAGAATAATCTATGCTACAGTAATAGTTATATAGTCCATTTGTCAACATCAAATATTTTGAAATAATTTCACTATTATAAATTGATATTTGATTAAATGTTTCTTGATTAAGATTTATCTTAGGAGATTTACACTCTACCAATAGGAATACTGAACCATTTGGATTATATACAATTATATCATATCGTTTGGTCAGATTATTTACTTTTAGTTTCTTTTCAACATTTATAAGCATTTTGGGAATCTTTTGCTCGTTAATTAAAAACATAATACAATTTTGCCTGACCCATTCTTCAGGGGTTAATAGAACGAATTTTTTACGAATCAGATCAAAAATATATTTCTTGTTATGTTTATTTTTGATTCTAAATTCATAATTTGGGAAACACAAATCTATCATAATTCAAATTTCGTATTTTTTAATGAATTTGTTTAAGCAAATAGAAAATGATATTCAATCTAAGAAGTTTTCCCCCATATATCTACTTATGGGAGAAGAGGAGTTTTATATTAATAAAATTACTAATCTAATTATAAATAATTCTATTTCAGAATCTGAAAAAGAATTCAATCTTAATGTTTTATATGGGAAGGATACAAGTGTTGATGAAATAATATCAATATGTAAAAAATTCCCTTTAATGTCTAAATTCCAATTAGTTGTTATTAAGGAAGCTCAAGATCTGTCTAGAACAATTGATCAGTTAACTTCATATACTAACAATTTTTTAGATTCAACAATTCTTATAATTAATTACAAACACAAAACATTAGATAAAAGAAAGAGCTTATATAAATCAATAGCTAAAAATGGAACTGTTTTAGAAAGTAAAAAACTATATGAAAATCAGGTGCAGCAATGGATTAACCAGCAGCTATCAGAAAAAAATATAAAAGCATCTAATAAGGCTGTTGCAATGATTGTAGATTATCTGGGTTCGGATTTAAACAAAATTACTAATGAACTAAATAAATTAATTCAATTAAAGAAGGATGAAAAGGAAATTTCAGATATAGATATTGAAAAATATATTGGTATTTCCAAAGAATATAACAATTTTGAATTAAGAAAAGCTATTAGTGAGAAGAATAGGTTTAAAGCTTTTCAAATAGCCGATTATTTTTCAAAAAACTCAAATTCTAATCCTTTAGTAGTTACAATATCTATGGTATTTAATTTCTTTTCTAAGTTGTTACTGTATCATGCTAATGATTCAATTCCAGATTCAAAAAAAGCTACAATTTTAAAAATAAATCCATTTTTTATCTCAGAATATAACAGAGCTTCAAAAAACTATTCAATTAAAGAAGTTACTGAGGTTATTTCAATTATTAGGGAATATGATTTAAAAAGCAAGGGTAGTGGAGCAAAAAATATTAGTCATTTAGATTTGTTAAAAGAAATGATTAGTAGAATAGTTTCTTAGAAGTTTTTTGGAAACTTTACAGGGTTTGACTCATGCATTATATCATATACTGAATCAAATATATCATCCATTGATGGCTTTGAAAAATAATCTCCATCTTGCCCATATGCTGGTCTATGATTTTTTGCAGTTAATAATTTAGGCGAACTATCTAGATAATCATAGATGTTTTGATTTGAAATTAACTCATTTAAAATATATGCACTTGCGCCTCCAGAAAAATCTTCATCTACTATTAATAGACGATTAGTTTTTTCTATACTTTTTGAAATCTCATGATCTATATCAAAAGGTATTAATGATTGACAGTCAATAATCTCACATGATATATTAAATGATCTTAATTCTTCAACAGCTTTTTCAATAAGATCTAATGTAGAACCATAAGAAACAATAGTAATGTCTTCTCCAGTAGTTAAATAATCAACTTTGCCAATAGGTGTATTGAAATCTCCAATATTTACAGGAAGCTTCTCTTTAGATCTATATTTATTTAAACATTCAATTACTAAAGCAGGCTGATCTCCTTCTAATAGTGTATTATAAAAACCTGCAGCTTTAGTCATGTTTCTAGGAACTAAAACATAAATACCTCTTATTAGATTTATAATCCCTCCCATTGGTGATCCAGAGTGCCAAATTCCTTCTAATCTATGACCTCTTGTTCTAATAATAAGGGGAGCTTTTTGTTTACCTCTTGTTCTGTAGTGTAAGGTTGCCAAATCATCACTCATTATTTGGATAGCATATAGTAAATAATCTAAATATTGAATTTCCGCAATAGGTCTTAAGCCTCTGAGTGCTAAACCAATACCTTGACCTATTATTGTGGCTTCTCTAATCCCTGAATCAAAAACTCTAACTTCACCATATTTCTCTTGGAGACCTTCTAAGCCTTGATTAACACCACCAATTTTACCTGAATCTTGACCAAAAATTATAACATTCTTATACTTGTTTAGAATAGCATCAAAATTCTCACGTATAATAATTCTTCCGTCTTCATCTATTGATTTGTCATTGTATGTTGGCTTAATTTCATCGATTTTAACAGGACTAAAAGCCGACTCACTGTATAAATGAGAACTATAATCAGTTTGAGTATTTTTTTTAATCTTTTCTAGCCAATTAGTTAGTGTTTGAGTATTTGGAGATTTTAACTTAATCAATTCACGTATTATTTTTCTAGAACAAGCAAAAAACTCTCTTTTTAAGGGTTCTTTAATTGAATTTAGATCATTTAGAATTTCAGCTATGTTATGGTCAATTGATTCATTAAAAAGATGCTTAATCTGACTTGTTAGTTCTAATATGTTGTCTTTTGTTTCTGATATAGATAACTTTTTAGCTTTTCTTACAGCTTCTCTAACTTCTTTTTTAACTGAATTCTCAATAGACTTTAATTCTTCTTCATTGCTTATTTGATTAACAATCATCCAATCTCTCATTTTGGAATTACAATCGAACTCTTTTTCCCATTCTAACCTTTTCTTAGATTTATATCTTTCATGAGATCCAGAAGTTGAATGTCCTAGAGGTTGAGTTAATTCCTTTACATGAACTAAAACTGGTGAATGCTTAGTTCTTGAGATTTCTTCAGCTTTTTGATAAGTGGTAATTAGATTAGGATAATCCCAACCCATAACTTTTATTATTTCATATCCCTTATTTTCATCATCGGCTTGAAAACCACTTAAAACTTTAGAAATATCTTCTTTAGTTGTTTGATATTTTGAAGGAACAGAAATACCATAATTGTCATCCCAAATACTAATAATTACTGGAATTTGAAGAACCCCAGCTGCATTAATTGTCTCAAAAAAGAGACCTTCGCTTGTAGCAGAATCTCCGATAGTTCCCCATGCAACTTCATTGCCTTTTATAGAAAAATTTTTTGATTCCAAGCTTTTATTTTCTCTATATATTTTAGATGCTAGTCCTAAACCTAGAAGTCTTGGCATTTGACTTCCTGTTGGAGATAAATCAGCGCTAGAATTTTTTTGAGAAGTAAGGTCCTTCCAATTGTAGTTGTCATCCAGGCTGTGACTTGCAAAAGAGCTATTCATCTGTCTTCCTGCACTCATAGGGTCATATTTAAGATCAGTATGAGCAAATAAAGCAGAAAAATATTGTAATGGAGTTAGCTCTCCAATAGCCATCATAAATGTTTGGTCTCTATAATAGCCTGACCTAAAGTCTCCATTTCTAAATGATTTGGCCATAGCAATTTGAGGCAACTCTTTCCCATCTCCGAATATTCCAAAACTTGCCTTTCCATTTAAAACTTCTCTTCTTCCTAATACACTACATTCTCTACTAGTAATAGCTATTTTATAATCATTTATAATTTCTTTTTTGAAATCTTCAAATGAGAGAGAAATGTTTTTTAATGTAGAGGATTGCATTAACAAAAATTAACAGGCTGCAAGATAATTAAACTATATGCTATATCCAATTATGTATTTATCGAAAGCATAAAAATTATTCTTAGAAGTTTGGACTTAATCCATAGTCATTATGGAAAGCCTCAAGTATTTTAATTACTTCTTCTTTTTTATCTACAATATGAAAAATGCACATATCTTTATTGCTTACCGTTTTATTGTTTTCCATTAATGTTTCTTTAATCCAATCAATTAATCCTGACCAGAATGAAGCTCCTACAAGAATTATAGGGAATTTTTCAATTTTAGTAGTTTGAATTAATGTAATAGCTTCAAACAGCTCATCTAATGTTCCAAACCCTCCAGGCATAACAACAAAACCTTGTGCATATTTCATAAACATTACTTTTCTTACAAAAAAGTAATCAAAATCTATTTTTTTATCATGATCTATGTACATGTTATCACTTTCTTTTTTTTCAAAGGGTAATTCTATACATAATCCCACAGATTTTCCGTTAGCTTCTCTAGCTCCTTTATTTGCAGCTTCCATTATCCCCGGACCGCCTCCAGTAATAACACCATATCCATTTTCTACAATTGACATAGCTATTTCTTTAGCTAATAAATAATATTTATGATCCTTCTTAGTTCTTGCCGAACCAAAGATTGATATGGATGGCCCTATTTGACTCATTTTCTCATACCCGTTAACAAATTCTCCCATAATTTTAAATATAGACCATGAGTCATTTGTTTTTATTTCATTCCAGCTTTTAGGATGACGTTTATTCATAATAGTAATTTTTAATTTTTAATTTAATTCTTTTTTTAGAAATAAAGCTGTATGATTGTTTTTATGTGTAAGAATTGCTTCTGGAGTTCCATTAAAAACAACTATACCACCCTTATTTCCACCTTCTGGTCCAATATCAATAATATGATCAACAGTCTTTATAACATCTAAATTGTGCTCAATAATCAAAACCGTATTTCCTTTGTCGACTAACTTGTTTAACACACCCATTAAAACTTTTATATCTTCAAAATGTAGCCCAGTTGTTGGTTCGTCTAAGATATAAAAAGTATTGCCAGTATCTCTTTTTGATAATTCTGTTGCTAATTTAATTCTTTGTGCTTCACCTCCAGAAAGTGTAGTGCTTTGTTGTCCCAATGTTATATATCCTAGTCCTACATCTTGAATTGTTTTTAACTTCGTATATATTTTTGGTATATGTTCAAAAAAATCAACCGCAGTATTTATAGTCATATTAAGTACATCATTTATTGATTTTCCTTTATACTTTATTTCTAATGTTTCTCTATTAAATCTTTTTGACATACAGGCTTCACATTCTACATATACATCTGGAAGAAAATTCATTTCAATTAATTTTAAACCACCTCCTTTACATTCTTCACAACGTCCTCCCTGCACATTAAAACTAAATCTTCCAGGTTTATAGCCTCTAATGACAGATTCAGTTAGTAATGAAAATAAGCTACGAATTTCAGTATAAACACCACAATATGTAGCTGGATTACTTCTAGGAGTCCGTCCAATAGGTTTTTGATTTATATTAACAACTTTATCAACATTTTCAATTCCTTTAATTGACTCATATGATAATGTATTTTTTATTCCATTATACAAATAGTTGTTTAAAATTGGATACAATGTTTCATTAACTAAAGTTGATTTCCCGCTTCCCGAAACTCCAGTAACACCTATCATCTTATTCAAAGGAAATGATACATCTATATTCTTTAAGTTATTTCCTTTACATCCAAAAATATCTATTGATTTACCATTTCCTTTTCTTCTTACCTTAGGAGTTTCTATAAATCTAATATTGTTTATATAATCAGAAGTTAATGATTGACTTTTTTTAATTGAGTCTAAACTTCCTTCATAAATAATTTTACCGCCGTCTTTTCCAGCTGCTGGACCTATATCTATTATGTGATCTGCACGAGTGATCATCTCTTTATCATGTTCTACTACAATTATTGAATTACCTAGATCCCTTAAAGACTCCAATGATTTTATTAATCTATCATTATCTCTTTGATGTAATCCTATGCTAGGTTCATCAAGTATATATAATACCCCTATTAATTGAGATCCAATTTGTGAGGCTAGCCTAATACGTTGACTTTCACCTCCAGAAAGTGATCTTGATGATCTGTTAAGTGTTAGGTATTCTAATCCAACATCAACTAGAAATTGCAATCTTTTATTTAGCTCTTTGATTATTTCCTCAGATATTATTTGTTGTTTATTAGATAATTTTGGAGTTATCTTTTTAAACCAACTACTTAGCTCATTAATCTCCATATTTACTAGATCGTCAATATTTTTTCCATCTAACTTAAAAAATAATGACTCTTTTTTGAGTCTTGATCCTTTGCATGAGTGACAAGCTATTTTATCCATATATTTATTTGCCCATCTTCTTAATGTGATAGATTCTGAGTTTTTATACTGTTCTTCAATGAAATTCACTATTCCTTCAAATGTGATCTCATATTTTCTATTTACTCCTAAAGTCTTATTATTTATTATAAGCACATCATTTAGTCCATAAAGAATTGCATTTAATGCTTCTTTTGAAATATTCTTTATTGGTTCTTTTAGTGAAAAGTCAAATTTTTTAGCTATTAATTTAATTTGCTTATTAATCCAACTTCCAGATGTATTTTTAATTAATTCTATTCCATTTTGTGATATAGATAAATCCCTGTCAGGAATTAATCTATCAATATTTACTTTTTTTACACTTCCTATTCCGTTACAATTGTTACAAGCTCCCTTTGGAGAATTAAATGAAAAGCTATTAGGGTCAGGTATTTGATATGAAATACCTGTTTTTTCACACATTAGATTTTTACTAAAGTATTTTATATTATCTCCTTTCTCATCACAGATTAAAATAGAATTTTCGCCATGATACATTCCAGTCTCGATACTGTCTTTTAATCTATTAGATTTTGTATTTATTTTAGTTAAATCTAATCTGTCAATAATTATTTCGATATCATGATTTTTATATCTATCTAGCATTAGATCATTAGTTAAATCGATAAATTCACCATCAATCCTTGCTTGTGTATATCCTTTTTTAATTATCTGTTGAAATAATTCTCTATAATGCCCTTTTCTAGCTTTGATTAATGGAGCTAATAGATATATTCTATTACCACCATACTCTTTTTCTATTAACTCCTGTATTTGATCAATTGTATACTTAACCATTTTCTTTCCCGTATTATAGCTATAGGCTTCACTGATTTTAGCATACAATAGTCGCATAAAGTCATATATTTCAGTTATTGTACCTACTGTAGACCTTGGGGATCTATTAGTTGTTTTTTGTTCTATAGCAATTACAGGAGAAAGTCCATTTATTTTATCAACATCAGGTCTTTCAAGATTAGATAAATATTGTCTAGCATAAGCTGAAAAAGTTTCTATATATCTTCTTTGGCCCTCTGCATAAATTGTGTCAAAAGCTAAAGAAGATTTTCCACTACCAGAAAGACCTGTAATCACAACTAACTTGTTTCTAGGAATGATTAGATCAACATTTTTTAAATTATGTGATCTAGCACCATAGATTTCTATGTTTTCTTCAATTTCTAACATAAGTTATTATAGTGAGGATTTATTAAAATCCTATAGCAGTGTCATCTCCTCTATTATCAGCACCACCTTCTAATAAACCTGAAGGAAGAACTAATATTCCGTCTACAACCCCAATAGGATCTTTATAGCCAATATTGTATCCAAAAAGCTTTAATTCTTCAATTAATTTAGGGTTAAATGAATTAGATTCAATTTTTATTGAATCAGGCATCCATTGATGATGAAATCTAGGAGAATTTACTGCTTTATTCATGTTCATATCGAACTCATGCACATTTAATATTGTCTGCAGTACAGAAGTTATTATTCTTGATCCGCCTGGAGATCCTAATGCCATTAGTAATTTATTATCCTTTTCAACTATTGTAGGTGTCATTGAGCTTAACATCCTTTTTTGAGGTTCTATTTTATTTGCACTTCCACCTATTAATCCAAACATATTTGGCGATCCAGGCTTAGAACTAAAATCATCCATTTCATTATTTAGAAAAAATCCTAGTTCAGAGCAATATAATTGTGATCCATATGTGCCATTTAAGGTTGTTGTAACTGAAATAGCATTTCCAAATTGATCAACAATAGAGTAATGAGTTGTCTCGTCACTTTCTAATATTTCAACTTTTCCATATGATATTTCATCAGATGGGGTAGGTGAATCAAAAGAAAAATTACTCATCCTATCTAATATATATTCATTTGAAACTAATTCTTCTTTAGGAATATTTACAAAATCCGGATCTCCCAAGTAATAGCTTCTATCTGCAAAGGATCTTCTCTCAGCCTCCACTAGAAGTTTAAAATAATCTAATGAATTATATTCCATTTTATGAATATCATAAGGTTCAATCATTTTCATTATTTGTTCTAAGCAGATTCCTCCACTTGAAGGAGGTGACATGGAAATAATTTTTAAATTATCATAGCTAAATTCAATTGGATCTCTCCAAACAGCTTTATAAAGTTCTAAATCTTTTAATGAAATAATACCGTTATTATCACTAATAAAATTCACTAATTTTTTTGCAGTCTCCCCTTTATAGAATTCATCTCTTCCATTCTTCATAATTCTGTCTAATGTATTTGCTAGACTTGGAAATTTTAATGTATCTCCTTGGTTTATTTTTTCTTGAAAAAGAATTTTCTCTTTATTAGCTAGTTTAAAATAATTTTGATGTCTTTTTATTCTATTACTTTGTTTTTTTGTAACAATTATTCCATTTTTTGCCAGATCAATTGCAGGTTGAAATAATGCTTCTATAGGAAGGGATCCAAATTTGCTATGTACTTCAAAGATCCCAGCAATTGTTCCTGGAACCCCAACAGCCATTGCTCCAACTAAACTCATTCCTTCAATAATATCGCCATTATCATCTAGGTACATATTTTTTGTTGCAGTAAGCGCTGCCTTTTCTCTATAATCTAATGCTCCTGTATTACCGTTTGCTTCTCTGTACACCATAAATCCACCTCCGCCAATATTTCCAGCAGATTGGTACGAAACTGCTAGTGCTAGATCTGTAGCAATCATAGCATCAAACGCATTACCTCCTTTTTTTAAGATTTCAACACCAATTTTACTAGCTTCTTCTCGTGCAGAAACAACCATTCCATTCTTAGCTATTAATCCTTTATTTATAGGTTTATCAATACAGGAGGATATTATAATAAAAAGACTAAATAAGTGAAGTAAATTTCTTTTCATTTACAAGCTATGTTAAATTATTTCTAAAATACAAATTCAAATTTAGTTTAACATAGCTTAAGTAGTATATTTGCAGTATAATATTTTTAGATGCCATTAATCAAATCAATTTCAGGAATAAGAGGTACAATTGGAGACATAGTAGGAGAAGATTTAACTCCTACGGATATTATTTTATATACATCTTCATATGCCATGTGGGTAAAAAATAACTCGAATAAGAAAATAAACACAATTGTAGTTGGTAGGGATGCAAGAATTTCTGGAGAAATGGTTCAGGGTTTTGTAATTGACACTCTAATTTCATTAGGATTTAATGTGATTAGTTTAAATCTATCAACAACACCTACTGTAGAAATTGCTGTTCCAATAGAAAATGCTGATGGAGGGATAATAATAACCGCAAGTCATAATCCAAAGAATTGGAATGCCTTAAAATTATTAAATTCAAAAGGAGAATTTCTTAGCTCATTAGATGGGGAAGAGGTTTTAAAAATTTCTGAAACCTTCAATGCTGACTTACATCAACCAGAAAAAATAGGAGAGTTAGTCGAGAAGGATAACTATATAGATATTCATATTAATAAAATCCTAAAATTAGATTTAGTAGATATAGAATCAATAAAGAATAGAGGTTATAAAATTGTTGTTGATGCAGTTAATTCAACTGGAGGTATAGCAGTGCCAAAACTTTTAGAAAAACTTGGAGTAAATGTTATTAAATTATATTGTGATCCAACTGGAGATTTTCCACATAATCCAGAACCATTAAAAGAGAACCTTTCAGCTCTTTCTAATCTGGTAATAGAACAAGAAGCAGATCTTGGAATTATTGTAGATCCAGATGTTGATAGATTAGCTTTTGTATCTGAAAACGGCGATGTATTTGGTGAAGAATATACATTAGTTGCATGTGCTGACTATGTTTTAGGTATTACTCCAGGACCTACAGTAAGTAATCTTAGTTCTACAAGAGCATTAAAAGACATCTCTGATAATTATTATTGCAAACATAATTCTAGTGCAGTTGGAGAAGTTAATGTTGTTGAAATGATGAAAAATACTAAAGCAATTATTGGAGGTGAAGGAAATGGAGGAATAATACTTCCTAGTATTCATTATGGAAGAGATGCGCTAGTTGGTATAGCATTATTTTTAAGTCATCTATCTAAAAGCGAGTTGAAGTGTTCAGAGCTAAGAGATAAATATCCTAATTATTTTATGAGTAAGAAGAAAAAACAGTTAGATCCAGGTTTTGATTATGACAATATGATAGAAAACTTTAAATCTAAATATGCTTCAGAAAAAATTAATTTAGTTGATGGATTAAAGATTGATTTTTCAGACTCTTGGGTTCAACTTAGAAAAAGTAATACTGAACCAATTATTCGAATTTATTCAGAGGCAAAAACTCAAGCTATAGCTGATGATATATCAGATAAATTTATTCAAGAAATTGAGTCTATCGGCTAGCTAATTTGGCTGAGGAGTCTTGTCTCTATGCTTCCATCTTCTGTGAGACCATAAATATAAATCAGGTTTAGTATGAATTTCATTTTCAACTAATTTCATATACTTATCAGTTAGTTCGTAGTCTTTATAGTCTCTTGGGGTTGTAGTTATTTTTTCAAATGTAACTTCATAATAACCTCTTTTTAGCTTTTTAATTTTCATAAAAACTAATGCCAAGTTATGCTCTTTTGCTATCATTTCAGCACCAGTATGTATTGGTACCCAGATATTCATAAAATAATTCCAATAATGCGATTTTTGTAATCGAGGAGTTTGATCAGAAGCAAAACCATACAGGTTTAACATGCCTGTTTTAGCATTTTCAGCAATTATTTTTCTAGTTTCTTTTGTATGGATTAAGCGTCCATTGAATCTACTACGAGTTTTTTTAACTAATTTATCAATGTATTTATTTCGCAATCTTTTATAGACAGCATAAAAATTATATTTTATATATCTATCTATTATAAACATCCACTCAAATCCAGAAAAATGACCACAGAGCAGAATAGTGCTTTGGTTATTATTTTCAATCTCATTAATTACTTCAATGTTTTTGAATTTGAATCTTGATTTCATTTCATCTTCTGAGATGTTAAGTGACTTAAAAGATTCCATAAACGTATCAGTAGAATTTCTTACAGATGTTTTGCTGATTTTCTGGATCTCTTCTTCAGATTTATCTGGAAACACCATCTTTAAGTTATTATAGATAGTTTCTCTTCGATATCTAACCACATAATACACTACAAAGAATAATAAATCTGATAGAATATATAGACCCCTAAAGTTTACTCTAGATACTATCCAAAGTATTGGGTAATAAAACATATAAGCTAGTAGTTGCATTACTTAAATAAGTATGAGACAAATATATGCTATATTTGGTTCCAATAATTAATAATAACTAATATTTAATTTAAATTTTGACAAGCTTCCTTTTAATAATAGCCAACGTGATTTTCTCATATAAAGGATTTAAAGACAAACGTTTTTTTGATAAGTATAAGTTTAATCCTAATGCAATAAAAAAGGGAGAAAATATAAGGTATATATCTTCAGGATTTTTACATGTCAATCAAGGTCATCTTTTTGTAAACATGTTCACTTTATTTTTCTTTGCCCCGGTCGTTATTAGATTGTTAGGAGATATAAGCTTTATGTTAATTTATTTAGTTAGCCTTTATGTTGGAAATCTTATAACCTATAGATTAAATAAACATAGAATTAACTATAATGCAGTAGGGGCAAGTGGTGCTGTTATGGGAGTAGTATATTCTTCAATCTTATTATATCCTGATATGACCCTTTATTTTATTATAATTCCAATGCCAGCATATGTGTTTGGATTATTGTATCTATGGTATTCAATCTATTCAATGAAGAATGTTAGAGACAATATTGGACATGAAGCTCATTTAGGTGGTGCTATTGCAGGGTTTTTTATAACAATTCTTCTAAAACCTGAAATATTAGCAAATAGCTTTTTTACTGTATTAATCCTTATGATTCCAATAATTTATTTTTATCTGAAGAATAGATAATATAAAATACTATTTTTGAATTTGTATATGATCAACAATGACAATATAATTGCATTAGCAACTGCTTCAGGGTTAGGTGCTATTTCTATAATTAGAATCTCAGGACCAAAAACTATAGAGATAACAGATTCATTATTTGAATCTAAAGATGGGTCCAGTCTTTTAGAGAAAGACTCTCATACTATTATTTTGGGTAATATAGTAGATAACTCTAGAGTAATTGATGAAGTCTTGGTTTCATTATTTGTTTCGCCAAAATCATATACGGGTGAAAATGTGTTAGAAATCTCATGTCATGGAAGTAGTTATGTGCAAAAGGAAATAATTAAGCTATTTATAGATAATGGATGTAGAGCTGCAAGGGCAGGAGAGTTTACTTTAAGAGCATTTTTAAACGGAAAAATAGATTTAAGCCAAGCTGAGGCTGTTGCTGATTTAATATCAAGTAAGAGCTCTGCTTCTCACAAGATAGCCTTAGATCAAATGAGAGGAGGTTTTAAGAGCGATATTAAAGAACTAAGACAACAGCTTTTAGATTTTACCTCTTTGATTGAATTAGAATTAGATTTTACTGAAGAAGATGTAGAATTCGCAAATCTTAAAGATTTAACAAAGCTAATTCATAAAATAAAAAATACAATTTCAGTATTGATTGATTCATTTGCTACAGGAAATGTAATAAAGAATGGTATCCCAATAGTAATAGCAGGCGAACCAAATACAGGAAAATCAACATTGTTAAATGCAATACTTAATGATGATAGGGCAATTGTTAGTGATATACCGGGAACAACTAGAGATACAGTTGAAGATGAGCTAATATTAGATGGTATTAATTACAGGTTTATTGATACAGCAGGAATAAGAACTACAAAAGATGAAATTGAGAGTATTGGAATAAGTAAGACATTTGAAAAGATTGAAAACTCTACCATCATACTTTATATGCTTGATTGTTCAGATAATAATAAGGATAAAATAAAATCATCTAAAGAGATTGTAAATAAAATAAGAAAAGATTTTCCAGATAAAAAACTATTTCTAGTTGCTAATAAAATTGATATTGCAGACAGTAAATTAGTTGAATCTAATTTCAGTGACTTTTCGCTTTGTTGTATAAGTGCAAAAGATGGCACTAATATAGATGAGTTGAAAAAAGACATTTCATCATGTGTCGATTTAAATGAGCTTAACACAAGCTCATCTATAGTAACTAACTCTAGACATTATGACTTGTTATGTAAAACATCTATTGAGATTGAAAATGTGTTAAAGGGAATCGATAATAAAATATCAGGAGATTTATTAGCTATTGATATTCGTCAAGCACTTCAACACCTAGGTGAATTAACCGGAGAAGTTACAAATGATGAAGTTCTTGGTAATATATTTTCTAAATTCTGTATTGGGAAGTAAGTGCTTGAAAATCAATTAGTTACATAAATATAATCATTTTTTTTAAATTATTGTAAATTGTAGGTATGAAAAAGACATTAATATTATTATTGGTTTTACCAAGCCTGCTTTTTTCGCAAGAAATCAAAGAAAATATTGAAGCAGTCCCTTTTGCAATGATTGAAAATGTGCCAATTTATCCAGGATGTGACAAAGTCAGCAATGAAAAAAAAAGAAAATGTATGTCTGAAAAGATTGCAAAATTTGTTCAAAAGGAGTTTAATAAAACTTTAGCAGGAAGACTAGGTTTGTCTGGAAGGCAAAGAATAAGTGTAATTTTTAAAATTGACACCTTTGGAAGGGTTATTGTTCCAAGGGCCAGAGCACCTCATTTTAGATTAGAAAAAGAAGCAATAAGAGTAGTTAAAATGCTACCTATAATGAAGCCTGGGACTCAAGATGGAAAAAAAGTGATAGTCCCATACAGTCTACCTATAATTTTTGATGTGAATTAGTACGGTTGCATTGCAGATAAATTAATAGCAATAGCCTGTAACTAAACCATAGGCATATCTTCTTCTTTTAAAATTATTGTAAATTGTAGGTATGAAAAACACTTATAAAATTGCTTGTATCGTCTTTTTAAGCATTAGCGTTATTGCATTTATTATTTGGAGAGCATACAATATTGAATTAGCTGAGCCATTTGTATGGGGAGGAATAGTACTAACTTTTGGTCTTTTATGGTTAAATTCTTTAAAATCTAAACCATAGGCATATCTTCTTCTTTTAAGTCCTCAACTTCTAATCCTCTTAAGTAGGTTAAACTACTTTGACATTTATAGCATTCATTCCTTTTGGAGTTTCTTCTACATCGTAGCTTACTTTGTCCCCTTCATTGATTTCATCTATTAGACTATTTTTATGCACAAATACATCTTTTTCCCCTGTTTCTGGAGTGATGAATCCAAATCCTTTAGTATTATTGAAAAATTTTACTGTTCCGTTACTCATATTTAAATAAATTTTAATTTGAATTGCAAATGTAGGCTTTTATTATATGAAAAACCTAAACCATAGACGTATATTCTCTTAATTTAAAATTTTGTAACTTGTTGAATCAGATTTAAGTAATTGATTATCAATTGCTTTTAAGATTATTTCAGACGTATATGAAAAACGTACAAAAATTTTTTCTTTGGGTTATTGCGGCAGGGCTTGTTGTAATGATAGCTTACCTTCTTTTTAATATTATTTCAGAGATATAATTATTTTTAGATATATCGTATTATTTTAAATTATTGTAAATTGTAGGTATGAAAAAAATATTAATCATAATTTTATTAGCACCAATTTTTGCTTTTTCTCAACCTAGAAATCAAATGAATAATGAAGGAATGAAAAAAGCTTTTTTTGAAAAGCAGTTAATAGATGACTGGGAAGAATATAGCAAAGCTTTTGAATATGCTGATTATAACAAGATTGCTTCATACTTTACCTATCCGCTAACATTCTCTCTATTAGAAAACCCTATAATAATTGAAAGTAAAAAAGACCTAATTATTTTTTATAAAAACATGAGAACTAATGTTCAGGAAGGATACAAGTACAGCTTGCTTGATAGATCAAAAATAATCTGGCTGTCAAAAGATGTTTACATGATTGATGCAACTTACTCAAGATATAATGAAGATTATAAAAGAATTTATCAAGGAAGAGGTGTTTATATGTATAAAAAAATAGATGATAAATGGAAGATGTTTTCTGTTTCATCTTTACCGATGCCAACAAAGAAAAAAGACAAGTCAAAAAACTAAGGCATAGACATATTTTATTTTTTTAAAATTTTCGTAAATTATAAGTATAGAAAAGTGAAAAGGTTTGAAAGAGAGCCAACCATAGCAATCAATCAAACCAATTCGTTTGTGTGATGCAAATATATAAATTAAAAATAAAAAAGATATGCCTTTAGTTACCCCTTTACCATCAGATTATGATTCTGAAACTAAAAAATTAGCTGAGTTCTTTAATGAAACACTTGGGTTTTGTCCTAATTCTGTACTCACCATGCAAAGACGTCCCGAGATAAGTAAGGCTTTTATAAATTTAAATAAGGCTGTTATGTCAAATAAAGGCCAAGTAACTTCAGCGCTTAAACGAATGATTGCTTGGGTTTCAAGTAATTCAACTGGTTGTAGATACTGTCAAGCACATGCTGTTAGGGCAGCTGAACGTTATGGCGCAAAACAAGAGCAATTAGATAATATTTGGAATTTTAGAACAGATGATTCTTTTAATGATGCTGAACGTGCAGCGTTAAATTTCTCCTTAGCCGCTTCTCAAGTTCCTAATAATGTAAATGAGACAATAATACAAGAATTACATAAGCATTGGGATGAAGGTGAAATTGTAGAAATTTTAGGAGTAATTTCTTTGTTTGGATATTTAAATCGATGGAATGATTCTATGGGAACTTCTATTGAAGAAGGAGCTGTAGAAAGTGCTGAAAAGTATTTGCAGAAAACAGGCTGGGCAATAGGTAAACATGTTTAATCATTTTATACAATTAATGTGTAATTCAGTTTAAAATTATTATAATTGTATATATGAAAAAGCTAATTTATTTCTTTCTTATATTTGGTCTATTAGCTTGTAGTTCTGATTCTTCAGATGATCAGAATATTCAAAAATCCCTTTTCACATTATTATCATCCGATGAAACAGGTATAACATTCACAAACACCTCTATTGAAACTCCTGAAAGAAATGGGGGACACTATGATTACTTTTATAATGGTAGTGGAGTTGCTATTGTAGATGTTAATAATGATGGTTTAGTAGATGTTTTTTTTGCTGGTAATGACGCATCAAACAAATTATTTTTAAATGAAGGTGACTTTAAATTTAAAGATATAAGTAATCATGCGGGAGTAGAATCTGTTAATTGGGCAACAGGAGTAAGTGTTATAGACATTAATGAAGATGGATGGATGGATATTTATGTGTGTAATTCGGGGCCAACAGTTGATGATAATTTATTAGCAAATCAGTTATATGTTAATAATGGAGATCTGACTTTTACAGAAATGGGAGTTAAATACGGAATTGATGATACTTCCTATTCTTCTCAGGCTACATTTTTTGATATGGACAAAGATGGTGATTTAGACTTGTTTGTTATGAATCATTCATCTATAAATTATGAGAAAGATGTTCATAAATGGGAAGAGGTATTGCTAAACAAGCCTGCTAGGATAAGAGAGAAATCATATAGCACGCTATATCGTAATAATGGAAATGGAACATTTGATGATATTACAAAAGAATCTGGATTATACAGACCAGGTTTTGGTCTTGGTGTGGCCGTTTCTGATTTTGACGAGAATGGATTTTTAGATATATATGTAGCTAACGATTATTTTATTCCAGATTTTATGTTTTTTAATCAGGGAGATGGGACTTTTATTGAAGATATAGAGTCCAAAGTATCCCATAGTTCCTTTTTTTCAATGGGTTGTGATGCAGCAGACATTAATAATGATGGATTGGTGGATTTAGCAGTAGTTGATATGACACCGCCTGATCATTACAGAAATAAGACATTGATGGAGAGTATGGATGTAAATAAGTTTAGGTATTTAACAAATTACAAAGGATATGTGCCTCAATTTATGTACAATACGTTTAATTTAAATAGGAGTAAAGGTAATTTCAGTGAGATTGGACACTTTTTAGAAATAGCAGAAACTGATTGGAGCTGGGCAGCGTTGCTTGTAGATTTTGACAATAATTCTTGGAAAGACTTGATGGTTACCAATGGATTTAAAAGAGATACAAGAAATCGTGATTGGATGAATGAATTAAATGTGAGATATGAAAATGAAGGTATTTCAGCAGAGGTGCTTTATGATCAATTAGAAAAATCGAATTCTAACCCAATAGCTAATTATGTATTTAAAAATAAAGGAAATTTAAAATTTGATGATGCTTCAAAAGATTGGGGTTTTAATGAACCTTCTTTTTCTCAAGGAGCAGCTTATGGTGATTTAGATAATGATGGTGATTTGGATGTGGTTATTAATAACTTAGAAAATGAAGCTTTTGTGTACAGAAATAATACAATGGATGGTAACAAAAATCACTATATTCAATTTGTTTTATCTGATGGTAATAATACTAATAGTATTATGCATTCAAAGATTAAAATTTATGCTGATAATAAAGAGCAATTGGTTGAATACAGTTTTGTTAGAGGCTACTTATCTTCCATGCATAGACTAGCACATTTTGGTTTAGGTGATATTAAAAAAATTGATAGAGCAGAAATCTTATGGTTAGATGGAACCAAAACCACAATATATAATCCTGAAATTGATAAAAAGCATTTTATAAATAAAAAAAGCTATAAAAACTTTATAGTGGAAAAGGAAAGTACAAATATACAATATCCATTTATGGATGTTTCTCGTGGAGTTGGTATTTCAGATTTTAAACATAAGGAGAATAATTATGATGATTATAAATCAGAAGTGCTTTTACCTCACAAACAATCTACTCTTGGGCCATGTATTGCAGTTGGTGACATTAATGGAGATGGAAATGAAGATTTTTATGTTGGAGGAGCAAAAGGTCAAGCAGGACAAATATATATTCAAGATACTAGAAGAGGATTTATTGTTTCTGCACAAGATATATTTAATAAGGACAAGAATTTTGAAGATCTCGGTGCCTTATTTTTTGATGCTGATAATGACGGAGATTTAGATCTTTACATAGCCAGTGGAGGTGGAGGCGACTTTAAAGACAATGAATATCTCTTACAAGATAGATTATACTTAAATTCTGGTAAAGGACAATTTAAAAGATCAAAACAATCACTTCCTGATATAAAATCTAGTACAGCTGCTATTACAGTGAATGATTGGGATAATGATGGAGATTTAGACCTTTTTGTAGGAGGTAGAACTAAGCCAGGACAATATCCTTTACCACCAGATTCTTACCTTTTAGAAAATAAAAACGGAGTATTTAAAGATGTAACTCAAAAGCTAGCCCCTGAATTAAAAAATGCAGGTATGATTACTTCATCTTCCTGGTCTGACATAAATAATGATGGAAGGGAAGATTTAATCGTTGTTGGAGAGTGGATGCCTATAATGGCTTTTTTAAATACTACTGAAGGTTTTGAAAATGCTTCGGAAGAATTAGGATTATCAGATGATATAGGATGGTTTTATAGTATCAATAAAGGAGATTTTGATAATGATGGCGATGAGGACTTTATTGTTGGAAATTTAGGATTAAATAATAAATTTCAGCCAACAAATGAAAAACCTTTACATGTATATTCTAATGATTTTGATGAAAATGGAACCCTCGATATCGTATTAAGCAAATCTTATAATGGAAGTCTTGTGCCATTAAGAGGTAAAGAATGTTCAACTGAACAAATGCCATTTATAAGTGAAAAATTTCCCTTATTTTCAGATTTTGCATCATCTAATATGATAGATATTTTTGGGGCTGAAAATTTAAATAATGCTCTACATTATTCTGCTACTAATTTTGCAAGTATTTATATTGAAAACAAGGGAGAAAATACATTAGAAATGACCGAATTACTACGTGAAGCTCAATTTTCACCAATAATAGATAGCGTTATTTGGGATTTTGATGGTGACGGTAATTTAGATGTTGTTATTGGTGGAAATATATATAATACCGAGATAGAAACACCTTCATATGACGCAGGCAAAGGTCTTTTTCTTAAGGGTAATGGAGATGGTACATTTACAGCTGATTTAAAAATTGATGAGAGTGGTATTTTTATACCTGAAAATGTAAAAAATCTTGAATTACTATTTATACTAAAAGAAAAGAGACCTGCCATTCTAGTTGCTAACAACAATAGTTTTCTAAATCTATTTGCTTGGACAAGATAAGATGAGCTAAATTATAAATACATCTCCCCTTATTCAGCTCTTGCTTGTTAAAGTAGTTTGTTAAAATATTGTAAATTGTAGGTAGTAATCTAAAACTTATAATTATGAAATACTTTTTAAGCTTAATACTAATCTTAATTACTTTTAATATGACTGCACAAGAAAAAAAACTTCCTTTTTATGAAATAGGGGAGTATCCAAGTGAATATTCAGAAATCAATGTAGTATCCAGAATGATTGATGGTCTAGGATATAGATATTATTGGGCAACTGAATCTTTGAGTGAAAATGATTTAAATTATAAGCCGAGTGATGATAGTCGATCTACTTTTGAAGTTGTAGAGCATATATATAATTTATCAATCGCTATTGTTAAAACTTTTGAAGGCCAGGAATTTGATTTTACACACGATAAATACAGCTTTAATGAGTATAGAGCAAGAACTCTTGAAAACCTACAAACCGTTAAGAACTATTTAAAGCGAACTGATGATCTTTCAAAACTTAAAATCGTACTAGTTCAAGGTGAGAATAAAATGACTTTTCCTTTTTGGAATCATATAAATGGACCTATTTCAGATGCAATATGGCATAGTGGACAAATCGTAACAAATAGACGGGCAAGTGGAAATCCAATAAATCCTAAAGTAAATGTCTTTGTTGGAAAAACTATGTAAGTTTATAAAACTCACAACTGCCTTAGCATAATCTTTGAATGAATTGAAGTATGAAAAAACTATTATTATTTATAGTTATTGTCTTTTCTTTCTATTCCTGTATTAATGATAATAAGCCTAGAATAGGTATTTCAGGATTAGGAATTGAGTCTAGTACATTTTCTCCTGCTAGAACAACTGAAAAAGAATTTAATATTAAATACGATGAGGCTATTTTTTCAAACTATTCTTTTTTCAATGATAATTACCTTGAAAAAGCTGATTGGTTTCCTTCAATGACAGGTAAAGCAATGCCTGGAGGAGTTGTTACTAAAGAAGCTTATGAATTAATGGTTAAAGACCTAATTGAAAGAACTAAAAAGACATTACCTCTAGATGGACTATTTTTTGATATTCATGGAGCTATGAATGTCGAGGGTATGGTTGATCCTGAAGGAGATCTTATAGAAAGAATAAGGGAGGTTGTAGGAAATAAAACAATAATTTCAACTTCCATGGATTTACATGGAAATGTTTCAGAAAAATTAGCAATGTATTCAGATCTTATAACATGTTATAGGATGGCTCCGCATGAAGACGCTATGGAGTCTAAGCAAAGAGCACTTGATAATTTAATTGAAAGAATAGAATCTAATAACGGAAAGCCTAAATACAAGGCTTGGATTCCTGTGCCAATACTACTACCTGGCGAACAAACTAGTACGAGGGTAGAGCCTGGAAAATCTCTTTATAGTAAAGTAAGTCGTATTGCAGATAGGGAAGGAGTTATTGATGCGGCTATATGGATTGGTTATGCATGGGGAGACGCACCAAGAAATCATGCAGTTGTTATGGCTGTTGGAGACAATAAGAAAAATGTTACTAAAGGGGCAGAAGAACTTGCAGAACACTTTTGGGATGTAAGAGGTGAATTTGACTTTGTTGCTCCTACAGCAACTTTAAAAACGAGTCTAAGCAAAGCATTTGAGTATTTAAAGAATAGAATTACTGAAAAACCTTTTATTATCAGCGATATGGGGGATAACCCTACAGCAGGGGGAGCGGGTGATGTAACATGGACGCTAAACAAACTTTTAAATAGACCAGAATTTAAAAATGAGAATGCTCCAGAGCTTATCTATGCTTCAATTCCTGGTCCTGATTTAATCAACAATGCTGTTAAATCTAAAATAGGAGACTATGTAGAAGGATATGTTGGAGCGATTGTAGATGATAGATATTCTCCACCAATTAAAATAAGAGGAAAGCTAATTTCAATTAAATCTGGAGATATGAATGCTGAAGTTGAGGCTGTTATTCAGGTTGGAAGTATTAAAATTATAGTTACAAAAAAGAGAAAACCATATCACTATTTGTCTGATTTTACAGATTTAGCTCTAGAACCTTCTAAAACAGATATTCTAGTAGTTAAAATAGGATATTTAGTGCCAGAGCTTTATGATATTAGAGGAGATTGGATTATGGCCTTAACCCCTGGTGGTGTTGATCAAGATTTATATAGATTAGGCTATAAGAATATTAAAAGACCTATGTATCCTCTTGATAAAGATATGTCTACGCCAGACTTGTCTTCACGATTAATTCCAGTTATAAATTAGATTGTGAAACTACTTGTATATTAACAATATCTCCAATATCTTTAGAGTGTATGAACTAATAACATATAATTATGCCTAGTAAATTTTTTGGTAATAGACTTGATAAACAAAATCCCTCAAAAAAAGGTGGCAAGCAAAAGTTTGTTAATAAAAGCAACAAAGCAAAATCTTCAGGAGTAAGAAAAGTAGGAAGAGGGAATTAATATCTTAAGTTATAATGAGTAAAGGATTATTGCTTATAATCTTATTTGTTTGGGGTATACCAAGTACGTATTTTAGAAATAAATTCAGAAAAATTGTATATAAAACTGATGATTGGAAGATTAATATAAAACCGATTTTTTTAAAAGAATTAAAAGGTTTATTCTTAAATCTTTATCCGAACAATCCTGATTACATAAAATCTAGAAATAGTTACAGAATATATTTGTTTATATACTTAGTTTTATTTATTATTTATCTCTATCTAGATGAAATTAATAGTATTATATAAGAATTTGGTTTTTATTTAATTTTAGATAATTGTTATGAAAAATATTATAATATCAATAATTGCTTTTTTAATTGGTTATGGAATAGCATTTGCAACAGGTGTAGATTTAGTTAAAAATGCAGTAGTTATTGCTTATTTAATACAATGGGTTTTATTTGTTCCAGCATATTTGCTTCAAACCGAGAAATTCTATGATCTTGCAGGTAGTATTACCTATATTTCTATTATTAGTTTTGTTTTTTATAAATCATCTGAATTCAATTTAGGTAGTCTTATTTTATCATTATTTATTATTATATGGGCTGTTAGACTAGGGAGTTTTTTATTTTTTAGAATCAAGGAGGCAGGTGAGGATAAAAGGTTCAGAGATATTAAACCTTCACCAACTAGGTTTTTTATGACATGGACCTTGCAGGGTACCTGGGTTTCAATATGTTCTGCCTGTGCTATAACAGCTATATCAACTGCTGAAGGAATAATAATGAATGAATTATTCATTATTGGAGTAATCACCTTTATAATAGGTTTTTTAATTGAGGTTGTCGCTGACAATCAAAAAACTAAATTTAGAAGTATTCCTGATAATAAAGATAAATTTATAACCTCAGGCTTATGGTCATACTCAAGACATCCAAACTATTTTGGAGAGATCTCATTATGGCTAGGCGTTGCAATAATGTCATTTTCTTCTTTAAAAGGATGGCAGTTAATAACTTTAATTTCACCAATATTTACTTATATACTATTGGTTTATGTAAGCGGTGTAAGACTTCTAGAGGCTCGTGGAAAACAAAAATGGGGACATTTAGATAGTTATAAAGAATATTTAGATAACACGTCTACCATCTTTTTTAAATTAAAAAAATGATTGATTTTTATTTAAATAATCCAGATAATAAATTAAGAAACAATTTAACCAACAATATTCTTTTAAAAAATGATTCATTAGACTATCATAAATCTTTGGAAGGATATTTGCCAGCTACTTTACATAAGCTAAAGAACCTGTCTGAAAAATTAAATATTGGAGAGTTATATGTAAAAGATGAATCAAATAGATTCGGACTAAATGCCTTTAAAGGACTTGGAGCATCCTATGCAGTCTACAAGCAATTGATAATAGATCCAAGTATATCTACTTTTTGTACTGCAACAGATGGAAATCATGGTAGGGCAGTGGCATGGTCCGCTGCTAGGAATAACAAAAAATCTGTAATATATGTTCCAAAGCAAACTACTAGAGATAGAATTAATGCGATTGCTGGTCATGGAGCAGAAGTTATACAGCTTGACCTAGATTATGAAGAAGCTTGCAAATATGCTCTTGAAATGAGTAATAAAATGAACTGGAAATTACTTCAAGATGCATCATGGGATGGCTATGAAGAAATACCTGCTTATATCATGTCTGGGTATTTAACTCACTTTATAGAGATGGAAGATTCAATTAATCCCGTAAATACACCAAATATAGATATTGTTTTTCTTCAAGCTGGGGTTGGTAGTTGGGCTGCTTCTTGTATATGGTATTATCTTAATAGATATAAAATAAATAAACCAAAAATTGTATTAGTTGAACCTGAAAACTCTTCAGGAATATTACAGTCATTATTATCTAATAAAAGAATAACTCCAACAGGGAATTCTGATACTATAATGGCGGGATTAAATTGCGGCATTCCGTCTAAAAATGGATGGAATATAATTATGAATGGATGCGATGCTGCATTAACTATATCAGATGAATATGCTAAAAAATCAATGAGATCTCTCTTTTACCCAATTGATGATGATAAAAAAATAGTTTCTGGAGAATCAGGTGCAGCAGGATTGGGAGGATTGTTTAAATTAATTGAAGAAGATAAATACGGACAACTTAGAGAACATATCGGTTTAAACTCTAAATCTAGAGTTTTGGTATTTAATACTGAGGGAGATACAGATAAGAAAAATTTTAATTCAATTATTAATTAGATTTTATATATTATAGATTAATGAATGATACTCATCCTATTATTAAAATAAAATCAAGTGGTCCCATTTCCATTAATGGAGATGTTATTCTTTTAGATGAAAATGGTCATGAAATAGAGCACAAATCAAGGTTTTCTCTCTGTGGATGTGGAAAATCTAATAAGAGGCCATTTTGTGATGGATCACATAAAAATTAAGCATAGGAGATCCTATCATATTTTTAACAAAATATGATAATTAGTAGCCGTTGCTTTAAAGAAATTTTATGGGATTAATAAAGTATGTAAACTAAACGATAGAGATATCGATAGCAGCTTTACCTTTTCTTCCTTCACCTTCTGAGAAATTAACTTTATCGCCTTCTTGAATTGTAATTCCGTCTAATGCTGTAACATGTACAAATATATCTTGTTCTGTTTCATCATTAGTGATAAAGCCATATCCTTTGGATTCGTTGAAAAATTTAACTGTTCCTGTCATTGAATATAATTTGGGTGCAAATGTATATAATAAATAAGTAATAACAAGCAATTATTTTTGTAATTTTATTTTTATTATGAATAAGCTATATTTATTACTTACATTTTGTTTAGTATATACTTCTATTTATTCTCAAAACACTGTTGAAAAAATACATTTTGAGAGTGCAAATCCTTATTCATTTAATGACGTTATAACAGATTTAGACAATCAAGAAAAACAAAGTGTTTTTGGAGAGTTAGTTATTCCTAATGACACAATAGATGATGGAAAAAAATATCCATTGGTAATTGGTGTAGCTGGAAGTCTTGGTTGGGGAGAGCATCATTATAAGTATTTAAAAATGTATCAGGAGATGGGTATTGCAACATTTGAGTTAAATAGTTTTAAAAGCAGAGGAATAACCTCAACTGTTGGAACTCAAAATGAAATAACTATGGCTGCAATGATACTAGATGCATACAGAGCTTTTGAAGCTCTTGCTGATCACCCAAAAATAGATAAGGACAGGGTTTCAATAACAGGATGGAGTTTAGGAGGTGGAGTCACTCTATTTTCTGCATGGTTACCTCTTAAGGAAGCTATTAATAAAGAATTGTCATTTGCTTCTCATTTAGCATATTATCCTCCTTGTTTTATTAATCCTGACAATACAGACTTCTCTAAAGCGCCAATTCATATTTTAATTGGAGAATTAGATAATTGGACTCCTTCAGCCCCATGTCTTGATTTAGTAGATAAATTAATGCCTAATACGAATATAGACGTAACAATCTATAAAGATTCTTACCATTCTTTTGATAGAGATGCTCCTTTGATAAGAAATGAAAATGCATATAATTTTAGTGAATGTATTTTTAGATTAGATGAGAAAGGTAATGTGTTAATGAACTACTTTAATATTCCTATGTCAAACCCTTTTTTACAAAAATTAGGTTTTATAATGTGTGTCACCAGGGGGGTTGATTTCGGAGGTAATTTAGAAGCTAGATTAAAATCATTTGAGTTTAGTAAGAGTTTTATGGAAACAACACTGCTTTATTAAAAAAAACTAAAGAACTGTTTTTATAAGTATTATAATAGCAATACTTATAACAAATATTCCGAAAATATCTTTTAATTTATCCGAAGCTACTTTATGGTTGAAATATTGACCAACAAATATACCTAAAATAGACAGCATTGTAAATGATAATAAAAATTCCCATTCAATTGCTGTCCCCCAGAACTCAACTGCACCAATAAATCCTATTAGTGATTTTAAGGAAATAATTGCTAGAGATGTTGCTATTGCGTGCTTCATTCGTAGTTTAGCTAGAATTACAAGGACAGGGACTATAATAAAACCTCCACCAGCACCAACAAGACCTGTTAAAAAACCAGTTAATGTTCCCTCTGTTAAAACTAGAAACTTGTTAGGCGCAATTGTCTTTATATTTTTTATTTTAACAATAGTTTTAGGAGATTTTTTAACCATAAAAATCCCAGCTACTAACATTAAAATTGAAAAAAGAAGCATAATCATTTTTTCTTTAGTCAGTATCATGATATCACTAGAATATATAATATCTGGAATAATTCCAAGTATATGTTTTTGTGTGATGTAAACAGAGATAATTGCTGAAATAGAAAAGAACAATGTAGTATCGTAATTAATAAGATTATCTTTTAGGTTTTTTATAGACCCTATAAGAGAGGTAGTTCCCACTATAAATAATGAATATCCAGTTGCTAAGACTGGATTAACTCCAAAGATATATACAAGAATTGGTAAAGACAATATTGATCCACCACTACCAATTAACCCTAAAATTAGACCTACCAAAAAAGCGCCAAAATATCCTAAAACCTGAATTGGATCCACTACATTATTTATCTAAAATATTATGTTAATATAAGCTTAATAATTGAAATAATATATAGGATTTAAATATCTTTATTAAATATAAAACTTATTAGTTAGTGAAAAATTATTTCATATTAGTTGCTTTATTTTTTAATTCATTATTTGTTTTTTCACAGGAAGTCTCTATAAAGATTATTGAGATAAAGTCTTTAGATACAAATACTATTACCAATTCTAGTTTTTCACTAAACAAGATTGAAGCTAAAGGTCTTACCGATAAAAAGAAAAAGAGTTTTTTTAATTACAATTTAGATTTTGATATATTATCTAAAGAAAACGTAATTGATATAACTAAGTCAACTGAGCTGGTCACTCCTACATGGATAATTAAGCAAAAATTTAAAGAAGGCGCTAGAGATAATTCAAAATTTAAAGCAGATTATTCTCTAGGCAATATTGAGACGCAATCTAAATATATTATTATTAAATGTAGAGATCACGAATATGTTGATGGGGATAGAATTAGATTGATGTTAAACAATTCAATTATACATCCAAATATTTCACTTAGTTCGGTGTTTTATGTAATTGACATAGATCTTGACGAAGGTTATAATAATATTGATTTTATTGCTTTAAACGAAGGAGATTCAAGTCCTAATACAGCACAACTTGTAGTGCTTGATGAAAACGGAGTTCAATTATCTAATAAAAAGTGGTTAATTTCAACTGGATATAAGGCACAGTTAGTTGTATATAAGAAGTGATCTAGCTATTTAGCATTACCGGCATCACAAGCATAGTTATCTCTTCACCCTTATCATAACCGCTTACAGGCTTTAATATACCAGCTCTATTAGGAAGACTCATTTCAAGTTTTATTTCATCAGATTCCATATTGTTTAGCATTTCAATAATGAATCTTGAATTAAAACCAATTTCAATATCTTCTCCTTTATAATCGCATGTTAATCGTTCTTCTGCTTTATTGCTAAAGTCTATATCTTCTGCAGATACATTTAATTCCGCACCAGCTAATTTCAATCTAACTTGATGAGTAGTTTTATTAGAGAAAATAGAAACTCTTTTAAGGGAGTTTAAAAATTGAGTTCTATCAATTGTTAGAACATTTGGGTTTTCATTTGGAATAACAGCTTCATAATTTGGATAATTTCCATCTATCAGTCTACACACAATTGTTATATTTTCTAATATAAATTTAGCATTAGAGTTGTTGTATTCTATTGTGACTTGAAAATCTTTATCAATAATACTTTTTAGAAGATTTAGAGGCTTCTTAGGCATTATAAATTCAGCTAATTCTGAAGCAGACACATCAGATCTAGTATACTTCACTAATTTATGAGCATCTGTTGCTACAAAAGTTGAATTCTCTTTAGATAATTGAAAAAACACTCCACTCATTACGGGTCTTAAGTCATCATTTCCTGCAGCAAATATTGTACTATTAATTGCTTTTAAAAGTACTGTGCTGGAGACTGTAGCTGTAGACGGGTTGTCTAAAGTAATAGCTTTAGGAAATTGTTCTCCATCAGCATAAGCTAATGTGTACTTTCCATGATTAGAATTTATTTCTATTATATTGTTTTCTTCAGCTGTGAATGTTAATGGTTGGTCAGGAAATGTTTTAAGTGTATCAATTAAAAGTTTAGAAGGAATAGCTAAACTTCCCTTACTTGTACTATCAACTTCAATAGAAGATACCATGGTAGTTTCTAAATCACTAGAAGTTATTGTTAGGTTTGAGCTATCTAAATCAAATAAAAAATGATCTAAAACAGGTATTGTATTAGTTGCATTAATAACACCACTAAGCACTTGTAGTTTCTTTAATAAAGCACTGCTAGATACTATAAACTTCATAGGAAAATATTAATAAAATTAATTTACACAAATATATTATAATCAGATAAATTACATAAATAAACTTATCAACATTGACAAGCTATTTTAAAAAACTTACAGTTACAGAATCATAAACTTTTAACCCTAATAATGATGATGCTGTTCCAACATTTAGTGGGTTGCTTTTATATATTGCAATCTCTAAATATTTGGATGAATTAAATAATGCCAAAGCTCTACCTTCATTACTTCTTTTTTTTTCATCTATATTGAAATCAACAATTTCACTATAGTTATTAAATATCTTCTTGAACTTATGATTTCTTGCAGAAATTTCAAACTTTCTTCCTTTAGCTGTTTCTTTAAAAAATCCTTGCTTTATATTAGTTACTACATTTCCATAATTATCTATATATAATACCGTTCCAATTATTTGATTTTTATCGTCATTTATAAATGGATTTATGGATTTTACTGATTTTATTTTTTTTATTCGTTTACCAATAACCTCTGGTTCTCCTCCTTTAGCTAGATGACATGCAACCTTAGTAAATGTTTTAATTGCTGAGTTTTCAGATTCAATTTTATCATGAATATTAATCTCAAAAATTTCATCAGGGTTAATATTGTTGCATACAATACTTAAAACACCATTATCAGCACAGATAAAATATTGACCATTAAGCTTTACAACCAAATGGAGGTTTTCAGGAGTTTTTTCAGAGTCAACACCAATAATATGTATAGTTTTTTCTGGAAAATGTTTATAGGAATTTTCAATTACATATGCAGTTTCCATTATATTAAAAGGTGAAATCTGATGAGTGATATCAACTATGCCTACTTCTGGAATATCAGACATTATAGCCGCTTTAATTTTTGCAACAAAGTGGCCCTTTGTTCCAAAATCAGTAGTAAGTGTTATAATTGACATATAAATTGTTGATATTTTCTTAAAATATGTGGTTTAAAATTATGTATTTTTGGTATATAAATCTAATAAATCAATTCTATAATTTTATTTAAGCAAATTGGACGAAAGAGTAATTAAAATAGAAAAAATTGATCCTAAAGATTTATTTGGTCCTCAAAACAAATACATAAAATTTATAAAACTTAAATACCCGGAATTAAAAATTGTTGCCAGGGGAGACAAAATTAAAGCTTATGGAAAGAAGGATGATTTAAATGAATTTGAAAAAAGAATAAAGCAAATAATAAACTATTTTATTGAATATAATATACTTTCAGACAATGAAATTGAGATGTTATTAAATTCTTCTTATGAAAATATTAAAACTTCTACGGATAGTCATAAACCTATTTTACATGGAGTTAATGGTAGATTAATTAAGGCTAAAACATTAAATCAAAGAAGAATAGTTGATGCTGTAAATAATAGCAATATGGTATTTGCAATTGGCCCTGCTGGAACTGGAAAGACCTATACAGGAATAGCTTTAGCAGTAAAATCACTGAAACAAAAAGAAGTAAAGCGTATAATATTAACAAGACCAGCCCTTGAAGCTGGAGAGAATTTAGGTTTTCTGCCTGGCGACCTTAAAGATAAGCTTGATCCATATATGCAGCCTTTATACGATGCATTAAAAGATATGATACCTTCGATTAAGTTAAAAAAATACATTGAAGATGAGGTTATTCAAATTGCACCTTTAGCATTTATGAGAGGTAGAACTTTAGACAATGCTTTTGTTATTTTAGACGAAGGTCAAAACACAACACATTCACAAATGAAAATGTTTTTAACAAGAATGGGTAAGAATGCAAAATTTCTAATAACTGGCGATCCTGGTCAGATTGATCTGCCAAGCAGAACAACTTCTGGAATTAAGGAAGCATTACTTATTCTAAAAGATACTGAAGGGGTTGAAATAGTACATTTAAATGATAGCGATGTAGTTAGAAATTCGTTGGTTAAAAAGATTATTGATGCATATAAAAACATTGAAAATCCTAATTAAAATTAATGAATAGCGCAATAATTAAGACGGATTTTAATTTTCCAGGTCAAACTGATTTCTATAAAGGAAAAGTAAGAGATGTATATAAGATACACGATGATTTGGTTGTAATGATTGCTTCTGACAGAATATCTGCATTTGATGTAGTTATGCCTAAAGGAATTCCTTATAAAGGTCAAATTTTAAATCAGATTGCCACTCAAATGATGGGTCTAACTTCAGAAATTGTTCCAAACTGGCTTATTTCATCTCCTGATCCAAATGTTTCAATAGGTCACTTATGTGAACCATTTAAAATAGAGATGGTTATTAGAGGTTATTTATCTGGACATGCAGCTAGAGAATATAAAAAAGGCATTAGGACACTCTGCAGTGAAAACATGCCTGAAGGAATGATTGAGAATGATAAATTTCCTAAACCAATTATAACACCTGCTACAAAAGCTGAATCTGGAAACCATGATGAAGACATTAGTAAAGAAGATATTATCTCAAGAAATATAGTTTCTAAAGAGGATTATGAAGTTTTAGAAACATATACTAAAAATCTTTTTGATAAGGGAACTAGTATTGCAAAAGACAGGGGGTTAATTTTAGTTGACACAAAGTATGAATTTGGAAAAACCAAGGATGGTAAAATTGTATTAATAGATGAAATTCATACTCCAGACTCTTCAAGATATTTTTATTCAAATGGCTATAAGGAAAGACAAAAAAACAATCAACCACAAAAACAATTATCAAAAGAGTTTTTAAGACAATGGCTAATTAGCAATAATTTTCAGGGCCTAGAAGGTCA